>NZ_JUGU01000001.1:1550000-2247500 GCF_000799465.1 Psychroserpens sp. Hel_I_66 | reverse complement strand
CGTGCGTAGAGTGCAATGGCATAAGGGAGCTTGACTGAGAGACATACAGGTCGATCAGGTACGAAAGTAGAGCATAGTGATCCGGTGGTTCCGCATGGAAGGGCCATCGCTCAAAGGATAAAAGGTACGCCGGGGATAACAGGCTGATCTCCCCCAAGAGCTCACATCGACGGGGGGGTTTGGCACCTCGATGTCGGCTCGTCACATCCTGGGGCTGGAGAAGGTCCCAAGGGTTGGGCTGTTCGCCCATTAAAGTGGCACGCGAGCTGGGTTCAGAACGTCGTGAGACAGTTCGGTCTCTATCTACAGTGGGCGTTAGAAATTTGAGTGGATCTGACTCTAGTACGAGAGGACCGAGTTGGACCAACCTCTGGTGTACCAGTTGTTCCGCCAGGAGCATTGCTGGGTAGCTACGTTGGGAAAGGATAAGCGCTGAAAGCATATAAGCGCGAAACCTACCACAAGATGAGATTTCTTTAAAGGGCCGTGGAAGATTACCACGTTGATAGGCTATAGGTGTAAAGGCAGTAATGTCATAGCCGAGTAGTACTAATAGCCCATAGGCTTATTGTACGCCTGTTTTTTTTTTAGTTGCAGTTTATTTTTATGTGATACTTTTTTCAATATGTTATTTTATACGGTCGGGCAGGTATTACCTGCGTACGCCGAAAGATTTAAGGTGGTTATAGCGATGGGGCTCACCTCTTACCATTCCGAACAGAGAAGTTAAGCCCATTTGCGCCGATGGTACTGCATCCGTGGGAGAGTAGGTCGTCGCCTTTTTTAGAAATCCCCAACATTTATTTGTTGGGGATTTTTTTTTATGACTATTATTCTGGTTTTGTCATTAGGCCTTTTCTTAAATAGATCTAATATTGTTTAATTGCCTTTGTTCTTTATTTTTGAATATACTTACGATTGTTATAATGGTCCTCCTTTGAAAATAAATAGATATGTATTAGTGTCTTTATCTTTTTGTTAGTTTTAAATTAGAGTATATTACTGTCTATTTAAGAGATAAGTTAATTGATAAAAATTCACTAAAAATTTTATATTATATTTATAGTTGGTATTTAAAAATTGTAATTTTTTTATCACAATATGATTAATATAGAAATAGACTTAGCTTGGGATTTTGTTAACAATACAAAAAGAAATGTTTTTTTAACAGGTAAGGCTGGAACTGGAAAAACTACTTTTTTACACCAATTAAAGTTAAAATCTAAAAAAAGAATGGTAGTTGTTGCTCCAACAGGTGTTGCAGCTATAAATGCAAAAGGTGTAACCATTCATTCTTTTTTTCAATTACCTTTTGGTCCTATCTTACCCAATGATGAATTTGGTCATTCTTCAAGCTTTAATAGACGATTTAGTAAAACTAAAATAAATATAATTAAGTCTCTAGATCTTTTAGTAATAGATGAGATCAGTATGGTTAGAGCAGATTTGCTAGATGGCATTGATAAAACTTTAAGACGTTATAAAGATAGAAATTTGGTGTTCGGAGGAATTCAATTATTAATGATTGGTGACTTGCAGCAATTATCTCCGGTTATTAGAGAGAATGAATGGTATTTACTAAAACCATTTTATAATAATGCTTTTTTTTTCAGTAGTAAGGCTTATCAAGATTGCAAGCCTTTAACTATTGAATTGAAACATATATATAGACAGGAAAATCCATTATTTATAAATATACTTAATGAAATTAGAAATAATGACTTAAGTGTCTCTTCTGCAAATGAACTTAATAAACGATTTATTCCTGATTTTCAACCTGGCAAAGAGGAAGGTTATATTTCTTTGACAACTCACAATAATAAAGCACAACATTCAAATAAAGAAAAATTAGGAAATTTAAAAGGAAGAGAACATACTTACAAAGCGAAAATAGAAGGTACCTTCCCGGACCATTCGTACCCAAATAAAGAAGAGCTAATTTTAAAAGTTGGAGCTCAAGTCATGTTTATTAAAAATGATAGTTCATTAGAGAAGAGATACTTTAATGGTAAAATTGGTAAAGTAATTCTACTTGAAGAAGATGAAGTGATTGTAAAATGTCCAGATGATGATTTTAATATTGTAACAAAACTAGAGACTTGGGAAAATATAAAGTATACAGTTGATTCCAACACTAAAGCTATAACTGAAGATAAAATAGGAAGTTATTCTCAAATTCCCCTAAGATTGGCTTGGTCAATTACTATTCACAAAAGCCAAGGATTAACATTTGAAAAAGCAATCATAGATGCGCAGGGAGCTTTTGCTCATGGTCAAACTTATGTAGCTCTAAGTAGATGTACATCTTTAGAAGGCTTAGTTTTAAAAAATAAAATAGAACCCAATCAAATTATCAGCGATCAACATGTTATTGAATTCAATAAAAATTCAGAAGCTAACCAACCCAACGAAAACATACTAAAACAGTCTAAAAGAGAATTTCAGCTTAATTTGATTTCAGAAGTTTTTGATTTCTATAAATTCTTATATCCATCAGATAGAATTTTAGATATTTATTATAAAAACAGAGGTAGTATAGAAGGAGATATAGAGCAGCGTTTAATTGCGATAAAAGAAAGCGCAACTAACTTGCTTAAAGTGAGTAACGGTTTTAAATCACAATTAAATACCTTAGTTGGTGAATTCGAAATACCAGAAACTGATGAAATCTTGCAAGACCGTTTCAGAAAAGCAATTTCCTATTTTAGTGATAAGACCAAATCAACGATTGAAACATCACTTAAGAAATTTAGCTTTTCCACAGATAATAAGGCAATCGAAAAAGATATAGAGAAACAATTGGATACTTTAGAAGAATTGTTAGAAACCAAATTGTCTCATTTTGAAGGCTTAAAAAATGGATTTAATACAGATCAATTTTTAGATTTAAGAGCAAAATCTATTTTCTTCGGAAAAGAGAAACCAAAAAAACAACGTAAAACAGTGATAGATGGCACTACCAACGTTGAGCTATTTGAATTGTTAAGAGAGCTCAGAAATCAAATAGCAGATAGAGAGGAATTAATTCACTTTCAGATTTTTACACAAAAGTCATTATATGCAATGTGTGAAATATTACCCACCACGAAGCAGGAATTGAAGGCAGTTCATGGCATGGGGAAAACTAGAATTGAAAAATATGGCTCTGAAATTTTAAAAGTAATTAGAGACTATTGTGATGAAAATGACATAGAAGTTGGTAACAATACAGAAGTTTTTGAAGAACTAAAACCTAAAAAACAAAAAGGAGATACAAAAAAAATATCTTTAGACTTATTCAAAACCGGAAAATCATTAGATCAAATAGCTTTAGAGCGAGAACTAAACTCAAATACTATTTTCGGTCATTTGGCCAGCTTTATTCCATCGGGCGAAGTGAAAATAACTGATCTCATTTCAAAATCACACTATTCAGAATTAAATAAAATCATACCTAAAAAAACGTTCGATAACCTTTCAGATTTAAAACATCAACTGGATGATAAGTATTCTTATGGCGAAATAAGATTAGTGATTGACGAGTTATCAAATTAAAAAAGGCTTCAAAATAATTTCTGAAGCCTTTTTTTATTGTACAATTTTATACTATCCTCGAATCAAACTTCTAGAAATTACAATTTTTTGAATTTCCGAAGTACCCTCATAAATTTGTGTAATTTTTGCATCTCGCATTAATCGCTCAACATGATATTCTTTTACGAAACCATTTCCTCCATGAATTTGAACAGCCTCAACCGTATGCTCCATAGCTACTTTACTTGCATAAAGTTTTGCCATAGCACTTTCCATGTCATAATTCTCGCCTAAATCTTTTTTCCACGCAGCATTCATTACGAGCATACGAGCAGCTTCAATATCTGTATACATATCAGCTAATTTAAAGGCGATTGCTTGGTGGTTGCAAATTTCAGTACCAAAAGCTTTACGTTCTTTAGAATATTTCAGCGCCAATTCATAAGCTCCAGATGCAATACCCAAAGCTTGGGCAGCAATACCAATACGACCACCCGAGAGTGTCTTCATTGCAAATCTAAACCCAAAACCATCATCACCAATTCTATTTTCTTTGGGTACTTTAACATCGTTGAATTGTAGGGTATGCGTATCGCTACCTCTAATTCCTAGTTTATCTTCCTTAGGTCCAATATCAAATCCAGGCATCCCTTTTTCAAGAATAAATGCATTGATCCCGTGAGAACCTTTGTGCTTATCTGTTTGCGCAATCACTAAATATACGTCACTACGACCACCATTGGTAATCCAGTTTTTTGTACCGTTAACAATATAGTGGTCACCTTTGTCAATAGCTGTGGTTCTTTGAGAAGTCGCATCACTACCTGCTTCTGGTTCACTTAAGCAAAATGCACCAATTTGCTCACCTGTTGCAAGTTTGGTTAAATATTTTTGTTTTTGCTCTTCGGTACCATAAGCTTCAAGTCCATAACAAACCAATGAATTATTCACAGAAACCATTACAGATGCAGAAGCATCAATTTTAGATAACTCTTCCATAATTAACACGTAAGAAATAGCGTCTAGGCCACTTCCTCCATATTTTGGATCTACCATAATACCCATAAAACCAAGTTCGCCCATTTTACGAACCAACTCATCTGGAAATGTCTGTGAATTATCACGTTCTATAACGCCAGGAAGTAATTCGGTTTGTGCAAAATCGCGAGCTGCATCGCGTATCATTATATGTTCTTCAGTTAAGCTAAAATCCATGTTATAAAAATTATTGATTTATTAAAAAACGAGAGCAAAGATAACTCTTTATTAGCATAATTTCAATCGTTATAGTTAATTTTACACAATATGATAAAATCTAATTACGATATTGTAGGTGTAATGTCAGGTACTTCTCTCGACGGGATAGATTTGGCGCACATAACCTTTGAGATTAATGCTTCTTGGAACTTTAAAATAAACCATTCTGAAACCTTTTCCTATAACAACTATTGGAAAGAAAAACTGGCAAACCTTGTCAACTTTGACTTAGAAACTCTTAAAAAATTAGATCGTGATTACACAGCATATTTGGCAGAAGTTATAAATGGTTTTCTTTGCAAACATCAACTCAACAACATAGACTCTATATGCTCACACGGTCATACCGCATTGCATCAACCTGAGCAAAAAATGACCTATCAAATTGGTAATCTTCAAGAAATTGCCAAGCTCACAAACAATCTTGTTGTGTGTGATTTTAGAGCCCAAGATGTAAAACTCAATGGGCAGGGAGCGCCATTAGTTCCCATTGGAGACCGATTATTATTCCCAGATTATGATTACTGCATCAATCTAGGTGGCTTTGCCAATATTTCTTCGGAAGTTAAAACCGAGAGAATAGCCTACGATATCTGCCCTGTAAATATCGTCATGAACCACTATGCCCAAAAATTAGATTATGATTATGATAGAAATGGAAACATCGCAAAATCTGGAAAAATAGATCAAAGCACTTTAAATCTTTTAAATGAATTAGTCTTTTATTCTGAAAAACCACCAAAATCTTTAGGCTTAGAGTGGGTGAAATCTCAAATATTCCCAATATTGGAAAGATCTAAACTTTCCGAAGAAAATATTTTAAGGACCTTTATCGAGCACTGTGCCATTCAAATTGCAAACGCTATCCGTTTGGAGGCGAAGGTTTTATTTACAGGAGGAGGAACCTATAATGAATTTTTGCTGGATCGTATTAAGGCACAAAAGAAATTTAATTTAATTGTACCTCAAAATGACATCATAGAATTTAAGGAAGCGCTTATTTTCGGTCTATTAGGTGTGCTTAAATTGAGAGGAGAAGTCAACTGTTTGGCAAGTGTGACAGGAGCAGATTTTGACCATTCCTCAGGAGAAATATATTATCCATAAAAATATCGTAAATTTAATATATACCCGTTTTTTGTTTTTTATATTTGTTACATTAATCAACTAAATTTTTTACAAATGAATCAACTTTAGCTTCGCTCTAAATACTCCCAAAGATTTTTTTAAAAACAAGTTATGAATGATTCAAAGTATATAAATGAAAGATTTACTACAAAAATACGAAGATAAAGAGCCCGAAATAATCTTTAACTGGAAAGACCCAGAAACCGAAGCCGAAGGATGGACAGTCATCAACTCCTTAAGAGGAGGTGCAGCAGGTGGTGGAACCAGAATGCGTAAAGGCCTCGATATGAACGAGGTTTTATCACTTGCCAAAACAATGGAGGTGAAATTTACAGTTTCAGGACCAGCCATTGGAGGCGCAAAATCTGGAATTAATTTTGACCCTAAAGATCCAAGAAAAAAAGGGGTTTTAGAACGTTGGTACAAAGCAGTATCACCATTATTAAAAAGTTATTATGGTACAGGTGGAGATCTTAATGTAGATGAAATTCACGAGGTTATCCCAATTACTGAAGAAAGCGGAGTTTGGCATCCTCAAGAAGGTGTTTTTGAAGGTCACTTTAAGCCTACCCAAGCAGACAAGATCAACCGCATTGGGCAATTGAGACACGGTGTAATTAAGGTGATTGAAAACCCAAAATATTCACCAAGTGTCGCAAGAAAATACACTGTTGCAGATATGATTACAGGTTTTGGTGTGGCAGAAGCAGCAAAACATTTTTATGATATTCAAGGAGACTCTATTATTGGTAAGCGAGCAATCGTTCAAGGTTTTGGTAATGTTGGTGCAGCAGCAGCTTTTTATTTGGCTCAAATGGGAGCGAAAGTTGTAGGTATCATTGATATTGTTGGAGGTTTAATTAAAGAAGAAGGGTTTTCTTTTGAAGAGATTACAAATCTCTATTTAGCAAAGTCGGGAAACACGTTGGTTAATGATCATCTCATTCCTTTTTCAGAAATAAATGAAAAAATATGGTCACTGCAAACAGAGATATTTGCGCCTTGTGCAGCATCAAGATTGGTTACCCAAGGTCAAATTGATCAAATGATCGATACAGGTCTAGAAGTGATTTCGTGCGGTGCTAATGTACCATTTGCAGATAAAGAGATTTTCTTCGGAAGCATTATGGAGCACACAGATAATAAAGTGAGCCTCATACCAGATTTTATCTCAAACTGTGGTATGGCAAGAGTTTTTGCATATTTTATGGAGCGTAAAGTGCAAATGACCGATGAGGCAATTTTTAGCGATACTTCAGAAATTATAAAAAAAGCATTACAAAAAGTTTACGATAAGAATCAAACAAAAACAGGCATAAGTGCAACAGCATTTGAAATTGCCTTAACGCAATTAATATAATCCACCCCTATGGAAACAATTATCATTATAGTATTTATTTTAGGCTACTTAGCCATAACTATTGAGCACACTATTAAAATTGATAAATTAATCCCAGCATTAGTTATGATGGCTATAAGTTGGGCATTAATATCTCTTGGTATTGACTCTTTTTCAGAATGGTTTGATTCTTCAAGTCATGGTTTAGTTGATGGTTTTGCCAGTTTAGGGCACGAAGATAAAATGCATTGGATGGAAGAAACCCTTCTTCATCATCTTGGTAAAACTGCCGAAATTCTTGTATTCCTTTTGGGAGCAATGACCATCGTGGAGATCATTGATTATTTTGATGGTTTCTCAACCATAAAAAGCTTTATAAAAACAAAAAGTAAAAAGAGAATTCTTTGGATTTTCGGGTTTTTAGCGTTTTTCTTATCAGCTATTATTGATAACTTAACAGCAACAATTGTATTGATTTCTATTTTACAAAAATTAGTGTACGATAGAGATGTTCGAATTTGGTATGCAGGTTTAATCATTATAGCAGCAAATGCAGGTGGAGCATGGTCACCAATTGGTGATGTAACAACCACAATGTTATGGATTGGGAAAAAAGTAACCACAGGTCATTTATTTGTATACCTATTTTTACCTTCTCTTATTTGTATGCTTGTACCATTTTTTATTGCTTCGTTTATGCCAGCATTTAAAGGTAAATTAGATCAAAGTACAGATGACCGAGCAGATCAGCCTAAAAGCAAATTTAGCTCTACGATGTTATATCTTGGATTAGGTGGTATTGTTTCAGTGCCTATTTTTAAGACAGTAACACATTTACCTCCATATGTAGGTATGATGTTAGCTTTAGGTATCGTCGCTATCTTTGCGGAAATATATAGTAACTCTAAATTTAGTATGACAGAGGTAGATGATGCCGAAAGTCAAGCTCATGCTCACCATAGTCCTGTTCACCACTCATTATCTAAAATTGAGTTGCCAAGTATCTTATTTTTCCTCGGAATATTAATGGCTGTAGCAGCACTTGAGTCTTTAGGAATACTATTTGGTTTCGCGGGAACTTTACAAGACACCATGCCAATGCTAGGTACAGAATTACATCATGGAGGTGTTTCAGATTTAGTGGTTCTCTTATTAGGTGTAGGATCTGCGGTAATTGATAATGTACCACTGGTAGCAGCTAGTTTAGGGATGTTTTCAGAACCAATTGATAATGAACTTTGGCATTTTATAGCCTATTCTGCAGGAACAGGTGGTAGTATGTTAATTATAGGGTCCGCAGCTGGTGTAGTTGCTATGGGAATGGAAAAAATTGACTTTTTCTGGTACCTTAAAAAAATCTCATGGTTAGCACTCGTAGGCTTTTTGGCTGGAGCAGTCGTATTTATGTTTACAAGAACAATATTTTAACAAACATACTTTAGTCAAAAAACAATCGTTATTACTATAGTAAAAATTAATTTTCAATTTCTATAATATGATATTACAAAGTAATATTCAAGATGGAGCAGAACTTGCTACTGATCCAGAAACAACTGAGAAAACACTTTCAATAATTGAATTAATTAGTAGTGGTGGTACAGCGGGTCAAATCATTATTGCAATGTTATTTGTACTTTTAATTGCTGCCATTTATATTTATTTTGAGCGACTTTTTGCAATAAAGGCTGCGTCACAAATAGATGCAAATTTCATGAATCAAATCAAGGATCACGTTACTAACGGGAAGATTGATTCTGCACAAGTATTATGTGCTCAACAAAATTCTCCAGTATCAAGATTGATCAATAAAGGGATTACAAGAATAGGCAAACCTTTAGATGATATCAATACAGCCATAGAGAATGCTGGGAGATTAGAAATCTATAGTTTGGAAAAAAACGTTAGCATTCTTGCAACCATTTCAGGTGTAGCTCCAATGATTGGATTTTTGGGTACAGTAATTGGGATGATACTTTCCATTTTTGAAATTGCAAATTCAGGTGGGCAAATTGATATCAAACAATTATCCGATGGTTTATATACAGCTATGACAACAACCGTTGCAGGACTTATTGTTGGTATTGTTGCTTATATGGCATATAATCATTTGGTCGTAAAAACCGATAAAGTGGTTTACCAAATGGAAGCCAACTCATTAGAGTTTTTAGATCACTTAAACGAGCCTATTTAATGAATTTAAGAGGACGAAATAAAGTAACACCAGAGTTCAATATGTCGTCAATGACAGATATTGTATTCTTGTTATTGATCTTTTTTATGCTAGCATCTACTTTGGTCACTACCAATGCAATTGACATTTTATTGCCAACCGCCAGTGGAAAAACCGAAAACAAACAATCTGTAGCAGTGAGTATCAAAAAAGATTTAACTTATTATATAGATGAAAAGCGCGTTGGTGAAAGTGTTTTAGAAAGCGAATTAATTTCAATACTATCAAACCAAGACCAGCCAACGGTTGTATTGAGAGCAGAAAAATCGGTACCAGTAGAAAATGTGGTTACCGTAATGGACATCGCTAACCGAAATAAATTCAAGGTTATTTTAGCAGTAAAACCAAATAATTAAAATTTTTTCTTCGGAATGAATCTTGCATACCATAAAAAAATAAGAATATAAAACGACACTATTGAAATATTTAGAGACCAAACACGAACAAAATTCAGCAAAAATTACCGCTTTAATAGTGGTTATTTTGGTATTGCTACTGTTTGTTGTAGGGCCTCCGTATATGGATCCTCCAGAAGAGTACGGTGTTGCTGTTAACTTCGGAAATTCTGAAGTCGGCACAGGTAACATTCAACCTACCGAGCCAATAAAATCGCAGCCTACCGAAGAAGTGGTTAAAGAAGAAAAACAAGCACAGCCTACCGAAACGTCTGCATCCAATACAAAATCAGAAGACGTTTTAACTAACGAGTCTCCAGAAGCTATAGCCATTAAAAAAGCAAAAGCTGCAGAAGCAAAGGCAAAAGCAGAGGCAGATCGTAAAGAGGCCATAAAAAAAGCAGCAGAAGCAAAAAAAGCTAGAGAAGAAAAAGAGGCGAAAGATAAATTAGACGCACTCATTGGTGGTGTCAAAAACAGTGAAGGTACAAAAACAGGTGGCGAAGGACCAGGTGATGGACCAGGAGATAAAGGTCAATTAGATGGAGACCCTTATGCACCTAGTTATTTTGGAGGCTCTGGACCCGGAAAAGGTGGTGTTGGTTCTGGCTTAGGTGGTAGAGGACAAGCTTCAAAACAGATTTTTAAGCAAGATTGCAATGAATATGGTTTGGTAGTTGTAAAAATTATTGTAAACCAACAAGGGAAAGTTATTGAAGCAGAGCCTGGCATAAAAGGTTCAACAAATACTAACCCTTGTCTCTTAGCTCCAGCAAAAAAAATCGCTTTATCCCACAAATGGCCAGCAGATCCTAAAGCGCCATCAAAACAAGTAGGTTTTGTAAGTATCAATTTTGATGTAAGCCAGTAAATGAATTACCAAGATACAGTCAACTGGATGTTTAAGCAGTTACCCATGTATCAAAACCAAGGTAAGTCTGCCTTTAAAAAAGACCTATCCAATACCATACTTTTAGCAAATCATCTTGAAAATCCAGAACATAAATTTAAAAGTATCCATGTTGCTGGTACAAATGGTAAAGGTTCTACAAGCCACATGTTAGCTTCCGTTTTGCAAGAAGCAGGCTATAAGGTTGGATTATATACTTCTCCACATTTAAAAGATTTTAGAGAACGTATAAAGATTAATGGCAAAGAAGTCTCCAAGCAATTTGTTATTGGTTTTATAAAGCGCAATACCTCATTTTTAGAGAACCAGCAACTATCCTTTTTCGAGATGACCGTTGGAATGGCTTTCGATTATTTTGCAAAACAAAAGGTCGATATTGCTGTGATTGAAGTTGGGCTTGGTGGTAGATTGGATTCTACTAATATTATTACTCCAGAAGTTTCGGTAATTACCAATATCGGTTTTGACCATACCCAATTCTTAGGTAATACTTACGAAGCAATCGCTAAAGAAAAAGCAGGAATTATTAAGCCAAAAATCCCAATCGTGATTGGCGAAACTCAAGAAGAAACCAAAACCGTTTTTGAAGAAACAGCAAAAAATAACAACTCCAAAATATATTTTGCAGATCAATTGATAAATGACAATTATTCGAGCGATCTAAAAGGAAGTTACCAAAAGCACAATAAAAAAGCAGTGGTGCAAACTTTAAGGGTTCTACGTGATTTGGATTTTAATATTTCCGAAGAAAATATAATTACTGGATTGCAAAATGTGGTAAAAAATACAGGTTTAAAAGGGCGTTGGCAACTTTTACAAAAAGAGCCTAAAGTAATTTGTGACACAGCGCATAATAAAGAAGGACTTAAGTATGTGTTTGAGCAATTACAAAGAGAGAACTATAGTGCGTTGCATATCGTTTTTGGTGTTGTGAATGATAAGGATGTGAGTACTATATTACCATTGATGCCAAAAGATGCTGCGTATTATTTTTGCAAACCAAATGTACCCAGAGGTCTTGATACTGACATTTTAAAACAACAATTTTTGGACTTTGGTATTAAGGGAGAGTCCTATTCATCGGTAAATATGGCTCTAAATTCAGCAAAAAGTAATGCCTCAAGTGATGATTTGATTTACGTTGGCGGAAGTACATTTGTAGTAGCCGAAATCGTATAGCTTATAAATAGTTGTATATTTAATTTTCAAACAAATTTAGAAATGACAGAAATAATCAATCAGGTTTTTGCGCTCGATTTAAGATTGAAAAAGGATAATAACGACAGTGTTTCCAGATATGTTGACCGTATTTATCACGAATTTGAAAATTTAGGTTTTCAAATTGTGAATCCATTAGGTCAAACCTATAGAAATGAAATGACAGATATCGATGCCAATATTGCTGGAGATTTAAATAAAAACTCAAAAATTACTAAGGTTTTAAAGCCAGTGATTTACCAAGTAAAAAATAATGAGACGCAATTGCTTCAAAAAGGAATTGTAATCGTAGAATAGTCCCAAATGAAAACAATAAACTACGCCATAGATTTAGGAACAACTAATAGCTTAATTGCAAAATATGACGACGGAAATATTAAAATTTACAACAATCCGTTAGGCTTAAAACAAACGTTGCCATCGTGTATCGCTTTTCGTGGAAAGAGAATCGTAATTGGAGATAAAGCACTGGATTACTTGGAAAAAGATGCAGAAAACATTTGTATGCTCTTTAAACGAAAAATGGGAACTCAAGACACTTATTTCGTTCCAGCAATCGACAAAGAAATGTCGCCAATTGAGTTGTCGTCACTAATTTTGAAAGAGCTCAAAAACTTTGTAAACGATGAGGATAGTTTAAATTCTGTAGTGATCACCATCCCAGCATCTTTTGATACGATCCAATCCAATGCTACAAAAAAAGCGGGTTATTTGGCTGGGTTTAAGGAAGTGGTTTTGTTGCAAGAGCCTATTGCTGCTTGTTTGGCTTTTGCAAATACTTCTAATATTGAAGTTGCAGAAAAACAAAATTGGATTGTTTATGATTTTGGAGGTGGAACATTTGACGTTGCTTTAGTAGAGGTTAATGACAGGGAATTAAAGGTTACAGATAATCTTGGTGATAATTATTTGGGAGGAGCAGATTTTGATAATCTTATTGTAGAATTTATCATAGTTCCTTTTTTAGAAGAAAAGCTGAAAATCTCAAACCTATGGAAAGATTTAAAATCAAAAACTACAGCCTTTAAAGGACTTTACTTTGAATTGCTCAAAATAGCTGAAGAGGCAAAAAAAGAATTGTCTCATTACGAAGAAACAGAATTAGAGCTGGATCTCGAAATTAAAGGCGAAGATGTTTTTGAAACGTTCATGATAAAAAGAGAGCAATTTGAGGATTTGATTTCTCCAAAAGTGGAGCAAACAATCGAGTTTATTCAAGATGTAATAAAAAATAATCAATTGCTAAATGCTCAAATTGATCGCGTTATTTTAATTGGAGGTAGTACTTATGTGCCTTTGATTAAAAGACGAATTGCCGAAGCTGTTGGTGTAGAAGTTAATTCTAGCATTGATCCAACATCGGCAGTTGCTGTTGGAGCTGCCTACTATGCAGGATCCAAACCTGCAACAGTTTCCGAAGAAATGGTTGAGGAAGCAAATATTGTTACGGAAACCGAAAGTATTGATTTCAAACTCTTTTACGAGCAAAATACTCGAGATCTGGAAGAATTAATCACGGGAAAAATAAACGGAGATTTGGTGAGTAATTTTAGGATCATGCGAAAGGATGGCGGTTATGACTCTGGAGTTAAAACTTTAGATGACGGGAGTTTTTCTGAGTTTGTGCCATTATTGGAAGGTCGTTTGAATGCTTTTAAAATACAGTTATTAAATACAGATTTTGATGTTTTAAAAGTAATTGACACCGTTGCCATAAACCAAGGGAGTTATAATGTTCAAGGCCAACCTTTGCCCAATGACATTTGTATGGAAGTTGACGATTTGGATGCTTCTGCTACGAGACTCGAGCTGGTTTTTGCGAAAGGGAGTATCCTTCCGTTGAAAAAGAAAATTTACAAAACAGCTTCAAAAACGATTTTAAAACAATCTAAATCCAATTTGATCATCAATATTATTGAAGGTAAATCTAAAGGATTGCCAAGTTCTGGTTTGAGCATTGGTTTTATTGAAATCTTCGGAAAAGATCTTGAGGAAGATCTTATTAAGGGAACAGATATCGAGATTGAAATAGAGGTGACCGAATCGCGAGATTTAAAGACCAATGTGTTTTTGCAATCGTGTGACCAAGAGTTTAAAAATGTGTTTAGCGAGTCTGAAAGGGCTATAAGCATCAACAAGATCAATATGGAACTTAATACGGTTCTTGGAGATGTTGAAGCGTTGATAAGAGCTAATATTTCCGAAGAAAACTTTGAATACTCCCAACAATTGGAAAATATTAGAGTAGGGCTGATTGAAACCCAAATTGCTGCATCATTGATTAATGATGATGATGTATCTGATTCTAAATTTCAGTTAGATGATAAAAAACGAAAGCTCATTCAAACTTTTGATGATTTAACTCGTAATAAGTTGATTGCTCATGAAATTGAGGAATATAATGAAAGCAAGTCTAGTTTGGAATTTCATTTAAATAAGGAAGAAAATGAACGTTTTCAAGAAAAATATGCCCGAATAATTAAAAATGAGAGAGAGGTTATAAATTCTGGAAATAAATATTTAATCCGTTCAAAAATCAAGGAACTTGATGAGTTGTATGATTCCATAATTCAATCTAGTGACGAGAATTTTATCACTTATTTTTTACATATGAAGTTCGTTACAGATTTTTCTAACCAAAGAAAGGCAGATAAGTTAATAAAGCAAGGCGACGAGGCGTTAGACAAACAAGATTATAAATCTTTGAGACATATCGTGTATGGATTGTCTGCCCTTTTGCCAGATTATGAAAAGGAAAAGCAGAAAAAATTCAAGGATGATAGTAGAACTGGTTTAGGTTAATGCGTAAACTTTTTATTGTACCAGGCTGTGTATATTTTATCAATGCTTAGCTGTTGTAATTTGATTTTATCTGTTTTTATGACTTCAGCTCTTACGGTATCTACCAACATTTTGTTTGAAGAACTGCTCTTGACTTTAGAGATTATATTTTCAAAAGGATAAATGGATATTTGCTTTTCTACGGAAGTATCAAAATTTGTGATTTTATACATGTTTGATAAATCGGTGTCGTTTTTAAAATGGGAAAAACGGGTGGAGATAAAATCGGTGCCTGTATAAAAAGTCAGCGAATCATTATTTACAACTTTTATATCAATACTCTCATCTTTTGGAATGTAAATAGATTGATCAATTCCTGAAGTAAATCTAAACACAATCATGTCCTTTTTGCTCTTGTTGTTTATTTTTAAATAAGTATTATCATTTTCTTCTTCAAGATAGGGTAGATCATTAAATGTAGTTTGATAGGGGTTTGTGAATGGCTCTAAAGCAATTGGACTATCACTAGTTTTGGTTTTACGTTCTACATTACGCTTTAAAGTATAAATAAACCTAACATGGTTTTCAAGTTTGTATTTGTCTGTTGATGGTGATGCGTTGTAAGATCTTTCATTAAAAGCGTCTTCAGTAAGATCTTCATCAATGTTAAATGTTCCATTATTTGATTTTGAGCGTTGAATGCTATCAATTAACTTCCGGAATTCATCAGACTGTCCAAAGCTATTATCTCCAGCTCGGATATAATCATAATCTGAACTACTATTACTCTTCCCCACCCAAAAAATAATTCTAATAACGATCATAACAACAACAAAAATACTCCAGCCACCAAAACCAGAACCGGTTTTTTTGGTTGATCTAGAATTGTAGGCATACTCTTTGGCAATTTCTGCATTAGAGACTAATGTTTCCTTTAAAAACACGTTAGAAGTATCTAAAATAGAAAAAGCAACCATTGCTTTAGAACTAAATCTAAACTCTTCATTTCTCGTATTGCGACGGTTTGTGTTGTAGATATCAATGACCTCAGAGTTGAGCTCCTGCATATCTTCATTAAAACAATCTGGATATTCGTTAAGGCAATTGATAAATACTTTATTTGTTATAAAACCAACAGGGAATTCTTTCTGTTTTAATCGACCTTCCCTTAAATATACGGTTGCGTAATTCAATCTCGCTTTAAAGAAGTTGATTATAAGTTGGTTGTTTTCTTCGGAAAAAAGATAATTGTGAGTCAATACTTTAAGCAGTAAGACATATTTGCCTTTAGTTAAAGTTTCAGATAAAAAAACTTTTAGATTCTCTTTTAAAAAAGGCGCAAGAAAATACTTAAGATCTTCAAGATTGTTTATTGAGGTATCATCAACCTTAACTTCACTTTGCTTAATATTTTCATGTTCTCCTGAAATAAGCTGTTTAAGCCAACGATGTTTTTCTACGAAAATATGATGCTGTATTATAGATTCATCTTTAAGTTTCTCAATAAGGTTAGATACTTCCCCAAGATTATTGGCATCACCTAACATGGCTTTAGCTTTTAATTGCTTTTGAAGCTTGATAATACCAGTTGCATCAATCTTTGATAGCTCTTGAATATCAATGCCTAATTGATCTATAAATGAGATGTATTTCAAAGTGTAGATTTATATTGCTTAAAAATATTAAAATAAATATTAAGGTTAATAAATGTTATGCTTTTTTGGCAGTTTTATGATTAATTAAAATAATTTATAATTTTTGTAAAAAAGCTTTTGGTAATTAAAAATCTAGACTATATTTGCAATCCAATATTTAGGGCAATTAGCTCAGTTGGTTCAGAGCACCTCGTTTACACCGAGGGGGTCGGGGGTTCGAATCCCTCATTGCCCACAAAAGTCCACATAATTGTGGACTTTTTTGTTTTATAGATGTAATTAAGGGTCATTAACTCAGTTGGTTCAGAGTGTCACGTCGACAACGTGGAAGTCACTGGTTCGAATCCAGTATGACCCACAAAAAAATCTACAATTTATGTAGATTTTTTTTTGCTTTCAATTTAGATTGATTTGTAGTTATAAAAAATCTAAAACTCTCTCTAAAGCCATACCTCTTGAGCCTTTGATCAAAATCATATGGTTGTTGAATTTGAAATTTCCGAAGTTATTTTTAAAATCCTCAAAGCTTTTAAAATAAGATATTGTATCGTATTTTATGGTAGTGCTGTAAAAGTTTTCACCTATAAGGATTTTACATTCTAAATCTATATTGGATATAAAATCTGCAATTTGCTGATGTTCTATTTTTGCATCTTTGCCAAGTTCAAACATATCACCTAAAATAATTACTTTATTTGAATTTATGAGCTGATCAAAATTTTTCAATGCAGCCATCATACTACTTGGATTGGCATTATAGGCATCTAAAATAATTTGATTTCCGCTTTTTTCAACTATTTGTGAACGATTGTTATTTGGGACATAATTCTCTATGGCATCAATTATGTCTTGTGTTGGGATTTTAAAATATTCTCCAATTGCAATCGCGACAGCTACATTATTGTAATTATATGTTCCTGTGAGATGTGTTTGGAGCTTTTGGTTTTTATAACTTAATGATATGTAAGGTTGTGTTTCTTGGAGCTCAGTTTGTGTTCCAAATAGTATTACATGATTATAATCTCCAACTTGTTTTCTTTGTGTTTCATCATTTTCATTAACGAAAACCACTTTACTATTTGACCTTAGGTGATCATATAATTCTGACTTCCCTTTAATCACTCCCTCTACGCTCCCAAAACCTTCAAGATGTGCTTTTCCGAAATTTGTAATTAATCCATAGTCTGGAAGTGCGATATTACAAAGCATCTCTATTTCTTTTTGATGGTTGGCACCCATTTCTACAATACCAATTTCAGTTTCTTTACTCATTTCTAACAGAGTAATTGGTACACCAATATGGTTGTTTAAATTCCCCTTTGTTGCGGTTGTTTTGTGTTTTTTTGAGAGAACAGCATTGATTAATTCCTTTGTTGTGGTTTTACCATTACTACCAGTAAGAGATATAATTGGTAGATTTAATTGTTTACGATGATAGGTCGCCAGATCCTGCAGTGTTTCTAGTACATTTTCAACGAAAATAAACCTATTATTGATTTTATAGGATTCTTCGTCAATAACAACATATAAAGCTCCTTTTTTTAGGGCTTCTTCTGCAAATTTGTTACCGTTAAAATTATCTCCTTTTAATGCAAAAAACATACAGTTTTTTGATATTTTCCTAGTGTCTGTGCATATCCCTTCAGAATTAAGAAAATGCTTATATAAGTTTTCTGTAGTCATAAAATAAATGTAATAAAAAAGTCCTAATCAAATGATTAGGACCTTTGCATATTTAAAAGAAATATTCTAGTTTCTTTTCTTTTTATCTTGCGATTTAGAGCCAACTCTTGACATTGCGCATCTAAACCCAATGTAATCTGTTGCCATATCTTGTGGGAAGTATCTACGCTGTGCTGGATCAATCCAATAAGCTCTATCTCTCCATGAACCTCCTTTGTACACTCTAACTTCATCATTAATTAGAGATGTTCTTTGGTTAGAAGTATCATATTTCTTAATTAAATTTCCTAAAGAATCTCTCTCAACGTTATGTTTTGGTGAGTTATACATTTTACGTGTCTCGTTGTTGCTATCTCCATCATCTTCATCTTCAAAATTATCTGCATACATACGTGAGGATCTAGCGTCACCATCTCTAAAGTTTCTATTGTCGCTTTTATCAAAGTTAGTCCTTAAGTATGTTTCGTTTTCGTCAACACCAACTTGTAAAATTTCTCCTGGTAAATTTCTTGCTACGATTCTACCGTTACTTAAAGTATCATAAACAATTTCATCTGGAGTAATTACTTTAACAGTACCATCTTCGTTTATTGAGTTTTTATAGTATACGTTTCCTCTTACATAGTTGAAATCATTGAACTCATCATCGACTATTGGTCTATAAACATCATAAACCCATTCTGCAACATTACCAGCCATATCATAAATTCCATAATCGTTAGGCTCGTATGACATAACCTCTGCAGTAATATCTGCTCCGTCGTCAGACCATCCAGCGATACCGCCATAATCTCCTTTACCTTGCTTGAAGTTTGCTAATTGATCACCTCTAGTCTTTCTTTTTCCAGAACGTGTGTATTGCCCGTCCCATGGGTATTTTTTACGACCTCTATATACGTTAAAGCTTCTCAATTCACTCATACCTAAAGCTGCATATTCCCATTCTGCTTCGGTAGGAAGTCTATAATCTGGAGAAATTAAACCAGATTCTCTTTTTGCATATTGGTTGATTGTATCACCTGCTGCTGTAGTTTGTACTCTACGTCTCGATTTGTCTGGATTAATGATTGAGTCATTTCCTCCATAAGTAAGTGTAGGAGCGTTGATATATGTATCTGTATTAAAGTTGCTCTCTGCAGACGCAGATAGTTTTGCATCTCTCTCAATATATCCAGCACCTTCTAAGTTTAATTCATTGTAGCGATCTGTTCTCCAGCTAGCAAATTCAACTGCTTGAATCCAACTAACACCGACAACAGGATATTCACCATAACCTGGATGACGTAAATAATTTTCGGTCATCATCTCTGCATAGCCTAAACGGTTTCTCCATACTAAGGTGTCAGGTAATGCTCCTTCATAAATTAGTCTAAAGTTTTCTTCTTCTGGCGGATAAACGCTTTTTAACCAATCTAAATATTGTAAGTACATAAGATTGGTTACTTCGCTTTCATCAATATAAAATGATTGAATGTGTTGTTGGTTAGGCGAGTTGTTCCAATCATGCATAACATCATCCTGTACTTTACCCATTGTAAAAGTTCCTCCTTCTACAAATACTAACCCTGGAGCAGTTTCTTGCTCTTGGAATTTATCATTATATTGAAAACCACCATTCTTATCGTTGATTTTCCATCCTGTAGCTCTTGATGTGTTTTTAGAAGAGTTTCTACTACAGCTAACAATTGTTAAAGATATCACTAGGGCTAATAGTATCCTTAGATTTAAGACGTTTTTCATATCCATACTTTTAAGTAAGCTAAATTAATTTTAGAGACGCAATATAGTAATTAAAGGTAAACTTACAATACTTTTTAATAAAATCATTCAAAAAAAACTGCATTTCATCCCTTTTTTTATACACCATAACGGACTTTTAGTCGTTTAATCGATGTATTTCGTCTTTAATAACGAATGAATAAATTAATTATTGTTGTAATTTTGAATAAAAAAATTAGACTAAGTAATATCATGACTCATTAGACGTTATTTAACTATGAAAAAATACATACTATTACCATTTTTATTTATTTCATTACTTGTTTATAGTCAACAAAGGCAATTCACCATCAACTGGAATGGCTACACAGTTTTAGAAACAGCTAACTCAACAATTGAAGTACCTAGTTTTGATAAAAGCCATTTTGGTTATAGTTCTAAAAAAGGAATTACTTTTTTTTCACAATGGGAAGTGTCTTCACAAATAGATGAGAATTCAATAGAATTACTACAAGTATCATACGAGACTGTAAGTGTTTCAGAATTAAAAGATTTATCCGTTACAACAATTCCTAATTCACCTCAAATCAAACTAAAGAACGCGATTGAAAGAGAAAATATATCTGCCTATCTAGAGATTACTCCAATAATAAACGATAGGGGAGTTTATAAAAAAATCACTGCATTTACTGTGAATTACCAACTTGGAGGAAACTTCAATAGGTCAGCTCAAGATACTCAAGACATAGTTAACTCTGTTCTGAGTTCTGGGCAATGGCATAAATTTTATGTTGAAAAATCTGGAGTATTCATATTAAATAAAAGTTTTTTGAACTCTTTGGGTGTCAATACAAATGTAGATCCAAGAACTATTAAAGTTTATGGTAATGGAGGCGCAATGCTTCCTTTGTCAAATAGCGAGCCCGCTCCAATAGATTTGCAGCAAAATGCAATAAGGTTTGTGGGAGAAGAAGATGGCGTGTTCAATGATAATGATTATATATTGTTTTATGCTGAAGGACCTACTGAATACAACCAAGAAAGTGACACTAATATAAATTTATACTCTAATAAGTCGTATTACTATATCACTACTCAGGGTAATTTCGGTAAACGCATACAGTTATTAAACCAACCAGAAGACGAACCTAATTTATCAATTGATACATTTCAGGATTATCAATTTCATGAAGTGGATGAAAATAATTTAGGCAAAATTGGGAGACGTTGGTTTGGTGAACGCTTTGATGTAGAAAATGAACAAACTTTTAATTTCAGCTTTCCAAATATAATATCTACAGTGCCTGCTAAGGTAAGAGTACTTGCAGCAGGAGTAAGTGAAACAACATCAAGTAATATGCAAGTTGTTGTTAATGGTAATCTAGAGGGAACAATGAATTTCTCACCAGTTGACGATCCCACTTTAGCATTTGGAAGTTCAGTAGTTAATGACGTCACAATTTCTTCTTCAGAAGTAGCAGTTAAGTTAATTTATAATAATAATGGCAACCCTTCTACTCAAGGTTATTTAGATTACATTTCAATAGAGGCAACAAGACAATTAATATTTGAAGGAAATCAATTTGTATTTAAAAATAAGGATGTCGCGTTAAGTTCAGGCGTTGTTGAATACTCACTTAATAATACATCGAATGTTCAAGAGGTTTGGGATATTACAGATAAGTACAATGTCAAAGCAGTTTTAAATAGCGATCAAAATTCTACAATTAATTACAAAGATATTGCAGGAATAGCAAAAAAGTACGTCACCGTAACTAATCTCGATTTATTTCAACCCTCAAGAGACTCCAATTCAAGTGTTAGTAATCAAAATATAAAGGGAACTATATTTTTAAATGAACAAGGAGAATTCCAGGATCTAGATTACATTATAATAGCAAATAATAATTATGTCAACCAAGCACAAAGATTAGCTCAAATTAATAGGGATCAATATAATCTAAATATAAAAATTGTTACGCTTAATGAAATTTATACAGAGTTTAGTTCTGGTAAACAGGATGTCGCTGCCATAAGAAATATGGTTCAGTATGTATATCGTAATGCAAGTGAGCCTAGTAAGCGTTTAAAGTATTTATGTCTATTTGGTGATGCATCTTATGATTATAAGGACAGGGTTCCAAATAACACCAATATTGTTCCAACATGGAATTCCGCAGAAAGTTTCAGTCTTGTAAATTCATTTATTTCAGATGATTTCTACGGAATGATGGATGAAAATGAAGGAGAAATGGAAGAAGAAGAGCGTCTGGATATTGCAGTTGGTAGAATATTAGCAGGATCTCCACAACAAGCTAAAGAACTAGTTGATAAAATAGAAGGTTATTATGGTGAAGAAGCATTTGGGAGTTGGAGAAATAACGTAGTTATGATTTCTGATGATGTAAATTTAGATTGGGAAATAATCTTAGAATCCACTACCGATGAAATAGCTGATGAGTTAACCCAAGAAAAACCTTTTATTAATGTTACTAAGATTCATTCAGATTCTTATCAACAACAGTCAACTGCGAGTGGTGAGCGATATCCTGCGGTAAATGATGCAATAAAAAATGCAATTGAAGTAGGAGCACTTGTAGTAAATTATTTTGGTCATGGAGGTGAAGATGGGTTGGCAGGAGAACGAATTTTCACCAAAGTAGATGCCCAAGAAATTAGAAACATTTGTAAGTTTAACCTCTTTATTACAGTAACCTGTGAGTTTACAAAGTTTGACAACCCACAGCGCATTACAGCAGGAGAATTCACCTATTGGAATACTGAAGGAGGAGCCATAGCTTTGATAACAACTACAAGACAGATTTTTGTTACCGTTGGTGTGTCTTTTAATAAAAAATTGGATACCTACTTATTTAATTTTGGTTCAAATGATTATCCTTCAATGGCAGAAGCCTTAAGGCTAACAAAAAATGATCCTTCTATTGTTGGGATCAATCAAAAATCTCTAGTATTTTTTATTGGTGATCCAGCAATGAAACTTTCAATCGCAAAACCAGAAGTAAGATTAACCGCAATTAACGATGTGGCATTAGCAGATCAAACTGAGCCACTCAAAGCTTTAGATCGTGTAAAAATGTCTGGAGAAGTTTATGATACCTCAGGAAACTTTCTGTCTAACTATAATGGGATCGTTACCGCAACAGTATTTGATAAAAAAATTGATAGAGAAACGTTGGGCAATGATGGTACAACTAGTAGTGGGGAACTTATATTAATGGATTTTACAACACAAGGAGAAACAATTTTCAAAGGTCAAGCTACAGCAACTAATGGAAAATTCGATTTTCAGTTTGTTGTGCCTCGAGATATTGGTATTCCTGTGGGTGAGGGTAAAGTTGGTTTTTATTCTAAACAAGATAATATTTTAGACGACAAATCGGGTTACAGTTTTAATATTCAAGTAGGAGGAATAAATGAAAATGCAGAAGAAGACAATATTGGACCTGTCATCAATTTATTTTTTAATGACGAAAACTTTGTTTCTGGCGGTATAACAAATGAGCAACCTACACTAATTGCAAACCTTCAAGATGATAATGGAATCAATACCGCAAGCGGAATTGGTCATGATATCACAGCAATCATCGATGGTGATGAAACCAATCCATTTATCTTAAATGATTATTATCAAGCCAATGTTGACGATTTTACTAATGGTAAATTAAGCTTCCCGTTTAGAGATCTTGAACCAGGATTACATACTTTAACTCTAAAAGCTTGGGATGTTTATAATAATGCTTCAACATCTCAAATAGAATTTAATGTAAGGGATAAAGATGAAGAATTAGTGATTACAAACGTTTTAAACTATCCCAATCCATTTATTGATTATACTGAATTTTGGTTCAATCACAATAGTTCAGATGTTTTAGACGTTTCAGTACAAATCTTTACAGTATCAGGTAAATTGGTTCGCACGCTAAATGGTCAAACCAATGGAGGTGGTAAAGTGACAAGTTCCCTGTCGAAAGATATAGTTTGGGATGGAAGAGATGATTTTGGTGATAAAATTGGAAAAGGAGTGTACGTATATAAACTAAAAGTACGATCTAACCGTTTAAATAAACAAGTCGAAAAAATCGAAAAACTTGTCATACTATAATAATAAATTATATTTGCTACATATATTATTAGTAGCAATACCTTAATATGAACTTAAATTCACATATGAAAAATTACATTTTAGCCATAGTTTTTCTTGTTGCAATTCATTATACATACGCGCAAGAAGGAGAAGTAATAACATTTCCTAATCAATCTACAGTTATAACTACAGGAGTTCCGTTTATGCTAATTGCGCCAGATGCTAGGTCTGCAGCAATGGGAGATATGGGAGTTGCTACATCGGTAGATGCCTATTCACAACAATGGAATGCAGCTAAATACACGTTTTCTGAAGCAAAATCAGGTATCGCGGTAAGTTACACACCTTATCTCAGTAAATTGGTAAACGATATTTCAATCGCATATTTAACTTATTTCAATAGAATTGATGATAGAAGTGCGTTTGGGGTGAGTTTCAAATACTTTGGTTTAGGTGAAATTGAAATTCGTCCAGATGAATTTTCAGAACCTTTAATTGAAAAACCTAATGAATTTACCGTAGATGCATCTTATTCACTTCGTTTGGCAGATCAATTTTCTATGGCTGTTGCTTTACGTTACTTACGTTCAGATTTAAGAATTCAGGCAGTAGATGCAAATGCAACTGCAGCAGGATCTTTTGGAGTAGATATTTCTGGTTTTTATCAAAGTGAAGAAGAAGCTTATGATAGCTTTAATGGTAGAACTCGTTTAGGGTTTGCTATTCAAAATCTTGGTCCAAAAATTAAGTACGATGATGGAGGTAGAGAAAACTTTCTTCCAACAAATTTAAGATTAGGTGGTGGTTTTGATTTCATTTTTGATGAATATAATAAACTATCAGTTACTGCAGAGGTGACTAAACTTTTAGTGCCAACACCTCCATTATTCGGTTTTGTTGACACCAATGGAGATGGAGAGCAAACTTCAGATGATGCTTCAACTACAAGTATTGATGAGAGCGAACCAACAATTATCACTGCAGGCCAAGATAATAATGTAGATTTCTTATCTGGAGTGTTCCAATCTTTTGGAGATGCACCGGGAGGATTTAGTGAAGAACTTAAAGAGTTTACTTGGGCATTGGGAGCAGAGTACTTATATCAAGACTCATTTGCCTTTAGAGCAGGATATTTTAATGAAAGTGACGATAAGGGTGCGCGTAAGTTTTTTGCACTTGGAGCTGGTTTTAAATACACAACAATAAATATTGATTTATCATACTTGTTTTCAGCATCTAAAATTCAAAGTCCGTTAGAAAACACATTGCGTTTTTCTCTAACATTTAACTTTGGGGATGGAGAATACGATGAGTATTAGTAAATAAAATATTTCAACTTAAAAAAAAACTATTGTTAAAAAAACAATAGTTTTTTTGTCTAAATACGTTTTTGATGAAAGACATAAAAATAGAATCCTCCTTTACTGTTTATGAAGATTTAAATGAACTTCCTAAAGATGTCGCCAATTTAATGAAAGAGGCTTCAAAAATAAGACTAAAAGCTTATGCTCCATACTCAAAATTCTTGGTTGGAGCTGCAATTTTATTAGATAATGGTGAAGTCATAACCGGTAATAATCAAGAAAACGCATCTTATCCTTCAGGACTTTGTGCAGAACGAACAGCTATCTATTATGCAGGCGCGCAATTTCCAGATGCTAAAATTTTAAAAATGGCATTAACAGCAGGTTCACAATCTCAATCTACTACAACGCCAATTCCACCATGTGGAGCGTGTAGACAATCTATAGCAGAGTATGAGTTCAAACAAGAATCCTCTATAGAGATTTATTTTATGGGCACCTTTGGTAAAGTTATAAAATCAAATTCTCTCGCTAATTTATTACCTTTAGGATTCGATAAAAGTTTTCTATAACGATTTCGTAATAAATTAACGATTTTGGGTTTTTTCATTACTAACTAAAGTGTTACTTTTGTTATTCGTCTGTTTCGATTTTTTCTTCGGAACATGAACTAGTTGCTCACAAACTATGAGGCGAGAAAATTATTTTAGATATAAATAATAGATCAAATGCAAAAAATCACTAAAGAAGTTTACCTTAAATGGTATGAGGACATGTTATTCTGGAGAAAATTTGAAGACAAATTAGCTGCAGTATATATCCAACAAAAGGTAAGAGGATTTCTTCACTTATATAATGGTCAAGAAGCTGTTTTAGCTGGTGCACTCCATGCTATGGACTTGACCAAAGATAAAATGATTACTGCTTATAGAAATCACGTACAGCCCATAGGCATGGGAGTTGATCCCAAACGCGTTATGGCAGAGTTGTACGGTAAAGCAACAGGTACTTCACAAGGTCTTGGTGGTTCCATGCACATTTTCTCTAAAGAACATCGTTTTTATGGAGGTCATGGTATTGTAGGTGGTCAAATCCCGTTAGGAGCAGGAATTGCATTTGGTGATAAATACCACGACAAAGATGCGGTAACAATATGTTGTTTTGGAGATGGAGCAGCACGTCAAGGATCTTTACACGAAACTTTCAACTTAGCTATGCTATGGAATTTACCTGTAGTTTTCGTTTGTGAGAACAATGGTTATGCGATGGGAACGTCTGTAGAACGTACAGCAAATCACACAGATATCTGGAAATTAGGATTGGGTTATGAAATGCCATGCGGACCAGTAGATGGAATGAACCCAGTAAAAGTTGCCGAAGCTTTTGATGAAGCAATCTCAAGAGCAAGACGAGGAGATGGACCAACATTTTTAGAACTTAAAACGTATCGTTATAGAGGCCACTCAATGAGTGATGCTCAACATTACAGAACCAAGGATGAGGTTAAGGAATACAAGAAAATAGATCCTATTACTCAAGTAAGAGATATAATTCTTGAAGAGAAATATGCTACAGAAGATGAGTTAAAAGACATTGATAAGCGTGTTAAAAAACTGGTAAGCGAATGTGAGAAATTTGCAGATGAATCGCCATATCCAGAAAAAAGCGTCATGTACGATGCGGTTTACGAACAAGAAGATTACCCATTTATTCAACACAAAATATAAGCAATGGCAGAGATAATTAATATGCCTCGTTTGAGCGACACCATGGAAGAAGGAACCGTCGCAACGTGGTTGAAAAAAGTAGGAGATAAAATAGAGGAAGGCGACATTCTCGCAGAGATTGAAACCGATAAGGCAACGATGGAGTTTGAGTCCTTTAATGAAGGTACACTGCTTCATATTGGCATCCAGGAAGGAGAAACCGCAAAGGTAGATACACTTTTGGCGATCATTGGTGAAGAAGGAGAGGATATTTCAGAGCATCTTAACGGTAATGCTTCGGAAGCTAAAGCACAAGATGATGATGAGTCATCAGATGATGATAGTGATGAAGAGGACATAGAAGAAACTAAAGATAGCGACGACAGTAAAAAAGAATCTTCTTCCGAAGAAAATAAGAAAGACAAAGAAGATAAAAAAGAAAATAAAAAAGACGATAGAGTAGAAAAGTCTCAAGATTTACCAGATGGTGTAATCGTTGTAACCATGCCACGTTTAAGCGACACTATGGAAGAAGGAACGGTTGCAACATGGTTGAAAAAAGTAGGTGATGAGGTTGAAGAAGGTGATATTCTCGCAGAAATCGAAACCGATAAAGCAACTATGGAGTTTGAATCATTTCAATCTGGAACGCTTTTACATATTGGTTTAGATGAAGGAGAGTCTGCAAAAGTAGATGCACTTTTGGCTATCATTGGCCCAGAAGGAACTGATGTTTCAGGTGTGGCTAATAACTTTAAGGCTGGAGGCTCATCTTCCGAAGAAAAGTCTTCATCAAAGCCTGAAACTAAAGAAACATCGAAAGATTCATCTTCCGAAGAAAAAGAATTAAAAACCAAAGAGAGCGAGGAAAGTTCAAAAACGGAGACTAAAAAAGATACGCCTAAGCAAGAAACTAAAGCTTCAAGTTCAAGTTCAGATTCTGGTAGAATATTCGTGTCGCCTTTAGCCAAAAAAATGGCAGAGGAGAAAGGCATTAAATTATCCCAATTAAAAGGTAGTGGAGAAAATGGACGTATCGTAAAACGCGATATTGAGAATTTCACACCTGGTTCCCAGGCTGCATCTGTTGGTAAGTTTGTACCAACTGGTCAAGAAGATTTTGATGAGATTCCAAATTCAAATATGCGTAAGGCAATTGCTAAAAACTTAGCAAAATCTAAATTTACTGCACCACATTACTATTTAAATGTGGAGTTTGATATGGACAATGCAATGGCTTTTAGAGTACAATATAACTCGCTGCCAGATACAAAAATATCTTTTAACGATATGATCGTTAAGGCTTGTGCGTTGGCTTTAAAGCAGCATCCACAAGTTAACTCGCAGTGGTTTGACGATAGAATGAAATTGAACAACCATGTTCATATTGGAGTTGCAGTTGCGGTTCCTGACGGGTTATTAGTACCTGTTGTGAAATTTGCAAATGAGCAAAGCTTACCACAAATTGGTGCAGCAGTTAAGGAATTTGCTGGTAAGGCAAGAAATAAAAAATTAGCATTGGATGAAATGGAAGGTAGTACATTTACCATTTCTAACTTAGGGATGTTTGGTATTGAAAGTTTCACATCAATTATTAATCAGCCTAATTCTGCAATACTTTCTGTGGGAGCAATAGTTTCTAAGCCAGTGGTTAAAAACGGACAAATAGTACCAGGAAATACAATGAAATTAACTTTGGCTTGTGACCATAGAACTGTAGATGGCGCAACTGGAGCTCAATTTTTACAAACCTTAAAAGGATATATCGAAAATCCTGTAACGATGTTGGTTTAACAAACGACATTATATTCGCTAAGCCTGTAAAGGCGAAGTTTATTCATAACTTATAATTATCCCAATTCAATGTTTTTGAATTGGGATTTTTTTATCTTTAAATTCTAAAATATAAATATGAGACAATTATTTTCATTACTGTTTATCGCAACGATGTGGAGCTGCTCCTCTGGCAAAAAAGGTACAAATTCCAATCCCATTTCTTCGGAAAAAGTTACGATTGAACAATCATCAATTCAAAAAAGTATGGAGTTTCTGGCTTCAGATGATTTAAACGGTAGAGAAACTGGTACACCAGGCATTGAAAAAGCAGCAGTTTTTATAGAGAGCTACTTAAAGGAAAATAATATAACACCTTATTTTGAAACGTATCGGGATGATTTTGAATTTGAAAATTCGAGAGCAGCAAAACCTGGAGAAAAAGCACCGGTCATTAAGGGATTTAATATAGTAGGTGTCATTGAAGGTAATGACCCAAAATTAAAAAACGAGTTTATAATTCTTGGAGGACATTATGACCATATTGGAGAAGGTAAAGAAGTTGATGGCGATATTATTGCCAATGGTGCAAACGATGATGCATCTGGCACTATTGCAGCAATGGAGTTTGGTCGTTATTTTGCAAAAACCAAGACGAATAAAAGAAGTATTTTGATTACTTTATATTCCGCAGAAGAAATGGGACTTAAAGGATCTGCTCATTTAGCTGAAAGATTAAAACAAGAAGGGATTAACGCTTATACTATGATTAATTTTGAAATGATAGGTGTACCAAGAGCCGAAGGGAAGCCAATAGCATACATGAGCGGATATAATCGTTCTAATTTTGCACCAACTTTAAACCGTTATGCAGGTGAGGAAGTCGTCGGTTTTTTTGATAAAGCTCAAGAAATGAACCTTTTCTTTAGGTCAGATAATTATCCGTTTTTTAAGGAATTAAACATACCTGCTCATGCAATTTCAACGTTTGATTTTACAAACTTTGATTACTATCATCATGTAGATGACGAGGCAGATAAAATGGATTATCAACATATGGCTAGTTTTATGAATAAAATGATTCCTGCATTAGAGGGAATGATGAATGCACCAACTAAAGAAGTTCTTTTAAATGAAGAGTAAAAATATTATTATCACAGGAACGAGTAGGGGAATTGGTTTTGAATTGGTGCATTTGTTTGCAAATCAAGGACACAACGTATTGGCCTTATCTAGAAATGCAAAACCGGTAAGTAATCTTAATTTTGATAATATTTCATCATTTGCTTTTGATTTGTGTGAGGTAAACGACTATGAAAAAGTAGAACAGTTTATCAAAGATGAATTTAAACACGTTGATATTTTAATTAATAATGCAGGAATGTTGGTTAATAAACCGTTTGGTGAAACGACTTTTAAGGACTTCGCAAAAATATATGAAACTAATGTTTTTGGTGTAGCTGAAATGACAAGAATTGTACTTCCTTTTATGCAAAAAGATGGACACGTCATCACGATAAGTTCGATGGGAGGAATTCAAGGCAGTATGAAATTTCCTGGACTGGCAGCTTACAGCTCGAGTAAGGGAGCAGTGATCACGCTTACTGAACTTCTTGCAGAGGAGTATAAAGAAACTGGGCCTCAATTTAATGTTTTGGCATTAGGTGCAGTTCAAACTGAAATGCTTAAAGAAGCATTCCCAGATTATCAAGCACCAACAACTGCATTGGAAATGGCAAAGTATATACAGGATTTTGCTCTAAATGGTAATAAGTATTACAACGGGAAGGTGTTACAGGTTTCTAATTCTACGCCTTAATTTGAAATTTATTTTAGAATGGTTTCACTAATTGCTTTTGCGATATTTTTATTCTGACTTGTAATAGTTCCCAAACTCTTTACTTCTAATACGACTTCCGTAATAGTCGTTTTTTCTACATTATTTTTAAAAGTGACGTAAAGATTATAAATTTGATTTCTTTCATCTATATTATTAATAGCCGAAGATTTTATTTCTGAAACAAGGAGATAAATCTCACAAACGATATCAAATTCTATAGGGTCATATTTTTTTGAAGGAACTTTCTTTAGATCATCTCCATAAGACTTTTCAGAACTAAGTTCAAAGTTAAATTCTAAATTATGTTTTTTGGACTTTTTTCTAAAGGTTCTTTTTATATGTTTTTCTAAGTCTAAAAAGTTATTTATGAGATGTGTGTTTCCTTTAAAAATAATTAAAGTAGATGAGTATGGTTTAAACTCATAGGATTTATCAATATTTAAAATTGTTACTCCAAATTCTTTATTTTCATTGTTTTGTGAAAAACCTGGGATTTGAATTCCGAAGATTATAATTAATACAATAATTAATTTATTCATAAACTTTTAAATTTTGAAGTCTTCAAATCTACGCAATCGATTTTTTGCTGTATTCAGCTCCAACTGCAAAGTTTCAATCTTGTTAAGCAAGTTAAACACAGTATCTATACCCTCATAATTCAAATTGAGATCTTTATGTAAACGTACCATTTTTTCAACATTAGCAATGTGATTTTCATGAATGTAATAGGTTTTTTTTATGGTAGTGACTTCAAGTAAACCGTGGTTTTGCAAATCTTGAAAAAAAGTGATTTCCAATTGATAATGTGAGCACAAGTCTTGAAGTGGGATATAATTTTTGTCTTCCATAGCTTTTATAATTTTGCAAGTTCTTCAAAAAGTTCTTTTTCCTTATCGCTGAGTTTGGTTGGGAGCTTTACATTATAAGTTATAAATAAATCTCCAAATGCTCTATCTTTTTTATAAATAGGGAAACCTTTTCCTTTTAATTTAACTTGAGATCCACTTTGGGTAAGTGGTTTGATATTCAATTTTACTTTGCCATCAAAAGTATTAACGGTAAGGTCTCCTCCCAATACTGCTTTATATAGATCTAAATCAATGGTCTTATATAAATGCTCACCATCACGTCTAAATTCTGTATCATTGATGATATCAAACTGAATTAGTAAATCACCATTTGGTCCACCATTGATACCTTCACCACCTTTTCCTTTTATTTTTATAATTTGACCATTGGTTACACCAGCGGGAATGGTTAGTCTAATGTTATTTCCGTTTACGGTTAACACCTGTTTTTGGGAAGTAAAGACATCCTTTAAATTCAATTGTAAAGTGGCATTGAAATCTTGTCCGCGAAATTGTGTTGAAGATCGTCTGTTTGAAAATCCTCCGCCAAACATAGATTCAAAAAAATCTGAATAATCACCATCTCCAAACCCATCAAATTGTGAAGATTGTGAATGTTGTCGTTGTCGAGATGCTCTCTGGTGCTGGGATTGTTGCTCATAAGCTTCACCATGTTTCCAGTTTTCACCGTAAGCATCGTATTTTTTACGATTTTCGGCATTGCTCAAAACTTCGTTAGCCTCATTGATTTGCTTAAACTTCACCTCTGCTTCTTTGTCATTAGGATTTAAATCTGGGTGGTATTTTCGAGCAAGTTTGCGGTAAGCTTTTTTGATATCTGCATTGGAAGCACTTTTATCAATATCTAAAATTTTATAATAGTCAATAAATGCCATAATTTTTTAGAGAAATATCTATTAAGATGTGAATGTTTAACTATAACAATTTAAGGGTTATTTGGGGAATAATCAAAGTGAAGTTGTAAGAATGGCATAAAGTTTAATTTAAAAAATAGCTAAACGGTGTGGAAGTTTTAAAATTTCCGAAGAAAATAAAAGGATTAAACATAAACCCAAGCCCAATATATTAATCCAAACTGTAATGGGATGCGTAATATCAAAATCCATTTTGGGATGCCTGCAGATGCTTTTTTTCCAGTGAGCATATAAAAATGTACCAATAAAAATATCAAGAGCATGGCAATGATACCATACACTGCAAAGGTTCTCAATGATGGTATTAGTAGTGCTAGGCCTAAAACAACTTCCGCAATGCCACTTAAATAGACCAATGCTTTGTGATTTGGTAAATATTTTGGCATGATGCGCATGTACATTTTTGGTTTTACAAAATGTATTAAACCTGCAAAAACGTAAACTGCAGCCATAAGATATAAATGCCAGGCGCTATTCATCTCGATACTCATTATAATTTAGACCAACACCATAATTATAGAGATCAGTTTTTAAAAGACTGGATTCTATTCCATTTCCTTTTTTAAACTGAACCCAATTGTTACCACTAATAAATACACGTTTAATATAGGTATTATGGCTATCTATTTCATTTGTAAAAGGGAGTAATGGTCTAAAGTTAGTTGGTATTTTAACGGTTCCTGACCTGCCTTTAATTTCTTTATACTTTTTGTTAGGTAGTAACTTCCCTTTGTCATCTGTGTAGCCCAAAACTTGTAGCGAGACGAAAAACCCATTATCTGGAATGAACAAATCGTGCTCAGAAACATCGAGTTCAAATTCGTCACCATTTTTTTCGGTAACCCTAAAAACGATATTCGTGTAGGTCATGACTTCTCCAGGTAAGCCATCATTGTTTTTATAAAACTTAACTTTGAATAATGTTGAGAATTTCCGCTTATCTGCATTGGCACGATTACGTTTGTCCCAATCACGGGATTCTAGGGCAAATGGAAATAAAACAGAAGTAACTTTTTTAAGTTTTTCATTTCCGTTAGGAAAAAAGACAGCAATCTCACTTTCAATAGTTGGAAGCCAACATTTATAATAGTCGTCGTCTAAATAAGGCTTAATGGTTTCTTCTTTAAACTTTCTATCAATTTTTGCGGTCACGACAACCTCATCTAATTTATCGTGCTCAATCTGCATTTCAATAATCTTTGGTAAATTAACTGTAGCCAATGCGAGGTCTTTGTAGCCCAAAGAAGATATAAAAATAGAATCTACATCTTTATATAGTTTTTTTGTGAAAATAAACATACCATCATCATCTGCAAAGAGCCCTTGGCCATCACCAAATGAGATGGTTGCGTAAGATACAGGATATGCGGTTTCACTATCAATAATCTTAGTTTGTGAGAAACCAAAATTTATAAACAGAAGTACAGATAAGTAGGAAAAGGTAAATTTCATGTTTAGAATTGAGTTCATTATCGCTAAATATAATCACTTTTATAAAATTATTTAGCACAATTATGAAACCCTTAATATTTTCTGTCGTTATTGTTATTGAAAGCTAACCAAAACTAAATGTCAAAAGACCACAACATTTTAATCGAGCGTTGTAAGAAAGGGGATGAAAAGGCCATGATGCAAATTTATGATTTGTACAGCGGAGCAATGTTTCAAATATCGTGCAGATATTTAAGAACTGAAGAAGCCAAAGATGCCATGCAAGAAAGTTTTATAAAAGCATTTTCTAAAATTGAAAATTACCAACCAGATTTTACTTTTGGCGCATGGTTAAAGCGTATCGTGATCAACCAATGTATTGACGAATTAAAGAAAAAACGATTTGAGTTTATAGAAACAGATGTGGCGAATCTACACATTGAAAATGACGATGACGATTGGATGTTTTCTTCGGAAATTTCCAAGCAACAAATCCTCGACGCTGTAGAAACTTTAGATAAAAAATATCAAATCGTCGTCAAGTTATATCTTATTGAAGGTTACGATCATAAAGAGATTTCAAACATATTGAATATCCCGGTAAAAACATCAAGAACACATTTAAGAAGAGGTAAATTAAAGCTTCAAGAGCTTTTGAAAAAGCATTACAATGAAAAGAGATATTAGAGAATTATTCAAAGAAACTGATCAATTTCCAACTTCTCGAGCGCAATTGCCAGACCATCACAGACAAGAGTTTTACGATAAGCTCAAAGCTTCAAGGCCACGTCGAACATCTATAATAAGTACAGGTTACTTAGTTAAAACTGCAGCGATCATCACGTTGTTTTTAGCATTAACCTTCACATTGTTTAAAACAATTGAGACCACTTCAAGTACAATCGTAGAATCGTCAATGGAAACTCAAATTGAAGCCATAGAAAAAAAGTATTTGGCAAGTATAGATCAAGAGTGGAAGCAGTTTGTAAGGGTTGCTAATGATGAAAAATTGGTAAAACGATACAGAGATAAGTTAGATGATTTAGACAGAGATTATAAAGACATCTCTAAGCAGTTTAAAACAGATAACAACAATATTATGGTCATAGAATCTCTTGTTGAGAACCTTCAAACTAGACTAAAATTATTAAAGGACATTCAAGAGCACATCACTATTTTAAATCAAAAAACCGAACCGCATGAAACCATTAACATTTAAAATAAGTGCATTGATGCTCATCACATCAATCACTGTTTTTGCACAGAAAAAAACGGTGTATTCCGAGAATTTTTCCGCAGATAAAAATACAACTGTCATTTTTAATCTAGAAAACACGACCGTTGGCATCGAAACCTCTACAGATGACAAAATCCATTTTAATTATTCCTTAGAGTTTGATGGCTATTCAAAAAAAGAAATTGAAAAGAAATTGGAAAGCATTAAAGTGTTAGCTACTAAATATGACAACCATATCACGTTAATGGCAAATAGTGTCACCCAGATTTCTAATGTGACGTATGCTTATGATGCTCCCAACGCACTCGTTATAGATTATGACAATTCAAGAAACGCCAATGATACTATCGTAAGAAAATCCAAAGATTCTATTGTTAGGGAAATTCGTAATAATAACTTCGGAAAACTAATGGCTCCCTTTGCCTATTTTAATGATAAGTTCAAAACTAAAGACGACAACGGAAACCTAAAAAGCATTAGAAAAGCAAACGTAAAAATATTGCGAAGTCAATTTGTAATTAAAATTCCGCCATATATAAAGCTTAAAATCAATGGTAAAGATTCTCAAATTACTATGTTAGATGATAGCATGAATGAGTTGTCTGTTGTTTTAAAACGTGGGTTCTTTTATGCAAAACAGTTATTCAATAATTATAACGAGTTCAAAATTGAGAATGCAAATTTTAGGGCAGAAGCTGTCATTGGAGGTAATTATAATTTTAATAATATCTCTAAAGGTTTGATTGGTAGCTTGCAGGATGTTAAACTAATTTCGGAATTTTCTAAACTTGAATTAGGCCAAATAAATCAAAATGTGTCCATAACCGACTTCAATAGTACCTATTTCTTTTACAATTGGGATTCAGATTTTAAACGCTTTGATCTGTTTTCAGAATATTCTAAAATCCATTTATTCTATCCAAAGGACAATGACTATAGCCTAAAAGTCGTTGGTAACAACACCAAAAGTTTTTACGGTAACAAATATGAGGTGAATATGCAGCCAACAAGTAAAGGTGAAAAGTATAATATGATGGAACGAAAAGCGAAGGGAGAAGGCCATTTTTCCGGAGCTATAAATTTTGACATCATCCACGGGATCATCTATAACCATAACGATACATTTACATCTTCTAAAAACTAAAACAATGAAAACTCTAATCTCAATCGCTGTTGCATTCATGTGCTTCAGCACACTAAACGCGCAAACAAACGACGTCGGTTTTAATTCGACTTCAAACCTAAAAATGGAAACAGATTATGGGTCTGATAATTCAGAAATAAGTGATATTCTCAGTTTTGAAGGTATGGATTATATGAAAATCAACTTTACTGGAAAAGGATTAAAAGGGAAAAGTTACCATTTAACCGTGAAGGAAATTTGGAACGGGAAAGTGGTTTTAGATACAACGGTGCTCAATAGTAAAACCTTGGGCATTAAGCAATTTGAAACCTTAACAGACTCTATGCTTAAAATGAGGGTTATTTCTAAAAAAACATCTGATAATAAATTAAAATTGACCTTTAAGTTCCCGAGATTTAGTGTAACTAAAACGTATGATGCAACAGCATCTAACGATTACAGCTTACGCAATCTTGCAGATGAAAGTAAATTAGAGATTAATTACAACGAAAAATTTTATTTTCTAGCCTACATTTTACCTTACGAAAGAGAAGATGGGTCTAAATCTTGGTGCGAAGTTGGGACATCAGGCGATTCCGTAGAAAAATGGGGAGAAAAATTTGGGATAGAACATTATCTAATTTTTGAAATGAAGTTTGAATGAACCATAAAAAAACCATTAGTTAATAATAGTTTTTTTAGTCTAAAAGTCTAAAAGTCTAATAATCTAGACATCAATACCAGCGTTTCTTTTTCTTTTTAGAACCTTCACCTTTGCGACCTTTTTTATATTTGCTACCCTGTTTTTTGTGAACAATAGGTTTTGCTTTTGGATCTAACGGATAAGGATGACCATCCTCAACCGGAATTTGAACATTTATAAGCTGCTGTATGGTTTTTACATATGGTTTCTCATCTGCAGAGCAAAACGAATACGAGTTACCAAATTCCCCAGCACGACCAGTTCTACCAATACGGTGTACGTAGGTTTCTGGTACGTTTGGCAAGTCAAAATTGATCACAGCATCTAATTCTGCAATATCAATTCCACGTGCAGCAACATCTGTAGCGATGAGAATATTTACTTTGCCACGTTTAAAATCTGCAAGTGCATTTTGTCGCTCAACCTGAGTTCGGTCACCATGTAAGCGTTCTATTTTATAACCATTATTTGTGAGTGTCTGTTCTAATTTGTCAACTCCAAATTTAGTACGTCTAAAAATGAGAATACTCCCTTTCACAGTATTTCTAAGCAAATGTAAGCAGAGCTCTATTTTATTTTTCTTCGGAACATAATACAGCACTTGACTCACATTTTGTGCTGCGGAAGATGTAGGTGTCACCTCAATTCGTATCGGGTTTGTTAAGATGCTGCTCGCCAATTGTTCAACCTTATAAGGCATCGTTGCCGAAAACAATAGTGTTTGTTTGGTTTCTGGGCAAAGACGTTCAATTTTTTTAACATCATCAATAAATCCCATATCCAGCATTAAATCTGCTTCGTCCAAAACAAAAACTTCAATGTAATCTAAATTTAATAGGTCCTGTTTGTGTAAGTCCAAAAGTCGTCCAGGCGTAGCGACCAAAATATCAATTCCTTTTTCTAAAATGTCCTTTTGTGGTTCAATAGACGTGCCTCCATAAACAACAGATGATCTTAAATTTGTATGCTTGGCATACGTTTTAAAATTTTTGCCGATTTGGATCGCCAATTCTCGTGTAGGACTCACAATTAAAGCCCTAATTTTCTTACCTTTTTTTGGAGCATCCTGTTTGTCATACAGTAATTGCAAAATAGGAAGCGCAAAAGCAGCAGTTTTTCCTGTGCCTGTTTGCGCTGAGGTAATCACATCCCTTTTTTCTAAAACAGAAGGGATGGTTTTTTCCTGAACCAAAGTTGGGTTATCATAACCAGCTTCAGCAATAGCTCTTAAAATAGGTTTATTGAGTTTTAAGTCTTTAAATGACATGTGTAAAAATTTTGATACAAAGGTAGTTTAATTCACTATAGATTTAGAGCTAAAGTAGAAGTACATTAGTATTCCAATCGTAAGTAAAAGAACTACTATGATTATATTTTTTTTGTTAGTAGAATTAGACTCAATAATATGACTTCCTTTTCTGGATTGTCTCTGTCTGTTTTCAATAGCAGAATCCTCGAATTCTCTTTTGGTAGTTGTAAGCATGCTGTCATCTATTTCAGTTTCTGGATCTATTTCCAGCTTTTCTACAATATCCTTAGCTTCCTTCAATCCAATTTGTGCCTGTTCTCTAACCAATTTTATAGCGAGTAACTTTTTGTCAGCATTTATAAATTTTAAGACCTTCGTTTTGTCGATTGCATTTCCGTTGATGATCAATGTAGATGAATTCATAGGTTTATAAATAAGCTTTTAATTGATCTCTTTTTTTCTGCGGAAGCGCTTCGTTATCTAAAATAGCTTTAATCTGTTCTATGTTTTTTTCTTCGGAAAACAGCAGTTTAAAAAAATCCCAAACTGAAATACGTTCTTCGGCTTTTTCAACAAGTTCAAACGTATCGCCATTTGAAACCTCGCCTTCCTCTAAAACTTTGACATAAGTGCCAGGGAAACCGTGATCAATAAATTGTTTTAAAACCCGGTTAGAATCAAATTTAACAGCAAATTTATAACAAGGCTCTCTCGGTATCGTAATTTGCACGAGAGCCTTACCAACTTTAAAGATGTCACCAATAAAAAGTTCCTTTTCGTTTAAGCCTTTTATGGTGAGGTTTTCACCGAGCATACCGTAAGTCCAATCTAAGTTTGGGTACAGGTTTTGCCAATAGGGATAATGGTCTGCCGAAAATAAATAACACGCCTTAAATTCTCCTCCATGGTGCTTTCTATCTGAAACTTCATCTCCTTTTACGGTTTCATTTCCGAGGAAAATAGGAGCGTCAACTGGTTTTTTGTAAATACCAGTGGTTTCTTTTTTACCGTTCCAGATAAAGGTTGTTGGTTTGGCTATGTTGGTTGATATAATTTGCATATTGTGAAATTACTTAAAAATTTTATTTAGAAAAAAGGGTTTAATGTCACTTGTGAATTTCATATTTTATATTCCTTTTATAGATCAGGTTCTAGCAACAAAAACGTTGTTGCATAAATATAGTTTTTATATGGCATTCCTGAAAGTTCTTATAAGATGCGTTAATTCTGTTGTTTTCCATAGAACTTGACCAATACCTTCCCGAAAATAAAATAGAGTATGAGTACTGTAAGACTGCCAATTAAGAAACCGTTATTAAACAACGCTTTGTAACCATAACTGTAAAAGAATAGACCAAGACAGATGACAAGCTGTAATAATGCATAACTAATATTTCCTTTTGGGCTATATCCAAATAGACCAAGAAAATGAGTTTTGGTGAGTCCAAAAATAAGATGTGGCATTGCATTGACGAGTAATGCACCAATTATAAAGTCTATAAAATTCATTTATAATTTTTTTTAGGCAATTTAGGTGCTATGCAAACACAAATCAATATTAATTTTAAATGTTTTCAAAAGTAGTTGTGACTATAGTTTTCCGAAGTGAAAATATAAATAAAAAAAGCGCAAGTGTTTACTACCTGCGCTTAATTAGCTATTAATTCTAGGGATAACCATAATCTCTTATAGTTACACGCAAAACTAATATTATTAATACTATAAAAACTTGATATATGTTAATAAACACTAGATTTTGAAATTTCTTTTCTAATTCTACTTAGACTTTCTGTCGTGATGCCCAAATACGAGGCAATGTGATAGTTTTTGACCTCTTTTTCAAAATTGGGATGCATCTCTATAAAGTATAGATACCTTTTTTTTGCAGATAATGATAAGTTAGATAGGGTACGTAATTGCAGATCTGAATATGCGTTTTCCAATTTCTCTCTGGTATAAGTGTGAATTTGAGGAATACTATTAATTAAATGTAATCTATTTTTATGGGTTAGTTTAACAACTGTAGCATTTTGAATAACTTCTAAGTTCATAAGTGCTTTTTTAGCTTTAAAGAAAGCTGTAAAGTCTGTAATCCATAAATCTTTTATTGCAAATTGAAACGTATGCTCTTTACCATGGTCATCTATATAAAAGGTTCGTAAACAACCTGAAATTATAAAATACATATGAGGAACCAAATCTCCAGACTTTATGATAAGTGAACCTTTTTTGTAGTGTTCAATTTCTAGTTTTTGTTTTAATAGAGAAATTTCCTCATCTGTAAATTGAAGTCCATCAAAAACGGTCATAATATGTTCTTTTTCTACGGACATTTCTATGATTTTATATATAAAATACAAAAATATAACGACTTAAAAGTGTCTTAATCGTCATATTTTCAATTAATTAGTTAATGGGTCTGTTTTAACAAGAAAAAACCACTTTGAATTTTCAAAGTGGTTTAGTTGTTCGATTTCCGAAGAAATTACCATGTATTTATAAAGATTGAGCTTGTAGAAACTACTTGATCATCTCATAACTTCGTTTGATAAAATTAGTGAGTTCTTCACCTTTTAAAAGACCTTGAGACAATCGCGCCAAGTCTAGACTTTGACTAATCAAACGCTCTTGTTTTTTCTTGGTTTTTGTACTAAGGATCTCACCAACCAGCTCAGAGTTTGTGTTTACAATAAGATTGTACATTTCTGGCATGTTGCCAAACATGTTCATTCCGCCACCACCGGTTTGCTGCATCTCTTTCATACGACGCATAAACTCTGGTTGTGTAATAATAAATGGTGACGCATCACTATCCATAGACTCTAATTGTACCGAGAATTTTTCCTGCGGAATCACCTCTTTCAACAACGTATCTAAAGCTGTTTTTTCCTCTTCACTAAGTTTAGAGATAGATGTATCTTCTTTTTTGATTAAATTATCAATATGATCACCATCTACACGAGCGAAAGAAATGTTTTCTTTAGTCGTTTCTAATTTTTGTATCAAATGCGAAACTATTGGAGAATCCAATAATAACACCTCGTAACCTTTGGCCTTAGCAGACTGTATGTAAGAATGTTGAGCATCTTTGTTAGACGCATATAAAATCACAAGCTTGTCATCCTTATCGGTTTGCTTCGCTTTAATTTTATTGAACAGCTCGTCATAAGTATAATACTCTCCATCAACTGTTGGGTACAATGCAAATGCATCTGCCTTTTCAAAGAATTTTTCTTCGGAAAGCATTCCGTACTCTATCACAATTTTGATATCGTCCCATTTCTTTTCGAAATCCTCACGATTAGAATTAAAAAGTGATTTTAATTTGTCTGCTACCTTACGTGTGATGTAAGAAGAGATTTTCTTCACAGCACCATCAGCCTGCAAGTACGAACGGGATACATTCAACGGAATGTCTGGAGAATCAATCACACCTCTTAACATGGTTAAGAATTCTGGTACAATACCTTCAACATTATCGGTTACATATACTTGATTCTGGTATAATTGAATTTTATCCTTTTGTATGTTGATATCGTTGGTCATCTTCGGGAAGTAAAGAATTCCGGTAAGATTAAAAGGATAATCTACATTTAAGTGAATGTTAAATAATGGCTCTTCAAACTGCATTGGATACAGTTCTCTATAAAAACTCTTATAATCTTCATCCTCTAATTCTGTTGGCTGTTTAGTCCAAGCAGGATCAGGATTATTGATAATATTATCTACTGTGATTTGTTTGTGTGGCTCAGTAGTTTCTTTGCCATCTTTATCCTTGGTTGTTTTTGGAGTAAATTCTGGATCGTTTATTTCCTTGGTTCCAAATTTAATTGGAATAGGCATAAACTTGTTATATTTCAATAACAACTCTCTAATGCGAGCTTCCTCTAAAAACTCGGTAGAATCTTCAGCAATATGAAGAATGATTTCTGTACCTCTGGTTTCTTTATTTGCTTCCTCTAACGTAAACTCAGGTGACCCATCACATACCCAATGTGCAGCTGGTGCACCAGTGTGTGATTTTGTAAGGATCTCAACTTTCTCTGCAACCATAAACGCAGAATAAAACCCAAGACCAAAATGACCGATAATTCCAGAATCTTTTGCCGAATCCTTATATTTATCCAAGAACTCCTCAGCTCCAGAAAAAGCAACTTGGTTGATGTATTTCTCAACTTCTTCCGCAGTCATACCTAAACCTTGGTCAATAATATGGAGTTTTTTACCTTCCTTATCAATTTTAACCTCGATGATAGGATTGCCATATTCACTTTTAGATTCGCCAATACTTGTTAAATGTTTTAACTTAAGTGTCGCATCGGTTGCATTACTAATGAGCTCACGTAAAAATATTTCGTGGTCACTGTACAAGAATTTTTTAATGAGCGGAAAAATATTCTCTACCGATACATTAATGTTTCCTTTTGTCATGTTTTATAGTTTTTGTCATTCCTGCCTGAGCAAGAACCTAATTAATTATTATTTTAATTCCATTTTATTAGTAGTCAAATAAAATACCAATATGAATAAGGTGACAAACTGACACTTTTTTTCTTCGGAAATAGAAGAACTCCAAAATTAATCTGCATAAGTCAAGAACTTTTAAATAATTCCAATTTCCGAAGAAAATAGATTGCTATGCATGCATAACGAATACGTTTGCGTTTGAAAAATCGTACTTCTTAAATCATTAAATTGCACTACTTATTTGACGAATAATGAGTTTTCCATTTTCGTTATAAACAAAAACAAGTTTTTTATGTACAATTCCAAGATAATAGGATTGGGACATTATGTTCCAGACAATGTGGTGACCAATGATAATTTATCCAAAATGATGGATACGAGTGATGAGTGGATCCAAGAACGAACAGGTATAAAAGAACGTCGTTGGGCAATTGAAGGCTCTGAGGACACAACATCTGGAATGGGAGTGAAGGCTGCAAAAATTGCCATCGAACGTGCAGGAATTGATAAAGATGATATTGATTTTATCGTGTTTGCAACCTTAAGCCCAGACATGTATTTTCCTGGTCCTGGTGTGCAGGTACAACATGCGCTGGATATTAAAACGGTTGGTGCTTTGGATGTGCGTAATCAATGTTCTGGTTTTGTATATGCGCTTTCTGTTGCCGATAATTTTATCAAAACCGGTATGTATAAAAATGTACTTGTTATTGGTAGTGAGCTGCATTCCCACGGTTTGGATAAAACCACTCGAGGGAGAGGAGTTACCGTAATTTTTGGTGATGGTGCAGGCGCTGCGGTATTGACGAGAGAAGAAGATACGAGTAAAGGTATTTTATCAACACACCTACATTCTCAAGGTGAACACGCAGAGGAGTTGGTGCTTGTTGCACCAGGTATGGGAAAACGTTGGGTAAATGATATCCTTGCAGATAATGACCCGAATGATGAAAGTTATTTCCCTCACATGAACGGACAGTTTGTATTTAAAAATGCTGTGGTTCGTTTTAGTGAAGTCATTATGGAAGGTTTGCAAAAAAACAAGCTGCAATTTGATGATATTGATATGTTGATTCCGCATCAAGCGAATTTGCGTATCGCGCAGTTTATTCAAAAGAAATTTAAGTTAGAGGACGACCAAGTGTTCAATAACATTCAAAAATACGGTAATACAACTGCTGCATCTATTCCAATTGCATTGACCGAAGCTTGGGAAGAAGGAAAAATTAAAGATGGTGATACGGTGGTATTGGCTGCTTTTGGTAGTGGATTTACTTGGGGAAGTGTGATTATGAAGTGGTAAAGAAATTCCTGCGAATGCAGGAATCTCCTATTAAATAAGCAATTTCATACCATTTGAAAGAAAATCCTGCAAGTTGATTTTTCTTAATTGGTGTGAAACGCCAATTAAGAAAAACGCAAAACCTCATGATAATAATCAATTGAAATTATTTCTTAAAATATTCTTCATACTCCTCATTTTTGAATTCTTATTAGGTTTATGTAATGCCTATTTTTCTTCGGAAAATATTACCTTTTTAGGTGTTAGGCTGGGTTTTGTAACGAGTACACTTATTCAAATTTTTAGTATGCCAATTAGTATTTTTGGAAGAGACTTACCGTTTTATCATCATGAAACCTGGGTAGCTATTGTTTTAACAATTCTTAATATTGCGATACAATCTTTTATAATTATGCAACTTTTAAAAACTTTTAAAGGTTCTAAACCAAAAACTACTTTAGAGTAAATGTCAATTTAGACGCAACCTTTTTTAAATTTTTGTATCTTACTAATAAATCAACAAATTATTTAATTATGAAAATTTTAAATTACATGTTTGTATTCCTATTGTTATTTATATCATGTAGCGAAGAGTCGAATGAAGAACCAAATGAAGTTGCTAATCCCGCATCTGTAGAATTTACTGAGATTTATAAAACCCGTATTGGATCATTAGCTGAAAGCACAGGGAAACAAAATGTAATTATTACAAATGAAACTGAATGGAATCTCATAAAAGAAACTATTGATGTTTACAATCCAAACTCAGATTACTTTTTAGTGGATGATGTTGATTTTTCAACTCATACCGTTTTAGTGTCTATTGATCAATTACAATCAAATACTGGTTATTTCTTGAATATTACTGATGTTATAAATGACCGTACAAAAATCACTGTTAATGTTGAATATAGTATTACTGAAGACGATCTTGTTGGTTATGCTATGACACAGCCTATTCACATCATTATGATTGAAAATACTGACTTGCCTATTGAGTTTAATGAGATTTATCTATATTGAGATTTATAACAACGCTTAAAGCTGTTAAACAAAAAATCCCAAAACTCTCGTTTTGGGATTTTTCTGCTATTAACCAATTTAATTTAACACTAAAACTATAACCATTAAATTTTTGATGAATTAAACTGATTAGCTTTAAAACTTATCACAACCTTAAGACGCTCAATTTTGCTTTTTATTTTATTCGTTAACATTTTTAACTATCAATTAACACATTTAGGATTTTTCAATTTCCGAAGAATAAAAAAAATCCGCAGTTTAAAACTACGGATTTTTCAATTTTCCTTCCTTAAAGGCTTACTCTTAAAAACTAAATATTATGTTGTTGGTTTTGTCGTGATTAAAATCATAACATTACAAGTGATATATCATTTAACACTTGTAAACACGAAAACCCAAAACGTAATGTTCTGGGTTTTCTTATTTAATAACCTAATAGTAACACTAACCATCAACTGTTATTATGGCTATTAAATATTACAAAATGTCTATATTGAACAGTCTAAAATATAGACGATTGTATTTTTTGATTGTTACAGTTTGAATTACGATTAACAAGCATTTAACACTCGTTAGCTAATATTAAAAAAACCGAATGCTATTTTTGTAATAAATAGTCATAATTATGAATAAGAAAACTTTAGTTATTGGAGCATCTTTAAAAACGCAGCGATATTCAAATATCGCAATTAAGAGACTTTTAAGTTATAACCACGACGTTCTAGCTTTTGGATTGCGTGAAGGTGAGGTCAACGGTGTGAGCATAGACACAAATCTAATGCCTTATAAGGATGTCCATACGGTGACATTATATCTTAATCCACAACGTCAAAAGGAATATTATGATTATATAATCGGTTTAAAACCGCAGCGAATCATATTTAACCCTGGGACTGAAAACAGCGAATTTCAGAATAAATTAAAACAAGAGAATATCTTTTTTGAAGAGGCTTGCACGTTAGTCATGTTGTCGACGAATCAATATTAATCCTAAAAAGGTTAGAAATCCGTTTAAAATTAGAATAAAGAAACCAAATTCAAAGCCAAGCCATTTTAAACTGTTCACACTTATCACATAGGATAGAATGGGAGATAATATGGCGATAACAGGAACTAATTTATCCTTGACATTCCATTTGGTGAATAAGCCAAAAGCGTAAAGCCCTAAGAGCGGTCCATAGGTGTAACCCGCAAAAACAAAGAGTTTCTGGATGACACTTTCATCTTGGATAATATATTTAAATGCCACAATGACTAAAATGAGTACAAATGAAATGGCAATATGAATGCGTTTTCTAATGGTTACTTGTTTTTCTTCGGAATATTTTTTCTCAATATCCAAAATGTCAATGCTAAAAGATGTGGTTAGTGACGTCAAAGCACTGTCTGCACTGCTGTAAGCAGCTGCGATTAATCCCAATAAGAAAAACACAAAGACGGTAGTCCCCAAATGATTTTTTGCCAAAATCGGGAATAGTTCATCTTTATGTGCGTCAATTCCGTTTTGTTGTGCATACACAGTTAGCAGCAGACCCAAGCTTAAAAACACAAAATTGACTACTGTGAGTACAATTGTAAACCAAAACATGTTTTTTTGGGCATCTTTAAGTGAACGACAAGTCAGGTTTTTTTGCATCATATCTTGATCCAGTCCTGTCATCACAATCGCAATAAAGGCACCAGAAATAAACTGTTTCCAAAAATAATTGGCAGATTTATAGTCTTCAAAAAAGAAGACTTTTGACAAGTCACTATCCAAAACGAAGTTTAAAACGTTTCCTCCTTCAATATTTAGCGAATCACTTACAAAATAAATGGCAACTCCAACAGCTATAAGCATAAAGAGCGTTTGTAAAGTATCTGTCCAAACAATTGTTTTAATTCCAGATTTAAAAGTGTAGAGCCAAATCAATAAAACGGTTATAGTTACTGTTTGCCAAAAGCTCACGCCTAAATCATCAAATAAAATAATTTGTAATACGTTTGCAACCAAGTACAATCTAAAACTCGCTCCAACCACTCTTGAAATCAAGAAAAAAGATGCACCGGTTTTATAGGCATAATTTCCAAATCTCGTTTCTAAATATGTGTAAATAGAGGTGAGATTAAGTCTGTAATATAACGGTAGGAGAATGGTTCCGATTACCAAATAACCCACAATATAGCCAAGAACAACCTGCATATAGCTAAACTGTGAAGCCTCAATCCATCCAGGAACAGAAATAAATGTCACGCCAGAGAGTGAAGCGCCTATCATCCCAAATGCGACAACATACCATGGCGATTGTTTGTTTGCTTTAAAAAACGCAGCATTTCCTGAAGTTTTCCCAGTAAGAAACGAGATTAGAATCAATACTCCAAAATAAGCTAGAATAAGTAAAATTATGACGTTCGTCGACATATAGGTTGTTTTAACAGATTTTTATTTTAAATGTATTATTTTCGAAAAAAAATTGTAAACAATATTAAGTAATTTATACTGAATTATTCAATTTTCTAATAAACAGAATTATTGATAATTTATCTTATAAATAGCTTTACGATCTAAATTATACTGAAAATGAAAAATTACTACCTACTACTTGTTTTTTTGTTGTCTGTTACGTTATTATCTGCTCAAGATTATAAGCAGATGATTTCCGAGGGCACTCACACCGTTCAAGACATACAGTCTGTTGCCGAAGCACATTTTGCTCAAGTGGGAACCGAGCGTGGAAAAGGATACAAACCTTATAAACGTTGGGAGTACCAAGCTTTAAGACAAATGGATGAAAACGGGATGCTGCCATCACCAGAATTCTATTTCAACGAATTGGAAAATTATAATAATTATTTAAATGAAAACTTTGCTTCTGCTAGAACAACCGTGGGCTCATGGGAGCAGTTAGGTCCTACATCCTGGAATGCAACAAGTGGCTGGAATCCTGGTGTTGGTCGCATAACGTCAATAGCAGTAGAACCCGCAAATCCTAGCCATATTATTGCAGGTGCAGATACAGGAGGGGTTTGGAGATCTATTGATGGTGGTTTAAGTTGGACGGTTTTGACAGATAACCTATCTAATTTAAATGTCTCGGCATTGACAATTCATCCAACAATAAATACAACTTATTTTTGGGGTTCTAATAGTGGAACTATTTTTATCTCAACAGATAGTGGATCGACATGGAATTTTTTAGCTGATATTGGAAATGGAAATGTAAACAAAATTCTTATTGACCCATCAAATACTAATAAAATGTATTGTTCTGTTCAAGGTGGTGGGATTTTTAAATCTATAAATGGAGGTTTAAATTGGACTTTAATTAATCCTGCAGCAACAATAGGATTTGATGTTGAGTTTAAACCAGATGGAACATACAGTACAATTTACGCAACTGGAAATGAGGTCTTTGTTTCAACTAATTCTGGTAATAGCTGGACAAGTATTCCGGGATTTAATAACGGACCAAAAATGATAGGTGTTTCAGCAGAAAATCCAGAAGTAGTTTATGTTTTAGAAGCAAATAATGGTGCCTTCGGAAAATTATATAAGTCGATTAATTCTTTCGTTACATTCTCAACATTGAACCATATTGGGAAAAATTATTTTGGGTATAGTTCAGATCCAGAAGATCCAGATGACGCAAATTTTGGTCAAGCACCAAGGGATATGGATATTGCAGTAAACCCATTAGATGCTAATGATGTGCATATTGCTGGAATTAATTCTTGGAGATCTACAAATGGCGGTACTAATTTTTCAATTACTTCGCAATGGACACCAAATAACGCATCTGGTCAAAATATTGGCTATTGCCATGCAGATATTGATATTTTAAAATTTGTTGGTAATCCAACAGACGGTTATAAATTGTACGTTGGAAGTGATGGAGGAATTTATGTTGCAGATAATCCAACAGTAATAAACAGTTCTTATTACAGGGATCTAACAGCGGGAATGGGAATTCGTCAATTTTACAAAATTGGGATAAGCCAAACAGATCCTGTAATCGTAACTGGAGGTTCTCAAGATAATGGGACTTCTCTAATGGATGCAAATGGTGATTGGACAGATTGGTTGGGAGCTGATGGTATGGAAGGTTTTGTTGATAAAAACAATTCTAGCATTGTTTATGGAACGTCTCAAAATGGAGGTCTTTATAAATCGTTTAATGGTGGATTAAACATAACATATTTAAGTAGTCCAGAAAATAAATCAGGTAATTGGATTACTCCATTTGAGCAGGATCCAATCACACCAAATGTTATTTACACAGGATATGACGAGGTTTACAAATCTACAAATGGAGGTAGTACTTGGGCGAGTATATCTCAGAATTTTGGGGGTAATCTAAATCATCTTAAAATAGCACCATCAAATAGTAATTATCAATATGCAGCAAGAGGTAATAACTTATATAAAAATACTTTTGTTGGAATTGTGAATTCATGGTCTTCATTAAATGGTTTTTCGGGTTCAATAAATTCTATTGCAATACATCCAACAGATCCAAGTCGAGTTGCAATTGCTACCACAGGAAGTCAAAGGGTTTATGTGTCCACAAATGGTGGGAATTCTTGGACGTCTTACAAACTGAATTTACCAAACTTCAGCGCACAAGCATTGGTGTGGCATGATAATGGAGAAAATGGACTTTACTTGGGTATGGATTATGGTATTTACTATATTGATGACACTTATACAGAGTGGCAACCATTTAGCAATGGCCTACCTAATGTGATCATTAGCGAACTTGAAATTAACACAACCAACAATAAGATTTATGCAGGAACTTATGGTCGAGGTTTGTGGGCGTCAGATGTTTTTGATGCTACTTTAAGCCTAGATAATTTTGCATTGGAAACTTTTAATGTGTATCCAAATCCTGCAAAAAATAATGTAACAATTAATTGGAATAAAAGTGATTTAGTATCCGTAAGAATTTTTGATGCTTCAGGTAAACTCACATATTTCACAAAAAATGTAAATATTTACGAACCTAAAACAATTGATGTTTCAAATTATTCAACCGGTTTGTACTTTGTAAAAATTAATAACCTAGAAGGATCTGTTACAAAAAAATTGATGATTCAATAGAAAACGTTTTAAAAATGTAAACCACTATTAAGTTCAATAGTGGTTTTTTTATGTAATGACATTTTTAATTGATTTACATATTGTAATTTCGCATCTATGGAATTTTCTTCAAAATTATTGGAAAATGCAGTGAATGAAATGTCACAATTACCAGGTATTGGTAAACGTACAGCATTACGTTTGGTCTTACATTTACTGCGCCAACCCAAAGAACAAACTTTAAATTTTGCAAATGCATTGAGTACCATGCGTAATGATATAAAATTTTGCAAAAGCTGCCATAATATAAGTGATACAGATTTGTGCGAAATATGCTCGAACCCTAATAGAATTGAAAATATTGTATGTGTAGTTGAAGATATTAGAGACGTTATGGCAATAGAGAATACAAGTTCGTTTAAAGGTTTATATCACGTTTTGGGCGGAAAAATCTCACCAATGGATGGTATAGGTCCAAATGAATTGAATATTCAGTCTTTAGTTGAAAAAGTAAAACAAAATAAAATAACCGAACTCATTTTTGCGTTAGGGTCTACAATGGAAGGTGATACAACAAATTTCTACATATATAAACAAATTCAAGATTACGAGGTGCAAACATCTACTATAGCGCGAGGTATTTCCGTTGGAAATGAGCTCGAATACACAGATGAGGTCACCCTTGGCAGAAGTATTATTAATAGAATTCCTTTTGAAGCTTCTCTAAAATCTTAAATACTATTTGAAACTTTCTATCATTATATTAAATTACAATGTGCGCTATTTTTTGGAGCTCTGCATCAAAAGTGTCGAGGCTGCATTAATACACATTGATGCTGAAATCATCGTCATCGATAATTTGTCTAAAGATGACAGCTGCGAAATGGTGAGAAAAAAATTTCCGAAAGTAAAATTAATAGAGAACACTAAAAATTACGGATTTACAAAAGGAAATAATATCGCGGTAGCAGAAGCAAAAGGCGAATATATTTGTATTCTTAACCCAGATACCGTAGTTGCAGAAGATACGTTTGAGACGCTTTTGAAATTTTCCGAAGAAAAAAATAATATCGGTATTGTTGGTTGTAGACTATTAGATGGTCAAGGTCGTTTTTTGCCAGAGAGCAAGCGTTATTTGCCAACCCCTATGGTAGCAATAAAGAAGATGTTGGGTTTAACAGATTCTTATTACGTTAAAGAACTTAATGAGGTTGAGGTTGGTGAAATTCCAGTTTTGGTTGGCGCGTTTATGTTTTTGAAAAAATCACTCTATAATAAAGTAGGTGGTTTTGATGAAGATTATTTTATGTATGGTGAAGATGTTGACCTGTCATATAAAGTAAGTAGTTCGGGATATCAAAATTGGTACAACGGTTTGACGACAATTTTACATTATAAAGGGGAAAGTACATTAAAAGATAAAGTTTACGCCAAGCGGTTTTATGGGGCAATGCAATTGTTCTATAAAAAACATTTTAAAAAAAATGTTTTATTTAATATTATGGTTTGGTTTGGAGTGCGATTTGCAACTCTTGTCCAAAAAGATTCTCCAGCACTTAAAAGTAGTCCAAAACAATTTGTTTTTATTTCCGAAGAAAAAAATAATGATTTAGAAAGGACTTTAAATAAGCCCTTAGAGATCAAAATGGAGTTTGATGGTTATCAAGATGGGATAGAATATATTTTTGATAATAACTACCTCAATTTTAAGTCAATCATCGAGATCATGTCCAATACACCTAAAAATTGTACCGCTACCTATAAGATTCTACCAAAAAATTCTAACTTTATCATTGGAAGTAACAGTTCCACAAAACGAGGAGAAGTTATTATCTTTGAAAAGAATTAATTGAAATAATCGCAACAATTATATTGTTTTTTAATTAATTTTGCAATCAACTAACAATATATAGTCACTAGATTACAGATATGGCAAAATTTGAACTAAAACTTCCTAAAATGGGAGAGAGTGTTGCAGAGGCAACAATAACATCTTGGTTGAAGAATGTTGGTGATACCATTGAAGCAGACGAGGCAGTTTTTGAAATTGCTACAGATAAAGTAGATAGCGAAGTCCCAAGTGAGGTTGATGGTGTATTGGTAGAAAAACTATTTGATGTTGACGATGTGGTACAAGTAGGTCAAACCATCGCTGTTATTGAGACAGATGGTGATGAGAGCGAACCTGTAAAAACTGAAACTCCTGAGCCAGTTAATGAGGATGCGCAAGAGCCAATATCGGTTGCAGAAGTGTCTAAAACGGTTGCAGTTGCTCAAGACACCGTTGCTCCAATCACAAATTCTGGAGATCGTTTTTATTCTCCTTTGGTTAGAAACATAGCAAAACAAGAAGGTATCTCTCAAACAGAACTAGACCATATATCTGGTTCAGGAAAAGATGGGCGAGTAACCAAAAATGATATCCTATCATATATAGAAAATAGAAGTTCACAACCAGCGACTAAAACAGAGGCGGTAAAAGAAACTCCAAAGACTGTAACTGCTCAAGACAAAAAACCTGAGGTTAAAAAAGAAAAGGCTGCTGTTGTGGCTAGTGGTGAAGATGAAATTATAGAAATGACAAGAATGGGCAAATTAATTGCTCATCACATGGTAGAATCTGTACAAACTGCTGCTCACGTACAAAGTTTTATAGAAGCAGATGTTACTAAAATTTGGAACTGGAGAAAGAAAGTAAAAGACGGATTCTTTAAGAGAGAAGGAGAGAACTTAACATTTACACCAATATTTATGGAAGCTGTCGCAAAAGCATTGCGAGATTTCCCGATGATGAATATTTCATTGCAAGGCGATACTGTTGTCAAGAAAAAACATATCAATTTAGGAATGGCTGCAGCGTTGCCAGATGGTAATTTGATTGTACCGGTAATTAAAGATGCAGATCAACTAAATTTAGTTGGGATGACCAAAAAAGTAAATGATTTGGCTGGTCGTGCCAGAGACAATAAACTAAAACCAGATGATATTTCTGGTGGAACCTATACCGTTACAAATGTGGGCACCTTCGGAAGTATCATGGGAACGCCAATTATAAATCAACCGCAAGTTGGAATTTTAGCATTGGGTGCCATTAGAAAAGTACCTGCAGTTGTTGAAACTCCAGAAGGTGATTTTATTGGGATTAGATATAGAATGTTCTTATCGCACTCTTACGATCATCGTGTGGTCAATGGAGCACTTGGTGGGCAATTTGTAAAAGCTGTAAAAGATTATTTAGAGGCTTGGGATTCTAATAGAGAGATTTAATAAATTCCTGCGCATGCAGGAATCTCATATATAAATGCAAAAAGTACAGTTCTTAAACTGTACTTTTTTTATATGTCTAATTTTTTCTTCGGAAATTTGCTCACTCAAAATGTCGTTTCAGAACATCAATAAATCCTTGTCGAGTTTTAATAGTAGTATAAATCGAATCTTCAATTTTTAAAACAGGAAAATCAATCTCATCTTTAGATTTTGAACTGCCAATTTCAGACTTAAAAATTTTTAGGGATTCAGCATCTGTTTCAATATCATAAACATGATAATTAAAGGCATTCTCCTTAAGAATCGATAATCCTTCAACACATAAATCGCAATCAGGATTTGTAAAGTACAACACCTTTTTTTCTAATTTAGCACCAATAATGTCAGCATCAAAATCCTTGCTTTTTCTTATAGCCAAATTAGTTGTCACTTCATTGACAATAAATGTTGGCTCATAATCTCCAGGTTTGCCTTCCAATAAAATAAGTGTTTTTAAGAGTAACTTTGAATTAGCAGGTACTTCCTTTAAAATGGGACGTTTACTTGTTCTTCTGTAATCTTCAGTAGTAATTCTTAAAAAAACAATATAAGGGATAGAATCTGTGTTTACAGCAAAAAGTTGTAATCGTTTACCTTCTTTTTTCTCTACCAATTTCACATAAGGATTCGCGCTCACTTGAGAAAAAGATGAAAGAGGGAGGATTAAGAAAAATAGTACTAAAATAAAACGCATAATCTTGAGCAATTCTACCCCAAAATTAATAAAATTTAAGGGTATATTTGTAAAACATCAATTTTAAATAATGCAACTCAAACTTACAAAACCTATCTGTTTTTTCGATCTTGAAACGACAGGAATCAATATCACTAGCGACAGAATTGTAGAAATCTCTATCCTAAAAGTTCATCCAGATGGAAAAGAAGAAACCTACACAAAACGCGTCAATCCAACAATCCCAATTCCACCGCAAGTCACATTGGTTCATGGCATATCTGATGCAGATATAGCAGATGCTCCGACATTTAAGGATATTTCAAAAGAAGTGTATCAAATCATAAAAGACTGTGATTTGGGAGGATTCAACTCTAATCGCTTTGATATCCCTGTTTTAGCTGAAGAAATGCTACGTGCAGAAATAGATTTTGATATGAAAAACACACAATCTATTGATGTTCAAACAATTTTTCATAAAATGGAACAACGCACTTTAAGTGCTGCCTACAAATTTTATTGCGATAAAAATCTCGATAATGCACACAGTGCAGAGGCAGATACGTTGGCAACTTACGAGGTTTTAAAAGCACAATTAGATAGATACGACGAGTTGGAAAATGACTCTAAATTTTTGGCAGAATTCAGTTCGCGTAAGAAATTTGCAGATTTCGCAGGATTTATAACCTTCAATAAAGAAGGCGTTGAATGTTTTTCCTTCGGAAAGCATAAAGGCAAACTTGTTACAGAAGTCTTGGATAATGAACCTGGGTACTTTGGTTGGTTGCTTAATGCAGATTTTCCTCTGTACACAAAAAAGGTTTTAACAGCCATTAAATTAAGAGCTTTCAACAATAAGCTGAGCTAATTTCAAAAAGCCAACACCAAAAAGCTAACGCATGAAACTAATCTGCATAGGTCGAAATTATACAGACCACATTAAAGAATTAGAAAACGAGAAACCAACAGATCCCGTTGTGTTTTTAAAACCAGATACTTCTATACTATTAAAGAAGCAACCGTTTTTTATTCCAGATTTTTCTAATGATGTCCACCATGAAGTCGAGATTCTTGTAAAAATCAATAAAGTAGGCAAGCACATTGCCAAGAAATTTGCCCATAAGTATTATGACGACATAGGATTGGGAATAGATTTTACAGCAAGAGATTTACAATCGCAACTAAAAACAAAGGGATTGCCATGGGAAAAAGCAAAAGGGTTTGATGGAGCAGCAGTCATTGGAGATTGGCTTCCGAAGAAAAATTTTGAAGATTTAAACAATCTCAACTTTAGTTTGGAAAAAAATGGATCTATCGTTCAAAACGGAAATACAAGCCTTATGCTCTGGAAAATCGATGAAATTATAGAATATGTCTCAAAATATTTTACTTTAAAGATAGGAGATATTATCTTTACGGGAACTCCATCAGGAGTTGGTAGAGTAATTGCCAACGATAAGTTAAATGGATTCATAGAAGACAGGCAATTGTTTTCAATTACAGTTAAATAAATGGAACAACATTATAAATTAGATAGAGTAAAAGAATTGGCAGACAACGATATGGACTTCGTGAAATCACTTGCAGAAGCGTTTTTGGAAGAAGTACCAGAAGATGCTGATCGACTTAAAAAAGCAGTGGCAGAAAATGATTTCTATAACACTTATCAAGCTGCCCATAAAATGAAGCCTACCATAGATTTGTTTGAACTTGGCGTACTGCCAGACCTTATTGTGGTTCAAGATTGGGGAAAATTCGAAAAAGTAGGAGAAGACTGCTCGAGTGAGCTTAAAAAAGTGTTAGTCGCAGTAGATCAGGCTACAGCAGAACTTAAAGAAGACTTCAACCTATAATGCTAGCAGAAATTATTACCATTGGTGATGAAATTCTAATTGGTCAAATTGTTGATTCAAATTCAGCATTTATTGCAAAACAACTTAATAAAATTGGGGTTTCGGTGTATCAAATCACCTCTGTTCAAGATGATCAAACCCATATTTTAAAAGCACTGGCAGAAGCTGAAGCCAATGCAGATCTTGTTATCATCACTGGTGGTTTAGGACCAACAAAAGATGATATTACCAAAAAAACCATTGCCCATTATTTTGAAGATACCTTAAAGGAAGATATTTCCGTTAGAAAAAATATTGAGCATTTATGGGAGGTTTATGTCAAAAAGCCAGTCATGCAAGTTAATTTAGACCAAGCCTTAGTACCAACAAAGTCAACTATTTTGATGAATAAATACGGTAGTGCTCCAGGGATGTGGCTGGAAAAAAATAATACCGTTTTTATATCATTGCCAGGTGTTCCTTACGAAATGAAGGCGCTTATTGACGATGAGGTGGTCCCAAAATTAAGATCCCGTTTTAAATTTCCATACATACAGCATAAAACATTTTTGACCTATGGTATGGGCGAAAGCACATTGGCAGAACGTATTGAAAAATTTGAAAACGAATTGCCAACCTATATAAAACTTGCCTATTTGCCAAGTTTAGGTCGCGTGAGATTGAGACTTTCTGCAAAAGGAGCTGATAAGGATCTAATTACTGCGGAAATGGATAAGCAAACACAGCTTTTGCTCCCACAAATCAATGACATCTTTGCAGGATATGAAGAAGACTTATCCATAGAAGCCATTATTGGAAAATATCTAACCGAACAACAAAAAACGGTTGCAACTGCCGAAAGTTGTACTGGCGGATTAATTGCGGAGCGCTTCACCGCAAACCCAGGAGCATCAAAATATTTTAAGGGAAGCATTGTAAGCTATACAAGAGAAGCAAAGGTTAAGGTGCTTAAAATTTCCGAAGGTATCATTGATACATATTCCGTAGTTAGTGCAGAGGTGGCAGAAGCCATGGCTAAAAATGTGTTAGAATTATTTGATACCGACTTTGCAATAGCAACTACAGGTAATGCTGGCCCAACCACAGATGATACCGCAGAAGATTTGGGTATTGTTTATATTGCGATAGCTACAAAAAGCGGAGTATATTCTGAAAAATTCAGTTTTGGCAACCATCGTGTCAAAGTCATTAATAAAGCAGCAAATAAAGCCTTTGAAATGTTACAAAAAGAAATTTTAAAAAAGTAACACTTTTAGTTTGCCTGTATTACAAAGATTTATTAAATTTGCACCCTGTTTGAAAAATATCCACGAGTGATATTGAAAGGCAGACAGTATAACATCATATAAAGTTAGAAAGAAATGTCAAGAGTTTGTGAACTTACTGGAAAGAAAGCGATGGTTGGAAACAACGTGTCTCACGCAATGAACAAAACAAAGCGTAAATTCAATGCTAATTTAATTAAGAAGCGTTTCTATATTCCAGAACAAGAAGAGTGGGTAACTTTAAAAGTATCAACTTCAGCATTAAAAACAATTAATAAAATTGGTATTTCTGCTGCAATTAAAGAAGCAAAGTCCAAAGGATTTTTAAAATAATAGCATCACGCGTTAAATTCACGTACAATGGCAAAAAAAGGAAATAGAATACAGGTTATATTAGAATGTACAGAGCACAAAGAGTCTGGGCAACCAGGAACGTCTCGTTACATTACTACCAAAAATAAAAAGAACACGCCAGATAGAATGGAGATTAAGAAATTTAATCCAATCTTAAAGCGTATGACAGTTCACAAAGAAATTAAATAATTAAGAACAATTAGATTTCCACACTTGTGGAAATGATAAATCATTTATCATGGCAAAGAAATCAGTAGCATCATTACAAACAGGATCTAAAAGACTTACAAAAGCGATCAAAATGGTAAAATCACCAAAAACTGGAGCTTATATGTTTGTGGAGTCAGTAATGGCGCCAGAGTTTGTTGATGAATTTTTGAACAAAAAATAAATTAAGCATTTTATGTTTAATGACGAACTGCTTTCATATTTGAAAGCAGTTTTTTTATGTCTATATTTGAGCTATAAGTGACAAAATAGCAGTAAAATTTTTCGGCTCGACATTTGACTAGAACTTGTAAATATGTATGACTAATGAGTTTTTTTAAAAAAATATTTTCTTCGGAAAAAAAAGAGACCCTAGACAAAGGGTTAGAGAAATCAAAAACATCGTTTTTCTCAAAATTAAATAAAGCGGTTGCAGGAAAATCTAAAGTAGATGATGACGTTTTAGATAATCTTGAGGAAATTTTAGTGTCTAGTGATGTTGGAGTCAATACCACTTTAAAGATAATTGAGCGTATTGAAGAGCGTGTTGCGAAAGATAAATATTTAGGAACTTCAGAATTAAATCAAATTTTACGAGAGGAGATTGCAGGCTTATTATCTGAAACCAATTCTGGTGAAGAAACCGAATATGTCATTCCTGATTTGCCAAAACAAGCCGATGGTTCAAAAACACCTTATGTGTTGATGGTCGTTGGCGTTAATGGTGTTGGGAAAACAACAACGATTGGGAAACTGGCCTATCAATTTAAAAAGAAAGGTCTTAAAGTAGTCCTTGGAGCTGCAGATACCTTTAGAGCAGCAGCAATTGATCAACTTCAGGTTTGGGCAGATCGTGTTGATGTGCCTATGATACGTCAGGAAATGGGATCTGATCCAGCAAGTGTTGCTTTTGATGCTTTGCAAAGTGGCGTGAACCAAAACGCAGATGTGATTATTATAGATACTGCGGGACGTTTGCATAATAAGGTCAATTTAATGAATGAGCTCACCAAAGTAAAACGTGTGATGCAAAAAGTGGTTGGAGACGCGCCTCATGATGTATTGTTGGTTTTAGATGGCTCAACGGGCCAAAACGCTTTTGAGCAAGCCAAACAATTTACCGCAGCTACAGAAGTGACTACTTTGGCAGTTACAAAATTGGATGGAACCGCAAAAGGAGGTGTGGTGATTGGTATTAGCGATCAATTTAAGATTCCTGTGAAGTATATTGGAGTGGGAGAAGGGATTGAAGATTTACAAGTCTTTAATAAATATGAGTTTGTAGATAGTTTTTTTAAATAGCAAATTCCTTTGAAAAAAGGAATCTTATAGAAGTGAAAAACATCTCTAAATCCAATCAAGACAGAATATCGAGAAATTTTACTATTGTCAATATAATTATATCATCACTGGTTATCATAGGTAATTTATCTAATATTTGGTCTAATGCATTGTCAGTTTTTGAAAGTCCACTTATTCCTAAAACATTATTTTACTATGCGTCATTCGTACCTTTTATAGTGCTTGTTTTTTTTACAATAATAAATATATATTCTCTCCGATTTTTGAGAAGAAAGCAATATAAACTTCAAAAAGTAACGCTATTATTTGGTTTGATTATACTTTTTTTCCTCTTCACTAGCGATATTCATGATGTTTTGATGTATGTAAATCCGTTTCAGCATTAATTGATTTCGTATTTTTAATAAAAATTTATTATGCGCTATATCCTTTTAAGTTGTTTTGCTTTATTTTTGGTAAGTTGCAAATCTTCCGAAGAAAAACAAACAAATACAGATACTAATCAAAATAGTCAGGCAGAAGATAGAAACGCAGACGATCTTAGCGCCATTTCAACCAAAGACTTCAGGGAATTTAAAGTACTTGATTCTAAATACATCGATAACTCAGAGTTATGGCAACCCTTCAATGACGATTTAAAGGAGTTTACTGAGGCAATGTATAACGATCTCAAACCACTTATATTAGATCAAGACATACCAACTATCCAAGAACGTATCAATAAACGTCGGTTTTCTTACGAGCAGCTCACTAAGTTTTATTTATATCGCATAAGACAATTTGATAGAGAGAATGAATTATCCTTAAATTCAGTAATTGCACTAAACCCAAATGTGATTGCAGAGGCTAAGCAAAAAGACAGGGAATTATTAAACAGAATGGCTAAACAGGCCATTTTTGGGATGCCTATACTTTTAAAAGATAATGTCAATACATCGAGCATGGCAACAACTGCTGGAGCAGTGGCATTACAAAATAATACAACTGAAGACGCTTTTATTGTTGAGCAATTAAAAAATAGTGGTGCTTTAATTTTAGGTAAAGCTAACCTTAGTGAATGGGCTTATTTTTTCTGTGGCGATTGTCCAAGTGGTTATTCTGCGATTGGTGGACAAACCCTAAACCCATACGGTCGTAAAACAATAGATACAGGAGGTTCGAGTTCAGGAAGTGCAGTTGCAGTCGCAGCCAATTTTTGCGCTGCTGCTGTTGGCAGTGAAACCTCAGGTTCTATACTGTCTCCTGCAAGCCAGAATTCTGTAGTAGGTCTAAAACCAACCATAGGTTTGGTGAGTCGTGGTGGGATTGTGCCTATTTCCTCTACCTTGGATACTGCTGGCCCAATAACAAAAAATGTCACAGATAACGCGATTTTATTAGCTGCAATATACGGTTATGATGACACCGATTTTAAATCAAAAAATCCTAAATGGGACAATAGTTACTATTTAAATGCTATCGAAAATAGCACTGTTAAGTCAAAACGTTTTGGTGCAATAAAAAGTTTGATGGAAAATCAATTATACGCCAATGCCATCAACGTTTTAAAAGAAAAAGGTGCAGAGATTATCGAGATTGAAGCTGCAAATATACCACTTCCCGATTTTTTAAGACTTCTCAATCTGGATATGAAAACCGATTTGGTAACCTATCTTAATACCTACGGAAATAAGAATCTCGTTTACACATCTATTGAAGATATTATGGCTTTTAATAAGAAAGATAGTGTCAACGTGATGCCTTATGGTCAAGCGTTATTTCAGGGCATAGCAGATGACTCAGCAACTACAAAAGAGTTTGATAAAATTAAACTGATTTTAAAAACCAACGGATTACGATTCTTCGAAGAACCTATGACAGAACATGATCTCGATGGGATTTTATCCATAAATAATTACCATGCTGGTTTTGCAGCAGTCGCAGAATATCCTGCCATCACAGTACCAATGGGTTATACTGAAAAAGGAGAGCCACAAGGTTTGACATTTATAGCAAAACCATTAAATGAAAAACAACTCTTAGAATGGGCTTACGTGTATGAGCAAGCCTCAAAAAAGCGAGTTGCTCCTAAAAATTATAACTAATTTATAAGCAGGTTTATCTGTTCCCAAAGCTCATTGTCAAAATTGGAGAGTGCAAAGTTTTCATCTTCTGCAGATTCACCCATTCTAATGATTACGAGTTTTTTGCTTGGTACAATGTAGATTTTTTGATCATCGCGACCCAAAGCGCAATACATATCACTTGGTGCATTTGGGATGAGCTCACCTGGAAACTCAAATTGCGATTGAGGTAAATGGTAGCTCGATTTTCCGTTTAGCCACCATAAATACCCGTAAGCTTGATTGATATTTTGTGAGGTGTTGGTTGCCTCAATAATAAAATTTTGTGATACGATTTGGTTGTCCTCCCACATTCCGTTTGCTGAGGTTAGCAGTCCAAAACGAGCCATACTTCTGGTTGTGCTCCAATACACATTCAAGTCTCCAATAGGAATCCACGCACCTGTCATCCCAATTTTATCTTTTAATTTCGTATTAAAATAGGAATTCCAGGTTTGGTTACTTGCGCTTGACACCACATCCTGAAGTTTTAAGAAAACGCCATGATATGCCCAACGATCTCCAGCATCTGCAATATACTGTAAGTTTTCTGCGGAAATATCTTCACCAGTAGTATCGTCTAAACCAGATGTCATTGATAACAAATTTTTATTCGTAATCAAATTTTCTTTTTCCAACGGAATGCTCGTCCATCCAGTCCCAATATAATCGGAAACTTTATCGTTAATATCTAATAATCCTTCGTCTTGCGCAATGCCAGTAACTGCTGTAGTCAACGTTTTGCCTGCACTAGCCCAATACCAAGGTGTTGTTGATGTGTGCTCGTTCATATAAAATTCAATAACTATTTTTCCGTTGTGCAGGATCATGAAACCTTTGGTGTTCTTTTCTTCCAGATAAGTTAAGAGTGGTTGTAAATTAGACTCGTTCCATCCTAATTCAGACAAAGTTTTGGTGTCCCACATTTCCGAAGATATAGGAGGGAAATACATACTTTCCTCTGGAGTTGGATCTTCAATTTGAGGTGAATCATCGTTTGAGGAACAATCGAAAAACAGAATAAATATAAAAAGCAGAACTGATAAACTTGAAAATTTCATGATATTGGTTTTGTAGTAAGACCTTCAAAGTTAAAAAAGGTTTAACGTTTTATCACAAATCATTATGTATCTTTGCATTCTCAAAATCGGGATGTATCCATCTTTGTTTTGAAAAAAGATATTAATAAAAAAGATTCCCGTTTTCACGGGAAATGCTATGAGAACTAAATCACTTAAGAAAAACAAAATCAACGTTATAACATTAGGGTGCAGCAAAAATGTGTACGATAGTGAAGTGTTGATGGGACAATTAAAAGCCAGCGGAAAGGACGTCGTCCACGAAGAGGAAGGTAATGTTGTGGTGATTAATACCTGTGGTTTTATCAATAATGCCAAAGAAGAAAGCGTGAATACCATTTTGGAATACATGCAGAAAAAAGAAGCAGGCGAAGTTGATAAAATTTTTGTAACAGGTTGTTTAAGTGAGCGTTACAAGCCAGATTTACAAAAGGAAATCCCTAATGTTGATCAATATTTTGGAACGACCGAGTTGCCTCAATTATTAAAGGCATTGGGTGCAGATTATAAGCACGAACTTATTGGTGAGCGTTTAACAACAACACCAAAAAATTATGCCTATTTAAAGATTGCTGAAGGCTGCGATAGACCCTGTAGTTTTTGTGCCATCCCGTTGATGCGTGGAAAACATAAAAGTACACCTATCGAAAATCTTGTGACCGAAGCTGAAAAACTAGCAGCTAACGGAGTTAAGGAACTCATTTTAATCGCTCAGGATTTAACCTATTACGGACTCGATTTATACAAAAAACGTAATCTTGCAGAATTACTCGAACACCTCGTAAAGGTTGAAGGGATCGAATGGATTAGATTGCATTATGCATTTCCAACGGGTTTCCCAATGGATGTGCTGGATGTGATGAATCGTGAGCCTAAGGTTTGTAACTATCTGGATATTCCGTTACAGCATATTAGTGATTCTATCTTAAAAAGTATGCGTCGTGGGACCACTCAAGAGAAAACCACTAAATTGCTTAAGGAGTTTAGAGCAACAGTACCAGATATGACCATTAGAACGACGCTAATTGTGGGTTATCCTGGAGAAACCGAAGAAGACTTTCAAACCCTTAAGCAATGGGTCAAAGACATGCGTTTTGAGCGTATGGGTTGTTTTACGTATTCGCACGAGGAAAATACACATGCCTATAATTTAGAGGATGATGTGCCAGAAGAGGTGAAAATCGATAGAGCCAACCAGATTATGGAAATCCAATCCCAGATTTCTTGGGAGTTGAACCAGCAAAAAATCGGACAAACATTCAAAGTCGTCATCGATAGAAAAGAAGGTAATTACTTTATTGGTCGTACCGAATATGATTCGCCAGATGTGGATAACGAAGTGTTGATTGATGCTACGGAAACGTATTTAAAGACTGGAGAGTTTACTACGATTAAAGTTATTGAGGCTGAGGATTTTGATTTGTATGGTGAGGTGGTATTATCCTAATTGCAAATAAAGAGTTGAATTGTATGGCTCTTGAATTTAGGGAGTTCGTTTAACGCATTTGTATGATTTCGTTGCGTGTTTAAATAATAAAGTTAGCAAGTAATCACTGATAGAAATTCCAGTGGAATTTTCGTAATTAAGCTCTAACTAGCAATGAATTATACACATTTGTGTGCTTTCGTTATTTTTTTAAGTTGAGTTGTATATCAATTTTTCGGATAAGCTCATTTGCCCATTTTTCCTCACTTTCAAGTCCTTTTATTCCTATTTTTAACCTAATGGACAGTTGATTTAAATAATTCTCGAGACTTATGTCATCTCTAATATCTTGTGGTTGTAAGATAGGTCGTTTATCATTGTCGTATATACTAAGATGTTCGTCAAGAGCCACTACATTTTTAGAAAACATGTTATAATTATTTATAAGATTATTTTCATTGTATGCGTTGATAAATCTTTTAGTTTCAGTAACATGTTGTTCAAGTCCAATGTTATTGAAATAATTTGATAAATCTTTGGTCAAACTATCATTTGTAATATTATTTAAATAGCCCGTACTTGTAGCTATATCAAATGAAGTTCTGTTAGAACTTGGTACTATAAAATAAACTATTAATTGAAAGTCATTTATGAATTGTAGAGTGTCTTCAAGGGGCTTTGAAGTATCAATTATATACTCCAGAAGCCTTAGTCCAGACTTGTTTTGAGAAATTTTAAATTCTTTTACGTGTCTAAATTCTTGAATATCACTCTCTAAATCTCTTTTTATATTTTTTAAAAGAGTTTTTTCTATTTTACGGTCTTTTTTTTCTATTTGCCAAGTATTAAATTGAAGTGCAATCAAAATTCCGACGACTACTAGTATTATTTCTCCAATTGCATAAATAAGATATTTGCTGAATTTGTTTTCAGAGAGTAATTTTTGTCGGATTTTACGAAAAAATTTTATCATTGGTTATTGTTTGGTCATAATGAAGCACAATGACTTGGATTTCAACTTTTTTTTAATTGTTAATTTCCGCAGTTAAACGAATTTAATTTTTTTAATATTCAAAATCAAATATATAACAGTAAGAATTTCAATATTTTATCATTTAATGTTAACAAAACTTTGACTAATTTCAAATTTACCTTGGTACAATTTATGCACTAAACCTACCATGACTTCAAAGTACATATTAATTCTTTTCCTCCTTCTATTACTAGCTTCCTGCAAACAAGTGCAAAAAGTATCTGATGTGATTACAAAGCCTTCAGCAAGAGAGGTCTTGGAGCGTGATTTTAAGGATAATGACAGTATTTATAACAGTTATTCGGAGAGTTATGAGCAATCAAAGTCAAATATTCTAAAATTAGAATTACCAACAGTCATCACTTCACAAACAGATACTTTGGCGTTTTCCATTCTCGCCTATACCATTGATTTAAAACGAGGCGAGCGTTTTAAAATGCTGTCACCAATAGCTCCAGATAGTTTGCAATTGGCGATAGATGTGTTTGCTTTTGAGAATGATTCCGTAGTCGCTCAAAAACCTATGGTTTCAAACGAACCCAATAGTAACACTTTAGAATTTGATGTGACTAAAAGCGGGTCGTATAAATTGGTGGTTATGCCAAATCGTAAAACTACCACTACCTTTTCTATGCAATTATATACAGAGCCAACGTTTGAATTTCCGGTAAGCGGAAAATCCAACTCGGCGATTCAAAGTTTTTGGGGAGCATCAAGAGGTGGAGGCTCGCGTTCACACAAAGGCATTGACATTTTCGCAAAACGTGGTACACCTGTAGTGGCTGCAGTTGATGGTTATATTTCAAATACGGGTAATCGTGGTTTAGGCGGAAAGCAGGTGTGGTTGCGTGATGGTGTTTTCGGGCAATCGTTGTATTACGCACATTTAGATAGTATTGCGGTGTCTGGAAGTGATCGTGTAAAAGTGGGAGATACGTTGGGCTTTGTTGGCAATACAGGTAATGCGAGAACGACGAGTCCGCATTTGCACTTCGGAATTTACACCAGAAACGGAGCAGTAGATCCACTACCTTTTGTAAAACAAACCGAACCTATGGAAATCAAAGAAACTGCATTGTTCACCAATGCAAAAACACGTTTAAAAACCAACGAGCTTAGAGTTGGAGCAGGTGTAAAGAATGAAAAAATTCTGGATTTGGAACAAGATATTCCCCTAAAAATATTGGGTAAAACCGAACGTTGGTTTCATCTAAGGGTTAATGATAGCATTGAAGGATTTATGCATGACTCACTTTTAAAAGAAGAAAATTAGAATAAATTCAATCCACAAACTCATAATCAATTCCCAACTTGCGTAAAGCTCGTAAGGCAGAGGCAGAATTTTTATCGTCCACTTCAATTTCTACAGGGTCGCCTTCTAAGAGAATCTCGGTAAACTCATTGGCTAGCGCTTGATTACCATTTACCATAATTTCCATAATGCAATTGGCTATAGCTCTTTTATCTGGTCTTTGCTCATCACACGATAATAAATTGATTTTCATAATATTTTGTTTTGATTGCGTATTTTTTATTCGGTTTGGGAACTAGTTTTTTCTTCGGAAGCACTATTCCGAAGTAAAAAAAAGTCAGCCTTTTTTGCTTGTTCAATTAAGTTGTTCAATAACAAACCATAACAAGATATGAAACTCTCCAATGCAATGGGAAAATAATTCTCTAAATATCAAACCCTATTTTATAACGGATCTTGCATAGAATAGATTATGTTTTTAAAAACATATCAATTTATGTGATTTTTTTTAATTAAATTTAAACTTAACTTATTTTAAACAAAGCTATTATGAAAAAACTCTACTCTTTAATCTTTTCTTTATTATGTGTTTCTTTTCTGTTTTCACAAGAACGGATTGCTGTTGCGCAAAGTACCAGAGACGTCGTTATACTTTTAGATCCAACAGATGGATCTGTTATAAACAATGATTTTATAGATTTGACAACCTTAGGGGCATCAACACCAAAAGATATTTTACAAGTTGGTGATGAGCTTTGGATCACAGATCAAATACAAGATAGGATAGATAGATTTGATCTAACGGGAACTTACGTTAGCACTATTGAAAGCACTGTAGGTCTTGATAATTTAAGAGGTTTAGCCTTGGTTAATGGAGAAGTTTGGGTCTGTAATGCAGGATCAAACAATGGTGCACCTGGTAACGCTATAGTAAGATTTGATACAGATGGAAATTTGTTGGGTAATTATCCTACAGCAAATAGTCCATTTGATGTGATTGACACAGGTACTGAAGCGATAATTAGTTTTATTAATGGAGACTCTATAGAGCGTTTTGATTACAGTGGCAATAGTTTGAGTGTGATTACTACAAGTGTAGATTTTCCGCAGCAACTTCAATACGATAGTACGAGTGGATCTCTTTTGGTAGCTGGCTTTAGTCCGCCAAGCGGAATTTATCAGTTTAATGTGTCAACCGGAGCTCAGGAGTATTATCTAGATTTAGGCTCAGGTTTAAGAGGCGTAATAGAATTAGATAATGGCACTTTGTTAGCGTCTTCTAGTTCAGGCCTTTTTACAGTAGATACCACCACTAACACGTTTAATAATTATAATACAGAAAATTCTCAATATTTTAGTAAAGTTGATTTAACACCGTTAAGTGTTGACGACAATACATTTTCAAGTTTTATTATGTATCCAAATCCCGCGACTAATTATTTAGAAATTTCTGCTAGAAATAAGTTTACAACTATAAATGTTTCTAATATTTTGGGACAAAAAGTATTAGAACTTAATACCGATTCTAATACAGAACGTTTAGATGTGTCTGGCTTACAATCTGGTGTGTACTTGATAGTAGTTAGTAATGGTAATGAGAGTGTTGTGAAAAAATTCATCAAGAAATAATTACTTTTTTGCAAACGTTATAATTCATAAGCATTGTTGTTTACAAAGAAAATGGAATTCACAAAAAACAGTTTTCCGTTTTCCCAAAAGCTCCTGAACATCACATTGTCAACCATATAGATTACACTTCCGCTTCCCAGAGGTTGCTCACCAAAAATGAGCGAATTGTGTAATTGTTTTAGCGCATCTTGTCCTGCATATCCCGAAACATTTTTTGGGTTGTCTCCAAGATAAGCGACGTTGTACCCATTTTCTAAAAGGCTGTACGAAGAACTGCCCAATTTTAAGGTAAAATAGTGATTGTCATAACCAAAAGCCATTGGGTGCGTATTATCAACATCGGTTTTAAAAATTGCACCTGTGATTAGGTTTTTGGTGTAATCACGTTCGCGATCTGCATATTTGATGGTAAGATTTTTTTCTTCGGAAGTTGAATCAGCCACATTACGCTTTAATCCAAATCCATCTTTATCAGCAAAACTGTTTAAAGCACCATCGATGGCGATGAGCTTTCCACCAGACTGAACCCAATTTTTAATTTTCTCAGTCAGTTTTTCATCGAGTAAACCTCCATAATACCCATTTGGCATAACCAGCACATTAAATTTTGATAAGTTGCTGCGAGATAAATCATCAGTATTTATAGATGTTAAGGGATATTGTAATTGTTGCTCAAAAAAATGCCACAGCTCACCGTAACTTAAAGAGGACGTATACTCTCCAGAGAGCATTGCAATTTTTGGCGGATTCACTAATTTAATATCTGGCGATCCAAAATCTGGTCCTGAGGAAGAAAACCCGCTTTTTAATGCTGTCAGAGTTCTTTTATGGTCGTGAGCTGTTGCATTTACTTTATCATCAAAATCCTTTATTTTTTTATTATCACCTCTAACAATAATTAATGAACCTCGATCATAAGTTTTGCCTTCCGCAGAAAAAGGTTTTTCTGTAAAGCGAACTTTAATATTTTGTTTTAAAAGCTCTGCTAGAAATTGAGCGTCCATGATGTTGTCCCATTCTAAAGCATATCCAGTTGCAGTAGGGTCTGCAATTGTCATTGGATAACCACTAACAAGTTTATTATTAGTGTCTATTAAAGATTTGCTGGCTAATGCATCCAAACCATATGCATAAGGAACACTCCATGCAGTAATATCATAAGTCAAAGAGTCACTCAATTTGGTATTGGGTTCAAACAACACTTTTACCATTTTTCCTTTTGGCTGATTGGTGCTCACTACTAAATCTTTATTAGACGTATTTAACTGTCCTTGTTTAGAGGACGAATAGTTGTACCCTTTTACATTTCCGCCTTGAGCGAAGCCATAAGTGATTTCATGTTTATCTAATAATTGTTTTAAACGTTCAATTTTATCTGGATGTCCCTGTAAAACATAACTCTTATAGGTGAGCTTAGAATTATCAAAATACTTTTCAAATTCAGTATTTAACTTTTGTGCATTTTTTGATGCAATCTCAATAGTTGATAGACCTGTAGTTGTATGATGCGTCAATCGATCTACCAAAGTTAGCTCATCACCTTCGTCGTTTAAAATTCCCAATCCTGCGCGTCCATGTCCACCTTGCTCGTAAGTCATCCCAATGGCTCCCATATATGTTGGATACGTATCGCCATAACTGGGATACAACAAATCAAAACGCTCACGAGTGAAGTACAACCAACCTTCAGCATCAAAATATTTAGCGTGGTTTTTACCAATTTGCGTTTGGAAATCGCGCTGCCAATCGCTAATGATCTCATGAAAAGGCTCTGCAGCCGGGGCAAAATAATAAGGCTCATTGATACCTTGCTCATGAAAATCGACATGAATATGAGGCATCCATTTATTATACACTTTTAATCGTGCTTGAGACTCTACCTGTGTTGCCCAAGCCCAGTCTCGATTGAGGTCAAAAAGATAATGATTTGGTCGTCCTCCAGGCCAAGGCTCGCTATGTTCACTCGCTTGTTGGTCAATATCGTATGGCACACTCGCAGTTTCGTTGTACCAATTCACATAACGATCACGACCATCGGGATTGATACAAGGGTCAATAATCACAACCGTATTTTTTAGATACTCTTGTTTTTCAGTTAGTAATTTATAAATAGTAAGCATTGACGCCTCAGTACTTGACGCCTCATTGCCATGCACATTATAACTCAACCAAACGATCGCAACATCTTTTGTATTTGACGTGCCATCTAAAATCCCAGCATTTTTGAGGTTACTCTCTCTTATTTGCTCTAAGTTTTTCATGTTTTCTTCGGAAGAAATATAGGCTAGCACCAGCGGTCGTCTTTCATTCGTTTCTCCATATTGCTCCAATTTTACATACTGCGAAAATTGGCGCTCCACATGCTCAAAATAATCAACAACTTGGTGATGTCTTGAAAATTTAGTGCCAATCTCATACCCTAAAAAACTAGAGGGCGACTTAAGATCTTGAGCTAAAACCGAAAAAGAAATAAGCAACGTAAAAATGAGAGAAATTGATTTTTGCATGAAACTTGTATAAAAAGTGAGTTAAGAAGTAAAGATAGGAACTGGTATTGAATTAACTAAAATTTAGGACTCAAAAAAAGCGAAGAATAGTATCTTTATCCCTCAATTGAAGTGAAACTATGCCAACCAAATACATTCCGTTTAAAGAGACCCATTATTTTTCATCGCTTATTTGCGATTATCTTGATGAAAAAGACCATTTAAAATCATTTTATCATCGTTTTCCTTCAATAGAAAATTTTGAAGCGCAAATTCATGAAAAGCAGATTGCTTATCATCCAGATAAAAGAAAGATTTTGGTAAATGCTTTAATGCGACAGTATGGAGGTTTACAAATATCTTCATTGACACTTACCAATCTTGATTTATTAAAAGAAGAAACTACATTTACAATTACTACAGGTCACCAACTCAATATCTTTACAGGCCCATTTTATTTTTTTTATAAGATTATATCCACAATAAATTTATGTAAAGAGCTTAAAGAAAAGTATCCAAACCAAAATTTTGTACCTGTGTATTGGATGGCTACTGAAGATCACGATTTTGAGGAAATCAACTTCTTTAATTTTAAAGGTCAAAAAGTACAATGGAATCGGGAAGCATTTGGTGCGGTTGGCGAATTAGACCTCGACGGATTAGATCAGGTTTATGAAGCTTTTGCCAGCCAATTAAATAAAACGACCAATGCAGAGGAGTTGAAACAATTATTCCGAAGTGCGTATTTAGAGCACGGTAATTTAACCAAAGCCATGCGTTATTTGGTCAATGAACTTTTTGGAGCTCATGGTTTGGTCATCGTAGATGGAAATGATGCCGATTTAAAACGTCCGTTTATTCCTTATATGGAAGACGAGCTGGTTAATCAAACGTCTATTGAAAAGGTTTCCGAAGCGAACAAACATCTAAATGATCTCGACGGAAATTATAAAATCCAAGTGAATCCCAGAGAAATCAATTTGTTTTATATTACTCAAAATGTAAGAGAACGCATCGTTGAAACCGATGGAAACTATCAAGTTCTCAACACAGATATGAATTGGAGCAAGAGTGAGATGCTAAAAGAACTTTCAGAACATCCAGAAAGATTTTCGCCAAATGTAATCATGCGACCATTGTTTCAAGAAGTGATTTTACCAAACCTCTGTTATATTGGAGGAGGAGGAGAATTAGCCTATTGGTTGCAGCTCAAATCTAATTTTGATGCACAAAAAGTTGTCTTCCCGATGTTATTACTTCGGAATTCTGTACTCATCATAACCGATAAGCAAAAAGAAAAACTTGACAAACTGGATGTTGAGGTGAACGATTTATTTTTAAATACTTCAGAGTTACGAACAAAAATCACAAAGCAGGTTTCTAAAATTGATATTGATTTCTCAAAGCAGAAAGATCACCTTAAGCAGCAATTCAAAGATTTGTATAAACTCGCTGAGCAAACCGATAAGTCCTTTGTTGGTGCAGTGTCTGCCCAGGAAACGAAACAAATCAACGGATTGGAAAACTTGGAGCAACGTTTATTAAAAGCCCAAAAACGAAAAATGAGCGATTATTTAGAGCGTGTGACCGAACTTCAAAAAGCGTTGTTCCCAAATGAAAGCTTACAGGAAAGACAAATGAACTTTTCGGAGTTTTATTTAGAAAATGGCGACGCAATCCTTCCGAAGTTATTAGAACATTTAGAACCTCTAAAAGGTGAGTTTCTAGTGTTAACAATTTAGAATAAAATTTACGGTTTACGTGTTTAGTTTTTAGGCGCAATTATTACTTTTGTGCATGCAACACAACAAAGTCCTAATTTTAGATTTCGGTTCGCAATACACACAGCTTATTGCGCGTCGCGTTAGAGAGTTAAATATCTATTGCGAAATTCACCCATTCAACAAAATTCCTGTAGATTCTGAGAGTTTTAAAGCAGTCATTCTTTCTGGTAGCCCAAATTCGGTGCGAGGAGAAGACGTTTTACATCCAGATTTAGAACAAATTCGCGGAAAAAAACCATTGCTCGCAGTCTGTTATGGTGCGCAGTATTTAGCGCATTTCTCGGGAGGTGAAGTGGCAGAATCCAATAGTCGCGAATATGGTAGGGCCAACCTGAGTTTTATTAAGGATCGTGAAGATTTTTTTACGGGAATTACAAAAGGAAGTCAAGTGTGGATGAGCCACAGCGATACCATAAAAAAATTACCTACAAATGGAGTTTTATTAGCCAGTACGCACGATGTTGAAAATGCAGCGTTTAAAATAGAAGGCGAAAAAACATATGCCATCCAGTTTCATCCAGAAGTATATCACTCTACAGATGGTAGGCAACTACTCCAAAACTTTTTGGTTCATATTGCCCAAGTGGAGCAGGACTGGACACCACAATCCTTTGTAGAAGAAACCGTAGAAGCACTCCAAACACAATTAGGTGACGATAAAGTCGTTTTAGGATTATCTGGAGGTGTAGATTCGTCTGTCGCTGCCATATTATTGCATAAGGCCATCGGCAAAAACCTGTACTGTATTTTTGTAAATAACGGTTTACTTCGGAAAGATGAATACACAAGCGTTCTAGAGCAATATGAAGGCATGGGGCTTAATGTAAAAGGTGTGGATGCTTCGGCACGCTTTTTGGATGCTTTAAAAGATGTAAGCGATCCAGAATTGAAACGTAAAGCAATAGGTCGCGTGTTTATTGAGGTTTTTGATGATGAAGCAAATGCCATCAAGGATGTAAAATGGTTGGCTCAAGGGACGATTTATCCAGATGTGATAGAAAGTGTTTCGGCAACCGGAGGACCAAGCGCAACAATTAAAAGTCATCATAATGTTGGCGGATTGCCAGATTTTATGAAACTGAAAGTGGTTGAACCGCTTAAGGCATTGTTTAAGGATGAAGTAAGACGCGTAGGGAAATCAATGGGTATGGATCCAAATATTTTGGGTCGCCATCCATTTCCTGGTCCAGGATTGGCGATTAGAATTTTAGGAGATATCACTCCCGAAAAAGTACGTATATTACAAGAGGTTGATGCTGTTTTTATTAACAACCTGAAATCTTGGAATTTATACGATAAGGTCTGGCAAGCTGGAGCTATTTTGTTACCGGTGAACAGTGTTGGCGTGATGGGAGATGAAAGAACCTATGAAAAATGTGTCGCCTTGAGAGCTGTAGAAAGTACAGATGGAATGACTGCCGATTGGGTGAATCTTCCGTATGAGTTTTTACAAAAAACCTCAAATGAGATTATAAATAAAGTAAAGGGTGTAAATAGAGTAGTTTACGATATTAGTTCAAAACCACCTGCAACTATTGAGTGGGAATAACATTCTTGCGAAAGCGGGAATCTCTTACTAAAGAAAAGAGAATTCTCTGCGTAAGCAAAACCACTTCAACTTAGTTTTGAAGACTTGAGGTGATCTTCCTTTTTTTTAAAGGAAGAGAATTAAAAAATTAAAAGCTTAGTAGTTGATGTTATTCAAAATCCCTGTAATCAAATAAAATTTCCGAAGAAAAAAGAACAAGGAAATACGATATAAATTTTTATAAATGAAAAAACTCTTTTTAATATTAGCAATCTTATTTTGCAGCATATCTATGTCTGCGCAAGATTATAAAACTCATAAAGTAAAACAGGGTGAAACTATTGAAAGTATTGCAAAGCAGTACATGGTGACACCTTTTGATATTTATGCATTAAATCCTGATGCAAAAAAATCTATAAAGCCAAATACAGTTCTCATTATACCTACAGCTGGTATTAAAAATGAAGCTACTCAAGCATCTTTAAAAGAATTGGTTGGTTTTAAAAAGCATAAAGTTAAGCGTAAGGAAACGTTGTATAGTATCTCTAAGGAATATGGTGTAGAAATTGAAGATATTAAGAAAAACAATAAGAGGTTATATTCTGAAAATTTGAGAAAAGGGGATAAAATCCAAATCCCAAAATATAAAACGATAGTCAACAAGGTATCGTTAAACAATACCATTAAAAAATATAAAGTCCAACCTAAGGAAGGTAAATGGCGTGTGGCATATAAATTTGGAATTACCGTGCCACAATTAGAAGCATTAAATCCTAATATGGGTGAGGTGTTACAGCCTGGACAAGAAGTAAATGTGCCAAATATTAGCGGTAACGAAGAGAAAACCGTAGAAGAAAATTATGGCTATTACACCGTTTTAAAAAGCGAAGGTTTTATGGCGCTTAATAGAAAATTAGGTGTAACTCAAGAAGAGTTAGAAGCTTTAAATCCAGAGTTAAAGGAAAGCGGTCTCACATTAGGCATGGTCTTAAAAGTCCCTGCAGATGTTAAGATATCTAACACCGTTAAAGATTTAGAAAACACAAACTTATCGGGTAATCTTAAAAATCTTAGTAAGAAAAGGATTGCTTTGATGTTACCATATCGTACACATAGAATTGATGTAGATTCTATTAATGCAGCAAAAAAGGCGATAAGAAAAGACGCGATGCTATCTATTTCTTTAGATTTTCATGCAGGAGCTCTAATGGCGATTGATTCTGCAAAAAAAATGGGTATTTCAACTTATTTGAAAGTGTTTGATACCAAAAATCAATCTGCAGAAATATCTAAAATTTTAAGCTCCAATGATTTTTCAGATTATGACGCGATTATTGGTCCTTTGGTCCCATCACATTTAGATCGTGTAGCATCTGATGTTAAGGGAGATAATGTGCCAGTGATTTCTCCGTTTTCTATGCCAAATACACTTTATGACAATGTGTTTCAAAGTGTGCCATCAAGTGAATTGTTGGAAGATGCGATTATAAAATTTGTAAAATCAGATTCGTTACCAAAGCATTATGTAATAATTTCAGACTCAAAACATAAGCGTGTAAGCGATAAGCTTAAAGGAGAATTTCCTGGAGCTAAACAGGTCTTTTCAAGAAAAGACAAAAAAGGTGCGGAAGCATATTTTGTCTATCAAACAGATTTATCTAATGTATTCAAAAACGGAAAAAATATTGTATTTCTAGAAACCGATAACGAAGGTTTTGCCTCTAATGTTATAAGCATGATCAATGGACAAATGTCAACAGGTAAGGATATTATTTTGATGACTACAGATAAAAACAGAGCTTTTGAAGGACGAGAGATTTCAAACTATCACCTTTCTAATCTTAAATTTCATTATCCTTCGGTTAATAAAACAGCAGATATTTCTTCGTCTACAAATTCATTTATAAGAGATTATAGAAGAGTTTATAACGTTAGTCCAAATAAATACGCAGTTAGAGGATTTGATTTGACCTTAGATTTATTATTACGATTGTCAAGCGAAGATGACTTGTATAAAGCATCTCCCAGCGATATAGAGACAGAGTACGTTGAAAATAAATTCCGTTATACCAAAAAACAATTTGGAGGCTACTTTAACGAAGCGGTTTATGTAGTAAAATATGATAATCTAATTATAGTAGAGGCAGAATAATGACATCTAAAGTAACGTATTTAGGAGGTTTGAGAACAGAGAATGTTCATATTAAATCCAATAATTCATTTTTAACAGATGCACCATTAGACAATAATGGCAAAGGAGAAGCGTTTTCACCTACAGATACTGTTGCAACAGGATTAGCAAGTTGTATGATTACCGTTATGGGTATCAAAGCGCAGGATATGGGTGTTGATATGACTGGGACAACCGCAGAAGTCACTAAGACAATGGCGAGTGATCCTCGACGGATTTCTAAAATTAAGGTAGTTCTAAACTTCCCTTTTGAAAGCGATGCAAAAACAAGGACAATTTTAGAGCGAACCGCAAATACCTGCCCTGTGCATTACAGTTTACATCCAGATATCGAAAAAGATATTACGTTTAACTGGAAATAATTAAAAAATGTTAGCTCGAGTATTATTTGTTGTTTTATTTTTTCTGAAAGTTGCCCCAAACGATGAGGTTACCATTTCATGGAACGACAGTAAAAAACTCACATGGCAGGATTTTAGGGGACCAGTTGAGAAATATTCAGATGCAGTGGCGGTCACAGCCTCTGGTATTACCTTTTCCTTTTCGGTACAAGAATCCAACAGTAAAATTGTGTCTTTTAATGCAAAAGCACATGCGCATTTCTATCCAGAAAAATCATGGTATCTAAAAGATAAAGGTGATGACCATATTTTAGCCCACGAGCAACTCCATTTTGACATAACAGAACTCCACGTTAGGAAGTTGCGCTACGAAATTTCAAAATTGAAAATTTCACAAAATATCAAAATCAAACTTCGAAACTTACACGAGCAGGCAAATGTAGATTTAGCGAAAATGCAGAATGTTTACGACACACAGAGCAACAATTCAATCAATAAAGAGAAACAACTGGTGTGGTCACAATTTGTAAATGCAGAACTTGATAAATACAAAGCCTTCCGCTCAAAGTAAAAATGATTCAGCCCGATAAAAATTTTCTAATCAAACTCGCGCATACAAAAATGCCTTTCGGTAAATATGAAGGTCGATACTTAATCGATCTCCCAGAATATTATGTAGTGTGGTACCATAATAAAGGGTTTCCGAAGGGAAAATTGGGAGACATGCTTACGCAAGTGTATGAATTGAAATTGAATGGTTTAGAATATTTAATTAGAGATATTAAACAGCGTTATCCTAAATAGAGTCTTCAATTTCCAATTGGATTAACTTACAATTGGATAAAACACCTTTCTTTAAATAAAAAATAAGATTTTCGTGATTATAGATATTTTACAAATCCCTAAAGATCATATCATGAAAACTAAAATTGCTTATACCGTTGGCTCAGAGACCTTGCAAACAATATTAATTGAAAGTTTGAAAAAAGTTTTTGTTTATAAGCAGTTGATTAATAATACTGAAAATCCATACATCCTGGATTGGATTTCAAATAAGGTAAGTGATACCGATAATTTTATATTGGAAGTCCAGGTACAACTTGAGGCTATGGGATTAAAGCCTAACGGGATGTCTAAAATTCATGTATTAATCAATAAGATTGCTTTTGAATGTAATATGATCTTTGCCACTCGAGACGATGAGTTTGTAATAAGTGAGTGTTTAAAAACAGATTTAAATTATCTTAATAGCTTATCGCAAGTAAGAAAATCTTCGTTAATTACAGATGAGCTGTATCAAATTTATTCTCAACAAATAGCATCTATTAAAAGAAAACCTTCTCCAAACTTAAATAGACAAAATATCTTAATTAGTTAATATTACCACATTGTTATTATGGTGTATATGCTTTAAATACTCATTATCAATCCCATAGTTTAAATTATAAACAGTATGTTTAAAGACATATGAGTTAATCTGTTGTTTGATAAAGAACAAATTGAATCGATAATCTGCATAATTTTGTAGTATTAATCCAAATCTCTCATTATGTTCGAAATTTCAATTGGCATTGCTTTAGGCTTAATATGCTTTCAAATAATCAAGCCTGTATTTAAAGATTCTTTAAAATTAGATACACATCATTCAAAATACCTGACTAGCAGTAAATTTGTAAATAAATTTATTAAGAAATAACTATTGTAAGCATTGTAAGCATTGTAAGTATTAATTGCAAATATTGGTCTTTTCAATCCATGGGTTTACAAAATCCTGTTCTTCGCCTAGAATATTTTTTTTATAGGGCTTAGGAAATACCAAATAATAATTGCCTTCTTTTTTTAGGAACCTAAATTTTAATTTTGTGCAATAAGTTCCCTTTCCATGGTTTACGAGCATGGTAATAGTATCTTTTTCTATTTCAATGTTTTTCACAGATTCTACTAAAATAAAATTTTCTTCAATTGTTGGAGAAATTGGCTTGTCACTGTAACGATCCAAATCATTCATTTCTATCATATCATTCACAAAGGATTGAATCCAATTGTCAAGATTAGGTTCTTGATTTGTTTTGATAATAAAGAGAAGTAGAATTATTGTTATTAGTGGTTTCACTTTTGCTTTTTCGGTTAATGTGTATATCTAAGAATAGTGCGGTTTTGTTTGCGAGGATCTTCCGAAGGAAAAAAAATCAGACGTAACAAAAATGCAAGGACTATTGATTAAGCGCTAAACTAAGTATTATTTTTATACGGTGTATTACACCGCTATTTTTTATATAATTTCTCAATCAATGAGTAGTTTCCGTTTACAAAATGCTCCAAATATTTCAAGGATTTCTCGAAACTAATAGACCAAATATCGTCAACAACCATTTTTTCTTTTTCTCCAAATAATCCAAATAGAACTTTTACTCTTTTAGATCTTTTATACCATAAAGAGAATTCTAGGTTTTTGTTGTTATCATAATTAGCAGTCAAGCAGAAACTTTTTCCGTTTTTGATGCAAGTGAAATCTAAAGAAGGATTGTAATGAATGTCTTCTTGTTTTAAAGAATCTAAAAATTTTAGTTTTTCAATCCAAGGGTAATTTTTAGCTATTTCCAAAACTTCATTTGCAGATATTGAATTATTTAGATACTCAATATTTTCTTTTTGGGGATGGCAAATAGAATATTTATATGTCATTTGGTTTAATGGTGTAAAAAGTATCTCAGTTAAAAAATCGTTTCAATGTGTTTTATCAGTCGCTAGACGAAGTTCGACTATTTTTTTTACAAAGTCAAGTCAAAATAGCTAGGCTAAAATCGAGCACATTTCAGTATTAAAAACAAACCTAAAAACAATGCATCAATAACTATTTAAATTTTGTAAATTTGCCTGCGTTTAACAGCGCAACATGACAACTAACACAAAATACATCTTTGTAACAGGAGGTGTTACTTCTTCCCTAGGAAAAGGTATCATCGCAGCATCTTTGGCCAAACTCTTACAGGCTCAAGGTTACAGAACGACCATTCAAAAATTAGACCCTTATATTAATGTTGATCCAGGTACTTTAAACCCGTATGAACATGGTGAATGTTACGTCACAGATGATGGTGCAGAAACCGATTTAGACCTTGGTCATTACGAGCGTTTTTTAAATGTGCCAACAAGCCAGTCTAATAACGTAACAACAGGTCGTATTTATCAAAGTGTCATTGATAAAGAACGTCGTGGCGAGTTTTTGGGTAAGACCGTGCAGGTGATTCCTCATATTACAGACGAGATTAAAAACCGAGTTCAAATTTTGGGCAATTCTGGTGATTATGATATTGTTATTACAGAAATTGGAGGAACTGTTGGTGATATAGAATCCTTGCCTTATGTGGAAGCAGTAAGACAGTTAAAATGGGATTTGGGAGAGCACAACGCCATCGTAATTCATTTAACGCTAATTCCTTATTTATCTGCAGCAGGAGAATTAAAAACCAAACCAACCCAGCACAGTATAAAAACCCTGATGGAAAGTGGCGTCATGGCAGATGTTCTCGTTTGCAGGACAGAGCATGAGCTCCCAGAAGAAATAAGAGATAAGCTAGCAAAATTCTGTAACGTACGTCCAGAGGCAGTCATTCAATCTATTGATGCATCAACAATTTATGATGTACCAAATTTAATGCTCCAGCAAGGCTTGGATACGGTTGTTCTAAAAAAACTGGACTTGAAAAGCAAAGCGCCAGATTTAACACAATGGAATCAGTTTTTGTTACGCCATAAAAATCCAAAAGGTGAAGTCACTATTGGTTTAATTGGTAAGTATGTTGAGCTTCAAGATTCTTACAAATCTATACTTGAGGCATTCATTCACGCAGGTGCAGAGAACGAGGTCAAGGTCAACGTGCAATCCATACATTCTGAATATTTAACTAAAAATAATGCTTCGGAAAAATTAAAACATTTGCATGGTGTCTTGGTGGCTCCAGGTTTTGGCGAACGTGGTATTGAAGGAAAAATCGAAGCAGTACGCTATGTTCGCGAACAGAATATTCCGTTTTTAGGCATTTGTCTAGGCATGCAAATGGCAGTCATTGAATACTCTAGAAACGTATTGGGATTGGAGAAGGCAAACTCTACCGAAATGGATGAACACACCGCATATCCAGTCATCAACCTCATGGAATCCCAAAAATCAATTATAGATAAAGGAGGCACAATGCGATTGGGTGCTTGGGATTGTCAATTGTTAGAGGGCAGTCTAGCAAAACAGATCTACAATAAGGTCGATATTAAAGAAAGACACAGGCATCGTTATGAATTTAATAACGATTACAGGGAGCAAATTGAAGAAGCTGGCATGAAAGCTACAGGTTTAAATCCTGAAACAGGCTTGGTAGAAATCATAGAAATCCCAGCACATAACTGGTTTGTTGGTGTACAGTACCATCCAGAATATAAGAGTACCGTTGCAAACCCACATCCTCTTTTTGTATCGTTTGTAAAAGCAGCTCTAGATTATAAAATAAATACCAAAAGTGTCACTTTGGCACAGAAATAATAATGGATAGCTTTTTGATATCGAGTGAGCATCCTCTCTAACTAACCAGAGAAATTTTTTATAGATAATATGGAAGAAAAAAAATTCGACGTAAAATCGATTATAGGTTTTGTACTTATCTTCGGAATATTACTCTTCATGATGTGGAAAAATCAACCTACACCAGAAGAATTAGCTGAAAAAGAAAAGCAAGAGCAACTTGAAGCTAATAAAAAAGCTGAAGCTCAACAAACCAAGCAAGACACTAAAGTCACTACTGCAGAAGATTTTACAGCACCAAATCCAGGAGACTCGACTAAGCTTGAAGCATTGAAAAGTAAGTTGGGAGCATTTGCGTTTTCATCAACCTTACCATCTGCGACAGATGATTTTACAACAGTTCAAACCGATGTTCTAGATCTTAAGTTTAGTAATAAGGGTGGATTTCTTTCTGAAGTTATTCTGAAAAAATTTGTGGATTATGATTCTGTCCCGATCGCTTTAATCCAAGACGGTAATGAGAGTTTCAATATTACTCTCCCAACAACAGATAATAGAATTCTAGATACCCAAGATAAATATTTTGAGCCTACAGTTACCAAAAATGGTGATAACACTGTGGTCTCTATGAAATTTAAGGCGTCTGCATCTCAATATTTAGAATATAGGTATGAGATCAAGCCAAATGATTACATGATTGATTTTTCAATTGTATCAAAAGGCTTGAGTCAGGTTGTCAATAGTTCGCAACAAATAGATTTAGATTGGAAATTAAAGACCTATCGTCACGATCAAAGTATCACTTATGAGAATCGTTACACGCGATTAACATATATGTACGATGAAGGGAAAATTGATAAATTGGCACAGAATGGCGACGATGAAGAGGTGATTGAAGATTTACGCTGGTTATCATTCAGACAGCATTTTTTTAGTACCATCTTGGTTGCAGACCAACCTTTTAAAAATGCATCGATTTCTTCAAATGATTTAGTTGAGGATGAAGAGGTAGATACTTTGTTCACAAAACAATATAGCTCAAAATTACCTTTGACCTTTACAAATGGAGAGGCTAGCAATAACTATAAATTATATTTTGGTCCAACAGATAGTAAGATTTTAAAGGAATATGATTACCAGTTAGAAGAAAGTATCCCATTTGGTTGGGGAATTTTTGGATGGATCAACAAAGCGTTGTTTATTCCATTGTTTAGTTTTTTAAGTGGCTTTTTACCTTATGGTATCGCAATTATTGTTATGACGATATTGATTAAGCTATTAATGTCATTCGTACAGTACAAGCAGTTTTTGTCTCAAGCAAAAATGAAGGTTTTAAAACCAGAACTAGATGCTATAAGAGAAAAGCATAAAGATAATAAAATGAAGGCGCAGCAGGAAACGATGGCACTTCAAAATAAGGCTGGCGCAAGCCCATTAGCTGGTTGTTTGCCTGGTTTAATACAGTTGCCAGTATTTTATGCACTGTTTATGTTTTTTCCAACAGCCTTTGCACTACGTCAAAAAAGTTTCCTATGGGCAGACGATTTATCATCATATGATGTTATTGCTTATTTACCGTTTAATATTCCATTTTATGGTAGTCACGTGAGTTTGTTCCCAATTTTGGCAGCCATAGCGATTTTCTTTTATATGAAAATGACCACAGGTCAACAAATGGCATCGCAGCCAACGCAAGAAGGTATGCCAGATATGAGTAAAATCATGAAGTATATGATTTATTTTTCTCCTATTTTAATGCTTATTTTCTTCAATAAGTATGCATCTGGATTAAGTTTGTATTATTTTATTTCTAACTTAATTAGTATTGGTATCATGTTGGTGATCAAAAACTATATTTTGGATGAAGATAAAATTCATGCGCAGATACAAGTGAATAAAACAAAGCCTAAAAAACAGAATAAATTTCAGAAGAAAATGGCTGAAATGATGGAACAGGCAGAGCAGCAAAAGCAAACTCAAAATAAGAGAAAGAAATAATAATTTGCTTAATAAATAGTAAAGTGCCTTTAGATTTTTCTAAGGGCTCTTTTTTTGTTTATTAAAGATGGAATAAATGTATCATTACTTCGGAAATATCAACTCATTAAACAGCTTTATACTGGTATATTAAATGATTCTATTTTAAGGGATTGTATGGTTTTTTTAGAAACAGTAATTAACTAAATAGTTGGAATGTTTTAGAGGTATTCTATTTCTATGATGAACTATTCATTTGAGTTCCATTTCCAAAGATACATCCCAATTGATAGCGAGAGATAAGGTCATAGAAAAAGCCTCTAAACAGATTGTTTAAAGGCTTTCAATAATAAGTTCGGTCTAATTTATTTTGCTATTAATCAAATATGAACTTATATTTTTATTAATCTACGGATGGTAACATCACTTTGTTTAATGCGTGGATTACACCATTTGTAGCTTGTACATCGACCACTACAACTCCAATATCTGTATTTCCAGCAGCATCGGTTACATCTGCAATGTTAGATCCGGTTCCCGGAAGATTGATGGTAATATTCTGTCCGTTTAGCATCGTTGGTGAAGCACCGTCTGTTAAATCTCCAGAAGTTATAATCGAACCAGCAATGACGTGATGTGTTAAAACGTTATTTAATAATGCATCGTCAATGTCTGCAGGAGTGTTCCAGTCATCGTTACTGTCTAATAAAGCTGTAAAAGCAGAATCTAAAGGAGCAAATACCGTAAAACTTCCAGCTCCCGATAATGTAGGTATCAACATTGGATTAGCGTCAGAATTATCTGCTTCTGCTAAAGAAGCAACCAATGCACTAAAATTTGGATTTGCAGTTGCAAATGTTGTGATTGTTGGTAATCCTATAACAGCGTCAACAATATGTACTGTCCCGTTTGAGGTTTCAATATCTGCACCTCCAGCTGTTACACTTGATACGTTATTAAATCTCACATCACCATTAGCGGTATTAAAGTAGATGCTCATTTTAAGATTACTAGGGCTATCTGCATTTGTTCTAGTATATCCATCACCTAAGTTGGTTAAATCTGTTGAAGATAAATCTGCAGAAATAACATGGTTAAGTAATACTTGTTCTAAAACATCTGTTGGTACATCTTCTAAAGTATCAAATCCATTCGCATTTAAAAATTGAGTAAATGCTGCATTTGTTGGAGCAAGAACTGTAAATGGACCATTACCACTTAAAAGGTCTACTAGATTTCCATCTGCTGCTTGAAGTGCAGCGACCAAACTAGATAGGTTTGAAGTTGCGCTCGCAGTTTCTACAATATTTAATTGGGTTGGAGTGGTTATTGTATTGTCATCATCGTTACTGCATGATGTTATGACAAGAGCCAGTAAAATTAAAGGCAAGAATTTGAGTTTTTTTGAAATAATTTTCATTTTTTTGAGTTTTTGTTTGTGAATATTCTATTAATAAAAAATTAGTCTGTTCAACAAATTTATTAAAAGAATAAACAAATCTAGATGAAGTACTATTTATTTATATATATTTTAACAATTTTCGTTGTAAATTCTTATTCTCAAGAAGCTATTAATCAATTAGATAGTGCTGGTAAACGCCACGGAGTTTGGAAAAAGTACTTTGATAAAACCAAGCAATTGCGATATCAAGGGCAATTTGATCACGGTAAGGAAATTGATACATTTAATTTTTATAGACTTAATAAAGGCGTTAGTGTCTTAAGTGCAACCAAAGTTTTTAATGACAATAATGATAAAGCTCAAGTTAAATTTTTATCATCCACGGGCAAATTGATTAGCGAAGGTGAAATGGATGGTAAAAATTATATTGGTAAATGGACATATTACCATAATAAAAATAATGCTATAATGTCTACAGAATTTTACAATGATAATGGAAAACTAGAAGGAGAAAAACTAGTATTTTATCCTGACGGAACTACTGCAGAGCAAGCAAACTACAAAGATGGTAAGTTAAACGGTAAATCAATATGGTATTCAAAAGAGGGAAAAATCTTAAAAGAATTCATGTACGAAAACGATGAATTAAATGGAATTTCAAAATACTATAATGTTGATGGAAACATTGAGGCAGAAGGTACTTATAGAAAAGATCTAAAACATGGTTACTGGAAATACTATGAAAACGGAAAACTTGTTAAAACTACAGATCATACCAAACGAAGTAAAAACCCAATTAAACAATAGCTAAAACTAATATAGATTATAGTTAATTATAATAGCAACATCACTCATGTTGCTATTTTTATTTATTAATTTTGCAAAATGGAAAGAGTAATTGTCGGACTTTCGGGAGGTGTAGATTCTAGTGTTGCAGCTTATTTATTAAAAGAGCAAGGCTATGAAGTCATTGGCTTGTTTATGAAAAACTGGCATGATGACTCAGTCACTATTTCAGATGAGTGTCCTTGGTTAGATGATAGTAATGACGCCATGTTAGTGGCAGAGAAATTAGGCATTCCATTTCAAACAGTTGATCTAAGCGAGCAATATAAAGAGCGTATTGTCGACTATATGTTTGATGAATATCAAAAAGGAAGAACTCCAAATCCAGACGTACTTTGCAATAGGGAAATCAAATTTGATGTCTTTATGAAAATTGCGCTAGACCTGGGAGCAGATTATGTTGCAACAGGCCATTATTGCAGAAAAGATGTCTCTTCGGAAATAAATTTGGTAGATGGTACTTCAAAACACACTTACCATTTATTAGGAGGAATTGACAACAATAAAGATCAATCCTACTTTTTATGTCAGTTATCTCAAAAACAACTTGAAAAATCATTGTTTCCAATAGGTGAACTAACAAAACCAGAAGTTAGAGACATAGCAAAAAAACTTGATTTGGTAACTGCAGATAAAAAAGATTCACAAGGACTCTGTTTTATAGGCAAAGTAAGATTACCAGAATTTTTGCAACAAAAGCTTAAACCTAAAGAAGGCGTTATCGTAGAAATTCCTGCTGAACATCATTTTTATGATGCTGAAAGTTTTAAATTTGAAACTAAAGCTGAAGAACTTCAACAGTTAACCAAAAAAATCAAATATTCCATTTCCGACGGAAAAATAGTGGGCAAACACCAAGGTGCACATTATTTTACAAAAGGCCAAAGAAAAGGACTCGCAGTTGGTGGTACGGTAGAACCACTCTTTGTAATTGATACAGATGTTGACGAAAATGTAATTTATACTGGTCAGGGAAAAAACCATCCTGGATTATATAAAAGAGCACTTTTTGTCACTAATGAAGAATTGCATTGGGTGCGTGAAGATTTAGAACTCAAGGTTGGAGCAACAATGCAGGTTAAAGCAAGAATCCGTTATAGACAAGCACTTGAAAACGCAACGCTTCACAAGGTGGAAGATGGACTTTTTGTTGAATTTGAAAATCTACAATCTGCAATAACCGAAGGACAGTTCGTCGCTTGGTATCTTGATGACGAATTAGTAGGTTCGGGAGTAATTTCATAAATTGCAGTAAAGAAATCTTAATCATTATTGCCTGCTCGTCGTAATGATAAAAAACAATTGTTATGAAAAAAATCCTATTCATTGGTATCGTATGCTTTCAATTCGCTGCTTTTGCCCAGCAAGATGCATGGGTTTATTTTAATCAAAAAGAGAATATTGAAGCCTCGATTGCAAACCCCATTTCAATTCTTACACAACAAGCTATCGATCGAAAAACCGCTAATGGTATCGCTATAGACGAACGCGATGTTCCTGTAAATGAAAGTTATATTACAATGCTTAAATCTCCAGAAACGGGTGTTACAGTTTTCGCGAAATCCAAATGGTTCAATTCGGTTTATGTTCGTGGTAGTGAAGAAGATATCAATGCTTTGGTTGATGATTTTGATTTTGTGGATTCTGTAGAATTTGCAGATGAAAGCCTAAATATGTCGAGAGTTGATGTTTCCGAAGATAAATTTGCTATAGAAAATAATGAAGTTGTTTTTAACTACGGAAATACGCTCAACCAGGTAGAGATGATAAATGCAGATGCGTTGCATCTTCAAGATTATACGGGTGAAGGCGTTATTGTTGCAGTATTGGATTCTGGATTTCCAAATGTAGATACAATGGGAGCATTTCAGCGTTTGCGGGATAATGGTGATTTATTGGATGGTTATGATTTTGTGCGTCGTGATGATAATGTCTATGCGTTTTCTGCTAATGATCATGGTACAAAAGTACTCAGTGATATGGCTGGTTTTATACAAGATCAATTTGTTGGTACTGCACCAGACGCATCATATTACTTATTTTTAACTGAGGATGTTGCCAGTGAAACTCCAGTTGAGGAAGCCTATTGGGTGGAGGCTGCAGAACGGAGTGATAGTTTGGGAGTTCACATTATTAATACCTCTTTAGGATATAAAACCTATCAAAACCCTGCATACACGCATACAAATGAAGATTTGGATGGCAATACAACATTTATAACAAGAGGCGCAAATATTGCTAACGAAAAAGGGATTTTGGTGGTGACTTCAGCAGGAAACTCTGGATCAAGTGGAGTTGGAGCTCCAGCAGATGGGACTGGTGTTCTCAGCATTGCAGCAGTAGATGCAAATGGTAATTATGCAGGATTTAGTTCACAAGGGAGCAACTTTCAAGCGACACAGAAACCTGATGTTGCAGCACAAGGTCTAGCGTCTTTTGTGGTTGATAATACTAATACCATCATAAATAATAATGGAACATCCTTTAGTTCTCCAATAATGGCAGGAGGTATTGCCTCACTATGGCAAGCTCTACCAGATGCTACCAATGAAGAGATTAAAGATTATGTGAGAATGTCTGCATCCCAATATACAACACCAGATTTTCTTATAGGCTATGGGATCCCAGATCTTCAATTAGCTTTGGATATTGGATTGTCATTACAAGAAGAAGATTTTTTTGAATTTAAGGTGTATCCTAATCCAGCGGTTGATATTCTAAATATCCAAATCCCGTCAGCAAATGATATTACAACTTTGAAAATCTATGATGTTTTAGGCAAATCTGTTTTAGAATTAAATATTACAGATATGTCTTCCCAATTGGATGTATCATCAATGGCATCTGGAATTTACGTGATGACGTTTCAATCTGGAAATGCTTCAAAAACATTTAAACTTATAAAATCATAAATGAGTAATTCAATTACTAATCTTTTTAAAATCAAATATCCAATCATACAGGCAGGTATGATCTGGAACAGTGGTTGGAAGTTAGCCTCAGCAGCAAGCAATGCAGGTGCTTTAGGACTTATTGGCGCAGGATCTATGTATCCAGATGTGTTGCGAGAACATATTAAGAAATGTAAAAAAGCAACGAGCAAACCTTTTGGAGTGAATGTGCCTATGCTGTATCCCAACATTGAGGAGATCATGAACATCATTGTAGAAGAAGAGGTAAAAATTGTTTTTACTTCCGCAGGAAACCCTAAAACCTGGACTTCTTGGTTAAAGGAAAGAGGGATTACCGTTGTTCATGTGGTGAGTAGCGTAAAATTTGCTTTAAAAGCTCAAGAGGCTGGCGTTGATGCGGTAGTTGCCGAAGGTTTTGAAGCAGGAGGACATAATGGTAGAGAGGAAACGACGACACTAACTCTAATCCCAATGGTGCGCGAACAATTAGAAATCCCATTAATTGCAGCTGGTGGCATTGCAACAGGACAAGCCATCTTGGCTGTAATGATTTTAGGTGCAGATGCAGTTCAAGTTGGAAGTCGGTTTGTAGCCAGTGAAGAATCTTCTGCTCATGAAGCATTCAAAAATGTAGTAGTAGATGCTAAAGAAGGCGATACGCAGTTAACCTTAAAAGAATTGGCTCCAGTGAGATTAGTGAAAAATAAGTTTTTCGACGAGCTTCAAGAATTGTATAAAAAATCTCCAAGTGTCGACGATTTAAAATTACTGTTGGGAAGAGCACGAGCAAAACGAGGCATGTTTGAAGGCGATTTAGAAGATGGCGAATTGGAAATTGGTCAAATTGCAGGTTTAATTCACGATATCAAACCTGCTGCCCAAATTGTTGAGGATCTTATTTCAGAATTTAATTACGCCAAAAAACAATCTCAAAACATTACATTGTAAAAACAGTATATTTGGCTGGTATTAATGTTGACTCTCAGTAATTCATGACTTTAAAGCGTAATGTTTTAATCCCAGATGGCGATAGTACTTGGGCATTATCAGTCATACATTGTTTATCTCAAATTGAGAATTATAATTTATTTGTATTATCCAATACAAAACGAACAGCCTCCAAATATTCAAGATACACATCGTATTATAAATTTCACGAGAGACCAGCAGATGACAGTTGGGTAGAGATTATCAATGCTGAAATTGAATTAAACAAAATTGATGTCATCTTACCAATTGCTGAAAAGGAAATCACTTTTTTTATTAAGCATAAGCAAGATATTTATAAAAACACAAAAATAATTCCTTGGCCAAAATTAAGGGATTATGAGATTGCCATAGATAAATATAGACTGAGCAATTTCGCAAAAGAGCATGAGATCCCACACCCAAGATCTTATTTTATTTCTTCGGAAATTGATCTGGAGAATAAAATTTCAGGAATTAATTTTCCACTCCTTATCAAACCACTTCATCAAAAAGGTGGTGAGGGAATAATAAAGGTAAATTCCGAAGAAAGCCTTATCCAACATTTAAAACGTGCACATAACGGTTTGTTTATCCAAGATTATATTAAGGGTTATGATATTGACTGTAGTGTATTGTGTCAAGATGGTGAGGTGTTGGTATATACCATTCAAAAGGGAAACCTTCAAGGAGATACAACTTTTGCGCCTCAATTAGCTTTTGATTTTTTGCAAAATGAACACCTTCTTGCAACCGTAAAATTGATAATGAACAAGCTCAATTGGTCTGGAATTGCACATCTGGATATGCGTTATGATGAAAAAGCAAATAATTACAAATTAATTGAAATTAATGCTCGATTTTGGGGTAGTATAGAGGCCTCTAAATTTGCAGGAGTGAATTTTCCGCATTTAGTAATTTCTTTAGCAATGGGAGAAGAATTGCCAAAAATTGATTACAAATCTTTTCATTATATGCGATTAAAAGGAGTTATTAAAACAGTTAGGCGAAACCCTTTATTTGTATTTAAAAGAAGCTATTTGTTAAATAATACAGAGACAAAAACATTTATTAAAGATCCTTTGCCAACGTTTCATAGATTTAGAGACTGGTTGGTAAGACGTTTTTAGTAATGAGTATAAAAAGCAAAAAGAGGACAAAGCCTCTTTTTGCAAGAAACGTTTTTTAACAATAATATTTTTAAATCCCTCTAAAATAATAGCTAAAAAAGTTTCTACCCCAAATACCAAACCTACTACAATAAGGTATTTATAACCGTAAAATTAATCGTTTTGTCGGATTACTGTAAGGAAATTTCTTTCAACTTATCAACAATTTAAGTTTATAACTTTTTAGTTTTCAAACAATTGTGTTTTTGTTAATGTAAAATCGCATATAGTTAATCAATGTAATATTCTATTACTATAAATTTGCATTTTTAAAATCCATATCATTGATATTATCACAATACACCAAAGAATTTAATTACAATTTCAAATTAGCAGCTCCAGTTATTTTAGGGATGCTTGGTCATACGTTTGTTAGTTTTGTTGATAATGTAATGGTTGGTCAATTGGGAACTGCAGAATTAGCAGCAGTTTCACTTGGCAATAGCTTTATGTTTATAGCGATGTCTATAGGTATTGGTTTTTCGACAGCGATCACGCCTTTAGTAGCAGAAGCAGATGCTGCGAATAATTTTTCAGAAGGAAAATCCTTTTTTAAACATGGTCTTTTTCTTTGCACCATTTTGGGGATTCTTTTATTTCTCACGGTATTTTTGGCAGAGCCACTACTTTACATGATGAAACAGCCAGTTGAGGTGGTTGATTTGGCAATCCCTTATTTACATTTGGTTGCTTTTTCTTTAATTCCTTTAATTGTTTTTCAGGCTTTTAAACAATTTAGTGATGGGTTGTCCTTAACTAGATATCCCATGTATGCCACCCTTTTGGCTAATATTGTGAATGTGGTTCTCAATTACATTTTAATTTTTGGGAAATTTGGTTCTCCGGAATTTGGCATCGTTGGAGCAGCCTACGGGACATTGATCTCACGTTTTGTGATGGTAGCACACCTTTGGTGGCTTTTAAAAATGAAAGAGAAGTCTAAGGCTTATGTGACAAACATTAAGATTTTTGTTTTAGATTCATTTAAGATGAAAAAATTGATTGGTCTTGGTACTCCAAGCGCTATGCAAATGTTCTTTGAAGTTGCGATTTTTACAGCAGCGATTTGGTTGAGTGGTTTGCTGGGTAAAAACCCACAAGCAGCAAATCAAATCGCACTTAACTTATCATCAATGACCTTTATGGTCGCTATGGGATTAAGCGTTGCATCGATGATTAGGGTTGGTAACCAAAAAGGTTTGAACCAATTTAAAGAGCTTAGAAGAATTGCATTTTCTATATTTTTATTGGCGGTGATATTATCCGTTTTTTTTGGTGGATTCTTTTTTATATTTCATAATGAGTTGCCAAAACTCTATGTAGATTATGATGATACCAAAAACTTGATTGATAATACAGAAGTGGTTTCAATAGCTGCAAAATTGATGATTGCAGCAGCGATTTTTCAAATTAGTGATGGCATTCAAGTTGTGGTTTTAGGTGCCTTGAGAGGATTGCAGGACGTTAAGATTCCTACGATTATTACTTTTTTCTCCTATTGGGTAATCGGTTTTCCTGTAAGTTTTTACTTCGGAAAAGAAGAAGCCTATGGCAGTTTTGGCATTTGGATGGGTTTATTGGCTGGTTTAACCACAGCTGCAATACTATTGTTTATCAGATTTAATTATTTGACCAAACGATTGATACGAGAGTCATAAGATTTTATAACTTTACCGCTTTAAACTAAGATATTTGTAAAACTAACATGGAACTACCTAAATTCATTCTCGGCGATAACACAGATCATCCCAACGCAATCTATGTGATTCATACAGATTTCCCACGATTTATAATCAACCTTGAAGACGATGAGGTAGAATGGTTTGAGGAGTTTGATGAACATGATCAAAAAGAAATTGAAAGCGAAGCTGAAAATTTAATCCAAGCAGCGACCGATTTTTATGACAGGGAAATTTCAAGATACGACGACTAATGATTGAGCAACTTATAGAATACGACCAAGAATTATTTATTTATTTAAATGGAATGGGAAACGTGTTTTGGGACGCTTTTTGGCTGACCTATACAGCTAAACTGCATTGGATCCCATTCTATGCATTATTGGGGTATTTAATGTATAAAAAGCTGGATTCAAAAATGTTTGTACTTACGTTGGTAACAATAGCATTAATGATCACATTTACAGATCAGGTCACAAATTTATTTAAAGATGGTTTTATGAGATTGAGACCATGCTATGAAGATGGTGTGGCAGAGGTAATGCGTCTTGTTAGGAAAACCTGTGGTGGACGATATGGTTATTTCTCTGGTCATGCAAGTAACTCAATGGGACTTGCCTTTTTTGTTGGTTTAATGCTAAGAAGTAAATATAAATACATGCTTCCTATTTTGATAGTATGGGCAGCTTTAATGGGATATAGCAGGATTTACGTAGGGGCTCATTATCCTTTAGACGTATTGAGTGGTATGTTATTTGGAGGTGTATCTGGATTTATGTTTTATAAATTAGATAAGTATATCCAGTCGAGATTTCAGACTAAAAAATTATAAACTACTTTTTTTAATCTTGTAATTTATTGTTCTTTTTTTGATCCATAGATAGGCAAAACAATCTATAAATGGTGTTACTAAACGTTTTCTTAAACCAAATTTTGATTTTCCAGCAACTCTAGGAAAATGACGAACAGAAATTTGTTTTACCGTGCCCTCTTGTAAAAGAATCATCGCAGGAAGAAAACGATGCAAACCTTTAAACATGGGAATGGCTTTAGCATAATTGGTATGCATTACTTTTAATGGACAACCAGTGTCTTGAATGCCATCTTTGGTAAATAACCTGCGAATGTAATTTGCAATTTTGGAGGAGACATTTTTTATTAATCTGTCTTTTCGGTTTGAGCGAATTCCAGTAACCATTGCATGATCGTCAATATGAGCTAAAAGCAGTTCAAAATCTTCGGGAGTGGTTTGTAAATCTGCATCCATATAGCCAACAAGTGGAGTAGTGATATGATCAAACCCAGCTTTAAGAGCAGCACTTAGACCGTAATTTTCAGATAAAAGAATACAATCAAAGTTTGGGTTTCTTCCGCAGATATCCTCAATTATGGTTTGGCTGGAATCTTTAGAGCCATCATTAATAAATAAGACTTTGGTTAGAATAGAAGCGTTTTTTAAATAATTGGTAAGTGCTTTTTCAACAGGAATTAGATTAGCCTCTTCATTATAAACGGGAATAAGAATGGTGAATTTAAAATCCATTTAAATTGGTGGTTCCAAGAATATCTTAATTGATAATTTATTGCAATGTCAACAAATACTCCGCAGCAACAAAAGGTGTTGTTTTTCCTTCCTCAATTAATTGCAATTGTGTTTGGAGCGCTTCTTTAATTTTAGGTTGATTGAAAAAATCAGATTTTAATCGGTCTTCAATAGTCTGTAAAAGCCAGAATTTATTCTGTTCAGTACGATGAGTTTCAAAATAGTTATTGGCTTTTGTGAAATCCATATATTCTGAAATGTGCTGCCATAAATCACTGATTCCTTCTCGATGCAAAGCACTACATAACGTAACTTTCGGCTGCCATTCTGATGCTTTTTGCGGATACAGATGTAATGCTCTATTAAATTCTACCTTAGCCAACTTAGCAGCTTTTAAGTTGTCTCCATCGGCTTTATTGATGGCTATGGCATCTGCCATTTCTATGATCCCTCTTTTAATACCCTGAAGTTCGTCGCCCGCTCCTGCTATTTTAAGCAGTAAAAAGAAATCCACCATACTGTGAACTGCGGTTTCACTTTGGCCCACACCAACGGTTTCAATAATAATTGTATCAAAACCTGCAGCTTCACACAAGATGATGCTTTCACGGGTTTTACGAGCTACTCCACCAAGTGAGGTTCCCGAAGGAGAAGGTCTAATAAAGGCATTATCATTTTTTACCAAATCTTCCATTCTGGTTTTGTCACCCAAAATACTGCCTTTGCTCAAGCTACTACTAGGGTCAACTGCTAAAACAGCAACTTTTTTACCAAGATCAGTGAGGTAGAGTCCCAAGGCTTCAATAAACGTGCTCTTTCCAACGCCAGGAACTCCGGTAATACCTATTCTAATAGATGCATTTGCATTTGGTAAACATGCTTTAATAACCTCATTGGCTTGTGTTAAATGGCTTGGATTAGAACTTTCAACAAGCGTGATGGCTCTGCTTAAAGCGGTAATGCTGCCATTTAAAATTTCGGCAACTAAAGTTTCCGTATCAAGTTTGGCTTTTCTTTTATTTTGAATTTTTTTAATAGAAGATAGATTGGTAATATCAGATTGCGATACACCATCTGTCTCATGTAATGCAGATGATTTTGATTTTTTAGACAAAATGCCTTTATTTTTGGTCTTGAAATACTTTTAAAGGTACTGCAATTTTTGTATTATCCCAAGCCATAGTTAGGTGGAGGTCGTCTATCGAGTTATCAAAAGCTATTGTAAATTGCTCTACGGTCGTGTCTAATTTTTCTACAGGTACGTCAATTTCTAATAAATCGTAATTGGGATCCCACATGGGTTGCATTTCTTCATCAACTCCCCATTCATATTGTTTTTTGTTGAACATTACATTCCAGGTTGAATCTTTGGGAACGGTCCACAACGTATATATTCCTTTCGGCAAATAAATACCCTGAACCATTAAATCTTTGTTGGTCTCAAAAGTCGTTGCTTCGTTTGCTCCTGTTCGCCATACTTTATTAAAAGGTACTAAGGCTCCAAAAATATCACGTCCTTTTTTTGAAGGTCTGTTATAGAACACCTCTAATTTAAGATCATTGAGTTTAAATTCTACTGTATCTTTAGGACTCAGTCGAGGAGAAAAAATATCTTCCACAAAGTATGAATATAAAAATAGGCCTAGAGCCACAATAGACAATAAAATAAGTAGGCGTTTTAAAAACGTGTTCATAGCAATGAAATAATGTAAATAATTGACTTCAAATATAAATTAATTTGATGTGCCAACTCCATTAGTTAACGAGATTTTGTCTGAATTTCTTATAAATTTTAAAAAATCTTATACTTTTTTGCAACACTCCTTTTTTTGACTCGTCTTTATAATGAACCCATATCAAATAGAAGTAATTGATTTATTTGATAAATAACCAAACCAAGAGAGATTTGAATACACTTCAAATTGATATCATTGAACAATGCAAGCAGAATGATCGCACTGCGCAATTACAACTATACAATCAATATTGCGATGGTATGTTGGCAGTTGCAATGCGTTTTGTAAAGGATTCTATGGAAGCTGAAGATATCGTACAAGAAGCCTTTATTAAAGCATTTTCAAAACTCAATCAATACAAAGCCGAAGTCACTTTTGGAGCCTGGTTAAAACGTATCGTGATTAATAAAAGTATCGATTGCCTAAAATCCAAGAAGCAACATTTGCAAGAATTGGAAGAGGTGCACCTCAAGGTCGTTGACGACAATTATGAAAACGAATGGTTAGTTGACGATGCAATAACACTTGATGAGATCAAGTTGGCAATTCAAAACCTACCAGACAAATACCGTTACGTCGTGATGTTGTATTTGGTTGAAGGGTATGATCACCAAGAGATTTCCGAAATTTTAAACATTACAGAAGTCGCCTCAAGAACCCAGCTCTCAAGAGGGAAGTCAAAATTGAAAGAACAGTTAAAACCCATAAAAAATGGCACGAGATATTAGAACATTATTTGAAAAAGAGCAACAACAGTCGCCACAAAAAATGAGCGAAGGTCACGAGGCACGTTTTCTCAAAAAATTAGACGAGGCTCAGCCAGTTGAAACATCAATCAAAAAACGTTTCAGTGTGTTACAAATTGCAGCAAGTATTGTGATCTTAATTGGATTGGGTTTTGGAGCGAACACATTTTTTAATACAGAAAAAGTGATTCCTTCGGAAATCGTCGATACCAAAAACCCGTCTAAAGATGACCAATTAAAATCATTGGGAGACATCTCTCCAGATTTTAAAAAGGTAGAGGATTACTATTTAGCAAACATCAATTTAGAATTGTCCAAAGTAAAACAAACACCAGAAAATAAAGAGTTATTTGATGGTTACGTTATAAGACTTGCAGAGTTAAATCAAGAATACAAACGCCTCTCGGTAGAGCTAACCGAGCATGGGCCAAATGAGTTAACCGTAAGTGCACTGATAGACAATCTTAAGTTAAGACTCAATTTATTGTATCGCTTAAAAGACCAATTAAATGATTTAAATACTTCGGAAGAACAAAAAATCAAAGTATAACCAAATAGTGTGAATGCATACTATTTCAGTATAAAAAAACAATCCAATGAAAACAACATATCAATTAATGTCACTACTATTTTTTTGTGTCGCTATAAGCGTTTCTGCACAAGAAAAGTTGACTAAAGTGTCAAAGAAAATCGATGTCACGAAAAATGTAGAAATCGATTTGAATACCAGCTATGTGCAAATAGAAATTGACACATGGAACAAGAATACCTTAGAAGTTGAAGCCTACGTACAAGGAGAAAAGCTTTCTAAAGAAGAGCTGCAAGAAGCTCTAAATGAATGGGACTTAAAGGTCGAAGGCTCTGGAAGTAATGTTAAGATATCTTCTAATGGTTCCCACGGTTCATGGAACAGATTAGGTTACGACAACATGAATTTTGAAGCATTAAGTGCATTAGAGGCTTTGGGTGATATGGATTTTACAGACATCCCAGAAATGCCAGAAATGCCTGAGTTACCAGAATTACCAGAAATGGCACGATTGGAAGTGCCAGAAGCACCAGAAATGCCAGAATTACCAACCTTACCAAACGGTATAACCAATGTGAGCTTTGATACTGAAGCGTATAAAAAAGAAGGTGAAGCCTATTTGGAAAAATGGAGTAGAGATTATCCGGAAAATTTGAGAGAACCAATGAAAAATTGGGGAAGGCAAATGGCGAAAGTAGATTTTTCCTCTTACGAAAAGCGCATGGAAGCCTGGGGAGAAAAATTTGGAAAGCAGTTTGGCGAGGACTATGGTAAAAAGATGGAAGCTTGGGGAGAAGAATTCGGAAAGCGTTTTGATGGTGAATGGTCTAAAAAAATGGAAGCTTGGGGAGAACGCTACGGTAAGCAAATGGAAGAACGGGCCAAAACTATGGAGAAACGTATGGAAGCTAGTCAAAAAATGATGGAGAAGCGTCGAGAAAAAATGGAAAAAGTTCAAGTAAAACGTTTAGAAGCCAACCAGAAACGTCATGAGCATTTATCAGATTTTTTTGAAAGCAAAGGCGATAATGTAAAACGTATTATCAAAATCAAAATGCCAAAGGATGCAAAATTAAATATGAACGTGAGACATGGTGAACTCAAAATGTCTTCTGTAATTTATAATTTAAAAGCAAATATTTCTCACGCTATTGTATTGGCAAATCATATTGATGGAAGCGCGACTTCCATCAATGTGTCCTATTCTCCAATAGATGTTACGACCTGGAGCGATGGCGAACTCAATTTAAAATATGTTGATGACGCACATCTTGCTATGGTTTCAAGTTTGAGATTAAACAGTAACTCGTCTGATATGCACATTGATAATTTAACCGGAACTGCCATCATAGATGGTAGTTTTGGTGATTTGTCGATCTCAAATATTACAGAAGATTTTACAAATCTTAATATTATTTTAGAAAACAGTGAAGCCATTATAAAATTACCCAACAAAACGGTAGACTACAGTATGTATTTTAAAGGGAACCGCTCGCGATTAAATGATGAGTTGACGTCTCAACAAACAATTAATAATCATCCAAACACCAATAAATCTGGCAAGACAATTGTCATTAATGCTAAGTTTAGTGACGTTGCTTTGAAGGAGTAGTAAAAGTTATGCAATTTTTTTTTAAGTCCTGTCATTCCGCACTTGATGCGGAATCTTATAATTAATCCTTAATTTCTTATCCATAAGAAAACTGTTGAGTCTTCCAGTTTCCGAAGAAAAAGAACACATTTTAAAACTTTTAGTAACAATTCATTAAATCGCTTATCTTTATAAGGTATAATTATAATCAACCAACCTAATTATGACTTCAATCAAACAATTGCTTGTAGTGTGTCTCTTTTCGGCATGCTTTTTTTCATGTAAAGACAATTCTAAAACCGATGTTGCAGAACACACAAAAACTGAGTATGCAAAATTTGTGGATGCCATGAGGGCAGAGGGCATTTCTACAGGAAATATATTGGTCTATGAAGATGGAGAAATTATATTTAAAAGCTCTAACGGTTTACGATCTATCAACCCAACCGATTCTTTAGACTTAGACTCTCAATTCCGTTTGGCATCAGTAAGTAAGCAGTTTACAGGTATGGCAATTATGAAGTTAAAGGAAGCTGGAAAATTGGATTACGACCAAAAAGTGAATACGATTTTAACCGACTTCCCGTATGAGAATATTACGGTTCGTCAATTATTGCACCACACGTCTGGACTTACAGATTATGAACGTTTAATGGCAGAAAATTATGTTGTAGAAGATTCTACGAAGCAATATATTTTGGGCAATGATGAGGTGTTGAAAGAATATTATCGTATAGCACCTGAGTTGGATTTTCAGCCAGGAGAACAATGGGAATACAGCAATACTGGATATCTGTTATTGGCTTCTATTGTTGAGACCATATCAGGTCAACATTTGAGGACATTTTTGAAAGAACAAGTTTTTGATCCTATTGGTATGAAAAACACTGGAGTTTACAACTATCAAATTGAGTCAGATGCAAATATGCCAAATCGTGTTTTTGGCTATAGTAAATCACTCAATCAAAAGGATGTCATATCTAACGATTATCATATGCTCAACGCTGTAAGAGGAGATGGTGGCATTTACTCAACTCTAGATGATCTTTACAAATGGAATATGGCTTTGGCAAATCACACCATCATCCCTAAAGCGTATTTAGATGAAGCTTGGGTAACCGGTAAAACTAATGATGGCGAAAATACAGGTTATGGTTTTGGGTGGTTTTTAGATTATGATCCTGGAGAGCCAAGAGTGGTCAGCCATTCTGGTGGTTGGGTTGGTTTTGCGACATTTTTGCATAATGAAGTTGACGATAAAAACGGTTATATCATTTTAACCAATGACTCTGCAGAACATTTTGGATCAATTTATAATAATATGAAACGATTGAGCGCTGGTGAAACATACCAAATGCCAAGAAAATCTGTTTACAAAGAAATGGCCAAACGTATTTTTGAGAAAGATATTGATGAGGCTATTTCATTTTATAATACCAAAAAAACAGACACGATTAATTATCGAGTGAGTGAAAGCGATATCAACCAATTGGGCTATCTATTGCTCAATGAAGACAAATTAGATGCAGCAACCGAAATCTTTAAATTGAATATGAACGAGCATCCAAAATCTGCAAACGTCTATGATAGTTATGGTGATGCGTTGTTGATGCAAGGCGATTCTATCCAAGCGTTGGCAAACTTTAAAAAATGCTATGAAATGGATAACAGTTTGGATTATGCGAAGGATAAAGCCGAAGCATTAGAAACCGCTTTAAAAAATTAATAATGTCATTATTACAACTTTTAAAATCGGTCAAAGCCAGTCCTGTATTGGAATCGTCAATATCAAAATCAGATTATGTTGCACTCGATTTATCAAAAACCAACGAGGAATTAAATGCGATCGATGTGTCATCTTCGGAAATTTTAGAACAATACATCAATAGCCATAAACAGAAACATAGTGCAAAAGTAGCCTATGGTGGTTATATCGAAACCAGAAACATTTACCAACGAAGCACATATTTTAGGGACACAAACCCAGAAACCGAACGCAATATCCATTTGGGTCTCGATCTTTGGATTGCTGAAGAAACTCCCATATTCACACCTTTGGATGCTGAGGTACACAGTTTTAAAAACAACACTAATCATGGCGATTATGGTCCGACGATTATTCTAAAACACAACATTGAGCATATAGAATTCTACACGCTTTACGGACATCTAAGTTTAGCATCTATAAAAAATCTCAAAGTAGGGCAAACCTTTAAAAAAGGAGAGCAAATTGCCACTTTAGGAGATGCTAGCGTTAATGGCGATTATGCACCACATTTACATTTTCAGATTATTCAGGATTTGCAAGGTATTGCTGGTGATTATCCTGGTGTTTGTTCTAAAAAGGATTTGGAGTTTTATAGAGGGAATTGTTTGGACCCTGAGTTGTTGTTGAATTTAGATTAATTCTAAATCAAACTAAATTCCATTTATTAATTTTTGATTTTTTCAGTAATCCAACAATAAACAATATACTTGTATTATATAATCTACCATATGAAACATACTTACTTGTTTTTATTCGCATTTTTTACAGTCTTTATATCCCAATCTCAAATAATTGATATTCCTGACGAAAACTTTAAATTAGTATTAGCATTAACCCAATGTGTAGATACAGATAATGATGGCATTTTTGATAGCGATGTCGATCTAAATGATGATGGAGAAATTCAAGTTTCAGAAGCCGAAGCAGTACAATCCCTGCGTATAATTTTTAATAATATTCAATCTATTGATGGTATAGATTTTTTTGTAAATCTTCAAAAGCTTGAAAATCAAAATAATCCTATAAATGAAGTAGATTTAAGTCTAAATATAAATTTAAAGGAATTAAAATTTGCCAATGCTAATCTTACTACATTAGACCTAAGTCAAAATATAGAATTAGAATATTTAGATTGTTCTAATAATCAAATAACATCATTATCAGATTTAACAGTAAATCCAGCATTAGAGTATGTTAATTGCTCGAATAATCAGATAAACAGTTTAGCTCTTAATACTCCCAATTCATTACTAAAAGAATTAATATGTTCTATAAATAATATCTCATTATTGACTTTAATTAATTTAAATTTATTAGAAAAATTAAATGTTTCGAGTAATCAACTGTCTGAAATTGATGTGACTCAAAATCAAAATTTAACTGAATTAAGTATAAGCTCTAATTCAATATCTGGTATAGATTTAAGTCAAAATATAAGTTTAGAGATTTTGTCAATTTCATACACTACTATTAATGAGGTTGATTTGACAAATTTCAATAACCTTCAAGAGTTTTTTGCTTATGAATGTCCAATAACACAATTAGATGTATCACAAAATTCAATGCTTAGAGGGCTTAATCTAAACGGTACACAACTAGATGTGTTAGATGTTACTAATAACTTGCTTTTAGAGGAGTTGAGAATATCTAATACCAATATTACCTCGATAGATTTAAGTTTATTAAGTGAATTAACAACAGTAAATGTTGCTGAAACTCCAATGACCAGTCTTAGTGTTAATAATAGTCCGCAAATATTCTCTCTTATTCTGTATGGAAGTCTAATAGAAAATTTATTTATTAAAAATGGATCTAGTATCTCAAATAACGTATTTTTCCCAATAAACGATATGCCTAATTTGACATATATATGTGCTGATGAGTTTGAGTTTTCTAGCGTGCAAAGTAATTTAAATGCCAACGGTTATTCAAATGTGCAACTCAACTCGTTTTGTTCATTTGCCCCAGGAGGCGAATTTTTCACAATCCAAGGAGAAAACAAAATTGATACAAATACAAATGGCTGCGATGTTAATGATCCAGTATTTCCATTTATGAAATTTTCGATTAATAGTAGCTCAGATGGTGGTACAGTAGTGGCAAGTGAATCTGGAAGTTATAATATTCCTCTTCAAGAAGGCGCTCATGAGCTAACACCACAGTTTGAGCACCCTTCTTATTACATGGTATCTCCTGCTAGCGTGATTGTTGATTTTCCGTCAGATTCAAGTCCTTTTACTCAAGATTTTTGTATTACTCCAAATGGAGATTTCAATGATTTAGAGATAGTAATTATTCCTCTACAGCAAGCAAGACCAGGATTTGATACAGATTATAAACTTACCTATAAAAATAAAGGAACTACCATTTTATCTGGAAGTGTCGATTTAGCATTCACAGATGATGTTATGAGTTTTGTGTCATCAAGTCCAGTGGTAGATGATCAAATTCCTAACCAATTGAGTTGGAATTACATTGATTTGCAACCTTTTGAAACAAGAGCAATCAATTTTACAATGAATCTCAATACACCAACAGACGCAAATTTCCCATTAAATGGAGATGATGTGTTAGACTTTGTTACAACTATTTCATCTAGTGATTTAGATGAAACTCCAAACGATAACGTATTCACTTTAAACCAAACCGTAGTCAACTCATTCGATCCAAACGATAAAACCTGCCTAGAAGGTGATTTTATTAGAGAGGAAATGGTTGGAGAATACGTACATTATATGATTCGGTTTGAAAATACAGGCACAGCTAATGCTGTAAATGTTGTTATTAAAGATGAGATTGATACTAGCAAATATGATATAAGTACAATTATTCCTTTAGATGCAAGTCACGATTTTGTAACCAGAATTCAAAATGCAAACAATGTTGAATTCATTTTTGAAAATATCGATTTACCTTTTGATGATGCCAATAATGATGGTTATGTCGTATTTAAAATCAAGACTTTAGAAACTTTAGCAGTTGGAGATACATTTAGTAATGATGCAGAAATCTATTTCGATTTCAACTTTCCTATTATTACTAATGATTATACAACAACTGTTGAAGATAATTTGTCAATAGTAGATCAAGAATTAAGTGCTGGAGTTAAGATGTTTCCTAATCCAGTGAGTGATAAGCTTTTTATAAATTCCGAAGTAAACATAGAAAAAGCTTCAATTTACGATGTTAACGGACGTTTATTAAAAACAATCGTTTTCTACGGAAATGAAATACAAAGATCAGTCGATTTAGAAGCATTGTCAGTAGGTGTCTATGTAATTAAGCTTTCGTCGAATACTAGTGAATCAACGCAAAAGTTTATTAAAGAATAAGTCTCATAATAATTTCAACATAACAAAAACATAGTTGCCATTCTTGATTCACCGAAAATGACAACTATGTTTGAATAAAATTAAGTATCTCTTGAGAAAATTAATCTACTTTTTTTCCAGGAATTTCTTGTCCGCCTTGAAAAAGTGTTAGACTTTCTACATGTCCATTACTGTCTCTATTAAACTGGATATCTGCCACGACAACTTTTAGAAAGAATTTATCTTTTTCTTTAGCATAAAGCTCAACTTCTGCCTGACCAGTTGGGAACGCAAAGAGTTTACCATCTTTTACGCTTATTTTGATGTTGAATCCTGGCTGAAGTTCGTAATCTCCTACATATTCATTTAAGGTTTCTACAGGTAAGTCTATAGATTCACGTTCTGCAGGAGGCATCTTGTCAATACCTTTGCCAATAATGGTTTCTCCGTTAACTTTCATTTTAACCATGCGATTTCCGTTTTCAGTATAAAAATCATAACTCGTATTGCCACCATCAAAGATAAAATTGGTTTCTGTTAAAGGGTAAATCTCCAAATTGGAGCTGCCTTCACGTAGGCTAAATAATTGTTGATCCTTTATCGTGACATGTCTAATAACATTATTGTCAAACTCATATGCGCCAACCCATTTTTTAAGTTGTGTCTCACTTAGCGTTATAGCATCATCTTTGCCTTTAAATGGTTTTCCTATTGCCATTGCAGCGATATTTGTGATTAAAGAGCTCACGTTCCCACAGTCACAATTACTTAGTCCAATGACGTACATATTTTCTTCAGGGAGAAAAATACCGTTTGATGTATATCCAAAAATACCTCCAGAATGCTCAACAGTTGGAGAACCGTTAATGTCTCCTTTGATCCATCCGTAGCCATAAGGAATAGATTCTCCGTCGTTTAGCTTAGAACCATTTATGGCGCGCTCTAGAGTGCTTCTTTTAATAAGTTTGTTGGCGCTAATTGCATTTTGCCATATCAATAAATCTTCGGTCGTAGACATAATTGATCCTGCTGCATAAGGTAATGTCAAACTCAAATAATTGGCGTTTACATAGCCATTATCGTTTTGGGAATAACCACTGGCACGATTTGGAATTAACTCTGTCATGCTTCCGTAGTAAGAATTATCCATCCCTAACTCATCAATAATCTCTGTTTGAATGAAATCCTGATAGCTTTTTCCTGAGACCACTTCAATGATATGGCCAAGTAAAATATAACCAGAGTTATTGTAATTGTACTTAGTGCCAGGATCAAACTCCATAGGCTCATTTTTAAATTTTTCGATTAACTCTGTTGGAGTCATATCTGTGCGTGAAAGGGACATAAAAGTTGGCATATTAGTGTAACTTTTTATGCCAGATGTATGATTGAGTAAATTATGGATCGTTATGGTTTTTCCTTGTGTTGGATAATCTGGAATGTGTTTTGTGATATCGTCATTTACGTTTAGTTTACCTTGCTCTTCAAGCATTAAAATTGCAACTGCGGTAAATTGTTTGGTGATCGATCCAATTTCAAAAACATTATCATCAATAGCTTCAACGCCCAGTTCTAAATTGGCCATTCCGTGAGCTTTTTGATAGATCGTTTTACCATCTTTTGCTATTAATACTGAAACTGCTGGAGTTTCAGTATTGTATTGCTCGCTAATATACGTGTTGATTTTTTCGTCTAAATTTTGAGCAAATGCTGATAAGGAAAATAGTAAACATAAAAAAAGGAGTGTCGATTTTGAAAATACGCTATTGAGGGTCATGTGAAATTGGTGTTTAAGGTTGGTTTTTATATTCGACGACTTATTGGCAGTTATGTTACAAACTGAAAAGTTTCCATATAAAAATAACCTTAAATTCTCGTATTATAAAATTTAAAAGGCTAATATTTAGTGTATTGCGATTTTAAGAATCTCAATCTTTCGCAGCTTCAACATTTGGTAACCTGTAGCTTTTATAGGCTCCTAAAATTCCGAAGAGCGATAATACCAAAATCACATCTTCCGTAGAAATCAACGATACCAAAGCACTCAAGCCACCTGTTACCAAAAGGATCATGCCAATAACGGTATTGCTCACTGCCACGTAATTGGTGCGCTCGTTGCCTTTTGCCATATCGACGACATATGTTTTTCTGCCCAATCGCACGCCACCATGCGCTATTCCGAGGATGAAAAATGCAAGCGGATAAATCCACAATGTACTTTTTAAAGTTTCAGAAAATGAAATAATAAAGTAAGCGATAATACCCAGTGCAGAAGCAATTAATACCGAAACTGCCATTACGTTTTTGCTGGATCGATCTGAAAACCGTCCCCAAAAAGGCGCGCTAATTATCGATGCAATTCCATTGGCAATAATAAACAATCCCAACAAGTAGCTTTCCTTGCCAATATTGGTTTGTGCCAAAACAACATAGTAAGGCGCGGTCAAAGCAGAACATAATAATAGGGATCTGGCAATGACAAAATCACGAAATTGCTTATCGGTTTTTAAAAGCTCCAATTTAGAAACAACATCTTTGTTCTTTGATTCTTTTTCTTCGGAAACCGCCTGCGGAAACTCCTTTATGCGCGAATAAATAATCGCACCAAAAAGCCACATTACAGAAGCAAAAAAAACGACATTGCTGTAAAAATCTATGGTAGCATCACTTTTAGATTTGTAGAGCATATACAAGCCTGCCAGCAATACCAATACTCCGGAAACAGAAACCGTGTACCCTTTTAGCGTACCACGTCTTGTTTTGGGAATGCTCTTGCCCAACACATCCTTTGATGTTACAGAGCACATACTTCGTGATAAGCTAAAGACAACTACAGCTAATAAGATAAGCCAACCAGCAAGAGTACCTTTAAATAACAAAGTGATAAAACCAATAGAGGCAATTGCAACAAACTGTAAGCAAGAGCCAATGACCCAAACCCATTTTCTAATCGGTTTTTTATTGATGTATTTGGTCAACGCTATTTGCGGTATCATAGAACCCGATTCCCTAATGGGAACAACCAAACTAATAAGCGAGACAGGAGCATTAACATAACTCATAAGCCAGGTTAAAACAGTTTTTGGATTACTTAACGTATCCCCTAATTTTGTGAGTGTTGAGCTTAAGAGGATTAGAAAATAATTACGGGTAACGTGATTGCAGGCGTCTTCGGTAATATCTTTGCAAACACGATTTCCGTGTTCGTTATTTAGTTTGTTGTAGAGTTTATCGAGTAGAGAATTTGCCACTAGTTGGATAGGTTTGATAGTGTTGCAAATTACGACCTATTTTCTAATTATGTCGAATTTGGTTTTGAGGATTCTTTTTATGATTGTGAAGGTTTTGCAATTTTCTTCGGAAAAGCGACAAAAACTGGAGTGGTGAAATTTCCGTAGGTATAGTGAGACTAAACTCCATAAAACCAATCCAACTCACTCATGAAATACATACTAATTATATTTTGTCTCATTTTTTCTTCGGAAGTATGTTCTCAGGGACCCATCGACGGATTCTATCGTGGTCAAAAAAATGTCACCACGGTTTTAGGTTTTGGCTATGAGGACAATAAAGATTATCTCATCGGGAAAACCGAATCAGACCTAGAACGAACCTTGGTTTACGGGAACATTTTTGTGGCTTACGGTCTCAGTGAACACTTTGATGTGCAAGTATCCCTTCCTTACATGACCAGTGATGATAACAGTAGTTTACAGGACATCAGTTTTTTTTCAAAATATAAAATTGGTGATTTTAATACATCAAAAGGAAATTTACAACTGAGTCTTGGGTTGGGACTTTCAACACCTTTAGGAAATTATGAGGTTGGGGGATTAAACGATTTAGGGCAGCGTGCCACCATTTTAGATATGCGAGCAATGCTGCATCACAAGTGGAATAGCAATTGGTTTGTGACCTTGCAAAGTGGCTATTCCTTAAAGTTTGAGGAAGTGCCAAATAGTATCCCTTTGGTTATAAAGGCAGGAAAAGCTGCTGGAAACTGGTATTATGATGTGTTTTTTGACTTTCAAAATGCGGTTGACGGAATCGATTATAGAGGGACGCCAAGACCTCAAAATTTTAGAGAACTCGAAGTCGATTACCAAAAATTGGGAGCAACTGTTTATCGTAATATTTCTGGTGGTTTAGGTGTGTATCTCAATTATTCAAATGTAATTGGTGGTAGAAACGTATTTCAAGGTCCAAGATACGGAGTTGGGTTGGTTTATGATTTTAGGAAATAGAGGATATGCCTTAGTTGGCGATAATTAAATTTACATACCCGTGTCCATATTGCTAAATTTTATTAACTTCAGCATTATCACTGTTGCAATTGAGAGAAGAAAGAGAGCAATACTATATTATATTTGAAAACTGGTCCTTGGATCCTAACCAGTGGTCCATGGTCATGGATGGCACTGCGGTGCTATTGACCTTGTTTGGTTTCATCATAGCTTTGCTCCTTTATCGAATGCAGAGAAATGATAAATCTGAAGATGCACGCAGATTTTTTCAGGCTTCTTTGCCAGAATTGAAAGCCTCTATCTTACACGCCATTTCCGATCTGGAAGCGTTTACCAAATCCCTTGAGCTTGACAATGTTGTGGATCCTGTTCTATCAGTTTCCCTTAACGATAATTTTTTGCAAAAAGTCAATCTGGTGGCATTGAATCGGTATTATGTATCTCAAGAAAAGGAAAAACTACCTCACTACATTCAGTTATTAGTAGATTCCAACTTTTTTGGCGATTATCGAGATTATATTACCAACCAAGTGAAGTATTTCAGGACAGCCTATTTAGAGAAGCAGCAATCTTCCCAACCTTTGGAACAGATGAAAGTGAAAATTAAGAGCATTGTTAAAAAGGATATCACAAGGTTCAGGGATATTGTGCAAAACCTCGAAGCCTTGATGGATTAGAACATAATTCCAGTGCCAGTTATTTTTATGACTAAAGCAAATAAAAAATATTGAAATAATTCAACACCAAGATTTGGGAGTTTCGTTTAATGTTTATTTATAAGATTATTGGCGTGTTTAAGCAACTAATTTGGTATATGAATAATTGCTAGAAAAAATTTTAGAGAATTTTCATAGTTAGGATATTAAGAACTAATTATTATAAAAGTAGATTATTGCTTTTGCAGAAATGATTACCTAAATCCTCAACTGTCGCTTAGCCAAAGATTTTCCAAGTAATAATCCTGCAACAGCTAATACGATATCACTAATACTAAACCATAATTCTTTTGGCAACATCGCGATATTGAAAATAGTAGCTGCTAGCATAAATCCGCCAACAATATATGCAGGCACCATACTCGTTTTAGCGATCAACCCTGCTATATACATTCCTGCTGTGATTCCCATAAAATGACCAATAACCACCATGACTTTTGCGCCAGTTGGGATTTGGTGCATGTTATTTTTTATCCACTCCATGTCCATTGGATTAGCACCTTCTGGTAATGGGAATAGGGTATGACCAATTAACGTTTCAAATAGGTAAACGGTTATTGATGCTACGATGAGACCTACTATGGTTGCTAGAATATTTCTCATGCTAATGTGTAATTGGTTTGTTATAATGAAGGTAATAAAAAAACTTGATAGAATTCACTAATAAAATTTGGGAGTTTTGTTTGACGTTGATGTATATGTAAAGTTCCGTGTTTGTGAGCAAGGATTTTTCGAAGCAAAATAAGAAGCCTGCAAAGTTGCAAACTAACTTTGAATTAACTAAAACTACCAATTTTTTATATATGGTCTTAACCACTGGTTTTATTTTTTATTAATCCGCTAACAATATTAATTGTCCTACGACCGCAATCAACGCTGTGGAATAAATTGCTAAAGTCAGATTTTCATTGAAATCATATTCCACTATTGATTCACGGTATAGTTGCGACATACCCCAGATTAGCAAAATTCCGCCAAAAGTTAGCACAATGTGAGTCAAATTCATCCATTTGGATAGCTTTCTGTGGGCTTTTAGCAAAATCCAATATACAAGTCCGATTATTGCAAAAAGTACTGAAATCAGAATATTTAAATCAGCCAGCGAAAAAACATAATAAGTGTCGTGAATATTAATATCCAAACTCTCAATTGAACTTACAAATCCGCTTGACATAATTAAGGGAATCGAAAGCCAAAAAATTAGATATGGTTTATTGATTATTCTGATCATTTTTCAACTTGTTGCCAATGCTTTAAATATCGACTGTTTCAATTATTAATATCCACAGTTAAACGAAGTTCGACTATTTTTTTGATAATATAAATACGTAGTTCCACGTATCTTACAAACAAAAAAAATCCCAAACGTTAATTTGGGATTTTTGAGTTCTCATTATATCAGAATGCTAATTTTTATAGGAGATCCTATACTAAATTAAGGATGACGAATATGCACACCAGAGTAAGGATCGCCAAACGTCGCTTAGCGACCGACTATTCTTCAATTAAAACCCATTCGCCTTTAGCGATTAAAGGTTCTGCTTGTTTGAATTTCACCGTTTTGTTTTCTCCGCTCATCACGTGTTTGATCGTCACACGATCGTTACGACCAATTTTTGGTTTGTCACGTACAATGGTTTCAACAACTTCCTGCTGGCGAGCAGATGCTCCTGCGCCAACCGATCTACTTTGCGCAGCACGTTCATCCATATTAGGGATTTCGTCTTTTTGCGTTTGTAGTTTTTCTTCCTTACGAGCTTTCGCTTCTTGAATGGTGTTTTGTGTTTCCTGAGGCAATTCACCTTTAAACAAAAATGAGATCACATCCTTATTCACTTGGTCAATCATTTCCTTAAATAACTCAAAAGCTTCAAACTTATAAATCAATAATGGGTCTTTTTGCTCGTGAACCGCTAATTGTACAGACTGTTTTAACTCGTCCATTTTACGTAAATGCGTTTTCCACGCATCATCAACGATGGCAAGCGTGATATTCTTTTCAAAATCGTTGATTAATTGTGTACCCTTAGTTTCATAAGCTTTTTCAAGATCTGTAACCACTTGTAAATTCTTCACACCATCGGTAAATGGCACCACAATACGCTTATATTTATCGCGTTGGTTCATGTACACATTCTCAATCACAGGGAATGCCAGTTCTGCATTACGCTCCATTTTTGATCTGTAGTGTTCAAAAGCAGCTTTATACACTTTGCCTGCAATATCCTGTACCGAACCTTTTTTGAATTCTGCTTCGGAAATTGGAGAACTCATAGAGAAGTATCTAATCAATTCAAACTCGAAGTTCTTATAATCTTCTGCAGCTTTGTTGCCTTCCGCAATACCTTCCGAAGTATCATAAATCATATTTGCCAAATCCACACGAAGGCGATCACCTTCTAGTGCATGGCGACGACGTTTGTAAACAACCTCACGTTGTGCATTCATCACATCATCATACTCCAATAAACGCTTACGAACACCAAATTGGTTTTCCTCAACTTTTTTCTGCGCACGCTCAATAGATTTTGAAATCATAGAATGCTGAATCACTTCACCTTCCTGTAATCCCATTTTATCCATCATTTTGGCAATACGCTCACTACCAAACAGACGCATTAAATTATCTTCTAGAGACACATAAAACTGTGAGCTACCAACATCACCTTGACGTCCAGCACGACCACGTAACTGTCTGTCAACACGACGAGAATCATGACGCTCTGTACCGACGATGGCTAAACCTCCTGCTTTTTTCACGTCTTCGGAAAGTTTAATATCCGTACCACGTCCTGCCATATTGGTAGCAATGGTCACTTGTCCTGTTCTACCTGCTTCATCTACAATTTCTGCCTCTTTTTTATGCTGTTTTGCATTTAAGACATTATGCGGAATCTTACGAATACTCAACATTTTACCCAGTAACTCAGATATTTCTACTGAAGTCGTACCAATCAATACGGGACGTCCAGCTTGTGATAATGCGGTCACATCATCAATAACTGCGTTGTATTTTTCACGTTTTGTTTTATAAACCAAATCTTGTTTATCATCACGTGCAATTGGGCGATTGGTTGGAATTTCAACCACATCCAATTTATAGATTTCCCAGAATTCTCCAGCTTCGGTAACTGCTGTACCTGTCATACCAGAGAGTTTACGGTACATTCTAAAGTAATTCTGTAAGGTTACCGTTGCAAACGTTTGGGTTGCATCTTCAATCTTTACATTTTCTTTGGCTTCAATCGCTTGGTGGAGTCCGTCACTATAACGACGACCATCCATGATACGACCGGTTTGCTCATCTACGATCATTACTTTATTGTCCATCACAACGTATTGGATGTCTTTTTCAAATAATGCGTAGGCTTTAAGTAATTGGTTGAGTGTGTGGATACGTTCAGATTTTATTCCGAAGTCTCTAAACAACTCTTCTTTTGCTTCAGCTTCTTCCTCTTTTGAAAGTCCTTTAGACTCAATTTTAGAGATTTCCATCCCTATTTCGGGCATGACGAAGAAATCTGGATTATCTTTTCCGGAGATATACTCAACACCTTTGTCGGTCAACTCCACTTGATTATTTTTTTCTTCGATAACATAGTAGAGCTCTGCGTCAACTTTAGGCATTTCCCTGTTGTTATCCTGCATGTAGAAATTCTCGGTCTTTTGGAGTAAGGTTTTAATGCCTTCCTCGCTCAAGAATTTGATCAATGCTTTATTCTTCGGAATACCTCTGTAAGCTCTCAATAATAGAAAACCACCTTCTTTAGTATCGCCTTCTGCAATTAGTTTTTTTGCTTCTGCTAAAACACCAACCAGTTCTTTTCTTTGAATGCTGGCTAGATCTTCTACTTTAGGTTTTAGCTCTGTAAATTCGTGACGGTCTCCTTGAGGGATTGGTCCAGAAATAATTAATGGTGTTCTCGCATCATCCACCAAAACAGAATCGACCTCATCGACGATCGCATAGTGATGCGGACGTTGTACCAAATCATCTGGCGAATGCGCCATATTATCTCTTAGGTAATCAAACCCGAATTCGTTATTTGTTCCGTAGGTAATATCTGCTTTATAAGCCTTACGACGTGCCTCACTGTTTGGTCTGTGATAATCGATACAATCAACGCTCAACCCGTGAAACTCAAAAATTGGAGCCATCCACGCGCTATCACGTTTTGCCAAATAATCATTAACCGTTACCAAGTGTACACCTTTACCAGCCAACGCATTGAGGTAAACAGGAAGTGTTGCCACTAATGTCTTACCTTCACCCGTTTGCATCTCAGCAATTTTACCTTGGTGCATTGCTGCGCCACCAATCAATTGAACATCATAATGAATCATGTCCCAAGTAATTGGCTTACCTGCTGCATCCCAGGAATTCGACCATACTGCTTGATCATTGTCTAAGGTCACATAATCTTTGGTACCAGAAATCGTACGGTCAAACTCATTGGCTTGAACAGGGATTTCTGTATTATGGACAAAACGCTTTGCGGTTTCTTTAACCACAGCAAAGGCTTCTGGCATGATCTCGTTGAGAACATCTTCGGTTACTGTATAAATCTCGTCGTTGAGCTTATCGATTTCTACATAGATGTCTTCTCTTGCGTCGATATCCTCGGTTGCTTCGGCATCCTTGATTAACTTATCAATGTCGTCTTGAAGCGGTTTGCGGGCATCTGCGATTTTAGATTTGAACTCTGCAGTTTTAGCTCGAAGTGCGTCGTGGGATAATTGCTCAAGCTCATTTTCAAAAGATTTTACTTGATCAATAATAGGAGAAAGTGCTTTAACATCTTGTTTGGACTTATCTCCTACAAATACTTTTAATACTGAATTTAAAAAACTCATTGGTGTTTATTTATGTTAATGACATTATTTAAAATTTAGGTCAACCTGAACTTTTTTTCAGGTTCTCATTAAAAAGGGTTTTAAAAATAATGAGATTCTGAAACAAGTTCAGAATGACAATTCTAAGTTTTAAATAACGTCTTATCTTTAAAATTGTTAGACTTCAAAGATATGATTTGTGTTAGTTATATTTAAAAATTGGGCACAAAAAAAGTCTCGCAATGAGACTTTTTAACTTTTATTTTACGTTTAATGTAACTTGAATTCCAAATTACTTAATATTCGTCTTCGTTCCAGAGGTAATCTTCGTCTGTTGGATAATCAGACCAGATTTCTTCTATAGAGTCGTAAGAGTCGCCTTCATCTTCTATCGCTTGTAGATTTTCAACAACTTCCAAAGGAGCTCCTGTTCTAATCGCGTAGTCAATTAATTCGTCTTTAGTTGCTGGCCAAGGCGCATCACTTAAATACGATGCTAATTCTAATGTCCAATACATGTGTTATGCGTTTTAAATTTCTGCAAAAATAAAATTATAGTTCAGAAAGTCAAGAAAAAAGTGAATTAATTAAATAAAAATTTTAAAGAACTTATATTTTTTATGCTTTTGGCCAATAGAACTATACATTATGTTCGCAAAGTGTTATGTCTAAGATTCTTTCTTCGGAATCCATTTTACTTCATCGGCTTGCAAGTCATAAGACAACTTTCGTGCCAATACAAATAGATAGTCAGAAAGTCGGTTGAGGTACTTCAAACTTTCGGGTTGAAAGGGTTCTAAGTCGTTTAAAGCGGTGGCAAGACGCTCTGCTCTTCTACAAACACAACGTGCAATGTGACAGAATGACACCGTTTGATGTCCGCCAGGTAATACAAAATGTGTCATTTCCGGTAGTGACTCGTTCATTTGATCCATTTCTTTTTCTAATGTCTCGATATCTTCTTCGGAAATTTTAGGGATGTTAAGTCTTTGCTTTCCATTTTTGAGAGTTGCCTTTTCAGGATCTGTAGCTAAAATGGCTCCAACAGTAAATAATCTGTCTTGAATAGCAATCAACACCTCTTTATAATGGTTGTTGATGTCTTGGTCTCTTATTAAGCCTAAATGAGAATTGAGTTCATCGACAGTTCCGTAGCTATCAATTCTAATATGATGTTTAGGGACTCTTGTGCCACCAAATAATGCGGTTGTGCCTTTGTCTCCTGTTTTTGTATATATTTTCATGTTGAGTTTTTCAATGTTACGGAATCAAAGTTACGGGTTTTAAAAACGTCTCACAATTCCGAAATCTTTCTAGCGCAGAGACTGAAATAAAAAGAGATTATCTCTTAAAACGTTTTTTATAAAACATAGAATTTTTATGTTTTAGGTCCCGAGTACGTTCTTTTCTTTTAGAATAGAATTTTAAGAAGGTGAGACCAAACGCTAGAATTAATATTATCCAAAGCATACTTATGTGATCAGAAAATAAATTATGATGATTAAAATGATAAAAGCTGTAAAAGAGATAATAGTATTAAGACGATTATGTGATGTTAGATTGTTCTTGATTTTACCTTTAATTTCCTCTAATTCTTTATCAGTTAATTCTGGAAAACTATATTCTGGTCGTCTATCTTCGGAATTATATGAAAGTGATGTTTTGTCAAATTTCCCATTGTTCCTTACTTTACGAGCTTTTCGCCTTTGTAAAGTTGCCATAAATTGAGATAAACTTCCGTCCATAATTTATTGTTACAATTCTTTAAATCAGTCTGTTTAAGATTATAACTTCAAACTAAAGACTAATTAATAGTATCACTCTCCACCAAGCCATCGCGTAATCTAATCACACGTCTTGCATGTGCAGCAATATCCTCTTCGTGGGTTACCATGATTACTGTGTTTCCAGATTTATGGATCTCATCAAACAGGTTCATAATTTCATGGCCTGTCTTAGAGTCTAAATTTCCGGTAGGTTCATCTGCCAAGATTATAGAAGGTCTGTTTACCAATGCGCGACCCACAGCCACACGTTGACGTTGACCACCAGATAGCTGGTTTGGTCTGTGATCCATACGGTCTGCTAGACCAACTTCAGTCAATACTTCTTCTGCACGTTTGGTGCGTTCTGCTTTAGACTTGCCTGCGTAAACCATTGGCAAAGCCACGTTGTCTAGGGCAGTTGTTCTTGGTAGGAGGTTGAAGGTTTGGAAAACGAAGCCAATTTCGGTATTTCTAATTTCAGCTAAATCATCATCACTCATTTGGCTCACATCTTTACCATTGAGTACATATGTGCCAGCAGTAGGAGTATCTAAGCATCCCAAAAGATTCATAAGCGTTGACTTGCCAGAGCCCGAAGGTCCCATAATGGCAACGTAATCTCCCAGTTCTATATCTAAATTGATGCCCTTTAAAACGTAAACGGTTTCTTGACCTAATTGGAAATCGCGAATGATATTTCTAATTTCAATGACGTTGCTCATACTTAAAATTGACTTTTGATTGTGGTTACTGCAATATACTCAATATGACGCAAAACTGGGAATGATGTTACAGCCTAATGCTGAAATTTTCTTTGACCTGCTCTTTTCTAAAGCATACGAAACCCCAAAAGAAGGTGTCAATCGTTACCGTCACTTTTGGGTGAGATTTGATCTGTTCCCAAGCGTCGAGCATCTCTTTTGACCAATGGATGTCGTCAAAAATAAAGATAGAATCGTTGTGTGTTTTTTCAATGAGTAAGTTGAAATAGTTGAGCGTTGCTTTTTTGTTATGATTTCCGTCGAAAAAAATGAAATCGTACGCATCTTCTTTTAACTGCGGAATTATGGACTCAAACTCACCAGTTTTGATCGTTACATTATTAATGTTTTCTTCGGAAAGTTGCTGTGCAGTAAATTTTGAAACAGTTGGACAGCCTTCAACAGAGGTAATAGTGCTTTCAGGATTTGATAATGCCATGGCTTGAGTAGCAATACCCAGAGAAGTTCCTAATTCTAAAATTTGATTGGGCTTAAAATAATTAACGACGCGATATAAAAGAAGAGCTCTTTTTAAAGATGTACCAGCATTTTTTGCCAGAGCGTTTATTCGTCGCTCATTGGATTTGAAAACTCTTGAACCCGAACCAAAATCGGTAATGGTGATAGAAGATTTATTTTTTAAAAGTGACGCTTTGTAGCTTTTGATTTTTGAATATTCTGGGTACTTGGTTCTGTCATAAAAGCATTTGGTAACCAAATCGTAAACAAAAGGAGAATGAACCCCATGTTGGTTAGTGGATTTGAACAAGAACTTTATGTATTCAAAAATTTGAAACACTTTTAGAAGTTATGTTTTAAGATCAAAGATTAGAGTCCAAGTTTTTCCGCAAGTTCAAACCACCTTGTTTCTTTGGTCTCAATCTCGTCTATTATTTTTTGAAGTTTTTGAGATAACTCGTTGATTTTGTCTTGCGATAAATTGTCATCTAGAAATTTAGCTTCGAATTTTTTCTTGTCTAATTCTAAGGAACGGATCTTACTCTCCAGGTTTTTGTATTCCTTTTGTTCGTTGTAGTTTAGTTTTTCTGCTTTGTTTTGGTCCTGCTGATTTTCCGCAGAAATAGAGGTTGTAGTTTCTTCTTTGTCTTCCACAGGACTCGATGCTTCGTATTCACGATAATCTGTGTAATTTCCAGGAAAATCCTGTACTTCGCCCTCGCCTTTAAATACAAAAAGATGATCTACAATTTTATCCATAAAATACCTGTCGTGTGATACAACCAGCAGGCAACCAGGAAAATCTAATAAGAAATCCTCAAGAATATTTAAAGTAACAATATCGAGATCATTGGTTGGCTCATCGAGAATCAAGAAATTAGGATTCTGAATTAAAACGGTACATAAATAGAGGCGTTTTTGTTCACCACCACTTAGCTTTTCAACATAATCGTGTTGCTTTTTTCCATCGAAAAGAAAACGCTCCAGCAATTGTTTTGCGCTAATTTGACGCCCTTTTGTTAATGGGATGTATTCACCAAATTCTTTGATGACATCGATGACTTTTTGTCCTTCCTTAACTTTGATTCCACCTTGAGTGTAGTAACCAAATTTTACGGTTTCACCAACGATCACCTTACCTGAGTCTGGTTCTAGAGCATCGGTCAACATATTTAAAAAAGTGGATTTACCTGTCCCGTTTTTACCAATGATGCCAATACGCTCTCCACGTTTAAAAGTGTATTCAAACTGGTCAAGAATTATCTTGTCGTCAAATGCTTTTGAAACCTTATGAAATTCTACAATTTTGCTTCCCAAACGTTCCATGTTGATTTCTAGCTCAATCTTGTGGTCGTTTCTGCGTTGGTGCGCACGTTTTTTGATATCGCTAAAATCATCAATACGTGATTTTGATTTTGTGGTTCTTGCTTTGGGTTGGCGACGCATCCATTCCAACTCTTTTTTGAAGAGTTGTTTGGCTTTACCGGTTTCTACCTGTTCTTGTGCGATTCTTGATTCTTTGTTTTCTAAATAGTAACTGTAATTACCTTTGTAGGTATACATTTTACCATGGTCTAGTTCAATAATCTCGTTACATACACGTTCTAAAAAGTAACGGTCGTGAGTTACCATGAACAACGTAAACTGGGCTTTTGCAAAATATTGCTCAAGCCACTCAATCATTTCCAGATCTAAATGGTTGGTTGGCTCATCGAGAACCAATAAGTCTGGATTGCTAATCAATGCTTGGGCCAAAGCGAGACGTTTTATTTGTCCGCCAGACATCGTGCTGATTTTCTGTTCTAGATCATTAAGGTTGAGCTGTGATAATATTTGTTTAAACTGAAGCTCAAATTCCCAAGCGTTATGGATTTCCATTTGCTCGAAAGCTTTTTGGTAAGCTTCTGCATCTTCGGGATTTTGTAATGCTCGCTCGTAGTTCTCTATGATTTTGAGTTGAGGAGATTCCGAAGAAAAAATCGTATCGTTGATGGTTAGTTTTGGATCAAATTTTGGGTCTTGCGAGAGAAAGGAAATTCTTAGCCCGTTTCGCATAACGATCTGCCCAGAGTCTGGAGCATCTGCACCGGAAAGGATGTTTAGGATTGAGGTTTTACCGCTTCCGTTTTTAGCAACAAATGCTATTTTTTCATCTTTATGAATGCTGAAAGAGAGGTCTTTAAAGAGCTCTAATTCGCCATAAGATTTTGATATATTTTCTACTGTTAAGTAATTCAATGCAATTTTTTTTACAAAGAAAGCGATATTACTCAAAAAAACAGCTAATAGTTTTGATATTAATAGTGATAAACTATATTTGTGAAGCAACAAGCAACATTATAATGAATAGACTATTCTTGCTTACGGGATTGTTGATGTGCCTTTTATCTACGTCCTGTATTCCTCATAAAGACACAATATATCTCCAAGAAAAAAATACAGCAATAGACTCTACTCAAATTATGGTAGAGCAACAAAAGCCATATCGCGTTCAAATTAATGATATTTTGAATATAAGGATCAAGGTCTTGGATCAAGAAAATGCTGTGATATTTAATCCTGTTGGAGAAACCAATTTAAATGCATCAAGCTCTGAACGTGCTTATTTTGATGGTTTTACTGTTGATTTACATGGTAATATACGAATTCCTTCACTAGGTAAAATTAATGTTTTAGGTTTTACGGTTGAGGAAATAGAGACTATGTTAACTGAAAAACTTTTGAAAGAACAATTTAAGGAGACTGCAAACATTTTTATTACGGTAAAGTTATCTGGATTACGGTTTACTGCGAATGGAGAGGTTGGTAGTCCTGGAACAATAACACTTTTTCAAGAGCGTGTAAACATTTTTGAAGCGATAGCTAATGTGGGTGAAATACCTGTTACTGGAAATAAAAAGGAAGTTCAAGTTATTAGACAGTATCCTCAAGGGCAAAAAATTCATACTATTGACTTGACAGATAGAGCAGTAATGAATTCGCCATATTATTATATACAGCCTAATGATATTATTTATGTAAAACCTTTACCCCAAAAATCAATAGGTACAGGACAAACTGCTGTACAAACTCTAGGTACGATTGCCACAGTATTATCATTAATTACGACAACAATATTGTTATTTACAAGATTATAGGTTATGGAAGATACTCGCGAAGAATATGACCATGGAGAATCTGGTCGCGTAAGTTTTGATTTTAGGGGTTATTTATTTAAAGTCTTGAACCTTTGGAAGTTTGTTTTACTATCTATTGGTGTAGCTCTTTTAATTGCTTACTACATAAATGTTCGTAAGCAAAATGTGTATAAATTGGATTCATTAATATCCGTAGAAAACGATCAAAACCCTTTTTTTACTGCAAATACCAGTATTTCATTTAATTGGGGAGGTGTATCTGGAAAAGTGGGGAAAATCATAACTGCTATTAAAACAAGAACTCACAATGAAAAGGTTGTGGACTCGCTCCAGTTCTATATGGACTATCTTGTTGAGGGTAAATACAGGAAAGAGGATATTTATAAAAATGCTCCTTTTGAATTTATCATTGATAAGACGAAACCTCAAGTTTTGGGTAGTCCATTAGGGATTCGTTTTTTAAATGCCAATGAGTTTGAAGTTTTTACTCAGTTTGAAAGTAATAGAAGATCTGCTCAGATTTATTCCGATCAATCAACTAAAAAGGTTGATGTGCCTACTGGAATCTTTAAAAAGACGTTTAACAATGGTGAAATTATTGATTTGCCCTTTTTGAATGGTAGATTGGTATTTAAGCCCAATTTGATTGTCAATCCACAATCTGAATATTTTATCAAATTCTCAAATTTTGATGGCGTTGTTAAAAGATATCAGGATCAAATTATTATTGCTCCATCTGCCCAAGCTTCTTCATCTGTTTTGAGATTACAGCTCGCTGGACATAATAAAGATAAAATTGTGGATTATTTAAACGCAACCACAGCTATATTAAGTATTTCTGAATTGGAGCGTAAAAATTTATATGCATCAAACACAATTAAATTTATTGATAGCAGTCTTGCAGCGGTTAATGTTAACCTCAAAGACTTTGGAGATGAAATGAATGAGTTTAGGAAACAGAATAAAGTATTTGATGTTTCCGAAGAGATTACTCAAATATCTGAACAATTAAGAGCTTACGATTTGACCAAGGAACAGGAAAATGCAAAACTTTCCTATTTGGATAACTTAGAAAATTACCTTAATACCAAAACCAATTATACAGAAATTGCTGCACCAACCTCTGTTGGAATTGAAGAAAATAATATCCTCTCCAGTGTTTCTAAAATCATTGCATTAGCTGCCGAACGTCAAAACTTAGAGTATACCACTAAAGAAGGTTCAGATTTGTTTAAGGATATAGACAGACGTATTAATGCTGAAAAAAATGTGCTCTTAGAAACGATAAGTGCAACTAAAAAAACGTTAGGTATTAACTTAAATACTATTAACAGAAGTATAGCGAATTTGGAGGCTAAATTAACTAATTTACCAGAGGACCAACAACAATATCTTAAAATTCAACGAAAGTTAGATGTTAGCCAGGAAGCTTATGATATATATTTAGTTAAGCGAAGTGAAGCAGCTATTGTAAAGGCAGCTAATATTTCTGATATTACAGTGATCGACGAAGCAAAAGACATTGGAGGAGGAAGAATAGGTCCTAATAAATCCCTTAATTACATGATGGCACTCATGATGGGATTTTTTGTGCCAATGTTTTTGATTTTTGGTTTGTTTTTATTGGATAATACAATTCATGGTTCTGACGAAGTGGAGCAGTTATCCAAGATTCCAATCCTGGGATTAATAGGTAAGTATAATTATAAAAATAATTTGATTGTATTCGAAAAACCTAAATCGGCAGTAGCAGAGTCATTTAGATCTATTCGATCTAGCCTTCAGTTTCTTTATAAAAAACAAGGTAAGACTGAAGGGAAGACGCTTATGATTACTTCATCGGTAAGTGGAGAAGGTAAAACGTTTTGCTCAATAAACATGGCAACGGTATATGCGCTATCCGGAAAGAAAACTATTTTACTGGGATTAGATTTACGTAAGCCTAAGATTTTTGGGGATTTCAATATTAATAATGATATGGGCATAGTAAACTACCTTATTGGAGAAAGTACTTTTGAGGATGTGGTTTATAAATCTCATATAGAAAATTTAGATATAATACCTTCTGGTCCAGTACCTCCAAATCCGTCGGAATTATTAATGAGCGATCAAATGAAATTATTAATTGATCAATTGAGAGAAGATTACGATATGATTGTTTTGGATACACCACCTTTAGGTTTGGTTACCGATGCCTTGGAGTTGACCCAATATGCAGATGCAACTATTTTTATGGTTCGCTTAGACTACACTAAAAAAGGAATGTTAGCCTTAATCAATGCGAAGCATAGAGCAGGAGAGGTTAAGAATATCAGTTTTGTATTGAACTTTTATAAGCATAAAACAAACCATAATTATGGCTATGGATATGGCTACGGTTATGGCTATGGATATGGTGTTTATGGAAATGCATATCATGAAAAAGATAATGATACAGTTGTAAAGAAAATAAAACGTTTTTTAAAACGTATTTAAATTGATTACTAAAAAGCAACTTTTTTGGAAGCGAGTATTTGATCTTTCATTATCTCTTATCTTATTTCCATTATTTATTTTACCATTAGCTTTTCTAATTTTAATAGCCACCTTAGATACTAAGCAATATGGAATATTCTCTCAACTTAGAGTAGGGCAGCATGGACAATTTTTCAAAATATATAAACTAAGAACACTAAAAGCGGAAAAACATAATTTAGGACATCTTAACAAAAGTGCTACTCGTTTAGGGAAATTTTTCAGAAATACTAAAATGGATGAACTACCTCAATTGTACAATGTATTTCTTGGAGATATGAGTTTTGTTGGACCAAGACCAGATATTGAGGGTTTTGCAGATCAGCTAAAAGGTGAAGATAGAATTATCTTAAGAGTCAAACCAGGTATAACTGGGCCAGCAACACTAAAATATAAAGATGAAGAATCAATATTAGCTAAACAATTTGACCCTGAAACTTACAATAGGACGATTATTTGGAAAGATAAAGTTGAAATCAATAAAAAATACGTTCAAAATTGGAGTTTTTATTTAGATTTGAACTTTATAATAAAATCGATACGTTACTGAAAATGAATACTGATAAAAAATTAACAATTTTAGGTCTTGGATATGTAGGCTTACCACTAGCTGTAGAGTTCGCCAAGAAATATATGGTCATTGGATTTGACATAAATGAAAAGCGCATTAAAGAACTTAACAGTGGCGTTGACAAAACGCTAGAGGTCGATAATGAGCATTTAAATTCGGTATTAACTAAAGATTCTAATTCTAAAACTGGATTGTTTATTACTAACAGTTTAGAAGAAATAAAAGATTCCAATATTTACATCGTCACTGTACCAACACCAACAGACGAACATAAAAGACCAGTTTTTACACCCTTAGTTAAAGCGAGTGAAAGTGTAGGGAAGGTTTTAAAGAAAGATGATATAGTAATTTATGAATCTACTGTATATCCAGGTGTTACAGAAGAGATTTGTGTGCCAATATTGGAAACTAATTCAGGATTAAAATTCAATAAAGATTTCTTTGCAGGTTATTCTCCAGAACGCATTAATCCAGGAGACAAATTACATACTGTTACTAAAATATTAAAAGTTACATCTGGTTCTACTCCAGAGATTGCTAAAGAAGTTGATGATCTCTATAAATCTATAATTGTTGCGGGCACTCATTGTGCGCCATCAATTAAAGTAGCAGAGGCTGCAAAAGTTATTGAAAACTCTCAAAGAGACATCAATATAGCTTTTGTTAACGAACTTTCAAAAATATTTAGAATACTAGACATTGATACAAAAGCAGTTTTAGAAGCTGCTGGTACGAAATGGAATTTCATTAATTTTTCTCCAGGATTAGTTGGTGGACATTGTATTGGTGTTGACCCTTATTACTTGGCACAAAAAGCAATAGAATCTGGTTATAATCCAGAAATCATACTCGCAGGTCGTAAAATGAATGATAGTATGGGTAGTTATGTTGCCCAAGAAACTGTAAAGATGATGATTAAAAAAGGAGCCAGAATAAAAGATTCTAATGTGCTTGTTCTAGGAATTACCTTTAAAGAAAACTGTCCAGATATAAGAAACTCAAGAGTTATTGATATCATTAAAGAATTTGAAACCTACAATGTAAATGTAGATGTGTTTGATCCATGGGCATCTAAAGAAGAAGTAACTCATGAATACGGTTTGGATTTATTGGATAATGCAGATCAACTAAAAGATGATTACGATGCCATAGTTTTAGCAGTATCACATAACGAGTTTTTACAAATAGATTTACAAAAATTAAAGTCTGATATTGGAGTTATTTTTGATGTAAAATCATTACTTCCGAAGGATTCCGTAGACGCAAGATTATAATGTACGAAAAACAATACCACGATAAAGAATTAAGTGAGTTATCATTTCTTATTACTGGAGGTGGCGGATTTATAGGCTCTAACCTTGTAGAATATCTTCTAAAATACAATGCAAAAAAAGTACGTGTCTTAGATAATTTCTCTAACGGTCATCGTTATAATTTAACAGAGTTTCATTCCAACCCAGCTTTTGAGCTTATTGAAGGAGACATTAGAGATTTGCAAACTTGTAAAGATGCCATGAAAGATATAGATTATGTTTCTCATCAAGCAGCTTTGGGTTCTGTACCACGTTCAATTAATGATCCTGCCACCACTAATGAAGTGAATATTACAGGATTTTTAAACATGATGATTGCGCTTAAAGATTCTTCATCTGTGAAGCGAATGATCTATGCAGCATCCAGTTCTACCTATGGCGATAGTAAAGCATTGCCTAAAGTAGAGGATAACATTGGTAACCCTTTGTCACCTTATGCAGTTACAAAGTATGTAAATGAATTATATGCAGATGTCTTCGGAAAAACATACAATACAGATGTTATAGGTTTAAGATATTTTAATGTCTTTGGACCAAAACAAAGCCCAGATGGCGCTTATGCTGCAGTGATTCCGCTATTTATGCAGTCGTTAAAAGACAATGAGTCTCCAAAAATTAATGGTGATGGAGAGCAGACAAGGGATTTTACCTATATAGATAACGTAGTTCAGGCTAACATCAAAGGATTCTTTGCTTCAGAAAAAGCAAAAAATCAAGTGTTTAATGTTGCTTGTGGAGAGCGTATTACTATCAATTACCTATGGGAATCCCTAAAGATAGCAGCAAATTCTCAAGTAGAGGCTATTCATGGGCCAAATAGGCAAGGTGATGTGAGAGACTCTTTGGCAGATATTTCAAAAGCGAAAAACTTATTAGGTTACCAACCCAATTACACCGTAAGAGAAGGTTTGAAAATTACGTGGGACTTATTTAAATAGAACTGGACTTTTTATAGGCTCAAAAAAGTAATGGTATTACACGTAATTTGTTAATTTAGTATTTCACTTAGTTTATTTTTCAAGATTAAATATTTAGATACTAATATTTTTAATATTATAACTCCATTGTTTATATTCGTCTCAACTAAAAATACAGAACATTTTGAATAGTACTGACGATGATTGGTTATATACCATTTCGTCCAAAAAAAAATTAATCGACTTTAATTTTAAGGAAATTTGGAGATATCGAGATTTGCTTATTTTGTTTGTTAAGCGAGATATAATTACAGTCTATAAGCAAACCATTTTGGGACCTCTTTGGTATTTAATCCAGCCCTTATTTACAGCGCTTACGTTCACCATTATTTTTAATAAGGTAGCCAATATAGAAACGGGTACTGTTCCTCCCTTTTTGTTCAATCTTGCTGGTATCTCCATTTGGAATTATTTTAATGCATGCTTAACTGCAACTAGTGATACCTTTAAGTCCAATGCAGCTATTTTTGGGAAAGTCTATTTCCCTAGACTTATTGTCCCATTATCAATTATTGTCTCCAATTTGATGAAATTCGGTATTCAATTAGTCATATTTATCGCCTTTTATATGTATTACTATTATCAAGGTGCAGGAATTCATATAAGTACAAATGTGATATTATTTCCCTTTTTAGTACTATTAATGGGGCTATTAGGGTTGGGGTTAGGAATGATTATTTCTAGTATGGTCACAAAGTATCGAGATCTAAAATTTCTAGTTGGTTTTGGAGTCCAGCTTCTTATGTATGTCTCTGCAGTCATGTATCCCTTAGCCTTAATGCGCGAGAAGTTACCCAAAATTGCCTGGTTGGTTGAGTATAATCCATTAGCATACATCATAGAAACCGCGCGATACATGCTTTTAGGAACAGGAACTTTAAGTTTGTATGGAATTTTGTACACTATTGCTGTAACCTTAATAATTTTATTTTTAGGGATCATTATTTTTAATAGAACTGAAAAAACATTTATTGATACTGTATAACTATGTCTAATATTATTCTCAAAGCTGAAAATATAAGCAAACAATACCGTCTTGGTTTAGTAGGTACAGGTACTATTAGTCATGATTTGAATCGATGGTGGGCAGGCATTCGAGGTAAAGAAGATCCTTATCTTAGAGTAGGCTCAGTAAACGATAGAAGTACTAAAGCAGATAGTCAATATGTTTGGGCATTAAAGGATATCAATTTTGAAGTGCAACGAGGAGAAGTTCTTGGTATTATAGGTAAAAATGGTGCTGGTAAAAGTACATTGTTGAAAATATTAAGTCGTGTTACCATACCAACTACTGGTGAGATTAAGACCAGAGGGCGTATCGCCTCTTTATTAGAGGTGGGTACAGGATTTCATCCAGAATTGACAGGACGTGAGAATATTTATCTCAATGGTGCTATTTTGGGAATGTCTAAGGCGGAGATTAAGTCTAAAGAAGAAGAAATTATTGCGTTTTCCGGTTGCGAACGGTATGTAGATACGCCGACAAAACGTTATTCATCAGGTATGCGAGTGCGACTTGCGTTTGCTGTAGCAGCTTTTTTAGAGCCTGATATTTTGGTCATAGATGAGGTACTTGCAGTAGGTGATGCCGAGTTTCAGAAAAAGGCAATAGGGAAGATGCAGGACATTAGTAGTGGAGATGGGAGGACCGTTTTGTTTGTGAGTCATAATATGGCAGCTGTAAAGAGTTTGTGCACTCGTGCTATTGTTTTAGAACATGGAACTTCTGTTTTTGAGGGAGATACCGATGCTGCAATTAGTTATTACCTCAACACATCTGAGGGTGATATTAAAATTGCCGATATAAAAAATAGAAAAGGAGATGGTGCTGTAAGGGTAAAAGACGCATTTGTCTACAGTAGTGAGAGAGGCAAAGCTGCACAAACAGGGCAACCCTTTAATTTAGAGTTTTTATTGGAAAATAAGGCTTTAATAAATTCTGATGCCATTCGATTTGATTTGAGGATAGATGATTATATAGGACAGCGAATCGTGTGGATGAGTAATTCAGTGCTTGAACGGAAAATCAGTACTGGGTCAGTTAATAAAATAATTTTTAATTTAGATAAATTGAATTTAAATAAGGGAAAATATTACGTGACCATACATGTTTTAGTCAATAATATTTTGGCAGATTGGATTCAAAATGCATTTTCCTTTGAGGTCTTTGAAGGTGATTTTTATGGACAAGGGAAACTAGTTGCACCCAATCAAAGTAAAGTGTTAATTGATTATGATGTGTTTTATGAATATATTTAATATTCTAAAAGTTATAAATATTATTACAGAATGCTAAAAAAACTAAAGAATAGAGTTGATGTTTATTTTGAGCGTAAAATAAAAAAGCTTTTTAATAAGCAGCAAAAAGTTAATCAAATACAATTTAATCACGCTCAACTAAATCAATTATTTGTAGATACTTCATTTTACTTTCCATTTACAACATGGTCCATGTCTCCTAGTACTATTATTCATGTACTGAATGACATAGTTTTAAATGATAGAAAGAATATAATTGAATTTGGATCTGGAGCTTCTACATTTTACATTGCTAAATTATTAAAAACCAACAGTATTCAAGCCTCATTTTTTTCGGTTGAATCTAATTTCGAATGGGCAAATAAAATCAATAAGCAACTTGATACATTAGGATTAGCAAAATATGTCACAGTTATTTATGCTCCAATACAATCCATAGAAAGGTCATTAGCCCTAGGTGAACAAGAAGTTTGGTATGATACTACAGTATTAAATGAACACTTGAAAATGATGAATGAGGTTGATTTGGTTTTAATAGATGGGCCCTTTGGAGGATTGACTCCAAACGCTAGGTTTTCACCTATACCCTATATTAAAGATAGATTAGCCAAGTCATATTCTATATTTTTAGATGATGTAGACAGAGAGGATGAGAAGCATATTACACAAGAATGGATTGATATGTTAAATTGTTCGGTCAAGAAGATAGAACGATATGTTGTTTTATCTTCCAATACGAAATTTTTTTCAAAACCACTTCAATTGTAGATTAATAAAGTGACAAATTAATCTACAATTCTGTTTAAAATAATCAACTTAGAATATTAGTCTTGTAAACAAATTCCATGCGATTAGAATCTCTCGTTTCTGTTATAATTCCAACCTTCAATAGGGCACATCTCATCAGTGAGACACTAAACTCTTTGTTAGCACAAACCTACACAAATTGGGAATGTATAGTTGTTGATGACGGAAGTATAGATGACACAGAAACACTTATTAGAAATTATATTTCTAGTGATTCTAGATTTCAATATCATAAGCGGTCAGATGAGTATTTGCCAGGTGGCAGTGGTGCAAGAAATTATGGCTTTAAACTAAGTAAAGGTGATTTTATACAATGGTTTGACAGTGATGACCTTATGCATGAAAATAATCTTGAAATTAAGATGAAGACCATTTTAGATTACAAAGCAGATTTTGTAATCAGTCAAACCAGATATTTCAATAAGGTAGAGAAAAAACCTTATACTTATAATTATAAAGAAGATGATGTCAATTTTTTATCTTATGCAACCACTCACATAAATTGGTTTACTCCAGATATGTTTTTGAAAAGATACGTTGTTGAAAATATTACATTTAATGAAGAACTAAAATCAGGGCAAGAATTTAATTTTTCTTGCAAATTGCTCTTGGTTACTGAGAATTTGAAAAAGATAGACAAGGTATTGACCTTTAGAAGGTATTCTAATAATTCAATTGGAAGTAAGCGTAGAGATAGTAAAAATCATTTTTTATATACTCGATTTCAAGCATATTGGTTAAACTATCTTGAGCTATCCAAATTAGTGAAAAATGAAAAATTTGAAAGATTTTCTCTTTTAATGTGTATGTCGTGTTATTTGCGAAGTGGTTCTCAAATACAACAACCAAATGGATTCAGACAAAATATATTTAAAGTTTTTGGTTATAAAGGGGTTTATTTTTATTTAGCTGACCTTAGTAAATTGTTATTTGGTAACTATTATTTTTTTTATAAAAAATTAAAGTAAATAAATTTACAAAATTGAATAGAAGTTATGAGCAATTTGAAACGTTGGTTTTAAAAGCTTCTATTTTTCAGTGAATGTCTAAACCATTATTAGTCTATGAGTATATTAAAGTCTTAGATGAGCAATTACAAAGCGCTATTGAGATACTAAATGTATTATATTTTTGAAATAAAATGTTAAAAACTTTACATATCATATTACTTTTTGGTCATCCAGACCAGCCCTATACCAAAATCACATTGGAGAGCTTAAACGTGGCTGGGTCAAAAGTTAGTCATGAAGTGTTATGTAGTAAAGTAATTGAGTCTTCTCAATCCATAAAAACGCATGTTTTTAATTCTAAAAGAGATTTTTTTAATTTCAAGGTTCTTTATTTTATAGTCAGAAATATTTTTTTTGATAAAAAGTATGGTTCTATTTCAGGACAGACTTCCTTAAAAGCTAAACTTAACTTTTTTCTCAAATGGGAAACTTTATTAAATCATAATTTTGATGTTGTTCACGTGCATCATTTGCATGTTGTACCAGATGTTGTACTTGAATATTTGAGAAACAAGCATGTTAAGTTAGTGACCTCCTTAAGAGGAAAAGATTTAATTAGTGATACGGTGAAAGATGTTAATCGTCTAAACTTTTTACAAAAAATTGAATTCTTTGATATAGTACATGTTATTAGTGATTATATGTATGAACTTGCTATTAAAAAAGGTATAGATAAAAGTAAGTTGAAACGTATTTATCGAGGTTATGATTTTGAGTTATTGCTTCACAAAAATCTTGCTACTAAAAAAAAGTCTCGAGATAAACATCACATAAAAGCAATATCAGTTGGGCGCTTAGTTTGGGCAAAAGGACACTTTTACACGTTAGATAGTATATATAGGTTGAAAAAAAAGGGCGTTTTTGTAAGCTTGGATATTTATGGAGAAGGTAGGGAACGGGAATTTTTAGAATATAGAATACATCAATTAGGTCTCGATGATCTTGTTTTATTAAAAGGACATATTGACCCTATTGTGTTAAAGGAGGAATATAAAGATTATGATATTGCTATTCAGGCTTCAATTTACGAGGCGTTATCTAATGGTTTATTGGATTTGACATTTCATAACATACCATCGGTGATTTCAAGAGTAGGAGGTATGACTGAGATTATTGAAGATGGTGTTAATGGTGTTACTTTTAATATCAAAGAGCCATTTGGGTTAGATAACGCTATTATAAAAGCTTTAGATTTAGATTTCGAAACTTTGAAGGCATATAACGAAAAACTGAGAGAGAAGTTTTTAATTGAGAATGAATTGCTATCACTCAACCTATTGTATACAGAACTTTGATAGATGAAGGTATTCTATATATTAAATCCCGAATAGTAATGTAATCTGTATTGTAAAGTTTGTTTTAAGATTTGTTGCAATTTTAAATTTTTAAGAGAAATAAAATAATATGTTCTGTTCTATTTTGTTTTGTTCCAGAAATAATTATACCAGTCCAGAGATTAGGTTTTTTGGTAAATGGTTTACATTTGAAGTAACTCTAAAGAAATTTTTTCATCATTAATTAGCGTGTCATATATTGAATAGGTGCAGTGGAATATTAAAATAAAATATATTGAAACATAATTTAAAAAGAATTTATCGGTTTATAAAGCGCCAGTATTTTACAAAATTTGGATTAGATAGAGATTTATACTTGGTCTATACCATGAGTAAGGTTGGTTCATCCACAGTTTATAATTCCTTGAAAAAAAAATATCCTTTTAAAGAAATACATCACATTCATTTTTTAGGAGATACTTGGCTGGATTCATTTAAAACAGGGCATCCCACATTTAATAATAATCTGAAAAATGCTTCAAACTTAAATAAACTACTCGCAAAAAAGCGTTGGAATATTAAAATAATTAGTCTTACCAGAGATCCGATAGCTAGGGATGTTTCAGGTATTTTTCAAACATGGAAACATATTTTTAATGTTGAAAATATAACGGACGTTTCCGCAGAAATGATAATTGCGCATCTTAAAGAAATAGATTTTTCATATGCCCAAAATTGGTTTGAAACCGATTTTAAGGAATTTACAGGATTTGATATATTTGAACATGAATTTAATTCAAGTAGAGGTTATGAGATCTATTCCTGTAAAAAAGCAGAACTATTAATTTTTCAGCTAGAACAGTTAAATAGTAATTTTAATTTAGCTATGAATCGTTTTATTGGCAAGGGAGAGTATAAGCTCCACGAAGAAAATATAACAGCATCTAGGGCTTCAGGTGAATTAAATACTAAAGTAAAGCAATTACTAAAACTCTCACATCAACAATTGGAAAACATATATGATTCTCTATATATGTCTACTTTTTACAATACATCTCAAATTGATAAATTTAAGAAGCGATGGCTGGAAGAGTTAAAGGAGTAAGTGTTATAGTTTGTTGTTACAATAGTAGTTTGAGGCTTCCTAAAACCTTGTCTTTTTTAGCGTCTCAAAGTGTGGATTTAGATACGCAATGGGAGATAATAATTGTAAATAATAATTCTAATGATGATACTGGATTGGTTGCAAGACAATTGTGGGAGGCTTTGCATTCTCCTACTCTTTTGTCCATTGTAGATGAGCCAATTGCTGGACTATCTTATGCTAGGGAAAAAGGAATCTCTGAGGCTCAATATGATTTATACTTGTTTTGCGATGATGACAATTGGTTGCGTGCAGACTACATTAAAAATACAATCGCAATATTTAATAAAAATCCTGAGATTGGAGTTTTGGGAGGATGGAGTACTGCTGCTTTTGAGGCTGAAAAACCTGAATGGTTTGATAAATTTAAGGGTAATTTTGCGGTAGGTACACCTGTTAATGAGCCAGGTGTAATACTTGATGCTCAAGGGTTTTTATATGGAGCAGGTATGGTCATTCACGAAAGTACTTTTAGATTATTGAAAGAAAGAGGTTTTAAAAGTATTCTAAAAGACCGAAAGGGTAAGCTGCTATCCAGTGGAGGCGATGTTGAACTTGTCTACGCCATAAAGTTATTAGGTATTCCTGTTATGTTTAGCGAATTATTGTTTTTTAATCATTACATGCCCAAAGAACGAATGCAATGGGACTATTTATTGAGATTACGTGCTTCTATGTATTGGTCTAACTTTGTATTAAACATATATATTGACGCTTTGAATGATAAACCATTATCCTCGAAATGGTTGATCAAAAAAATATTGAAGTCCTTTTTATACATTTATAGACAAAATAAGCGACTACAAAAACTAAGCTACCGCAAACAATTAATGTTAGAAAATCAAATAGCTATAAGACGGTTATTTATTAAACATATTAGATTTTATTATCAAACACGTTTGAATTTAAAAAAACTTATAAATGATTAAAGGGGTCTCCATAGTATTATGTACTTACAATGGTAAGTCTAGATTAGATACAACTTTGAGACATTTGGTTGCTCAAAAGATTAGGATACCTTGTGAACTAATCTTTGTAGATAATGCATCTGATGATGGTTCAAAGCTATACGCTGAAGAGTGGTGGCTTAATTTTGGAGTTTCATCGATTGATTTTCGTTCTTTTAAGCAAATGACACCAGGAAAATCCTATGCTCAAGATCTTGGTTACGCAAAGGCGACTTACGAGTATATATTAGTTTGTGATGACGATAATTGGTTATGCGAAACTTATATTCAAACAGCGTTCGAAATTATGGAGTCTAATGACCATATTGGAGCTTTAGGAGGTTGGTGTGAAGCAGAATTTGAAAATAAAAAGCCATTATGGTTTGATCAATATTCTAAATATTATGCTGTATCGAAGCAAGGAAAACGTAGTGGAGATATAACAAATAAGAAAGGTTGCTTATATGGCGCTGGGATGGTAATACGAAAGTCGCATTGGTTAGAATTGAAGTTACTTGGTTTTGAACATTTATTATCTTGTAGAAAAGGTAATTCATTAAGTTCTGGAGGTGATACAGAGTATAGTTATGCGTTGCGATTGTTGGGATATAGTATTTGGTATGACGAACGTTTATATTTTAAACATTTTATGTCACAGGCTAGATTAAACTTCGATTATTTATCTCGGTTACGACTTGGGATGGTAGACTCTAATTTTATATTATGGCCTTATCTGGATTTTCTTAGAAATAAATATCAATCACGAAATGAATTTTTAAAAGTTGCAGTGAACATGATTCCTGTCTTGATGTTTAAGAAAAGTATAGATTTAATGGTTGGGAATTACGAAAAGCGGGAACGCGCAAAGCACTACTTTAAAGTATGGAAATATCGCCTTCTTCATTACTCTTTATACAAGAAAAATCATGAGACCATAAAATTATGGATAGCACAGAGATAGTTTTGTTGCTATTTGTATTTTCAATAACCTAGACATAAAGATTTTTAAAATGATAAATTTATTTAACATAGTCTCAAATTATGGTATTAAAGGTTTAAAATCCTACGTAAAACTTAAAATTGGAAGAATTGAATTTATGGCTCTTCATGATGATAATGGTATTAAGATATATATCCCTGGTTATAAGAATCCAATTTACTTGAGGTCAGATACATCAGATTTTGCCACATTTAGACAAGTATTTGTTGCTAAAGAATATGATATAGACTTTGATTTTGAGCCTAATGTAATAATCGATGCAGGAGCAAATGTTGGTCTTGCTGCCATATATTTTGCAAATCGATTTCCAAACGCTAACATTTACTCTATTGAACCAGAATTTACAAACATCGAACTTCTTAAAAAGAATGTAAGTCCCTATGAATACGTGCGTTTTTTACCTATGGCCTTACACCATACTTCAAATCTTACTTTGAATATTATTGACGAAGGAATCGGTAAATGGGGATTTGTTACAAAAGCGCATGATGACATAGTGGATGCTAATAATATTGTTGGAAGTGTCAATACTATTTGTTTAAATGAAATAATGGATAATAATAATATTGAGCTCATCGATATTCTAAAAGTGGATATTGAAGGTGCAGAAAAGTTTTTATTTGAGAAAAATTATGAGCGTTGGTTGCCAAAAACGAGGTGTGTTATCGTTGAATTACATGACCGTTGGTATCCTGGTTGTAAAGAAAGCGTTTTTAATGCGATGAATGCCTATAATTTTAAACATTATGAAAAAGGTGAAAATGTAATTTTTTTAAACCTCAATTATGCTATTTAGCTTTATATAAAATATATAAAATATATAAATTATGGAGTTTAAATCAATAGCGGTAATTGTACAATACTTTCCTACAATATCCGAAACTTTTATTGTAAACCAGATTAATAGTTTAATTAATGCTGGTTATAATGTAAAGTTGTATTCATATAATAAGGTCGAGTTAAAATTTGTACATAATGCGATAAATCGTTACAATTTAATTAATGCGGTAACTTATTTTGAAAAACCTCCTGTTTCAAAAATTAGACGTTTAGGTAGTTTTTTTAAATGGACGTTTATGCATTTTAAACATGTTAAATGGAAGTTGTATTTTAAAACTTTAAATATTTTTAAGTACGGTAAAGATGCATTTACGTTAAAGCTATTTTTCGAATCTCAATGGTTTTTAGTAGAAAACGATATCGATTTAATACACGCACATTTTGGTATGGTAGGTAATCGCATCGCCTATTTAAAAACACAGCAAGTTATTTTAGGTTCAGTAAAATTGATTACTACATTTCATGGTTATGATTTGATACCTAGTAAACTTCTCGATTATAAAGCTGGATACAGGCATTTGTTTGCAAAAGCAAATGTATTTACCGTAAATACACCTTACTTAAAAAGTATTCTACAACAAATTAATTCTAATAATATTCCTTGTTATATTTTGCCAGTTGGCTTAGATACAGACTTTTTTAAAAGAGAGGCAACAAAACAAAATCATACGAACTTCAACTTGGTGTTCTGCGGAAAATTAATACCATTGAAAGGACCTGACTTAGCTATTTCTATAGTGAAAAAACTACAAGACTTAGGCTATCGAGATGTTCGATTACATATTCTAGGAGATGGAGCTCTAAGAAAGGATTTAGAATGTCAAATAGAGGATTCGAATTTACAAGAAGTTGTTTACATTCATGGCAAACAAACACAAGTGCAAATAAGAGCGTTTTTCGAAAAAAGTGATTTATTTTTACTACCAGGTCTTTATGAAAAAAAAACCGGACGTGCCGAAACCCAAGGTTTGGTGATACAAGAAGCACAAGCTATGGAGTTGCCAGTTGTGGTATCTGATGCAGGAGGTATGAAATATGGCTTGTTGCCAAATGAAAGTGGTTTTGTTATTAAAGAAAATGATATAAATGCATTTGTTGAAGTAATAGAGCGACTTATTTTAGATCCTAAGCTATGCAAAGATATGGGATCAATCGGTCGACAATTCGTCAAAAAGAATTATGATAATCAAGTTTTATTAAAAAAAATGTTGGAAATTTATCAATCACTTTAAATCTAGACCTCTAACTTGAGATTGTTGAGAGTTTAATAATGATTTTTCCTGTTATGAATATAACTTAAATACTATTAATAATATGAGTGTAAGTATTATAACTCCGCACTACAATGACTTTAAGGGTTTAAAACAAATTTATAAGTATTTAAGGGAGCAAACATATACCGCTTGGGATTGGGTGATTGTCGATGATAAATCAGATAGTCGAGCACAAATAGAAATAGATAATTGGTATAAAAATCTTGAAGATGTCAAAGTCCAACTATATCTAAATACAAAAAAAACTAATGCATCAGTTTGTAGAAATTTAGGGGCAGAATTAGCAAAAAGTGAAACATTAATTTTTTTAGATGCTGATGATAAAATAACACCAAAATTTTTAAGTCATAGAGATATAAAATTTTTAGATTTTGCTGTCTTTAAAAATACAGCGGTTTATGATTCCGAAAAGGGAGAAATACCGTTGTACGACGCTAAAAAGAATTATCTAAATTATTTTTTGTCTGCTAAGTTTATTTGGCCAATAACAGCTATTTTATGGGATAAAAACTTCTTTAAATCTTTAGGTGGTTTTCATCCGGAATTACCACGTCTACAAGATGTAGAATTAGCCATTAGAGCCTTGCTAAAGAGTTCAAATTACTGTATTGTTGATAAACCAATTGATTTTTATTATTGTGTTAATCCAATTCGTGAAAGAAAAAACTTTGTCCAACCCGTGTGCGATGCAGTCTACTTATTTGTTTCAAAATTACTACAAAAAAAAACCTTAACTAAACATCAATTGTCTTTAGTGTCAGGATATTATTTTTTATGTCTCCGTTATTTTGAGAGGTCTGGAAGTAAATCGCATATAGCTTTAGTAAGACGAAATCTCATTTTATTTTATCATAAAAAGCATATTAGTTTTTTTACATATCTTCTTGGTTCTATTACCTTAAAATTTTATAAGATCAATTTTCTTACTGGAAAACAATTTATTAGAATTAGCAGGGTTCTGTTTAAACCGAGTACTATACACTAAGACTTTTTTGAGACAATATCCTGAGTGATTTAGTTTAAAACATATATATAATAAATGTCAAAAAAGGTACATATACTTTACACTATTCCAAATTTTGATACCGCTGGAAGCGGTAAAGTGGTTTTTGATTTAGCTAATCAGTTAGACAAGGATCGGTTTAAAGTATCTATTGCATGTAACCATGAAAGAGGACGTCTATATGAGGAAGTGAAAGCACTGGGTTTGAATGTACACATTATCCAATTTACCGTTCCACTCAGACCTTATTATAGCTTATTGGCTAGATTGCAACCTTTTAAAGTTTTTTTAAGGGAACAACATATAGATATCGTTCATTCCTGGCATTACAGTAGCGATTGGACTGAAGCTTTAGCTTGTAAACTAGTACGAATACCATTTGTTTACACTAAAAAAGCAATGGGTTGGGGCAATAAACATTGGAAGATTAGAAGTTATTTGAGCACTTTTATAATTACTGTAAATGCTCAAATGCGTTCATTTTTTCCAAATAAGAAGCATCAAGAATTAATACCGTTTGGCTTAGATACTTCCTATTATAATCGTAAATCCTTTAATATAGTTAAAGATACTGGTACATTTAAGTTAATTACGGTAGCTAATTTAGTGGCTGTGAAAAATATTGAATACCTGTTAAAGGCCTTATATCCGTTAAAGCATTTACCAATTCATTTAGACATAGTGGGAGATATGCAAAATAATTATGTCGATGAGTTAAAAAGAATAGTAAAAAATTTAGGATTGAATTCGAAAGTTTCTTTCTTGGGTAAGTTTTCAGATGTTAGGCTCTTATTAGCCCAGTCAGATTTGTATATAATTCCTAGTAAAAAAGAGGGTATGCCTTTGGCTTTATTGGAAGCTATGGCTATGCAGTTACCAGTGTTAGGAAGTAATATTCCAGGAATTGCATATGTGCTTCAGGAATTTCCTGATTTACTATTTTCCTTGTCAGACGTTAATGACTTGTCAACAAAGATTGAAGAAATTTATAATTTGTTAGAAAAGGATAAGGAAGCATTAGGTTTTAATTTACGTGAATATTGTATAAAACATTTTTCTATCGAGATTTTTATTAAGAAACATGAAGACCTATATTTGAAACTCGTTAAGCAGTAATTCACTATGAAAGTTAGGACAGATGTCATTCCACAATATCAACAATTTGTTGGAACACCTGAATCTTTAGATTATGAGGCGATTTGTGTATTTGCAGCTACCGGTTTTTTTTTAGATGAAGATACATTTTATAAGGGCTTGAGAGTGTTAAAGCCTTGTCGTGAATATGTTCTAGATGATGAACGAACGTCTATACTTTCTGAAAATCAATATTTTAAATGGCACTATACACCAAAAGAACGTTCTTTTAGTCAAGTGGTATCGGAGTTTGCTTATTTATTCGAAACAATAATAGAGGAACAAACACTAGATAAAACTGTGATTTTACCTTTATCAGGAGGTCTTGACAGTAGGACTCAAGCAGTAGCTTTAAAATATTTGAATAAATCGGTAAAATCTTATAGTTATGCATTTACAAATGGTCACGACGAAACTTGGTATAGTAAGAAAATTGCTGATATTTGCGGATTCTTTTTTCAAGATTTGAAAGTCCCAAGAGGTTATTTATGGGAGGTTATAGAATCTTTAGCTGAAATAAATAATTGTTATTCCGAATTTACTCATCCTAGACAAATGGCTTTTAAGGAGTCTTATGCTTCAATGGGAGACGTTTTTTCTTTGGGACATTGGGGAGATGTTCTGTTTGATGATATGGGAGTCCCTAATAATTTGAGTAACGATGGTCAAGTTGCTGTTATTTTAAAAAAAATAATTAAAAAAGGAGGATTAGAGCTTGCTAACAGTTTGTGGGCAACTTGGGAGTTGAAAGGGGATTTTGAAAGCTATTTAAAAAATAGAATTCAAAATATCTTAAAATCAATACATATTCCAGAGAATGCTAATGCCCAAATTAGAGCATTTAAGAGTCTATATTGGGCCCCTCGCTGGACTAGTGTGAACTTATCTGTTTTTGAATCTGTTCGCCCCATAGAGATGCCTTATTATGATCGTAGAATGTGTGAATTTATATGCTCCGTACCAGAAGAGTTTTTGGCTGGCAGAAAGATACAGATTGCCTACATTAAGATGAGAATGCCTTCGCTAGCTAAGCTTGCATGGGAAGGTCATAGACCTTTTAACTTGTATAATTACCATTATAATAAAGTACCTTGGAACTTGCCATATCGAATATTTAATAGATTGAATCGAATTACTAGTTCAAAAAAGTATGTTCAACGCAATTGGGAATTACAGTTTTTAGGTGCTGGCAATGAACAAAAATTACAGGAGTATATAATAGAAAATATTCATTTAAATAGGTTAATTCCTTCTGACATTTCATCTGATTTTTATAAAAAGTTTAATGAGGTTGATTCTGTTTATTATTCTCACCCGGTAAGTATGTTGTTAACACTATCAATATTTTCAGCAAGAAATAAACTCTAGTTTTTAACACTGTACTTTAAAAAAATATAATAGTTAGTTAACTTTGGTATTCTAAATTATTTATTGAAAAAGTCAATTCAAATAGCAATTTATTCTGGAGAAATTCCAAGTACAACATTTATTGAACGCTTAATTTTAGGAGTGTCAAAATCAAATGAGGAAGTGTTGTTGTTTGGTGTTTTAAGACAGAAGTTGCCATATCACAATAGCATTACTATTCATGGATGTTATAATCATAAATTATCTAAATTTTGGTTTTTACTGAAATACAGTAGTTTATTATTACTCATCAAGCCAAAAGAAAAGAAAAGGTTGGATACCTATTTGAAACAGCAAAACAACTTAAATTTAGGAAGTAAAGTCAAATTTTACCCTGTGCTGTGGCACAAACCAGATATTTTTCACATACAATGGGCAAAAGGGTTAAAGGATTGGATATGGGTCCAAGAATTTGGAATGAAACTGGTTTTAAGTTTGAGAGGTGCGCATATTAATTATTCTCCAATTACTGATTTGGATTTGGCACAACTATATAAAAAACATTTTCCTAATGTAGATGGTTTTCATGCGGTTTCAGACGCTATTGCCAAAGAAGCGACCAAATATGGTGCATCTATAGATAGGGTTAAAGTGATTTATAGCGGTTTGCCTAATTTTGAAATTAATCCCGAAATCTTATTGAAAAATAAAGATTTTAATTCAGAATTAAATTCGAATGAACCGTTACATTTACTTTCTGTAGGTAGGCCACATTGGAAAAAAGGCTATACGTATGCTTTGGATGCTTGCAAGATTTTAAAAACGTCTGGCTTAAATTTTAAATATACAATTATTGGTGGTGCAGATGATGTTGAGTTGCTTTATCAGGTTCATGATCTACATTTACAGGATGACGTTTTTTTAATTGAAAAACAGACATTTGAATCGGTTAAAGATTATATGCTAAAAGCAACTATTCTTCTTTTACCAAGTGTTGAAGAAGGCATTGCAAATGTGGTTTTGGAGTCTATGGCTTTGGGGACTTTGGTTTTGAGCACTGCTTGTGGTGGAATGAATGAGGTGATTACAGACACTGAAAATGGATTTTTAGTTCCTATTCGAGATTCAGAGGCCATAGCAAATGCCATAGTTAACATTGCAGCATTACCAGAAAATCGTAAAAATGAGATTAGAGAACGTGCAAAAAATACTATTTCAAAACAACATAACGAAGATTTAATGACGTCTGGAATGCTACAGTTGTACAAGAGTGTTATAGAATAAGAGCATTTGGAAAAAAAATATAAAACAAAAACAATGCAACGAATAGGGTTGGTATTACTATCTGTACCGGGTTACTCGGAAACGTTTTTCCGAAGCAAGATCAAAGGATTGCAGGCCAATGGTTTTGAGGTTGTTTTGTTTGTCTTCTATCCGCCAAAAAAAGATGAACATTTACCATGTAAAGTCATCGTTTCCCCTCAATTTAACGGAAATTTTTTTTCCAAAAGTATTGCTGTCTTTAAAGCACTATTACAAATTTTGTTTGTTTCGCCTTTCCGCAGTAAAAAGTTGTACCAATTAGATAGTCGAGATGGTAATGGACGCAACGCTTGTTTTAAAAATCTAATTGCTAATCAATTTATAATTTCCGAAGATCTGGATTGGCTCCATTTTGGGTTTGGTACTGTTGCAGTTGGGAGAGAGAATTTAGCAGACGCTATGCATGCTAAGATGGCTGTGAGTTTTAGAGGATTTGATTTGTACTTGTCACCTCTAAAAAGAAATCAATATTATAACACCTTATTTAAAAAAGACGTTAAATACCATGTACTATCCCAAGAGATGAAGGTTGATTTGATTGCCAAGGGTGTGACAGATCATCAAATTAAAGTTATAACACCAGCTATAAATACTTTGTTTTTTAAGCCCAATACATCAAGCTTGGCTAACGACAAATTAAAAATTTTAACTGTTGCGCGCTTACACTGGAAAAAAGGACTGGAGTATACACTAGAGGCTTTGGCTTTATTGGTAAAAAGAGATATTTCTTTTGAGTATACGATTATTGGTACTGGAGATGAATTGGAGCGTTTGGTATTTGCTGCTCATCAATTGGGGATTAGCGAGTATGTTAAATTTATTGGAAAACAATCACCTGAGACTGTAAAGACATACATGTCAAGTAGCGATATTTATCTACAATACAGTATACAAGAAGGGTTTTGTAATGCTGTTATTGAGGCTCAGGCTATGGGATTAATTTGTGTAGTTAGCGATGCGGAAGGTTTGGCAGAGAATGTTTTAAACGAATTAACCGGGTTTGTAATCCCTAAGAGAAAACCAAAAGTCTTGGCAGAGACCATTGAAAAACTAGTATATTTACCAGAACGTCAAAAAAATGAGCTAAAGAAATTAGCCATAGAAAGGGTAAAGAAAGATTTTAATATATCAAAACAGCAAGATGAGTTTCTAGAGTTTTATCAAAATTAATTTGAAACCCCATAGGGTTAGTTGAAAATGAGACCAATGTAAAATACATATGAAGACTTGCTTTTTATCTTTTAATATAATGAATAATTCGACCTCGGATTATTTTATAACGCTAAGCAATAAATTATCTGAGGAGAATAAGGTTGTAGTTATAGCTCAAAAGATACGTGAAACAAATCTTAAGTTAAACGAAAATATAACTGTTTTAAAATGGCCTACAAAGAAACCAACAACATGGAAAGGGTTTAGGTTTTTATACAAAACAGTACGTCATTATAAGCCAGTTATGATGATATCAATGTTTAGTTTTGTGAATTTGTTTCTAATTGTAGGTTGGTTCTTACGTGTTAAAATTAGAGTGGCTTGGATAAGAACTTTAAGTTCTCAATATTCACAGAAAAGATATAAGGTATACAGAAAATCACTTATTTATAGTCTATCTACAGATATCATAACCAATTCCATTGCTACAAAAAATGATGTTGTAAATTTTTTTAGAATACCAGAACGTAAAATAACAGTACTTCCCAACTCTGTAAAAGATTATAGTCAATCATTACAAGACATAACAAACAATACCGAGAATTTGCTATATGTAGGGAGACTTCATCCTAGCAAGGGTGTTGATGTTCTATTACATTCTTTTTCTCAACTTTTAGAGCGTTTTCCTAAACTTCAATTGGTTATTATTGGTCATGGAAATATCTTAAACCAACTTGTAAAACTTGCTGAATCATTAGGTGTTTCTAATCATGTTGTTTTTTTAGGTGAGAAAGATAAAGAATCAGTATTAAAAGCCTATAAAATGTCGTATTGTACAATTATTCCAAGCTATGCTGAAGCTTTTGGTTTTACTGTTATCGAGGCAATGAGTGTGGGTACTTGTGTCATTGGAGCTAATAATACAGGAATTAAGGAAATTATTATACCAAATGAAACCGGACTATTATTTGAAACAGGAGATTATAATGACTTAGCCAAAAAAATAGAAAGCATACTTTTAAATAAGTCATATAGAAACCACTTAGCGAAAAGTGGGTTTGAAAGATTTCTAGAATTTTACGAGAATAATTATGCTGTAAAAAGAGATTTCGATTTTTTTGTAAACAGACAAAAAAGTTTGAGGTAATTGAATATTGTTGATGTAATTTTTAGAATAAAAAAATTGATCAAGATACTTAAATGCACTTTAGTTTTTTTGATTAATAGCTTTTGTGTTTAAAAAGAACGTTAGTATAAATGCCCATTTTTTTTCTATGTACTATTGGATATATTGAAACCAATTCAAAATCTTTATCTAAAGCCCAATTCCAAAGTTCTGTAAATGATGGCATATCATGATGACCTTCAACAAAACGGACCTCAAAAAAAAGCAATCCTATTTTGCTATTTGAAAACATTTTTTCACAGCCTTTAAAAACTTCTAGTTCAAATCCTTCAGTATCAATTTTAAGCACATCAATTTTTTCAATATTATTTTTTTCACAAAAAAAATCGACAGTTGTGATTTCAACTTTTGTTTTCTTTTTAAGATTTGAATTATCATTTTCGTGAATGTCTAAGAAGGAATTTGTATTAGAATGTACATATTCGTTAAGGATTAATTCGCCAATACTAGATCCAACACCTAAATTCCATAGATTTAAATTTTTATAGCTTGACGTATTTTGTTTTAAAATTTCAAAACTCTCAGCACTTGGCTCAAAAGCTTGAATGCTACAAGAATCAAAGACTTCTTTGAAATCTTTTACTGTTTGCCCAATATTCGCGCCAATATCAAATAACACGGGATTATTAGAGTCAACAAATTTGGCCATATCATAAAATGGATAAATGCCCATTTGATCCTGTTTAAATTTAATAATATCAAATCCAAATTTTCTTATTAACGTTCTAATGGCTCTTTTCATATTTCTTATAAAAATAATACTTCTAAATTAAGAATAATACATTTCATATTTTCTTAGGTCAGCTTATATTTAGTAAAATTGTTTTATTATTTAAGGCTTAATATTAGAGTAAATTTGTATCATGCATTTTTATTACTTATAATAATTTGAAAATCTTAATCTTTTATACTTACAACAAAGGTTTACTTTCTGAATTTTTTCAGGAATTATCAGAGCGTTTGGCAAATGATGATTTTGAAGTTTATAATTTTTACCTCAAACATAAAAAAGATTCCTTTTTACAGGGAAATGTGAATATTTATGGAGAAAAGCGATATGGGATTTTTAAAAATTACTACAATGTCTATAAAATCATCAAACGGATAAAGCCAGATGTGATTATATCAAATTTCAGCTACATAAATCCAGCTTTATTATTTGGTAAAATTTTAGGAGCTTCACAAAATGTTGCTTGGTTTCATACCGCTTTCGGTCACACGAAACCTAGTTATTTGAAGATCATTAATAAAACATTTTATTTGAAATTGGCAGATGTTGTAATTGCAAATTCAAAACAGTTGCAAAACGAAATGAATATAATATATGGTGTTCAAAAAGATAAAACACGCGCTATATCATTTTGGACAAATATATCTAATTATGGTGACGATTCTGCACCCCTAAGTTTATCGAAAAATGTTGACACATTTTATATTGGTTGCCCTGGAAGATTAGTGGAGGATAAAAACCATAAGTTGGCTATTAATGCAGTGTATCAATTAAAAAAAATTACAAGTCAACCATTAAAACTTATTATAGCTGGTGACGGTCCTTATAAAAATGAATTAAAAGAGTTGGTCAATAATTTAAATCTTCAGGAGGATGTAGTTTTTCTAGGATTGTTAAATGTTAACGAAATGAGTAATTTTTACAACTCTATGAATGTTATAGTTTTACCGAGTTTTCACGAGGCTTTTGGTTTGGTTTTTATAGAGGCAATTGCATTGGGAACACCTGTATTAGTATCAAAATCATTTGGAGCTTTAGATTTTATTGATGAACAAAAATTTTCTATTGAAGATTTTAGTTTTGATCCATATTCAATGCAAGATCTTTTAGTGAAATTAGAATTATGTCTTGAAAAGAAGAATAAACCTTCAAAATATTTCAAAGTCATGTATGATACAACTTTTGAAAAAGATGTTATATATAATCAAGTTAAGTCCGTAATTTTAAACAAAATTTATTCCTCTTGATTTATAAATTTTAGACAAAATTTTAATGTTATTTAGTTTTTTAAAATATCTCCAGCCTACCCATTATTTTCAATTACAGACGAAAACTAAAACTTCGATATTCCCTAAAGTTGAAACATTACCTCAAACTGTTCTAAACAAATTAATAACAGATAATTCCTACCAATCAGAAATAGCCAAAAATTATGATTTATCATGGCAAGCCATACAAAAGGGATATATAGGAGATGCATCTACTTATAAAGAATTCCAAAAATTATCCATAAAAGACAATTATCATTTTATACGTAAATATTTTAATCCAGCTTGGGTGTTCTATGTCCTTATGTTAAGGTTTTTTTCATTTAAAAATCCTTTAAAAGAACTTAAAGGATGGTATACGACACGACATATTAAGCGAGTTGAAATCAATACAATTTTTTTGTATAATAATGAGTATAAAGATTTTAATTCAACATTAATAAAAACAAACCCAAAAGTAAGTGTTGTTATCCCAACATTAAATAGATATAGCTATTTAAAAGATGTATTAAAAGATTTAGAGCATCAAGATTATTCAAATTTTGAAGTCATCGTAGTTGACCAGTCAAATCCCTTTGATGAGAAATTTTACAACGATTTTAAACTGAATATCAATCTTATAAAACAAGAAGAAAAAGCGCTTTGGTTAGCTAGAAATAATGCGATTAGAGAAGCAACAGGAGAATTTATTGCACTTTCCGAAGATGATGTAAGAATAGAATCCAACTGGATTTCCCAGCATTTAAAATGCCTTGATTTTTTTAAAGCACAAGTGTCTGCAGGTGTATTCTATCCTGAAGGAAAGAAAATCCCAAAAGAACGTTCATTTTTTGCTATCGCATCACAATTTGCAACAGGAAATGCGATGCTCTATAAAGATGTATTTAAAAACGTAAAATTATTTGATAGGCAATTTGAAAAGCAACGCATGGGTGATGGTGAATTTGGTCTGCGATTATATTTGGAAGATATCAAAAGTGTGTCAAACCCAAATGCAGCCTGTATTGATGTTAAAGCTGGAGAGGGAGGTTTAAGAGAAATGGGAAGTTGGGACGCTTTTAGGCCATCTAATTTCTTTGCACCAAGACCCATACCAAGCGTGCTTTATTTTTTTAGGCGCTATTTTGGTAATAAACGCGCGAGATTGGCGATGTTGCGAACAATTCCTATTTCAATTTTTCCGTATCAGTTTAAAAAAAATAAACCTTTACTTTTAATAGGTGTCATTATAAGTGTTTTTATACTTCCTTTGGTGATATTTCAAGTGTATAAATCTTGGAGATTGGCAAGCAAAAAAATTAATGAAGGCCCTTTGATTCAGGAGTTAAAATGAAAAAAACTGAGAAACATATCGTTATTGTGACCTCAGAGTTTCCGCCACAGCCTGGTGGAATTGGAAATCATTCGTATAATTTAGCTCTGTATTTAAGTCGTCGGGATATTTCGGTAAAAGTAATTGCAGATCAACGCTCAACAAATGGTCGTGAAGAAGACGAGTTTGACAAAGCATTGCCATTTTCCGTAGAAAGAATTAAAAGGCACAATTTGCGTTTATTAATGTATTTAAAAAGGATCATTGTCACTTATAAGAGCTTTAAAAACGCATCTACGATAATCGCAACGGGAAAATTTTCTCTTTGGAATGTTGCCTTTTCAAACCTCCTTTATAAAAAACAGAGCATTGCGGTGATTCACGGGACAGAAGTAAATTTTAAATCTTTTTTTCTTCGGAAATCAATAAACATCGCACTAAGTAAGTTTGATACCATTGTTGCAGTTTCAAATTACACAAAACAGCTTGTGTCACATTTAAACCTCAAAGTTGAAGTCATCGCAAACGGAATCAATACTGAACATTGGGATACTTCAAATATCAAAAATATAAACATAAAAGGAAAACCAGTCTTGACAACCGTTGGTAGGGTGAGTTCAAGAAAAGGACAGTTAAACGTGATCAAGCATTTGCCAGAACTTTTAAAAATATATCCAGAACTTCATTACCATTGTGTTGGCATACCTTTGCAAGCAGAGCAGTTTTTAAACATCGCTAAAGAACTTAATGTGGATTCCCACATCACATTTCATGGTAGTTTAAGTGATCTGGAATTAAAACAAATACTCAATCATACCGATATTTTTGTGATGCTAAGTGCAGAAAGTAAAACGGGTGATGTTGAAGGTTTTGGAATTGCTATCTTAGAAGCGAATGCTATTGGTGTACCTGCAATTGGCGCTAAGGGCTGTGGTATTGAAGATGCAATTTCAAATAATAAATCTGGTATTTTGATAGATTTAAATAACACTAAAGAATTTATAAAAGCAATAAAGACTATTTTAGATTCAAAAATAATCTATCAAAAAGAAGCAGAAAATTGGGCTAAAAAGCATGATTGGACTTTTATAATTGAGAAATACATTTCTTTATTAAAATGAGCGTATTAACCATCATATCACATACAGAGCATTACAGAAATGGTAATGGGGAAATTGTGGGTTTGGGTTCTACGGTCACCGAAATCAATAATTTATTAGAAATTTTTGATGAAATTATTCATGTTGCAATGCTCCACGACAGTGAGCCACCTCCTAGTGCAATGCCATATATCTCTAACAAAATTAAGTTTAGAGCTCTACCAGCAGTGGGAGGCTCAAAAATAACCGATAAATTTTCCTTGATTTTAAAAGCACCATTAGTTTTAAAAATAATTAAGAACGCTCTAAAAAATACAGATTACTTTCAATTTAGGGCACCAACGGGAATTGGTGTTTTTGTAATTCCGTATTTGATATTACTCAGTTCAAAAAAAGGATGGTTTAAATATGCTGGGAATTGGAAGCAAGAGCATGCGCCAATTGCCTATAGATTTCAACGTTGGTTATTGAAGAACCAGAGACGAAAAGTGACCATTAACGGTATGTGGGACCATCAACCTAAACAATGCCTCACTTTTGAAAATCCGTGTTTGACTTCCGAAGAACTAAAACTGGGAAAAGAAATTAGTGGTAAAAAATCCATTAAAAACACTGGTGTCAATTTGTGTTTCGTTGGGCGTTTAGAGAAAGAGAAGGGATTGGACTTACTTTTAGACACGTTGTTTTCTTTGGTTGCTTCAGAAAAATCCCAACTTAATACAATCCATATCGTTGGGCATGGTAAGCACATTGAAGATTATAAAAAAAGAACAGTTGATAGCGGATTGAATTTTGTGTTTCACGGTTGGTTGTCAAGAAAGGCAGTTCATAACATCTATTCCCAAAGTCATGCTATTGTGTTGCCATCTGCTTCAGAAGGCTTTCCCAAAGTCATTGCAGAGGCGATGAATTATGCGTGTTTGCCAATTGTATCTCATGTCTCTTCTATTGGGCAGTACGTGAAAGATGAGGTTAATGGATTTACGTTCTATCCCATAACTGATGAAAACTTGGTTGTAAACATTAGAAAGCTGTTAGAATTGACAGAGGTAGATTTCAGCAAAATGAAAAACGCACAAAGCGAAGCGCTCAAAAAGTTTACGTTCTCTTATTATAACAAAAGAATTTTAAATGAAATCATTGAGCTTAGATAACGGTTTTGTTGTTAAATTATTAAAAGCTAATATGATGTTGAAGTTAACTTTTGGCTCATTCTAAGGATTTTTAGGGCTAATTAAAAAAAATAATTTATTTTTAGCACTTTGCTATTAACTTACAGATGATCAATGGTTTTAAATAGGATATCTTGGCTCTTAAAGCGCCATCCACTTTTGTACGTGGCTCGTTTTAAATTGCTGTCTAAGAACTCTAGTGTGGAGGAGATAGAGGATTTTACATATAACCAGATTAATAAATTTCAGGATATTCCAAAAGCATTCTATAAAATCAATGAGATAATCTTTGAACACATTGAGCCAAAGACAGATTTAGATTTGGTAAAGCATCTCAGTCTTTGGTTGCAAAACAATATAAAGGGAGGTCCAGGACTTAGTGAGCCCTCTGAAGCTGCACTTGACATTATGCTCTCTGGTAAGGGAGGTGTATGCAGTGATATGGCTCAAGTATTCAATAATTTTTGCGTTATCAACGATATAAAGGTTAGAGAATGGGGCAATACCAGAGCGCCTTTTGATACTACATATGGTGGACATTCATTTAACGAAGTGTTTTCTAGGGATTTAAATAAATGGATTCTTATAGATGTCTCTAATAGTCTATTTTTTTATGCGGAAAAAGAGGAACTGCCATTATCTGTTGTAGAGCTTTATGAGAACTTTCCGAAGAATAAACAGATCTATTTTAAAACGTTTAATGAAGCAAAAAAAGTAAATCCAAAAAACATAACGAAAAACTATTTGCATCCAGATACTATTCCCTTTCTAATCTGTAATTATTCTAACAGGACTTACGATAACATACTGAAACGTACCCGACCTCATATTCCTGTCTTCGTTACTCACTTTTTACTGTATCTTTGTGGGAAAAGTTATCATTACCGTTTTCCTTACGGTGATTACAAAAGAATTTTTAGTTGAATATTATTTCAATTTTAGTATTGTACAATTTGAAATTTGTGATATTTGAAAATCACATTCAATTTCTAAATCCATCCATTAACTTGTGAAAACCAATATAACATATCTTTCAGCTGTAGGTTTTCATATTGCCATTGGACTTATCATTTATCTAAATGAGAGTTTGGCAAAAGTGTATTTTGCTTCGGCATTATTATATTTTTTGTATCGAATTATTTTAGTTTCAGATAGTCAAAAAACGTTTGAAATTTTAAAAGCATGTGCTTATTTTGTTGGAGCAGAGGTTTTCTTACGCACAACAAAAGGTGCTATTTCGTACGAAGCAGGAAAATATTTAGTAATAGTATTCATTATAATGGGTATGTTCTATAAAGGTATTTCAGGAAGGGGATATCCTTATTTTATATACATCATGCTCTTAATTCCATCTATTTTCGTGGCATCAACGACATTGAGCTTTGATGCTAATTTTAGAACGAATATAGCATTTGTATTAAGTGGGCCTGTTTGTTTAGGATTAGCTGCCTTATTTTGTTATGACAAGAGGGTATCCTATAAGCAAATGTCTCAAATTTTATTATATATGCTACTTCCCATTTTAACACATACTGCATATATATATTTCTACGCACCAGATTTACAAGATGTTTTAACGAGTACAGCGTCTAATAGAGAAGCTGCAGGTGGTTTTGGTTCAAACCAGGTAGCGACTGTTTTGGGTCTTGGAATGTTTATTCTGGGAGTACGTCTATTTATCAATTCGAAAACTATGGGTATTCGCGTTTTCAACATGATATTATTGATATTTATATCTTATCGTGCTGTAGTTACTTTAAGTAGAGGAGGTGTTATAGTAGGGGTGTTTTGTATTTTGATTTTTTTATTCTATTATTTTATTCAGGCTAAATCAAAAGCTAAGAATCAGGTTATTGGAGTATTTGTACTATTTAGTTCAGCTTTAGTTATCGCTTGGTTTGTGAGTTCTAGCCAAAGTAGTGGGCTTACAGATAAACGTTATGCTAATCAAAATGCAAGAGGAGTGCAGAAACAAGATGTTACTACAGGTCGTAAAACTTTATTCTTAGAAGAAATTGATGGTTTTATTACTAATCCTTTTTTAGGTATTGGATCCAGTCGCGCAAAAGACAGACGTATTGAAGAGGAGGGGCAAGGCGTGACTTCTCATAATGAAATTAGTAGAACTTTAGCAGAACATGGACTTTTAGGTGTGATTATTTTAATCATTTTAATATTTAAACCGCTTGATTTAAGAGCAAATAATAAAAAAAACTACTATTTTTTTGCATTCTTGGCCTTCTGGTTTGCCACTATAAATCACTCCTCAATGCGCATAGCAGCACCCGCTTTTATCTATTCTCTAGCTCTTTTAAATGTCGTAAATGAAAAATATCCTTTACATAGGAAACAACTTAAAGAACAGCAAGTCTAATATTTCTGGGATTCAAATTCTTGGACCGTTATTGGAAAGTGAAGGCTATCATGTTCAATATGCATCATCAAAAACTAACAAGGCATTGAGGTTGTTTGATATGATTAAATCTTGTCTTAGTTTTTTTAAAAAAGTCGATGTAGTTATAATAGATACTTATAGTACTCAAAATTTTTATTATGCATTTATTATCAGTCAATTGTGTAGAATTCTAGATCTAAAATATTTTACAATTTTACATGGTGGTAATCTGCCTTCCAGATTACAATCGAATCCTAAAATGAGTGGGATGATCTTTAAAAATGCAAAGTGTAATGTCTCTCCATCAAATTACCTTAAAATTTCATTTAACAATTATGGTCTTCATAATATGGTTTATATCCCAAATACACTAGAGATCAAAAATTATAATCTATTCCAAAAAACATATGAAGTTCCTAAATTATTATGGGTAAGATCATTTTCAGAAATATATAATCCAAAACTTGCAGTAAATGTATTTAAGTCTTTAAGAAAAACATATCCAAATGCGCAATTATGTATGGTTGGTCCTGATAGTGACGGTAGCTTAAAAGAAATTAAAGCATTAGCTCAACAATTAAATGTTGACGTGAAATTTACAGGTAAATTAAGTAAAAAAGAATGGATAAATCTCTCTAAAGACTATAACGTGTTTATCAATACCACTAATTTTGATAATTCACCAGTTAGTGTTGTAGAAGCTATGGCATTAGGTTTACCTGTGGTTTCAACCAATGTTGGAGGAATGCCATATTTAATAGAAACCGGCAGAGACGGTATTCTTGTCAAAAAAGATCATGTAGACGAAATGGTTAATGCCATTGTTGAAATTTTAAAAAATAATATCAAACGAGAAGAAATTATCAAAAATGCAAGGATAAAAGCAGAGACATTTGATTGGGCAAAAATCAAATTAAAATGGTTAGACATCTTAAACTAAGATAATTGTTAAAACTTCTATAACTTGTTATATTTACAAATATTCTAACACAGATAATGAGTCGTAAAAAAGATATACATTTTGAAGTATCCGAACGTAAAATACTACTTCGCATTTTCGATATCTGTGTCATATTTCTAGGTTTATATGCGTTGCCATATGTCGTTAAATATGATTATTTAACAGTAAATTTTCAAAATGTAACATCATTAACCGTACTTGCTGTTTATATAACAGTATTTGGGACAATTTTTGAGATTTACGATCTCCAAAAGTCAAGCAAATTGGATGTCACTTTTAGAAATATTGTACTTACATCATCTACAACAGTACTGTTTTATATGCTTACTCCTGTAGTAACACCTTTTTTGCCAGAACAAAGACTTCATATTCTATATTTTTATTTAACGATAATTATTACCATATTTTTATGGAGATGGGCATATATAGCCTTTATTTCCACCCCAAGATTCTATAAAAAAGTACTATTGGTTGGGGAGATTTCCAATATAGAAAATATAATAAAACCTTTAAATCAGTCAGATCCCAACTATAAAATTGTTGGATTTATTAATTCTGAATCTGAAGCAGATTCGCCAATAAAATTCAAAGGTTTAAAAGAGTTCAAAGCCAAGGATCTACTCAATGTCATAAGAGATCAAAAAATCTCCGAAGTTTTAGTTGCTAGTTATAATTCTGAAACAATAACACCAGAAATCTACCACGATCTTATTTCGCTTTTAGATCAAGGATTTATAATTAGAGAATACACGCAAGTATATGAGGAGATTACCTATCGCGTTCCAGTTCAGTTTGTAGGAAAGGATTTTTACAAATATTTTCCCTTCAGCAGAAGTAATCAAAACACATTATACCTGTTTTTCCATAGAACGTTTGATATTCTATTCTCCATATTGGGATTGTTATTTGGACTTCTTATTTCGCCAATAATTTTCTTCGGAAATTTAATAGCAAACAAAGGCCCTCTATTATATACCCAGGAAAGAGTAGGTAAAAACGGAAAGCCATTTCAAATCGTAAAACTGCGTAGCATGATCGTCAATGCAGAAAACGGAAGAGCGGAATGGGCTCAAAAAGATGATGTGAGAATTACTCAATTTGGTAAATTTCTAAGACGATCTAGAATAGATGAAATTCCTCAATTCATCAATGTGCTTAAAGGTGAGATGAGCATTATTGGTCCACGACCTGAGCGACCGTTTTTTGTCCATGAGCTATCACGTATCATCCCTTTTTATGAGACGCGACACATTGTAAAACCAGGTCTTACAGGTTGGGCACAGGTAAATACACGCTATGGCTCGTCTGTTGATGATAGTTTAACCAAATTACAATATGATTTGTATTACATAAAACGTAGAAGCGTATTTTTAGATATCAATATTATCGTGAAAACCTTAAGTACAATTCTGTATTACAGAGGACAATAAAAATCTATAGTTTTTCTTTTTTTCTACGGAAGAATCCAATCAAGCTCACAAAAACTAGAATAAAAAAAGCAATTCTGGCAATATAATCACCAGCCAAAACATAAAATGTCATTTTATCATTTGTAGTGATTTTACCAGATAATGCGCCTTTTTCCCCATAAGCCAAACTACTTGTAATCTCACCTTTAGCGTTAATTATTGCAGAAATCCCATTATTAGCACTTCTTGCAATGTCACGTCTGGTCTCAATAGCACGTAAGCTCGCATAACTTAAATGTTGCTTATGGCCTTGAGTTTCGTTCCACCAAGCATCATTGGTAATTATAGACAGAAAATTAGCTTCATTTCGTACATATCCTGTTACAAATTCTCCATAAACCGATTCATAACAAATTATGGGTCCAACTTTAAATTTAGAGTTAGAAGATGTAAAAACACCTCTGTAATCTTGAGTTGTTTTCATAGCTACAGTACCTCCCAGGTCAATCATCGCATCACCTATAAGTGGTTTCAAAATATCTTGATATGGGAAATTCTCAATCCCAACCACCAATCTGGATTTATTGTAATATTGAACCTTGTTATTAGAATTTATTAAAATTGCAGAGTTATAATCATCATACCAGAGCGTTTTACTGTATTGATTTGTTTCTTTTTTTATAAGTTGTGGATTGCTGAATGTGTCAATAAAAGACACACCTGTCAATACATTCACATTTGGATGCTCGCCAACATACTGGTCAAATCTATTTTTTAGTAAGGAATTATCAAATTCGGGAAGACGTGTGCTTTCGGCTAGAAACGTTTCTGGAGCTATCACGAAATCGGTTTCATCTGTGATTTTAGAATTGGATAATTCAAAAAACAAATCAGCAAATTTGAGATTCGTCATATTGTATTTTTCCGAATATGGATCAATATTAGGTTGCAAAACAACAACATCAACCGTTTCTCCTTCATGTGAATATGTTTTAAAAATTCCGAAGGAAATAAGAATAGGCACGATTATAAGTCCAGCACATTTCAGCAGTAAAAATTTTAAATCCCGTTTAGATTTTTTGTTTTGATAAGATAGGATACCTTTAAAAATCACGACATTTAAAATCCAAACCCAAAGGGTACCGCCAAAAGTTCCCGTGTATTCGTACCATTGGATCCAAGTGATATATTCAGAAAAACCGTTACCCAAATTTAGCCAAGGCCAAGAGAACTCCCATATGAGATGCAGTTTTTCAAAACTTATCCAAAGTGCAACTAAAAATAATAGCGATCTATTTGTAGATTGTCTTTTAGCATATTTGTGGTAAAGTAAAAACAACAAGGCCATCAATGCGGTATTGACTAAAACAGCAAAGCTTGCACCAAATATGCTGGCGAATCTTAACCAGCTTGTTGTGATAAGATTCCATATAAAAAATGAGAGATATGCTAACCCGAAAACTTTTAATCCTTTTCGTTTTACTTGTGATAATCGTAATTGACGTTCAGCAAGAAGTAGAGGGACAAATGCAAAAAATAACAGGAGCGGAAAGCCATAAGTTGGCCACGCCAATGCTAAAATAATTCCAGATGATAAGGCAAGTAAGATTTTTTTCACTATCTAAAGATACTAAAATCGAGTTTTAAAGAAAATACATTGGAGTATAAAGCAGCGCTTTGGTCTCCAATATCTGTAAAAGCATAATCTATTTGTATGCCTCTGTATTTGAAACCTAACCCCAAACTAGGCTGAAACGTCAAATCTTCGCTATTATCTATTTGAAGTTCATTTTGAAAGTTACCAGCTCCAGCTCTTAAAAAAACGAGATCTGTATAGCCAAACTCAAACCCCAAAGCGGGATTGACACTGGCAAACGAGCTAGATACGATATCATTATTTTGTTCAAATCTTACGTTTAAATCAAACGATGCCAATAAAGAATAATCGTAATGAAAAATAAATTTCTTGGACATTCCCACCTGTAATTTTGGGATGGTAAGTTCTGTTTTTTCTGGTACGGTTTGGTTTTGACCTTCAATAGCGTTTTGGATGTCTGCTAATTTATCATCATCAAAAGACCAGGCATTGAAAGTGGTAGTAATGTCTCGAGCCATGATACCGAATTTCCAGTCATTTTGACCTTCAAATTGAATCCCAGCATCTAAACCAAATCCCCAAGAATTAGCAAAATCCCCAATAATTCTTCTAACGACTTTAGCGTTTACACCATAACTTAGACCGTCAAGTGGAAGTTTTCTGGCATAAGAAAAAGTAAGTGCATAATCTGCAGTAGAAAACAAACTTACACGGTCATAATTGATGTTTCCTTGGTCATCTATAAGCTGTGTAGTATCTAAAATATCGTCCACTCCAAAACGAATCAATGACAGTGCGATAGCACTTCTATCATCAAGTGGTTTTGCAAATGCGATGTAATTATAATTGGCAATATTGGCAAAATAACTAGAATGTAATAAGGCTAATTCATTATCTTCTAAATTAACCAAACCAGCAGGATTCCAATATCCAGAATTCACATCTCCAGTATGGGAAACCACACTATTGCTCATACCAAGAGCAGCTGCGTCAACACCAATATTCAAAAATTCATTAGAATATTTAGTCTGGGCAGTACAAAAAAATGTTATCAAAGTCGAGGCAATGAATAGGTACGTTTTCAACAGCAAAAATTTTTTACAAAGATGCACAATATTTTTCACCTATTAAACTTGAAAAAGTGCTAGATATTGCCTTTGTTTTGTGTTAGTCGTAAATAGTTTGCTATTTTTACATAAATCTTTTATATGTCTGTAAAAAAGTACATTCCCAATTTAATTACGCTGCTTAATTTGTTCTGCGGAAGTATAGCGGTCATCTTTGCTGTACACAATAACTTTGTGGCTGCAGCTGTTTTTGTTTTCCTCGGAATTTTCTTCGATTTCTTTGATGGCTTACTCGCAAGAAAACTTAATGTCCAGAGTCCTTTGGGAATTCAATTGGATTCTCTGGCAGATATGGTCACGAGCGGTTTGGTGCCTGGCATTGTCATGTTCAAACTAATTTCAACAAGAATTAATGCTCCGGAAATTGTTACAAACCAAGAGTGGACTTCAAACATGAATTGGTCAGGGATTAATATCTCAGTAGTTGCGCTAATTGGCTTGTTTGTTACTTTGGCATCTGCATATAGACTGGCAAAATTCAATATTGATGAAGATCAACAAACTTATTTCAAAGGTCTGCCTACACCAGCCAATGCGTTATTGATATTATCATTACCGTTGATTATAGAATTTCAGAATAGCAACTTCGCAACTTCATTGATTTTAAATACTTGGTTTTTGATTGCGTTTACTTTGATAAGCTGTTATTTATTGAATTCAACAATCAAACTGTTTGCCTTAAAGTTTAAGGACTATAGTTTGGCAAATAATAAGTTTAGATATGTATTGATTATCTCTACGGTTATATTGTTGATAACCCTTCATTTTATTGCGATACCTTTAATAATCGCATTATATATTTTGCTTTCTGTAATTCAAAATATAACGACAAAAACAATTTAAAAATACTTTATATACATAGTAATGGCATCAGGATTTTTTGCATTGTTAGATGATATTGGAGCACTCATGGATGATGTTGCTGCAATGAGTAAGATTACAACTAAAAAAACAGCAGGGATTTTAGGTGATGACTTGGCGGTAAATGCTGAGAAAGCTTCAGGGTTTGTAGCATCTAGGGAAATCCCTGTACTTTGGGCCATTACAAAGGGCTCAATGCTCAACAAGTTGATTATTTTACCTGTAGCATTTTTATTAAGTGCGTTTTTACCTTGGGCTGTAACCGTTATTTTAATTATTGGAGGTGTTTATTTGGCTTACGAAGGTGTAGAAAAAATATACGAATATTTCGTGCCTCATGAAAAACATACAACAATTGACCTCAAAGAGAATCTCACAAAGGAAGAATTACTGGAATTAGAGAAATCTAAGATTAAATCTGCGATTTTAACCGATTTTATACTTTCCGTAGAAATTGTAATTATTGCTTTGGGAACTGTTGTAGGACAAGAATTACTATTTCAAATTCTTGTTGTATCCATTGTCGCAATTATAGCAACTGTTGGGGTTTACGGAATTGTAGCCCTTATCGTGAGAATGGATGATTTGGGATTGCGATTGGTTAAATTAAGTGATGGCAAAAAAAATGTGACCTATTATATTGGTAATTTTTTGGTACAGGCTTTACCAAAAATCATCAAAAGTTTATCGGTAATTGGGACCATCGCGCTTCTATTGGTTTCTGGAGGGATATTTGCCCATAACCTTGAATTCTTACATCACTTTTTAGAACAAATCCCATCAATGCTAAGGGATTTTATTTTAGGATTGATAGTAGGAGCAATAGCAGTAATCGTTGTTAAATTATTAAAGTGGTTGTATGGTCGTTTATTCAAGACGAAACATAAAACTGAGCAGCATTAAAAACATAAATCCATCTATAGTAATCATCTATGAAAGACCTCAAATTCCCAATAAATTTCACATTTAACGTCACGACATTATCCAATGATTTTTCTGCAAAGGATGCCACAGGCAAAACTGTTGCTTATGTGAGACAAAAAATGTTTAAACTCAAAGAAGATATAAATATTTACGACCACGAAAATAAGAGCAATTTAATATATAATATCCGGGCAGATAAATGGATAGATTTCTCTGCAGCTTACAGCTTTAAAGACGCTCAAGGCATAGAAATAGGTAAGATTGCCAGGAAAGGTTGGGCTTCCATTTGGAAAGCGCATTATGAAATTATTGATCAAAATCAAAAACTACAGTATCATATTAGAGAAGAAAATGCTTGGGTAAAAGTGATGGATTCTATGCTGGGACAAATCCCAATTGTTGGAGGGTTTTCTGGTTATTTATTCAATCCAACCTATAAAGTGACCGATTTAAAAGGAGAGGATATCTGTCAACTTAAAAAAGAGCCTTCCTTCTTCGGAAGAAAATTTAAACTCTCAAAACTCAAGCCCATTGATAACGATGATGACGAACGTATCGTTTTAAGTTTTATGATGATGGTATTATTAGAGCGTAGAAGAGGATAGTAAATGAGAAAATAATGATTATTTCTCTTGAATCGTTTCAAAATTCAACTTCTTTTTACGAAGTTCAAAGTTTTGGCCTAAATACACTTTACGTACCATTTCGTCACTTGCCAATTCTTCAGGTTCTCCAGCTTTTAAAATGCTACCTTCAAACATTAAATAGGTTCTATCTGTAATTGCCAAGGTTTCCTGCACATTGTGATCTGTAATCAAAATCCCAATATTCTTTTTGGTTAATTGTGCGATGATACGCTGAATATCCTCAACAGCAACGGGATCAACTCCAGCAAAAGGCTCATCCAATAAAATAAAATCGGGATCTGTAGCTAATGCACGAGCAATTTCGGTACGACGACGCTCACCACCAGAAAGCAGATCACCTCGATTTTTGCGAATATGTCCTAAACTAAACTCATCAATTAATGATTCCATTTTAGCCTGTTGCTCTTTCTTGCTCAATTTCGTCATTTGGAGCACACTCAAAATGTTATCCTCAATACTCAACTTTCTAAATACTGAAGCTTCTTGCGCCAAATACCCAATCCCAATTTGAGCACGCTTGTACATTGGGTAATTGGTAATATTATCTCCCTCTAAAAAAATGCTTCCGCCATTTGGTTTAATAAGCCCAACGATCATGTAAAAAGAAGTGGTTTTACCAGCACCATTTGGTCCCAATAATCCAACGATCTCACCTTGATTAACCTCCAGCGATACGTCTTTTACAACTTTTCGTCCGTTGTAGGACTTCATTAAATTCTCGGCTCTAAGCTTTTTCATAATTATGTAATAATCGCTAAAATAGCAATTTCAAAAGGACTTACTTTTTAGTTTATTATAAGTTTAACGGAAGTTAAAACACTTCGGTATTGAATTTATTTTTCTTCGGAATGTTTCTCCAATGCATCCCAATACTCATAAGCTCTTCTCAAGTGCGGAATTACAATTGTACCTCCAACCAAAGTCGCAATGCCCAATGCTTCGACAACTTCCTCTTTTTTTAAACCTATTTTATGGCTTGATTCTAAGTGGTATTTCACACAGTCATCACATCTTAAAACAGTAGAGGCCACTAATCCTAAAAGCTCTTTTGTTTTTTTATCTAGAGCTCCACCTTCAGCAAAAGCATTGGTGTCAAGATTAAAAATACGCTTGATGATTTTATTATTATCCTCAAGGATGGTATCGTTCATTTTAGAACGATAGTCATTAAATTCAGTAACGATATCAGACATTTACTTTTTCTTGTTTTTTGTTTTGGTTTCTAACAACAATTTTTGAAATAAAAATACTTATTTGGTATAAAATTAAGATTGGAATTGCAACAATGACCTGACTAGCTAAGTCTGGAGGTGTAATTATAGCAGAAAGAATAAGAACAATTACTAAGGCAAACTTTCTATATTTTTTCATTAATTGAGGTGTCACCAAGCCTATTTTAGTTAAAAAATAGATAATTATAGGAAGCTCAAAAACAAAACCAGATGCCAAAGAAGACGATCTAATCAAAGCAATGTAAGAGCTAATTTGAAATTGATTATCAATATCTGGACTAATACTGTAATTGGCTAAGAAGTTTATAGATAAAGGTGTCACGATATAATACCCAAAAAGAACACCAATAAAGAAAAGTAGTGATGTTACGATTATAAAACCTCTCGAATGCTTACGCTCATTAGAATGTAACCCTGGACTTATAAAACTCCAAACCTGGTAAATAATATATGGAAATGCTATTATAAATCCAGCATAAATAGAAGTCCAAATATCTGCTGAAAATTGAGAGGACATTTCTAAACTTGTAATTTTAAAAGGAAATTCCGCAGCACAAAACGTGGTATCATTAATCCCTATAAATTCTGAAACTTTACACAACCATTTATAGGTTGGGAAATCCATTTGTTTGGGTGCAAAAATTACATATTTAAATATAGCTCTACTAAATATAAATGCTACAGTTGCACAGATCAGGATCGATAAAGTGATTCTAATTAAATGCCATCTTAAGTCTTCAAGATGGTCTAAAAAAGACATTTCATCAGTTTTGTTTTTCGCCATTATATAATACCTTCTTTAATTAAATCATGAATATGGATGACACCTGCGTATTTGCCCTCTTTTTCAACCAATAGTTGAGAAATCCCATGAGACTCCATCAGTTCCATAGCATCAATAGCCATTGCATCCTCTTCAATTCGTTTTGGATTATCGCTCATAATCTCTTTGGCAGTTAAATGAAGAAATTCATCACTTTTTGTGAGCATTCTCCTTAAATCACCATCTGTTATGATGCCAGTGATCTTATTGTTATCTACGACCGCTGTTACACCAAGCATTTTTTCTGAAATTTCTACGATCACATCTTTTACACTTGTATGAAGTTGTACTTGAGGCTTAAGGTTTAGAGTAGATAAATCACTCACGCGCATATACAATCGTTTACCTAAAGCACCACCTGGATGGTATTTTGCAAAGTCCTTACTTGAAAATTCGCGAATTTCCAATAGACAAACAGCTAGTGCATCACCAATTACTAATTGTGCAGTTGTACTCGTGGTTGGAGCCAAATTATTTGGACAAGCTTCTTGTTCAACATGAGCATTTAAAATATAATCTGCTTGTTGACCTAAAAACGAATTAGTATTTCCCGTAATAGCAATCAACTTGTTTTTTGCATTTTTAATGAAAGGGACTAAAACTTTTATTTCTGGCGTATTTCCGCTTTTAGAAATACAAATCACAATATCATCCTCTAAGATTAATCCTAAATCTCCATGAATGGCATCTGCAGCATGCATAAATACAGATGGTGTACCGGTAGAATTTAATGTAGCTACGATCTTATTAGCTATAATGGCACTTTTGCCAATACCTGTAATAATTACTCGACCTTTAGAATTATAAATTAATGTTACCGCATTAGCAAAATCATCGGTTAATAAATGACTTAAATTAGCTATGGCGTCACGTTCTAAATCTATTGTTTTTCTAGCAGTTTCAAGAATAGATTGGTTGCTTTTCAAAATTAATTTTTTTTGAGTTTGATGGGTATAAAGAAATTGTTATCTTTAGTCTTATGCAAATGTATCAAAAATACTAATAGGGATTAATGAGTACAAAAGAAATTGATATACATTCTGAACTTAAACATTACTTCGGTTTTTCAAAATTTAAAGGACTTCAAGAAAGTGTTATAGAAAGCGTTGTTGCAGGTGAGGATGTATTTGTTATTATGCCAACTGGAGGCGGTAAATCTTTATGTTACCAACTACCAGCATTAATAAAAGAAGGTACTGCAATTATAGTGTCGCCACTAATTGCCTTAATGAAAAATCAAGTTGATGCCATTCGTGGTATTTCAAATGAAGATGGCGTTGCGCATGTTCTAAATTCTTCACTAAATAAAACAGAGGTCAAACAGGTTAAGGAAGACATCGTTAATGGTGTTACAAAATTACTATATGTAGCTCCAGAGTCTCTCACAAAAGAAGAACACGTTGAGTTTCTTCGATCTGTTACCATATCATTTATGGCTGTAGATGAAGCCCATTGTATTAGTGAATGGGGACACGATTTTAGACCAGAGTATCGCAACTTACGTCATATAATAAAACGTATAGGTGATAATATTCCAATTATAGGTTTAACAGCAACTGCAACGCCAAAAGTGCAAGAAGACATTTTAAAAAGTCTAGATATACAGGATGCCACCACCTTTAAGGCATCATTTAATAGACCTAATTTGTATTACGAAATACGCCCTAAAACCAAAAATGTAGATTCAGATATTATTCGTTTTGTTAAAAAGAATGAAGGTAAATCTGGTATTATTTATTGTTTAAGCAGAAAGCGTGTTGAAGAATTAGCTCAAGTTTTACAAGTAAACGGTATAAAAGCTGTGCCATATCATGCAGGTTTAGATCCCAAAACCAGAGTGAAGCACCAAGACATGTTTTTGATGGAAGATTGCGACGTTGTGGTCGCAACAATCGCTTTTGGGATGGGAATCGATAAACCAGACGTGCGTTTTGTGATTCATCATGATATTCCAAAAAGTATAGAAAGCTATTATCAAGAAACTGGTCGTGCAGGACGTGATGGAGGTGAAGGTCATTGTTTAGCTTATTATGCTTATAAGGATATTGAGAAATTAGAAAAATTCATGTCCGGAAAACCGGTGGCAGAGCAAGAAATTGGACAAGCATTGCTTCAAGAAGTTGTTGCTTTTGCAGAAACTTCAGTATCGAGAAGGAAATTTATACTTCATTATTTTGGTGAGGAATTTGACAATGAGACAGGAGAAGGCGGAGATATGGATGATAATGTTCGCTTTCCGAAGAAACAACATGAAGCCAAAGATGAGGTCGTTACCTTACTAGAAACGGTAGAGAAAACCAATGAAAAGTACAAATCCAAAGATTTGGTTCAAGTATTGGTTGGAAAAACAAACGCACTTATATCTTCTCATAAAACGGACACGTTACCTTTCTTCGGAATTGGGAAAGACCGTGACAAACGCTATTGGATGGCATTGATACGTCAGGTTCTTGTAGCTGGTTACCTTAAAAAGGATATCGAAACCTACGGAGTTCTGCGTATACCAGAAGAAGGTAAGGCATTTATTAAATCGCCACAGTCGTTTTTAATGACTGAAGATCACGTCTTTGATGAAGATACAGATGATGGAATAATCACAGCAGCAAAAGGTAGTGGTGGCGTAGTAGATGAAACCTTAATGAAAATGCTTAAAGATTTAAGAAAGCGAAATGCTAAATCCTTAGGAGTACCGCCATTTGTGATTTTTCAAGATCCATCCTTAGAGGATATGGCTCTAAAATATCCAATCACGATTGAAGAATTAAGTAATGTTCATGGTGTAGGTGACGGAAAAGCCAAAAAATATGGAAAAGATTTTGTAGCCTTGATTTCCCAATATGTTGAGGATAATGAAATTGAAAGACCAGATGATTTTATAGTTAAAAGTACAGGCTCAAACTCTGCCATAAAATTATACATCATTCAAAATGTAGATAGGAAATTACCGTTAACGGATATTGCCTCCAGTAAAGGAATGAATATGCAGGATTTTATAAAAGAAATGGAAGCCATTGTTTATTCTGGTACCAAGCTGAACATCAATTACTGGCTGGATGATATTTTAGATGAAGATCAACAAGAAGAAATCCACGATTATTTTATGGATTCTGAAACCGATAAAATAGATGATGCAATCGCAGAATTTGATGGCGATTACGATGATGAAGAGTTAAGACTTTATCGCATTAAATTTATTAGTGAGGTGGCGAATTGATTAATTTTTGAAATTTAATGAAGTTATTGAAAAAATGGAATAGCTCATATTTTTACATTTTATACATTATAATATGTGTTTTATTAGTTTTCTTTACATTGTTTATAGTTAATTTTAAGCAACGAACGCATCCAAATATTTATTTAAGTATTTACATCCAGTTGATTGGTTTAATTTTTTTGTTTAGTTATTTTTTTGAAAAGAATAACTTCATTTTTAAATATGCTATCATCATCTGTAAAAACTCTGCTCCTAAAAGTAGAAAAATGGCATTTTTCTTTTTTTTCTAGCAACTTTTATAGCTTGGATGCGATATTTATTGTAGATATAAATTTTATAAAAGAAATTTACTCCTCTTCATCACTCTCATACATATCAAAAACTACCTTTTGCTTCTTACAAGTGAGCACTAAGTTTTTTAGATTAGGTTTTTCAATTTTGGCAGCATCTGCCTCTTCAATTTGAAAATCTATCTTTGAGATACTTCTATTGGAAACGTTGGAATGGTCAGACTCAAGTTCAACCATATCAGAATTTAAAAGAAGTTCAAAATCATTACCAATAATTTTTAGTTGAGCGCCTTTTTTTGTTTTAGTATGAAAAGAGCCGACAATAACAGTCTGCATAAAATAATAACCACCAAGCTCATTAAGTCCAGCATACAAGACATTATCTTCAGCAATTGCAAAAGGCGTATGCTCAATATCATTGATGATAGCTTCGGTATGGTCATCGACATGCAATTTCTCCATTGCTCTGGGATTTCCGAAGGCAGCCTTTAATTTCGTAATAAAACTCATAAAACTATTCTTTTTTACAAAGCTAAAGTAATTGCTAGTAATTCCAAATTGTGCTTCTAACTTAGTTTCATATCTTTGCAACTCAATTAAAATATAATACAATGCAAGACGGTTTATACGCAAAATTTAATACAACAAAAGGCGAGATTTTAGTCGCTTTAGAATTTGAGAAAACACCAGGAACGGTAGGTAATTTCGTTGCTTTAGCTGAAGGAAATCTAGAAAACGATGTGAAACCTCAAGGGACACCTTATTATGATGGATTGAAATTTCATAGAGTCATTCCAGATTTTATGATCCAAGGAGGTTGCCCTCTTGGGACAGGAACGGGAAATCCAGGTTATAAGTTTGATGATGAGTTTCACCCAGATTTAAAACATGATGCACCAGGTGTGTTGTCTATGGCAAATGCTGGACCAGGAACTAATGGAAGTCAGTTTTTTATCACACATATTGAAACGCCATGGTTGGATAATATGCATACGGTCTTCGGAAAAGTGATTGAGGGACAAGATGTCGTTAATGCTATCGCTCAAGGAGATGAAATCGAAACATTAGAAATATTAAGAGTTGGAGCAGACGCAGAAAGCTTTAATGCTGTAGAAGCATTTAGAACTTTTGAAGGCGCAAGAGAAAAGCGTGTTGAGGCAGAGCGTGAAGCTGCAAGAGCAGAATTAGATAAACTAGCATCTGGCTTTGAGGAAACAAAAAGCGGATTACGTTACCAGATCATCCAAAAAGGAACTGGTAAAGCTGCAGAGAAAGGAAAAATGGTATCTGTACATTATAAAGGACAGTTAGCAGATGGTACTGTATTTGATTCTTCATATAAAAGAAATGCACCTTTAGATTTTCAAGTAGGTGTGGGTCAAGTTATATCGGGATGGGATGAAGGTATCTGTTTATTGAATGTTGGTGATAAAGCTCGTTTGGTTATACCAAGCGATTTAGGTTATGGTTCTGCTGGAGCAGGTGGAGTAATACCGCCAAATGCTACATTGGTTTTTGATGTAGAATTGATGGCTGTTAAATAAAAATATATTTAAAGAATAAAAAAAGCACCAATTAAATTGGTGCTTTTTTATTTTATAAGCTAAAACAGTTGATATAATTGAAATGTAAAGGACTGTTATTCAATTCAATATACTTAAGAACGAAGCTTTGGTTGGGTTTAGTATTAAGGATAAATTTTCCGAAGAAATTTGATAATACATCACTAAAATAGTCTTATCTATAACTAATTCATTTATAATTATATAATAGAAATTTATTTCTTATTTAGAATAAAACACATAAAAAAAATTTAAAAAGGTGTATTAAAATTGTAAATTGCGTCAATGAACAGTATTAAAAGCACCCACTTATACAATAATGTTTTAAAAGAATTAACCTACAGTTTTGGTAATGTTTTTATTTTTAAGGGATATGTCATATCTGAAATCAATGAAGGTATAATATTCACTTGGGAGCATCATGCAAAACAAATTGTAGACGATGTATCGACTTTTTTAAGTACAGATGGTAACGATGTTGTCTATATTTCCCACCGTATCAATTCATATGCAGTTAAACCTAACGATTGGCTTAAGTTTTTTACCCATAGCTATGGTTTAAAGGGTTACGGAGTAGTTGGATATACACAAGGTAGCGTTTTAAACACAGTTATTGAAAACCTGTTTTTCAATAAAAAAATAAAACGATTTAATTCTATTGATGCAGCGATACAGTGGGCAACAGATATAATTTTAGCAGAAGTTGATAATTAAAAAAAGCACTTGATCAAGTGCTTTTCTCTTTTAAACTAAACTTTTATTTATTTCCGTTTTGCTACAAATGTACCATTGGGTTGTATCGCTTTGAGCTCGGTTATCTTCCCGTTTTCATCTTCAATAAATTCAATCTTAAAGCCTTCTAGGGTTTTAAATGAAAACTTATGCTTATCGGTGGCAATTAATTCATATTCTGGTTGCCCTTTAATGAACAGGTGCAGCGCTTCGTTTTTTATGAAAATCTTAAAATCGGTACCAGCAATATCATAATCTCCAGTATAAGTCTCTAATGTTTTGGTATCTACGTCGATGGTATTAGGTGCACGATCAAAAACAATATCATCAACAGTAGGTTCAATCTTAATTTTTGCTTCGGAAATATCGCCACTTTCACCAGTAGTAAAAACCATCTTTATTGATTTACCATATTGAGTAGTGTCCACTTTGTTTTCAGTCATATCAATAAGTTCAAAGACATCATAGTGAAAATGGTGTAAATACAATTTATCACCATTAAGTATGGAAAATAAAGAATCATTTTCCGCAATGATTTCAAAATTACCATATCCCTTATTAGAATATATGCCAGTATAATCAACATTTATATGTGAAGGTTTGGTGTTTTTAACATTTGAGATTTCTGAATCCTTTTCTACTTCTTCCTGTGCTTTTTTTCCCTTTTCGAGGTTTTTCTCGTATCGTCCAACCCAATCAGATTGTTCAACTCCCAACAAACGATCAGAAATTGTATTTCTAACTAAAGATGGTACAGGAGAACCGTTTTGGTTTGCCAGTACTACAATGCCAATATTATCACTAGGGTACAATGCGACATTTGCTGAAAACCCATCTATATTTCCACCATGCTCTACACGATAGTGCCCTTTATAAGATTGTAAGAACCAACCGTAACCGTAATTTGCGAAATGGATATCAGGAAATTCTTCATCTGGAACACCTCCGCCTACAACTATTTGGGAACTCATCGCTTCTGTAATATAGTTTTCAGGGATGATTTGTTCGCCTTTAAATTTTCCGTCATTGATCCAGGTTATCAACCAATTAGACATATCATTGACACTACTGTTTATGCTTCCAGCAGGAGACATTCCCGCAATATCATAATAGTCCATTTTTTTAATATTGTCGTTTTTTACTTCGTAACCAAGCGATGCATTTGAACTGGATTTCATTTCTTCTATAGAGGCATTTGTTCTGGTCATCTCCAATGGTGTGAAAAATTGCTCTTTTAAATTGTCTTCCCAACTTTTTCCCGTGATACGTTCTGTAATTACACCTTGTGCCAAAAATCCAAAATTATTATAATACCATTGTTGTCTAATGCCTGTAAAAGGTTCTTGGTACTTCATACGCATTAGTAGCGAATCTTTACTGTTACTTGGAAAATAATACCAAGATCCATCATGTCTAGGTAAACCAGTACTGTGCCTCATCAAATCTTTTATGATGAGGTTATTATTTAGGTCATTATTGTAAAACTCTAATTCTGGCACATATTGTCTAGGATTATGATCAAATGATAATTTATCATCATCTCTCAATATCCCTAAAAGTGAAGATGTAAATGCTTTTGTGGATGAGCCGATAGCAAATAGTGTATTCGCGTCTACTGCAATTTTATTTTCATAATCACGGTAACCAAATCCTTTGGCATAAATAATTTTGTCGCCCTCAACTACAGCTACAGCGTAACCAGCAGTTTGAGTTACTTCAAGAATTTTATTTAATTCCTTTTCAATTCCTTTTAAGCGTTTATCCTGTGAGGATACCGAAATGGTAAGAATTAAACTTAAAATAAGTAAAGCTAATTTTTTCATTGTGTTGGTTTTTTTAAGAGTTCGTTACTTGTTAGTAGTTGAGTTTTTCAATAAGTTACTTAATTCTTGAACTAATTTTACAATTCATCATTTAAAAATTACAGTTCGGTAATTCGTTTTTTCAAAAAGCTGACTTCTGTTGGATATTTGCCTTATCAATCACGCTGAATTTATTTCAGAAATAAAACAAATTATCATGAGCACAGTAGTTAAATTTTTTATGTTCTTAATGTTTAGTCAATTACTAAACGCACAAACCAATTATGAAAAAGGAATGCAAAAAGCATTTGCACTTTGGCAAGACAACAAAACCGATGAAGCTGAAAATATGTTTGAGCGCATTTCAAATGCTGAAAAAGATGAATGGTTACCACATTACTACATAGCGCAAATCAACAGCTTAAAAAGTTGGAATGAAAAAGATGAAACCGTTTTAAAGGCACAATTAGATAAAGCTCAAAAACATATAGATACTGCTATGGAAATAAGCAAGGAAAATCCAGAAATTATCGTAATGCAAGCGCAGGTATTAACCAATTGGGTAGCTTATGATGGTGCTGTCTACGGAATGAAATATGCAGGAAAAATTACAGAACTTTACAATAAAGCATACAAAATAGCACCTCAAAACCCAAGAGTTGCTTTCAATAAAGCAGATTGGGCAATGGGTAGTGCTCGCTATTTTGGGCAAGACACCAAACCGTTTTGTGCTGAGATAGAAAAATCTCTTGAACTTTTTACTAACTTTAAACCAGAAAGCAATTTACATCCAAACTGGGGAATAGAGCGTGCAGAGCAAGTTTCAAAATCCTGTAAATAATAAAATAGACCATCATGGCAACTAAACCTTTTAAGAATATCATCATCACCTTTATTATTGGCTGTATTGTATATGCTATAGGTAAGTTGTTGTCTGGCGGATTTCATTACAACACTATAAATCAATTTTTAATCGATTTTACATTTTACCAATTGTATGCATTTGTTCTTGGTTATTCTAACACCTTCTTTTTTGGATATATGGAGCGTCGCCAATGGAAAAAACAAGATACCGTAAAACGTGTTTTATACGGTATACTGGGAGCAACTATTATCACATTAATTGGTTTGTTCTTTCTAAGGGTGCTTGTTGAGGTCGTTTATTTTGGGCAACCTTTTGAAGAGTTTATTGCAAATGAAACTTGGCAAGGTTACTCATTTGGCCTTTGGATCACGATGACTATTGTAATTATTTTTCATGTTGTTTATTTCTACAATAGGTATCAAAAAAATAAAATCAAAGAGCAGAAAGTAATAGCTGGTGCTGCAAGTGCAAAATTTGACGCCTTAAAAAACCAACTAGATCCACATTTTTTATTCAATAGCTTAAATGTACTAACAAGTTTAATCGAAGAAAACCCAAAAAACGCCCAAAAGTTCACAACCTCATTATCTAAAGTATATCGTTATGTTTTAGAACAAAAAAACAAGGATTTAATAACTGTTGATGAAGAGCTAAATTTCGCAAGAACCTACATGTCACTTTTAAAAATGCGTTTTGAAGACAGCATCATTTTTGAAATTCCAGATCATTCCACAAATCCGGAAAGTAAAGTAGTCCCATTATCTCTACAGTTATTATTAGAAAATGCGGTAAAACATAATATGGTCACTAGTAGTAAACCTTTGCACATTAAAATTTATGAAGATGGAGGTATGCTCGTTGTAGAAAACAACCTTCAACCTAAGCAAATCGTAAAAAAGAGCAGTGGAGTAGGATTAGAGAATATCAAACAACGCTACAAGTTATTATCAAACAAAACAGTATCAATCAATCAACAAGCAAACAGTTTTGCAGTTGCAATACCAATGCTTACAAAACAAGTATCAATCATGAAAGCAATAGAACCAAAAACAAATTTTGACGACAGATATATAAGAGCACGTAAGAGGGTAGAAGAGATAAAAGAGTTTTATTACAGCCTAATTTCGTATTGTTTAGTAATACCTTTTTTAATATTTATCTGGTTTAGGTACACACCAAACACCATCCAATGGTTTTGGTTCCCAATGTTGGGTTGGGGATTAGGGCTAGCATTTCATGCCTACAAGGTGTATGTGAATGATGGCGTATTGGGAAGTAATTGGGAAAAACGTAAGATTGAAAAATTTATGCGTGAAGAAGAAGAGCAACGATGGAATTAAAAAATAGATCATAAAATGGTAAACAACATAGAACCCTACGGAAATAGAAACTCTCAAAAAGCTTGGGAGAAAGAAGAAGCCTACTTAAGAGCACAGAAAAAAGTAAAAGCAATCATTGGGTTTTACTGGCACTTAGCCTCTTATGTAATCGTAAACATATTCATTATAATAATTATCACCAGTAACGGAGTAAAGCTATTTAGTTTTGGCACGTTCTCAACAGCTTTCTTTTGGGGAATTGGTTTGTTCTTTCACTTTATGGGCGTTTTTGGACCCAATTTTTTCTTCGGAAAAAACTGGGAAGAACGTAAAATTAAGGAGATGATGGAAAAAGATAATAAACATTGGGAATAATGAACAACTCACTAGGAAATAAAGAACGTTATCAAATTGCAGCGAAAAGAGTAAAAAGAATAAAGGGTTTTTATACACATGCCTTAGTTTTTACCATAGTCAATCTTGTTTTTGTGTATATCAACTTTCAAAATTTAGAAGAAGGTGAAAGCTATTTTCAATGGCGTAATTTTATTACATTTTCATTTTGGGGAATAGGTTTATTGGCGCATGCTGGATCTGTATTTTTACCGAGCTTGATTTTTGGCAGAAACTGGGAGGAAAGAAAGATCAAGGAACTTATGGATAAGGATGATTCCCGTTGGGAGTAAAGTATTTAAGATTTTAAAAGATGAACTCAGACAAGCAAAAAGCAAAACAAATTCAAAAGGCAAAAAATCAAGTTAGAAAAATTAAAATTTTCTACTTTCATTTAGCACTATATCTTGTAGTTGTCGCTCTTATTCTATTCAATTTTTATATTATTGAAGAAGGACCATATAAAAATAATGTTACTGCATTAAATGTTTCGGTATTAGTACTGTGGACTTTTGCTATTTTTATTCATGGTTGGAGAATTTTTAAAGGAAGATTCATATTCAAGAAAAGTTGGGAAGATAGAAAGATTGAGCAAATCTTAAATAAAGAGGAAGAAACCACTTTTTGGGAATAGCGATTATTAGAATTATTAAAATTTCAGAATAAAAAATAAGAAATGAATATCATCATCATAGAAGACGAAAAACCATCGGCAAGACGTTTACAGCGTATGTTGACCGCACTAAATATGGAAACGGAGACCATGTTACATTCTGTAGAAGAATCTATAGAATGGTTTCAAAATAATGAACATCCAGATTTGATATTTTTAGATATTCAGCTTAGTGATGGGCTGTCTTTTGAGATTTTTGAAGCTATAGATATAAAATCTGCAGTGATTTTTACAACCGCTTATGATGAGTATGCTTTGCAGGCATTCAAGTTGAATAGCATAGATTATTTGTTAAAACCTATTGATGAGGATGATTTGGAAAAGGCAGTTTCAAAATTTAATGATCGTGCGCCAAAACAAAAAAAGGTTACTTTAGATTTTGACGATATTAAAAAATTATTGGTCAATCCCATAGAACGGGAGTATAAAAAGCGATTTTCAGTAAAAGTCGGTCAGCATTTAAAATTGATCAATATTGATGATATTGAATGTTTTTATAGTGAAAATAAGGGCACTTATGCTTATACTACAGAAGGTAGAAACTATTTACTCGACACATCGCTAGAGCAATTGGAAGATGAACTGGAGCCACACAAATTTTTTAGGATTAGCAGAAAATTCTTCGTGAACGTCAATGCCATAAAAGATATGGTAAGTTATACCAATTCTAGATTACAGATTAAACTAAACACGTTTAACGAACATGAAGTCATTGTGGCAAGAGAGCGTGTTAAGGATTTTAAAGAATGGCTGTCTTGAATAATTTGAAATGATTTTATCTTCGGAAGTTTTTTAAAATAGCTACATCTAACGGTTGTTCAATTCTTATCGACGTTGCGGTCATAAAATTCCGAAGAAAATTAAATTAAAAACTTATTTAGTTTTTTCAATCCTGTTATCATCAAAAGCAGAAGGCAATAAATTAGGAACTAGTTTAGCGAAAATAGGTAATAAAATAGCACCTCCAGGAAGCATGAAAATGGCTAAACTAGGGATGGTTTTTAAAATATCCACCAATTGAGCCTGCAATTGTTTTTGTTCCTCTTTAGTGAGATCTCTATGTGTAGATTTTGTGATAAGCTGCATTAACTCTTTGCTCTGCCTTATTTCTTTTATGAGACGTTTACTGTTTCTCCTCAACAATTTGTTTACAAGCTGCGATGAGTTTTCGTAAAAATTTGAAAACGGATTTGTTTGCTGAAAAAGTAAAACTTCACGTCTATGCTCATTATGAAAATTAGAAACGCACACCAATGAATTTTGAATTTCTGAAGTGTCTAATTGTAATTTTTTGGTTAATAATCTTAAAAATTTGTATTCCGTTCTTTCTAAAATTTCATCATCCCAAATAGAAAGACAAACTAAATCTAAAAGGTACTTTTTTTGGTGAAGACTAATAACACTATAATCAATATCATGAATGAGATCTTCAATTTCAAAATCTTCATTCTCAAAATTTGGTAATGAGGACTGCATGATATCAATAATCTCCTTATCGTGCTCTGTTATATTTTTTTTTGAATTTAGTGACCTATATAATGTACCTATAATAGTACTTTCTAAATTGGCTGCATAAGTTTTTGGTTCTGCATTATTATTGAGATAACTGTCAAAAGTTAAGATATCTACATACAAAAGAGAATTTGTAATAGACTTATTGAAATTTCTGGTCAACAAATCATCGTCAATTTGAATACGATCATGTATAAGCCTTTCCAACATGGAGCTTTGGCTTTTACCAATAACAAGTTTATCCCACCTCGATAAATCTGAAACCTCTAGAGTTTTATAAAAAAATAATAGATCTTTAATAAAGGATGCTACAGTGGCATTAGGGTTTTTAAAAAAATAAATATGGTAAAAACCTGTAAGTAGATTGATCTTAGCTATTTCATCTTCGGAATAGGTATGAAGACTTCCAATATGTTTGGTGTGTTTTACATTGACACCGTAAATAAAACCATAGCTCTTTAAACCGTTATACAACTGCTCGTAGTTGCCAAACGGAATTCCGTTTTGAGAGAACTGATAGCAGAATTTTTCAATCCAGCCACTAGTAGATGGGTTCATTGGTTACTTTTTACAATACAAAGTTAGTTTTTTCTTCGAATAAATGCTGCATTATTCCGATTAACAAAACATTAATAAAACCGTAACTGCGATTTCCTCGTATATAGATTAGAGACAAACAAATAATTAACAAAAATCTCAATTTATTATGAAAAAATCAAAAATTTTAATTGGAGCTGCAGTGTTGACCATTGCTGGCTTTTTCGCAATCGCAGCAGATCATATTGATGCTCCCGCAGTTGCAGGTGGTACTAGTGATATTACCGACATCTATGCCTTTAGGGGACAAGATCAAGACAACATCGTTTTTGTTGCCAACGTACAGGGATTAATTAGTCCTGCAAATACTGGAGCTGCATCGTTTGATGAAAATGTTTTAGTAGAATTTAACATTGATAACAATGCAGATAACGTTGCAGATCTTGTTATCCAAGCAATACCACGTGACGGAAGAATGTATTTCTTTGGACCAATTGCTCCATCTTCACCTGGTTTAAACAGTACTATTTTAGCAGATACTGCACCACAAAATGATGTATTAATATCATCTTATGGAAACAGTGCTATTACAGAAACTAATGGAGATATGAAATTTTTTGCAGGACCAAGAGATGATCCTTTCTTTTTTGACTTTGCAAGGTATTCTCAAATAGTAACTCCTGGTGATGATGATGGTGACGGTGAAGAAGAAGGTGCATTTTTACCAGTTGGTGAAGCGTCTGATACTTTTGCAGGAACTAACGTTTTATCTATAGTAGTAGAATTACCAAAATCTATGGTTGGTAGTGGTGATGCTGTTGGTATGTGGGTAGAAACAAAAAGAAAGCAATAATCAAACAATAAGTAATATAACTTATAACATAAATTTTAAAAATAAAAGACATGAAATTCAATAATATAAAATTAATGGCTGTTGCTTTGCTTGTATCATTTTCAGCATACAACTGTAGCAATGACGATGACAATGGACCAACAGGACCAACAGGACCTAACTTTACTGGAACATATGCTCAAGAAGATCAAATGGCACGTCCAGCAATAAACACGGTATTCGTTAGTATGGGAGATAAAAACTCTTTTAATACAACGTTGCCTACTAATCAAAATGGTGCATTTCAAACAAAGTTTCAAAACAAATTGTTAGCACTTAATCCTGGTTATACAACAAATGCACTAGGGCAAGATGCTGCTACTTTTACAGGTTTGTTAGCTACAGATGTTTTAGGGGTATCTTTAGTTGATCCAACAACATTTTTTGATGGAACAAATCTTTTAACGGGTCGTGCACTAGCAGATGACGTTATTGATGTAGAGCTTACATTGATATTTGGTGGACCAGAGGCTTTAATGGGAAATCCTACAAACCCAGGTTTGATAAGTGATAATGTACCAAGTAACGATAAAAGTTTCTTAACTACATTCCCTTACTTAGCAACACCTCACTAATATTTTATTAATTCTGAAATGGGACAATTTAAGTCCCATTTCAGATTTTATAACAAAAAAACAAATACTCAAACTCAAAACAAAACTAGTATGAACTCTAAATATACTTATCTCATATTCATATTTGCAGTAGTTCTTTTTACTAATTGCAACACATCAACTACTAAAAAAAATATCACAGACAAAAAAGATTATGATACATATCTTGCTGTTTCAGGAAACAAAGCTTTAGAGCAAGCAAAAGAGAATGACATATTCTGGTCTGAAAAATTACAACAAACACCTAATCAATTTCCATATATAGGAAGATTGGCAAGTACATATACAAGTTACTTCTCTGCAACTGGAGATATTGAGTACTTAAAAAAAGCAGAAGAAAAATTGCTTGAGGTTAACGAAAAAACTAATTATAATAATCCTTCGTATTTAAGAAGTTTAGCTCATAATTATATTTCACAACATAGGTTTAAGGAAGCTTTAAATCATCTTGAAAAAGCAGAAGAACTTAAAGGTGACTTACCAGCAACTCAAAAAATGCTATTCGATGTACATTTAGAATTAGGTAATTATGACAAAGCTCAAACATATCTAAATTCAATTGAAAATTACAGTGATTTTGATTATCTCATTCGTTTATCAAAAATGAGCGATCATAAGGGTAATCTAGATGCTGCCATTAAGTATATGGAAAAGGCAATGGCAATTGCAGAATCTTCAAACATAAAAAGTTTAAAGCAATGGTCGTATACTAATATTGCAGACTTTTACGGTCATGCAGGAGATATTGAAAAATCGTACAATCATTTTCTAAAAGCATTAGAGCTTGATCCTAATGATGCGTACTCAAAAAAAGGAATCGCATGGATTGTGTACTCACATGAGAAAAATCCAGATGAAGCATTACGTATATTAAATACAGTAACAAATACATATAATGCTCCAGATTATTACTTATTAAAAGCTGAAATAGCAGATTTTAAAGGGGATAAACAAATGGCTGATCAACAATTAGAATTATACAAATCTGCAATGAAGGATGTCGCTTATGGTGACATGTACAACAAATACAATGTATTGCTTTACACAGATGGAAATTCACAGCTTCAAGATGCCATTGCAATTGCGAAAACAGAAGTAGAAAATAGACCAACACCACAATCATACGATTTACTGGCGTGGTCATATTTTAAAAATGGTAATTTGGATGAAGCTTTAAAAATTGTAGACAATCATATCATTAATAAAACTTATGAGCCAGAAACTTTATATCACGTTGCAGAAATTTACAAAGCTGCAGGTAAAAACGATGAAGTAAAACCGCTCAAAAAAGAATTATTGGCAAGTATTTATGAATTAGGGCCAACAATGGAAGACAAAATCAATCAACTATAACTAGCCCATAAATCATGAAACTTTATCAAATAATAGCGTTGCTTTTAATAGCAGCAGTGTCGAATAATGCCTATTCGCAGCAAATTAAAGGAGAAATTAAAAATGAAATCGATCAACCTTTAGAGTCTGCTTATATATATAACTTAAACTCGAAGAGCCACGCTCACTCCTTAGGAAATGGAGAGTTTATATTAGAAAACAGTAAAGCTGGAGATTCAATTAAAATTGGATTATTAGGCTATAGTAATAAAATTATGGTTTTAAATCCTTCAAATTTCGAGTCTTTACTTACCATTATTTTAGAAGAAAAAACGTTTCAACTTGAAGAAATGACAATTACAGAAGAACTTAACGCTTTAAGCACGATTACCAGACTGGATTTAAATACTAGCCCAGTAAATTCGTCTCAAGAAGTATTGCGTAAAGTTCCCGGTTTAATCATTGGACAGCATGCAGGAGGAGGTAAAGCAGAACAATTGTTTTTACGTGGTTTTGATATAGACCATGGTACAGATGTTTCAATTTCAGTAGATGGAATGCCAGTGAATATGGTATCCCATGCTCACGGTCAAGGATATAGTGACCTGCACTTTTTAATACCAGAGACGGTTAATAAAATTGACTTCGGAAAAGGTCCATATTATGCACAAGAAGGCGATTTCACAACAGCTGGTTATGTTGATTTCTCTACTAAAGATTACTTAAAAGATAGTGAGATTACATTATCGGTTGGAGATTTCAATTCTTTGAGAACATTAGGGATGTTTAATCTATTGAAAAACGTAAAAAATCAAAACGCATATATTGCTACAGAATATATAGAAAACGACGGTCCTTTCGTGTCACCACAAAATTTTAACCGTTTAAATCTCTTCGGAAAATATGTGTTGTACACACCAGAGAATGATAAATTGACTTTAACAGCGTCGCACTTTACAAGTCGTTGGGATGCTTCAGGCCAAATACCCCAAAGAGCGGTTGATAATGGAAGTATTACCCGTTTTGGTGCTATAGATGACACTGAAGGTGGTACAACAGAACGTACAAATTTTAATGTTGCCTTTAGTAAGCGTATTTCAGATAACACAACAGTAATCACAAATGCTTTTTATTCGCATTATGAATTTGAGTTATTCTCTAATTTTACATTCTTTTTAGAAGACCCTATTAATGGTGATCAAATCAAACAAAAAGAGAATCGTAATATTTTTGGAGCAAATACAGCAATTACCTATAATACAAATTTAGGAGCAACAGAATTTACGTTACATACAGGATTATCTTTAAGGCACGATGATGTTAATGATGTGGAGCTTTCAAGAACTTTAAATAGACAAACCACATTGGAGAATGTTCAGTTGGGAGATGTTAATCAAACAAATATGGGTGCTTTCATTAATACTGAATTTGATTTTGGTAAGTTGACAATTGCACCAGCATTGAGATTAGACTACTTCAAATTTTTATACAACGATCAACTCCAACCCGAATACACTTTATTATCTGAAACTAAAGCTATTGCCAGTCCAAAGCTAAATTTCTTTTACAACGCAAAAGAAAATCTGCAGTTATATTTAAAATCAGGAATAGGTTTTCATTCTAATGATGCCAGGGTAGTGGTTTCCAATCAGGGAAGAGATATTTTACCAAAAGCTTACGGGTTAGATGTTGGAGACATTTGGAAGCCAACAAAAAATGTAGTCGTAAATACTGCGTTTTGGTACCTATTTCTTGAACAGGAATTTGTTTATGTTGGAGATGCAGGTATCGTAGAACCAAGCGGAAAGACAGAACGTTACGGTCTTGATTTAGGTATTCGTTATCAATTTAATGATTGGTTATATCTTGATACAGATGCAACATTTACAAAAGCTAGAAGTTTAGAAGCGCCAGACGGAGAAGATTTTATCCCATTAGCACCAGACTTTACGATGGCTGGAGGATTATCGGTTAATAACCTAGATGGCTTTTTTGGAGGAATACGATATAGATATATTGATGATAGACCAGCAAACGAAGACAATAGTATTGTTGCAGAAGGTTATTTCGTCACAGACTTTAATGCCAATTACACGTTTAATAATAATATAACATTAAGCTTAATTGTAGAAAATATTTTTGATGTAGAATGGAATGAAACACAATTTGCTACAGAGTCACGCTTACAAAATGAAGCACAATCTGTAGAAGAGATTCATTTTACCCCTGGAACTCCCTTTTTTATAAAAGGTAGCATCAGCTATAAATTTTGAAATAAAGATTTTCGTATGATTTGAGGGAATCATATGGTTAATGCTAACATAAAATTGGTTAAGAGTTTTTAAGACTTACCATATGGAGATATGGTAATTTAGAGTTTTTTTGTTAGTTGAAAACACCTACTTTTAGTTTGTTAGTAGGTGTTTTCTTTGTTTTTAAGTTTCTTGTTTTTAATAATGATCTTTATAAAAACTTCTTAGATTCGTTGGTTGTTTGATTTTCCATTCTTAAATTTTGCTGAATCTCCAATTCTTATTTTTTAAATTTTCAAAATCAGTTTAGGAATGTATTTAGATTTTGAATTAGAGCTCTTAATTAATCTTCAGTTGGCTTATTCACTTTAAAAACAATAATGAAATTCAAAATTGAAAAAATGATAATTAAAATTGGTGATATTTTTGAGTTTGGAAATTCAAAAAAATCGAATATTTGGTTTAAGCCCAAGATCATCAACCCTATGCTTGATATAAGAACCACTATAAATCCTTTATTGCTTATATGTTTCAACTTAATAGGTTTTACTTTTATAAAATTGATCTTGTAGTTTTGGCAAGGTTTTAATATAATACATTATCAGTAAGGTTTTGATTCAATATTTCCGAAGAGATACTAATTGTAATTTGATTGGTTCTTTTAGAAAGTGTTATAAAGTATATAGTTCAATCTTTTTTAATTCAGTTATATATTTGAATGTTACTATTGGAGATTACATGTTGTATTTACAATTATATAAAAAAAGTGCCAAACTTACGTTTGGCACTTTTCAATATAAATAATAATATAATTATGGTTGCGATACGACACCTAATGTGTGAAGTTGCTCCATTGTAGGTGTTTCACTTCCGCCAGCTGGTTCTAAGGTGATCCCAAAGGCCTGACTTTCGTTAGCGTTTTCTATATTAAAGATTTTATTGTCATCTTCATTAAAGTTATCAATTGTACCTAAACTAGTAGGTGTTAAAGGGTTTAGTGTTAAAGACCATACTTGCCAAACTTTCCCTTCTGGTGCGTTTGGTAAACCTTGTGCATCTAGATAAATAGAATTGTCTTCTTTGTTCCAGTACACTTTTGCATAACTATTAGCAAAATCTCCTTGACCACCCAACGGTACCGAAATGATATCTCGATCTCTAAGTACATTAAGCAAATTTTCCTTAACAGCTAAGTCTGTTTTGGCATCTTCTATTTGCGTTTCTAAATAGGATTTCTCTACTTCAATTTGAGATACCTTATTTTCAAGATCTTGATTTTGGTTCATTGTCCAAAGTAATCCAGCTCCAACTATTAGTGCTGCTGCCCAACCTGTATAAGTTAACCAGTTGTATCTTGATTTCTCAATAGAAACGACCTTAACCTCTTTATTACTGGTAAAGAGCTTTTCTTTAATAAGTCGTAATAAATGGTTATTATTTGTAGGTGACATTGCAGACGATAATTTTATCACTGCCGATTCAATCTCTAAAACTTCTTGTAAAATTTCAGGATGTTTGATCATTAATTCTTGAACTTCTTTGTTTTCTTGATCTGTTAATTGACCTGCTACAAAAAGCTCTAAAATTCCTGAATCTATGTATGCGTTTATATCCATTTTTAATTGTTATTCTAGCACCATGGCCCTGAGGTCATTGATGCATTTTCTATTTCTAGTTTTTACCGTTCCAATTGGTATATCTAATTCTTCTGAGGTTTCCTTTTGAGTGTACCCTTTAAAATAAAGATATTCAACAATTTTTTTACATTTTTCGCCAAGTGCACTCACATATTTACCAATACCTATGGTATCTATTTGGTCATTAAGATTCTCACTTGTTTCTAATATATCTACGAAAAATTCAGCATTTAGGTTTTTGCCAGAGTTTTTAAAAGACTTAGAACGGGTCTTATCTATAGCAGCGTTGCGCGCTATGTTTAAAATCCAGGTAAAGAAACGCCCTTTACTGGAATTGTAAGTTTCAGATTTGTGCCATGCCTTAATAAAGACATCCTGCATCACTTCTTCTGCAATATTATGGTCTCTCACAATATTATAAATGACTCCATGCATACTATCACTGTACATGTTGTAAAGTTCTTCAAAAGCTTTTTCGTCTTTCTTTTGAAAATTGGAAATCAATAAATCTAGATTCATAAACTATTATTATATGGATATAACCATAAATGTATATGGATACGTTAACAAAAATTAACGTAAAGTGGAAAATTTTTAATGATATTTGATTTTATTGATGATTTATTGAATAATTCCACCGCAACTAACGCGACTTCCTGCATCTCCAGACGGTTGTGACTTGTAATCATCAACACCTTGGTGAACAATAATAGCTTTTCCTAAAATATCTTTAGCATCATCTCCACAGCCTATGCACCACTCATCTGTGATTTTTGTGATAGTAGCGTGTCCTTTTTCATTAGCGTTAAAGTTACCTATATCGCCTTTATGGTATCCACCAGCATCGCCCCATTTACCATGTGGTTGTGCAGTAGGATTCCAGTGACCTCCAGCTGATTTCCCATCCTCAGAAGAGCAATCTGCCTTCTCATGAATATGAATAGCATGCTCACCTTGTGATAGACCGCTTAGAACAGCTATCATAGTGACAACGCCTTGGTCTTGTGTGAAAACAACATTACCAGTTACGTTACTACTGCTTTTTGATTCAAGCGCAAGTGTGACCTTTTTCTTGTCTGCATAATAAGCTGGTTCATCGGTTGCGGTAGGACGCTTTTGTGTAGCCTCTTCTTTAACCATTTCTGTATCATTCTCTTCTTCGATAACTTCTTTTTTGTCAGATTTACATGACATACTGAAACATAATGCCAACATTGAAATGTATAAAATTGATTTTTTCATTTGTTTAATTTTTTGTGTTAATTATCTTGAAATATAATCATAATTTGATTGTCTAGAAAATTATTTTTTTCAATCTTTTCTAAACTTTAAATAAGAATATTGTTCCAAAGGTCTTAATATATTTTATAGATTAGATTTAACCTAAAAAGATTAAGCCTTTACTTTTTTTTGATTGTATTAATTAATTTTCTTTTTCGACTTCTATTTCTGTGCTCTTTGTATCTCCATCTACTGGTGGATTTTCTTTTTTAAGATAGGTGTCCAAAAAGGTTAAAATTCTACTGTAAGATTCAATCTGGTTTTCTTTTTTGACAAAACCGTGACCTTCATCTTCAAATAATACATACTCCACCGGCACGCCATTTTTTCTAACACCTTCAACAATCTCATCACTTTCAACTTGTAGAACCCTTGGGTCTTTAGCACCTTGTAAAACAATCAATGGTTTGGTAACTTTATCGGTATGAAATAATGGAGAAATACGTTTTAACCTCACAGAATCTGCGCTGTAAGGATCACCCAATTCCTTATAAAGTGATTCTCTAAACGACTCCCAGTACGGTGGAATACTTTTTAAGGTACGCATCCAATTTGTAACACCAAATAGATTTACGCCAACATCAAATTCTTCGGGAGTGTAGGTGAGTGCAGCCATAGTCATGTATCCACCGTATGATCCGCCAATAATCCCTATTTTATCACCATCAATTTCAGGTTGCGATGCTAACCAGTTTTTGCCCTCTACACAATCTTGAAGATCTTTCTCTCCGTGGTTGAGATCATCCATTTGATAAAATGTCTTTCCGTAGCCACTACTTCCACGATTATTTACCGCTAAAACAGCATAACCATGATTGACCATATATTGAATAAGCGAGCTAAAGCCTTGACGTGTTTGACCACCAGGACCACCATGAACCCAAACCATAGCTGGTACTTTATTTTCTGCGGAAGCTTGATGAGGCAAATAATAGATTGCAGGAATCTCAACACCATCAAAAGATTTATAACGCACCACTTTTGCAGTGACCAAATCATCTGCATTAATGTCGTCATTTAAAACATTGGTGAGTTTGTATTGTTCTTTTGTTTCAAAATTATAGGTGTACAAATCTGAAGGTGCATTTGAACCACCAACATACATACGCATCCATTTTTCATCATCGCTAAATCCTACACTTGTAATACTTTTATCTCCAAAATCTGGCAAATCTATAGGTTTCATAGTATCTGCATTTAAAACCTCGATGGCATTTTTACCGTCTTCGTTGACATAAACTACCATATATTTTCCTTCGGAAGTAAAACCGCTTCCCATGATATCCCAAGGTTTTTCAATAACCTTATTCTTTTCTTTGGTGTCTAAATTGTAGGACATTAAATAAGAGAACTCTCCACCATCATCGGTTGTGTAATAAAATGTGTTGTTGTCTTTAGAGAACGCTTGCGAAGAATTGGCACTATTGTTATCGTTGATTTTAGTCATTTCTTTAGTTTCTGCATTGTAAAGAAATAAATCGCTATCATTAGTATTAACCGTTTTTGACAATGCAAAATAATTCTCGTCATCAGACATACCACTAAAATCCAATCCATCTTTGTTTTGGTAGATCATTTCCGAAGAAAAATCATCAATAGACATTTTGTACACGTCAAAGTAACGTGGATCTCTTTTATTAGAACCAAAATATAAATGTTTGTCATCGTCAGACCATCCGTAAAAATCGGCTTTAGCGCCTTTTTCTGGCGTAATGTCTTTGATGTTGCCATCTAATTCTCGAACAAAAAGATGATCAATTTCGTCACCATTTCCATCTGCACTCAATAACATTCTATCGTCATTTGGGAAATAAGAGTTTGCAGAAATCGATGTACTGTCAGACGATGTAATCGCTGTCATCTCGCCACCTTTCACAGGAATAGTATACACATTATAAATGCCAGACCGATTGCTCGACACTAATAATTTACTGTTATCATGCGAGAAGCTTCCGCCACCAACAGCTTCGTTGTCCATAAACTGTTCAATGGTGTATTGTTTGATCTCGCGCTCTTTCATTGCAGTTTCTTTGGTGTCTTCTTTGCAAGAAAACATCAAGACTGCAATGCACAAGCCTAAAAGTTTTGTTTTCATATGGATTGGTTTTAGTGGTTGTTAATCTAATTTAAATGTTTTTATATCCTTAAAAGGCGTCATTTCTAGAGCTTCCATTTTATTTTGGTAAGGTTTCCATTCGTCATTGAAAAACGTATTGATCTCTTTGAGAACAGTCTCCATAGCCTCTTTTGCATTTTTAATGAGTGTGGTTTCGGTTGAGGTAATCCCATTTTGTCGTGAACCAACATATTGTCTAGCTTGACCTAAACGTTGCATGATAGTAACCTCTGGATTTCTTGTGATACCTTGGCGTTTATCTTCTTTACCCAAAAATTTATCAACTAGACTATCAATATTTTTTACAATATTCTTGGATGCTTCAATATCAGCTTTGTATTTTTTCTTGTCTAATTTGTTGAGAAGCGATTGGTAATCTTTAGCAATCGTTTTACTTTCTATCAATTGCTTCACTGCATCTGCAGCAGTTTGTTGCATACTTTCCAGTTGTTTTGAGGCGTCATATACTTGATTGATATTGTTCATCGAAACATCAACTCTTGGATCTGTTTTAACAGTTATCATTTCTTCGGAAATTTGATCACCATAATGCATAACCACTTTATAATCACCTGGCTTAACCGAAACACCTCCAGGCTCATTATTGCGTTTTCTAATACGCTTTGATGGATAGTCAACACCAGCCTCATCCATATACCAAGTCCATTTGTATACACCTGTTGAATCTGGTGTTTTTTGCTTTAGCGTTCTTATCAAACGGTCGCCATCGTAAATTTTTAAGTGAACAGAATCCCACTTTACTTTAGCTTCTTCTTTTTCACTTTCTGTTAAATCCTCATTCTCATCAGAATTATCCTCACTCATTTCTTCCTCATCCTTATCATTTTCCTTTTTTTCTTCAGAAGTTTTTTTCGTTTCATCTACTTTAATATAATATGAAAGTCTAGCGCCATAACCTCTGTTTTCACCATGATAGATGGCATCTGCTCCAAATCGACTTCCAGTGGGTTGTTGGTAAGCTGCTTGATAAGCTGTTGGAGGCTCAAACAACTCTATTTTTTGATTAATTAATTGTTTGTCTTTTGCCATTTCACGTAACGGACGAATATCATCCAAAATCCAAGCTGCACGACCAAATGTTCCTATAATTAAATCATGTTCTCTTGGGTGAATAACCAAGTCTTTTACTGAAACGGTTGGGAAGCCATTGGTCCATTTTGTCCATTTGTTTCCAGCATGGAAAGAAATGTATAATCCGTCGTCTGTTCCTAAAAACATTAAGCTTTTTTCAATTGGATCTTCAATTATGGATAAGGTGTAGCTTTCTACATCTTCAGCATCTACAATGCGAGTCCAAGATTTACCGTAATTAGTTGTTCGGTAAGCGTAAGGTGTATAGTTGAAACGTCTATAATCGTTAGCAATTAAAAGTGCTTCGCCTTTATCTTTGTTGGACGCTTTTATTTGTGCAATCCAACTTCCGGTAGGTAAATCTTTAATGTTTTTTGTAACGTCGTTCCAGGAATTTCCACCATTTGTGGTATAGTGCACGTTTCCATCATCTGTTCCCACCCAAAGCATATCTTTTTCAAGTGGTGATGGTTCGATGACTAAAATTGTCGTATGATTTTCTGCTCCTGTAGCATCCATGGTAAGACCTCCACTTTCAGATTGTTTTTGTTTTTCGGGATCGTTGGTCGTTAAGTCTGGTGAAATGACCGTCCAAGTATCTCCTTTATCTGTGGATTTGTGCACGAATTGACTTCCGAAGTAAAGTGTACTATTATCAAAAGGATCCATATTAATTGCAGAGTTCCAGTTAAAACGAAGTTCAACATCTGGATCTGGATGGGTTGGTTTTACCGAGTAATTATTACCGGTTTGCCAATCATATCTGCTCACATAACCTTGCTGGCTCATCGACCAACCATAGCGAGAGTCGTCTTTGTCTGGCACGACATCAAAACCATCTCCAAAACTAATTTCCTGCCAATAGCTGTTTCTAATGCCTTGATCTCTCCAAATATAGGCTGGACCTCTCCAAGAGCCATTGTCTTGCATGCCTCCATAGATATTGTACGGGATGTCGTTATCTACATTAATATGATAAAATTGAGCGACTGGCAAATTGCCAATAAATCGCCAAGTTTTACCACCATCCTTTGTGATGTTCATTCCGCCATCATTGCCATCTATCATAAAACTACCGTCGGTTGGGTGAATCCACCAAGCGTGATGATCTGGGTGTACACCATTATCAACGCCATAAGCAGGCATGAGTTGCTCAAAGTTTTTTCCTCCATCTTCGGAAACATTAACATACGTAAAAACGGAATACACACGATTCTCGTTTTGGGGATCTACATAAATTTCCGAGTAATAAAATGGTCTATTGCCAATATCACTTTTATCATTTATTTTTTTCCAGTTAAATCCGCCATCTTCACTTTTGTAAAGTGCATTTTTTTTTGCTTCAACAAGTGCGTAAACGATATTGGGTTTGTTTGGCGCAATGGCAACTCCAATACGACCTAATTCGCCTTTTGGAAATCCTTCTTTTTCGGTAATTTTCTTCCAGGTTTCGCCTCCATCATGAGTGATGTGTAATCCAGAACCTTCACCTCCTGAATTAAAGAACCAAGGTTCACGTTTGTGTTCCCACATGGCAGCGATAAGTTTATTGGGATTTGTAGGATCCATAACTAAATCTGCCACACCTGTTTTGTTATTTGCAAATAAGATTTTATTCCAGGTTTTCCCGCCATCTGTAGTTTTAAAAACACCACGCTCAGGATGTTCTCCCCAAGGAGAGCCAATAGCTCCAGCGTAAACGATATCTGGATTTGTTGGGTCTATTACCACACGATGGATATGTCTTGTTTTTTCCAGTCCCATGGAGATCCAGCTTTTTCCACCATCTAAAGACTTGAAAATTCCGTAACCACCGTTTAAACTATTTCTAGGGTTTCCTTCTCCAGTTCCTACCCAAATCACACTCGGGTTAGATTGCTGTATAGCAACAGCACCAATAGATGCGGTGACTTGATTGTCAAAAACGGGTTTCCAAGTTATGCCACCCGACTGACTTTTCCAGAGCCCACCAGAAGCAGTGCCAACGTACATCACATCTGGATTTTTATGAACAACATCAATTGCAGTGACACGTCCAGACATTCCGCCAGGACCAATGTTACGAGGTTTCATGTTTTTTAAAATGTCAAGAGAAATATCTTGTGCAACAAGAGAGATAGACGCTAGAAATAGCATCAGGAAAAGTGATTTTTTCATTTGTATTGGTTTGATTGCTTTAAAGATAATCAAACTAATCGTACGATTCATAAAATTGATGTTAATGCTCTTTTTCCGAAGTAAAATTGTTGTATTTTTATACAGCTATGAAAAAACAAAAAAATTTAAAAAAAGGCTTTGTATTTAAACCTTACGAAGCACTTAATCAATCTCCCTTTGAGAAGCTTTTTGAGATTTTTAAGGAGTTGATTACTCACACTTCTGGAGATTTTGATGAGGCCATTTCCTGGTTACGTGAACTGGATAAGGAATATGAATTGACGACTTCAGAATATACAATTGATGATTTTATTGAAGACCTCAAAAAGAAAGGCTACATCAAAGAAGAAATCGATCCAGATGGTCAAGGTGGTATGGCAATTACTCCAAAAACAGAACGTGCAATTCGCCAACAAGCTTTAGAGCATATCTTCGGAAAAATAAAACGCAGCGGTCAAGGAAATCACAAAAGTAAAAGTCCGGGAATTGGAGATGAGCACACGGGAGACTTTAAAAACTATCAATTTGGAGATTCACTAGATAAAGTGTCTATGACCGAAAGTCTAAGAAACGCCCAGATTAATCATTGCATTGGCGAGTTTAACATCACCGAAGATGATTTGGTGATTGAGGAAACATTGCATAAATCTCAAATGAGTACCGTGTTGATGATAGATATTAGCCACAGTATGATTTTATACGGTGAAGATCGTATCACGCCAGCCAAAAAAGTAGCGATGGCTTTGGCAGAGTTAATTACAACACGATACCCAAAAGATACGTTGGATATTATTGTCTTCGGAAATGACTCATGGCAAATAGAAATCAAAGATCTACCCTATTTAAAAGTCGGTCCTTATCACACTAATACCGTTGCGGGACTTCAATTAGCGATGGATTTACTCCGAAGAAAACGTAACACCAACAAACAGATTTTTATGATAACCGACGGGAAGCCTAGTTGCCTACGTTTACCAGACGGTCAATATTATAAAGATAGTAATGGTCTCAACCCATACATAACCAATAAATGTTATGCGATGGCAGGTCAAGCTAGAAAATTACATATCCCAATAACCACATTTATGATTGCTCAAGATCGTTATTTGATGCAATTTGTAGAAGAGTTTACAAGGGCTAATCAAGGTAAGGCCTTTTATACAGGGCTAAAAGGTTTGGGTGAAATGATTTTTGAAGATTATGAAACGAATAGAAAAAAAAGAATTAGAGGATAAAAGTTTATGAAAATAGAAAGTATAAAAACTTTAGGAGAGTTAAAGAAAGCAGGCTATCAATCAAAATCCATTAAAGATGAATTACGTGATAACCTGATCGTAAAAATAAAAAATAAAGAAACCGCTTTTGAGGGCGTTCACGGTTATGAGAATACCGTAATACCAGAATTGGAACGTGCGATTTTATCTCGACATAATATTAATCTGTTGGGACTTCGTGGGCAAGCAAAAACACGTTTAGCACGATTAATGCTGAATTTGTTGGATGAGCACATTCCGTTTGTAAGCGGATCTGAGATCAATGACGATCCATTAAGTCCGATTTCACGTTTTGCTACGGAATTAATTGAAGAAAAAGGCGATGATACTCCAATCTCATGGTTGCATAGAAGCGACCGCTTTGCTGAAAAATTAGCAACTCCAGATGTCACGGTTGCCGATTTAATAGGAGATGTAGACCCAATAAAAGCTGCTAACTTAAAGTTGAGTTATGCCGATGACCGTGTAATTCACTACGGAATGATCCCAAGGGCAAACCGTTGCATATTTGTGATTAATGAGTTGCCAGATTTACAGGCGAGAATTCAGGTTGCATTATTTAATATTTTGCAGGAAGGTGATATTCAAATTCGAGGATTTAAATTGAGATTGCCTTTGGATGTTCAGTTTTTGTTTACTGCAAATCCTGAAGATTATACCAATAGGGGAAGTATTGTAACGCCTTTAAAAGATAGAATTGGAAGTCAAATTTTAACACATTATCCAACAGATATTGAGACAGCAAGATTGATTACAGAGCAGGAAGCTAAAGTGGTAGAAAGCCAAAAGAACTCTGTTTCGGTACCTGATTTAGCTAGAGATTTATTGGAGCAAATTGTATTTGAAGCGCGAGAGAGTGAATATATTGATGCAAAAAGTGGCGTAAGTGCTCGTTTAAGCATTACTGCCTTAGAAAATCTTTTGAGCACTGCAGAGCGTCGTGCGTTGCGCGCTGGTGATGATCAAACCATGTTGCGTTTGAGTGATTTTGTAGGGATCATTCCGTCAATTACTGGTAAAGTTGAGTTGGTTTACGAAGGTGAGCAGGAAGGGGCTGCGATGGTAGCTTACAACTTAATTGGCGAAGCTGTTAAGAGTTTGTTTCCCGAGTTTTTTCCGAAGATAGAAAAATTGAAAAAAGACAGTGAAGAATCGCCTTATGACGATATTGTATCTTGGTTTTTTAACCAACAAGACGGTTTTGAAATCCTTGACGATTTGAGAGATAAAGAATATAAAGCATTGCTCGATGCAGTATCACCTTTAGATGATTTATTGGCTAAACACCAACCTAATCTTAAAAAGGAGGAAAGCTATTTTGTGAAGGAATTTGTGCTTTGGGCATTGGTTGAATTTAAACAATTGAGCAAATATAGATTTACAGAAGGAATTCAATTTAAAGATCCTTATGGAAGTTATATAAGTGGGATATAAAAAGATAATAATCTTAAATGTAAAAAGCCTTAATTACTTATAATTAAGGCTTTTTTTATTTTGAAGTTTCTAATTAAGATTTCATATCAATGACGTATCTAAAACGTACTTTTTCTTGATTCACTTTTTTGAATGCCTCATTGATGTTTTCTATATTGATCATTTCGACCTCAGGGAGAATATCATGTTTAGCACAGAAATCCAGTACCTCTTGTGTCTCTTTAATGCCACCAATCAATGATCCTCCTAATTGGCGTGAATACATAGCAACCGTCATGTTATTTGTCGGTTCTTTGTAAGGTGCCAATAGGCCAACGGTAACCAAACTACCTCTAGGCGCAATTAAATCAATATAAGGATTAACATCAAATGGATCTGGAATGGTCACCAATATAAAACTGAATTTCATTTGGTTAGCCTTCATGTCTTCTTCATCTTCTGAAATTAATACCGCATCAGCACCAAGATCTAATGCATCTTGTTTTTTGGATTTAGATGTCGTGATCGCTGTAACTTCTGCTCCCATTGCTTTTGCAATTTGAACCGCCATGTGTCCCAATCCTCCAATTCCTACAATACCAACTTTATCACCTTTTTTTACATTCCAGTGATTTAAAGGGGAATATGTTGTGACTCCTGCACAAAGTATAGGAGCTGCTTTCTTGATATCTAATGATTTTGGTATTTTAAGCAGAAATTCTTCGGTAGAAACAATATGACTTGCGTAACCTCCATACGTATTAAAGTCTGAATCTGGATCACCAAAGTAACCATTATAAGTCATAGTTGGTCCCTTAGGTCCAGTACAAAATTGCTCTTCGTCATTTTTACATTGTGCGCAGGTTTGACAGCTATCGATCATGCACCCAACACCAACAATATCTCCTACTTTGAATTTTGAAGTTTTGGAGCCCGCTTTCACGATTTTTCCAATGACCTCGTGTCCTGGTACGCATGGATAACGGGTGTTATCCCAATCATTTGCAACTTGGTGAATATCACTGTGACAAACACCAGAATAGAGTACATCTATAATAACTTCATTGTCATTTATCATAGGACGTTCAATGTCCATTTCAACTAACTCTTGATTCTTTTCATTTTTTGCTCCGTAAGCTTTTACCGTAAATGTGTCGTCGTTATATTTAATATCTTGTTTCATAAATAGAGTATTTAAGATTTATTTTTTTTGCATATAACCCATGCTCAATCAACTAATTGCCGATATTGTAAAGTTAAAAAAATGAATACCCAAAGTGAATTTTGTTTTTGATACAAATGAATAAAAGATTGACTAATATGGCTACAAACTCTTAGTCTAGTTTTATAATAGTTTAAAATTGGTTGATTGTTATGATTACCAACTGTAATGAATACAGCACAAGTAAAAAAATTGGAATGCTAATGAAGATGTCGTTATAAAACGAGTAGGTTTTAAGGATCCTATTAAAAAACTAATGTTTTAATTATCTGGCATCCCTACTTTTTATATTGGCATTGCAATATTTTATAATCTCAGTAATTCTTTTTTGTTTGGTATCTTCTCTTTTAGCTTGATTAAGCCAATAGAGATAATTCTTTCGATATGATGGAGCAAAATTTTTATAGTTCTCAAAAGCATTTGGGTTTTCATCAAATGCTAATTGGAGTTCCTTAGGTATAGTTCCTTTTTCTACGGAATCTAATGCAGTCCAACTTCCGTTTTGCTTTGCGATTTCTACAGATTTTAGTCCGCTTTCGTGCATTAAATTCTCTTTCAGTAAGGCTTTAATATATGTTTTGTTAAGAGCGCTCCAAACGCTTTTCGATTTCCGAGGAGAAAAATATTGCTTTCTTTTGCCATCGCCTAGACTTCTAACTGTGCTATCTATCCATCCATAGCATAAGGCTACCTTTACAGCCTCTTCCCATCGCATGCTATCTTTTTCGTGGTCAACTTTATAGAATATGAGATAGATGCCATCATCTTGACCATGGTTTTCTTTAAGCCATTGGCGCCATTCAATATCAGATTTAAAATATAGTTCCATAAAGTTTATAATTATCAATGACCCATAATATCCCATTTTTTAATTTCTATACTTTGAATTCCGTTAATTGAAATGGGAATTGAAATAAATTGAAAAGGTTCAACCTTAAATACCGCAAAATGTAAATGAGGCTCAGACGACCATCCTGTATTTCCAGATAAACCAATGACTTCACCCTTTTCTACATAATCATCAACATCTACCAAAGCACCATCTTTTTTAAGATGCACATATTGGCTAAATGTGCCATCATCATGGGCAAGTGTAATAAAATTAGCGAAATCTCGGTAAGATTTGTCACGACCTTGTTTCGTATTGTGCTCGGTTACATGAACAACATAACCATTTCTGGCAGCGCAAATGGTATCTCCAACAGGCATTCTAAAATCTAGGGCATAGCTGGAAAAAAGCCCTTTATGCGTAAAGTTGGTGTTGGTTCCCTGCAATATTTTATAGGATTTTTTCTTCGGAAATGGGAGCGTATAATTATACATCGTATCGTAAGCATTAGATGGGTCTCCCAGGTAAGATTCAAATTTATATTCCTTAAGAAATTTAGTACTATCCATTTCCGAAGAACGAAAACCCATAAGGGTATTTAAACTATCTGGAAAAACCACAGAAATATCGGTTACTGGTATCTCCTCTTTTTTGACTCGAATATGAAAAGGAGATTTAAATTTTCCTTTAGCAATTACGTATAATGAGTCTTCGGTATTTTCAAATAACACATAACTGGGCTTGGATATTTTATTAGCACAAGAGGTCAAAATAAAAATTAATAATATGTAGCAATAACGAACTTTCATTTAACGCATAATCTCATTAGGGAATACAACCACACTTTCAAATCCCTCTTCATCTACTGCAGCAATTCCGAAGTAAAAATTATCAATCACGATACCTTCTAGAGTAAACTCGGTAACGTTTTCAACATACCTACTATGGTCCCAAGTTGGAGATGTTGTATCTCGCCAATATATTTTATAACCTTTTGCACCATCAACTGCATTCCATCTCAATTTGGCAGATGGCTCAACAATCCCACCAATAGCCACTGTAGTTGGAGCAGGAGGAGCAGAGGCTAAACTTGCCATATTGATTGCGTTCACAGCGGTGAGTTTTTTTGCATATCCAAAATTAACGTGCTCAAAAGTATCTCCATAATTGATCCCGTTTTCTGTACGAATATCTTGGTGTTGTTGGGTGTAATTCTCGTGAGCTTCCATGATTCTAATTCCAGGAAAACCTAAATCGTTAAATGGCCTGTGATGTCCACCACGACCAAAACGGTCTAGACGATACACCATCATCGGGTTCATTTCTGGCATATAGGTTTTAACGGTTTTATGGACGTATCTTGCCAACTGACGTGAAACCCCATCAACTTCACCACCATAAAAGCGTCTTGCATTTCTTTGGCGCTCAGTTTCTGTAGGTGGCACAGGTTCAGAAAAAATTCTAAATGTTCTATTATCGATTACGCCATCAACTCCTTCTATATTACCAATCATGTCGTTGTTTAAAATTCCTATGATTTCCCAGCCTTCATCTTTTGCATACTGTGCTAATCCAGCGCCACCAAATAAACCTTGCTCTTCGCCCGAAAGACCGACGTAAATAATGCTGCTTTCAAATTGATATTTTGATAACACGCGTGCAGCTTCAATAGCTCCAGCCATACCAGAGGCGTTGTCGTTTGCTCCAGGAGCATCTGTGGTGAAATCCATCGTATCACTGGCGCGCGAGTCAATGTCTCCACTCATGATGATATATCGATTTGGATATTTTGTACCTTTTTGAACAGCGACAACGTTAACAATCCAAGCATCGTGAGGTACACGACGATTACCTTCTTTAGTTACAAAATCTTTTTGATAAAATACATTTAGGCAGTTGTTGCACTCTTTGGAAATGGCCTCAAATTCACTTTTGATCCATCGTCTTGCAGCTCCAATACCACGCGTATTGCTCACGGTATCACTAAAGGTGTTTCTGGTTCCAAACTCGGTAAGGGTTTTTACGTCTTGTCTTAATCTTTCTTCGGAAACATTTTCGATTATATCATAGATTTTTTGATTGGTTTGAGCAATCGTTAATGAGCTAAAAGTGAATAGCGCGATTGTGAATATATATTTCATAGGTTTTTAATTTCTAAGTTTTAAAGTTCCGAAGATATTGGCATCAATCCATCCTCTGTTTTTATCATCTCCTCTGACTTCTACTGAACCAATAAAGTTTTCTCTTGTTTCACTGGTGTCATTATCACAATAGGCTAAAGCAAAACCTATGACTTGTCCAGGTTGTAATTTTAAAGGTGAATGTTCTCCATTATCGTCATAGTCATCACTAAATAGTGAGATTTTTACTTCCCAAGTTGAGATGTTGTCTTTTGTCACACGTTTAGATTCTATATGGGAATTATAGAGCTTACCCTTTTTATTGGTTGACATATCTACAACGTTTCCATCTAAAGCGATGTGATATGCAAAGGCGTTGTGATTGTATTGATGTTCTCCACCACTATTATCTGCATCAATAAAAATTTCTAAACAATCATCGTCCCACCACGATACTAGGGGATCTTTATGGGTGTCAATTAAAATATCATCTTGTATTTCAGCTAAAAGATACAAAGCATCGTTTGTCCAACTGAGTTTGTATCGTCCTGAAAAATCTTCTTTTGTGTAGGATTCTCCAAGCCATAACTCATCTAGAGGTAACCAATAATGACCAGACCAAATATCCTCATCTGCTTTGCCATCAATTATAGGTTCAGTTTTAGCTTTGTCAACACTTATAAGTTGGTTAATGTGTTTTGTTTTTGCAACCTCTTTTTTATAGTTGAATTTTACGATTTCAATCTTACCTTCATCATTTTCAATATCTACATAAACATTCATTTCTGTATCGCTGACTTTTTCAAAACTCATCCCTTCAAAAATAACTTGGGTTGGAGTGATTTTTTTTAGCGGAAAATCAACCGTTTCATTTTTAGTTTCCCAACCTTTTAAATCATTGTCAAAATGTTTAAGCTGAAGCACCAAAGAGTTTTCAACCTCACGAATAATTTCAATTTCATAAAAAGATACTTCGCCATCATTGATGAGCTTGAACGTAGCCATCATAGAACCACCAGACGGTTCGCTCCAGTTTTCTTCGGTTTGCCCACCAAAAGCTTCGCCTTTCCAGTTGCCCGAAATCCATTTTATGTTTTCAAGTTTTGGAGCGAGAGAATCTATTGTTTTGATATGGTTTTCATTTTGAGCTATACACGATAATGTAGCGATTAAGAACAGAAGGACTATTTTCATGGATTTGTTTTCAAGTTTAGGATTATAGGATTAAAATTTGGATTAGTTCAATATAAAAATAAAATGATATAAAACTGTGGCAAATAAAATAATTAATCCAATTGCCAAAAGACTTATGGCACGTTTTACATTTCTGAATTTCCAATCGGATATTTTTGAAATGATAAAGATCTGTTCACCCAATTGGAGGAACAGGCTATCTTCATCCTTGCTCATGGTCAAAAAGGTTTTTGAGAATTCTTCAACATTTCCAAACTTTGAAATGATATCCTTGAAGAAGAAGATATTTCGAGAAAATTTACCCTCAATTCTCGGAATAAAGCAACGTACACAAAAAAATATGGAACTTGAGGTGCACAGAATCCATAAGCCTAATAAGATATTTAATACCGTATCACTAATTACACTATTGGAGAAATTATCTAAACTTTGATACATTAAATTTAGTAAGATACCATAAAAGGAAAGGATCAAACCAGCTTTAAGTTCTGAAGCTTTTATTAGACTTGTAAGATAATTTATTGTTCCCCAGTAATGATCAATTAAATCATCGGTATGCTTATTTTTTGCGTGTGTGTTTTTCCCCATAATTTTAAAATTATTGCTCTTATTCTATGACTTCATAAATAGTCATTGGATTAGATTTGTTTTTTAAATTGATATTTCCAATTTTTTTGCACTTAAAGGAGTGTTTTATTTTTTTATAGCAATCCTTTGAAATGATAATTTGATTTTCTTTGGCTATATCTTGTAAGCGTGCTGCTGTATTGACCGTATCTCCAATAACCGTATAGTCCAGTCGTTTCAAACTTACAGAGCCAATGTTGCCAGAAACCATCTCACCACTTTTGATACCAATAGATACTTTTGGAGTGAAACTAACCTCTTCACCAATTTTAGTAAGGGCATTTATTCTATTGCAAACAGCTAAAGCAGCATCAATTGCCCTGTCTAAGTGGTAGTCGCCTCTAAAAACAGCCATAATTGCATCACCAATAAACTTATCAATATAGCCTTCTTGCTCTATAATTTCTTTTACCATTTCATCAAAATACGCATTGATCATTTTAACGATGATATCTGCAGATGTCGTTTCGCTAATAGAAGTAAATCCACAGATATCAATAAACATTACTGTGCCTTCAATAGTCTCGTTAGACATTATAGTAGATTCGTATTCTTTGTTGCCCATGAAGTTGAGTACATTCTCGTCAACATACATTTTTAAAATGTTGTTTTCTTTTATAGCTTTTAGAGTGTCTTTTATTTGTTTCGCGTGGTTTAAGGTTTTTTCCATTGTAATGACCAGGTCTTCAAAATTGATCGGTTTGGTGATAAAATCAAATGCTCCTCGATTCATGGCAGTTCTTATATTGTCCATATCACCATAGGCAGAAACGATTACCGATTTTATTAGCGGACTAGATTGGTTAATTTTCGAAAGTAACGTGAGACCATCCATCTCTGGCATATTAATATCGCTCAGCACAATATCGACTTCTGGATTTTCCACAATTTTGTCTAAGGCATCTACACCGTTTACAGCAAATATAAACTCATATTCCTGAGACCTTATTTTTTTTCTGAATTTTTGTCTAATGAGAACTTCCAGATCTGTTTCGTCGTCAACTACTAGTATCTTAGCCATTATCTATGTTGTATTAATTTCTTTTTAAGCATTTTAAAATCAACTGGTTTTGTTAAAAAATCATCGGCACCCAATTGCTTTGCAGTGTTGTAATTTTCTTTGTCTCCATAAGCAGTTACCATCATCACTACGGGTGGAGGTGTTACAAAATCCCGTTTTATTATTTCTAAAAGCTGTAGACCGCTCATCCCAGGCATATTAATATCTGATAAAATCAATACAGCCTCTTGATCCATATTACGAAGTTTCTCTAATGCTTCTTCACCAGAAAAAGCAAATACAAAATTGAGTTCTTCCTTTTTAATTTCTTTTCTAAATCGTTGTTGAAAAAGTATTTGAACATCTTTTTCATCATCTACCACTAAAATTTTCATATACGTTTGGTTTTGATTGGTAATGTTATTTTAAATTCGGTATAAGCACCTTTTTGAGTCGTAACCTCTAATGTGCCATTATGCGCTTTGATGATATCATAGCTCATAGATAAGCCTAAGCCTGTACCTTTTCCGCTGGGTTTTGTAGTAAAAAAAGGTTGATAGATTTTATCTAATATCTTGTTTGGTATACCATTACCGTTATCTTTTACGATTATCATTATCGTGTCATCTGTTCTCATGGTCGTTGCGGTAACGGTTGGTTTATACTCATCATTTAAAACTTTAGAGAAGGACAATTTTTCATTTACTGCATAAAAAGCATTTGTAAATAAATTGAGAATAACTCGTCCTATATCTTGACTTACAATTTTTATTTTACCAAGGTTAGGATCAAATTGGGTTTCTAAATGAGCATTGAAATTTTTGTCCTTAGCACGTAAGCCATGATAGGCCAACCTTAAAAACTCATCGGTAAGTTTGTTGAGATCTGTATATTGTTTTTCTCCAGAATTATTTCTGCTATGCTGTAGCATACCTTTTACAATATCATCTGCGCGTTTACCGTGGTTGTTTATTTTTTTTAGGTTATCCTTTAGATCTTGAGAAATAGCTTTTACCTCTTCATTATTGCCATTCTCTAGCTCTTCAAGCATGTCATCAATTAACTCGCTACTTACTTCAGCAAAATTATTGACAAAATTTAATGGGTTTTGAATCTCGTGAGCAATTCCTGCGGTAAGTTCTCCAAGTGAGGCCATTTTTTCAGATTGTATGAGTTGGGCTTGGGTTGCTTTTAAATCGGTTAGCGATTTCTTAAGTTTCGTATTGGAATCTTCTAGCGCTAATTGGTTGGTTGCCAAATCTTCATTCAGTTTAACCAAAGCCTTTCTTTTCTTATTATTGGTTTTGATCGCGAAGTACATTCCGAAGAGAATAATTGCCAAGAGTACCGCAATACCAATGTATAATAACTGTATTTTGCGTTGACGGTTTATGGTGGCATCTTGCTCAACTATGGTTTCGTCCTTTTTAGCTGTTTCGTATTTTATTTGGAGTTCAGACTCTAATTGTTTGTTGATTTGCTCTAAATTTTTAAAACGTTCTTCGGAATAAAGTCTCTCGTACTTTAGTGCATTTTCATAATCCTTAAGAGCATCATAACTACGAGAGGCATGTAAGTAATTTTCCCATAGATTTTGAGGATTTGAAGTCGATTTCATTATATCGATAGCATCTAAGGTATAAGGTAGTGCTTCATCGTACCTTTCTTGAAGACGGTAAACATGACCAATATTTCCTAAAGCAGGTATTAGCCCTCTTACTTGGTTATGCTCTTTTGCTAATCTATATACTTTTTTATATTCTACTAATGCCTCGTCATAGCGTTCTAAGTACTTGTAAATATTACCACGAGTATTATAATTTGGTGCAATGTCTATGTCTTGGAAACCTGCTTCTTTTAAAACATTGATAGAGTTGTTGATCTCAACGAGCGCTTCGTCATAACGCTCTAAGATGAGTAAGTTATCAGCTTTGTAGCGATGACTAATTGATAAATCCTCTGGTGCATTTAGTGTTTGTTGTATATCAATTGCTTTTTGGCAGTAATCAATGCCTTCTGCATATTTTTCTTGATAGTATAGTAGATCGCATAAACGGGTGTAAGATATGGCAATTCCGTTTAAATTGTCTTCATTTTCATAGATTGCCAAAGCTTTAAAGTCGGCAGCCATGGCTTTTGTATAGTCACCCCTTTGTTTGTACAAGTCTTCTAACTGAAGGTGGGTTTCAGCTTCCAAATTATGGAGAGAGGTATTTTGATAGGTTGTCGTTGCTTTTTTGAGATAATATTCCGAAGAATCTATAGAAACGTTTCCACTATGCCATGTTGACAATTGACGTTGAGCACTTCCTAAATACGTTTTGTTATTTTCTTTTTGAGCTAATTTTAAGGCGCGATGTAAATTTGAATATAGTTGGAGAGAATCTGTTATAGGACCTTTTAATTCTTCTGAGTTTTTAGAAATCAAAACCTCTAATTCATTTACATTTTTTAAAGCTGTCTCTTGAGAGAAACCAATAGTCGTGAAGAAGCAAAGCACTAGAAAACAACAACTCATCTTTAATTGTGGCTGTAAAAAATAACGTGTAATTTTTAGTATTGACTTCATTTATTTTGCGTCTATATTGATAGGTAGTTTTATGGTAAATTCTGTAAACTCGTCTTTTTCAGAAAGTACAGTAATATCTCCGTCATGTGCTTTAATAATATCGTAACTCATGCTTAAACCTAAACCCGTGCCTTTGCCAGTTGGCTTGGTGGTGAAAAATGGCTCAAATATTTTGTCGAGAATATGTTTTGCTATACCATTGCCATTATCTCTAACAACAATCAATATCTCATTATTTATTTTTTTGGTACTTACTGAAACGGTTGGTTTATATGCTTCGGAATCTAATGTCAAACTTTTCTCACTAACTGCGTAAAATGCATTTGTAAAAAGGTTAAGAACAACACGCCCTATATCTTGCGGTACGATGTTTATATTGTTAATGAGCTTGTCATAATCTGTTTTGAGATTTGCGTTAAATGTTTTATCCTTTGCTCGCAGTCCATGATAAGCCAACCTGAAGTATTCGTCGGTTAGGTCGTTAATATCGGTTAGTTCTTTTTGATCTCCACTTGCACGACTGTGCTGTAACATTCCCTTTACAATACCATCTGCACGTTTACCATGGTGGTTTATTTTTTCGAGATTTTGGATGACATCGGTCATGATTCCTTTAACTTCATCCATGTTTCCGTTTGCCATTTCTTCGAGCATTTCATCTAATAATTCTTGACTGACTTCAGCAAAATTATTGACGAAATTCAACGGATTTTGAATTTCATGAGCAATTCCTGCTGTGAGCTCACCAAGCGACGCCATTTTTTCAGATTGTATTAATTGCGCTTGGGTTTGCTGAAGATTTGTCAATGTTTCTTCTAAGCGCATTTTTTCATCTAGAAGCTTTACAGATTGCTCTTCTTTAACTTGAAGATCCTTGAAACGTTGATACGCAAATGTGAACACATTACGAAAACGGTCTAGAATATTCTTTTGATCTTTGCTTAGCATTCCAAAATTAGAGATGCCCACTGCACCGTTACCAAAGGCATATAAAATATACGAAACGCTATCGGTCTTTAATAAGCGTGGATCTTCTCGTTCGCCATTTTTCCTGCGCATGTTGATGAGATCCTGTAGTTGTTGTCCTTCTAAAACCGATTCTGAATACCCATCTGTAGTTGAGGCGATGACGCGAAGTTGTTCTTCTAACGTGGGATCATCGCTATAAGACATTAGGGTAGTGGTGCCACCCATTTCGTGTGAATAGTCATAATCTAAAAATGTTTCTTCATCCTCATTATTGACATCAATGATAGCGTTTCTAATATCGTCAAAACCAAGTTCTACTAATTGCTCATACAGCGCTTTAGCGATGTTCAACAAATCGGTAGACTCTGTCATAGTAAGAGCGACAGATCTTACTTTTTCTAATGACGCTTCAATTTTCGCTTCTCTCGCTTGTGCTTCGGCTTGGGAAAGATCTGTGTATCTTTTGTAGGCAAATGTGAATACATTCCGGAATTCTTTTAAAATTACTTTTTGTTCATCACTTAATATTCCGAAGTTTGAAATGCCAATGGCACCATTTCCGAAGGAATAAAGATTATAAGTAAGATGGTCTATTTCATGTAGCCGAGGATCGTCTTTTTCGCCATTTCGCAGTCGTGTTTCAATAAGTTGTTTTAACTGTTCACCTTTTAATTCAATTTCAAAAAAGGCATCGTTACCCGATTGTACTTTTTTGATTTGCTGTTCAATAACGGGATCTCCATAGAAAGAAAATAAGGTGACAGCGCTTGACATATCATGAGAATAATCATAATCCCAAAACGTTTCGTCATCATTGTGAATATCTATAATGGCATTTCGCATATCGTTAAAGCCCAATTCTAGTAATTGCTCGTAGAGGCATTTGGCGATATCCAGCATGTCTTCAGACTTTGTGAGGCTTAGAGCAACCGTTCTCATTTTTTCAAGAGAGGCCTCAATTTTGGCTTTCTTGGTTTGTGCTTCGGCTTTTTTGAGATCTAAAAAACGTGTATAGGTTTGCTCGAAGACTTTTGCGAACCGTTTAAAGATTTTATGTGCTTTAGGGACATTTTCTCTTGTAATAAAAAGGAGGTAACCATATTTAAAATACACGACATGGTCTATTTGGGATGTTGGGAAACCATTATTTGTTTTTTTTAAGGTTTTTAAAACATCACCTATTACAGGAAGTGTGCTCATGAACTCATAATGAGCAATACATTCTTCTCCAGAAAACTCCTTCACAAATAATGATTCACCTTTTTGACCTCTTTGATAATAATCTTTAAATACACCTTCATGAGGGACTTTATAAGTATGTAAAACGCCTGCTTCATTTCCAAACCATTCTGTGGATTCATTCTCTCCATAAATATTAAAAGCGCAACCCCAGGTTTTAATACCTAAGGCTCTTACTTGTTGATCTAATAAGAAAGATGTTTCTTCTAATTCATCACTATGTTGCATCGCAATGGTACTGCTCCTCACTTTTTCTAGTGCGACTTGGATTTCTAATTCTCGGTTTTTAGATTTGAGTTCATTTTTTTGTTTTTTTATCGTCTCTTGTAATGCTTGGTTTTTAGTAATTACGTCTCCTTTAGTATCTGGTGTAGAAAAGTGCTGATATATAAATTGCCAATCTTCGTCATTTTTCTTTAAAATAGATGAAAATCTATATCTGGTGTAAAAGTTCCGTTCTTTGGCATTTAAGAACCAGGCATCGAAAACATGTGTTATAAAAATGAGTTCACCAAACGACTCAACAGTAATGTTGTCATTTCTTAACTCTGTTTTTCCTGGTAATTGTTGCGCAGTATTTTTGAAAAAGTTAGTGGTATGTTTTCGGTTTAGAAACTCTTCATCATTTGTAGGTCCAATAAAATGGTATTCACTTGCAAAATAACTATCATAGGTGGCAACATCACCATTTAGATAACTATAGAGCCATTTTTGGTATACATTTAAAACAACATCTTTTTTCTCTTTGGTCAATTTCATAATGTTGTTTTTAAAGCAGTTTAATACATATAAACCTATTTGGTGTGAGGGAAAGAAAGCGCAAGTTTAGGTTACAGTTACCTTTATCGACAGTAAAATGATTACTCGATTTTTGAATCGCTTTAATCGTGAATTTTAGAGTCATTTATAGTTGAATAATACATTAGTTTAGAGGTTAAATGCAATTAATCAATTTAGGGAAGTGAACTATAAATTTAGTAAAAATTACGGTGTCATTTCAATTAAAACATAAATAATATGTACTCGTTTTTTATGAGAAATATGATATTTGATGCTTATATTATTCTTTAGTAAAAAAAACAACTATCTTAAAATGAGATTCTATTGAATAAAAGTTACTTTAGTTATTAATCCGTTTTCAATCTCGTATATGGCAACAGCATAAAATATGTCTCCGTTCATTGTTACTCTTTCTTTATCGATAACCATGTTGCCAAGAATAATTCTATTAACGATTTCAGCATTTAAATCTGGTGTGTTTTTAAAAAAGGACTCATAGCTTTTTTTGAGTTCAGACCTTCCATCCGTAGTTAAGATATTTGGAAACGTGTATAGCTTTACATTTTTAGAATAGGTATTGATAAATGCCTTAAGGTCTCTCTCATTGTACTTTTCTAGCTGATCATTAACAATGGTCTCAGGATTTTCGGTAATTGTAGAAGTAGATAAAAAAGTCATGGCATTGATGCCATTTCTATCTGTTTCATAAATAGTAGCCTGTCGTCTGGTTATATTATTTATAATTGCAAGTTCCTCATCAATCACAAAATTTTTAAAGGTAATTCGATTTAATACTTTGATATTGAGCTTTTCGTGTTCCTCAAAAATGTTCTTATATGTCTCCTCAAGTTTGCTTTTGCCTTCATATAACTTTTCATCTGGGAAAAAACTAACCGTGACCCCTTCATTAAATGAATCTACAAATGCATCAAGTTGTTTGGTATTATAAGGTTCAATATGCTTGTCAACAACTAGAGAAGCCTCTTCTTCGCTTATAGGCTGATTGGGATCTATTTTTGGCTCTATTGGCTTTGGGATATATTTAATATCTCCTGCTATTAAAAGTTGAGAACCATCATTATTTTTAGCCAAGCGCGTGATTTTTAAAATACCATCACTGCTTAAGTCGGCAATCAATTTCCAATTATTATCAACTCTCAATTTGAGTTTGTAAAGCTCACTCTCACTGCCAGAGAGAATATTGCTTTTATCTAACCAGCAAATATCCTCAACATTGGCAATTGTATTGGCAATAAGTCTAATTTTTCCCGTGATGGGATTTAATGATTTTATTTGCCATTGTTTTTCATTTTCTTTGGAAATGAAACTTATCAAATTACTTTCGGGAATTTTATGAAAAGACCGACCAACATTTGATGCTATTTTTTTATTAGTTCCCTTTTTTATATTGGACGTATATAGATTAAGCTGCTCACCTTCAATCACTGCAGAAACTACAATATCCTCATTATACCAAGTGTAATAAGCAACAACCAAGTCTTTAATAAGTTCTGTAGATTGTCCAGTTTCAGCATCATAACTATATAAACGCTGCTTTCCATCTGGATCCAGTCTCACTGCTGAAATATTTTTTTTCTGCGGAATTTTTAAAGGTGTGTACTCGCCTCCTTCCGAAGTATTTATAAAGGTGATTTTATTTTCAGGGAGATTATAATTTGCAATATCTGTTTGTCCATTTCTAGTGGTTGCAAAGAGAATATTGTTAGCATCTATAAAGGATGGTTGATTGTCATAGTCAACATTATTGGATATGTTTTTACCATTCTTTACTTCAATTTTTGAAGCATTTATTTCTACATCATACAAGAAAATTTCTGTATTGGTTTGGGCTAATAGTGAAAATGGTAAAAAACAGAAAAGTGTGAGATAATAACGCATAATTATTAGTTTCTTGAAAGATAGAAATTTTATGATTGATTTGCATATTAATTTTTGGGTTTACATTGCAATGAAAGCAGTGATAAATTGGCAAATGGTATTGAAGCTTATTATGATGTAAATGACCAAAATGAGGAATCCAGTCTGCTTTTTTCTGAAATTTTAATTGAACATCAATTGAATCATTTTAAGAGTAGAGGGGTGAAAACTGCTAATCTCTTTCTGCTGAAAAACACGCCTACAGTCCCCGGAATTATATTAGAATTAGGCTTCTTAACTAATGAAGAGGATAGAGCCATACTTACAGATGAAACTAAACAAATTGAAATCGCAAAATCCATTTATGACGCTTTGTTAGAGATAAGAAATTAATTTTTTTTATAATCGTATATATAGAGTTAAAGATATCTCCTATTCTGTTAATAATGGACTTGAAATTAAACTACCTTTGTGGCTCTATAATAGCAAATCCCACAAATATGAAAAGTTTAAATTTAAAAAGTATTACGCTTTGTTTAGTTTCAATATTATTTTTGTCGTTACTATCATGTAACAGTGATGATGATAATAATCAAGTACAACCCATTTCAACAGAATTAGAAGGTGATTATGTAGGTACATGGAATTCTGTAACACCAACTACGTCTTTTACGGATTATGCATTTTCGGCTAGTCTAGAGATTGTTGATACTAATATATTAACAGGTAGCTGGTATGCTATTGATAGTTTTGAAGGTTGCTGTAGCGAAGGCGATGATGATGGTACAATTACAATGTCTATAACTGGTAATACGATCACCTCATTTCTTTTAGAAGATATCATAACTGATTGTTCAGGTACATTCACTGGTGATGGTTTTATTAGAGAATCTGATAATGCACTAGTTGTGAACTTTACTGGTACAGATTGTGATGGTCTTCACGAAGGTCAAATGATATTCGAAAAGCAGTAAAATATTTTAAACATAAAAAAACAGGCAATTCAATTTTTGAGTTGCCTGTTTTTTATTTTAGGTTTTATATGTTTTAAAAACAATATTTACCTTCTTCCTTCACTTTCTCAGCAATCTCAATTCGTAAATCTACGATATCTGGATAGTTAGCATATTTTGTAAAACGTTTAAGTCCCATTAGCATCATTCGTTGCTCATCACCTTCAGCAAAAGAAATTATACTTTCCTTTCCTTTTTCTTCAACGATGTCTACAGCGTGGTATAGGTATAATTTAGCCATAGCTATTTGAGCAGATTGCTCTTTCTCGCTGGTACGCTTCACATTTTTTTCAGTTCTTAAAATTGCAGATTCTGCCATGTAGATTTCAATCAAGATGTCTGCAGCAGCAATCAACAATTGTTGGTGGTCTTCAAGATTTTGTCCATATTTTTGAACCGCACCTCCAGCTACCATTAAGAACGTCTTTTTCAATTTCTTGATCATTTCTTTTTCTTCGGAAAACAACTCAGAATAATCTGGCGTATCAAAAGAAGGTATTCCCATTAACTCATCCTGTACCGCTTGCGCAGGACCTAATAAATCAACATGGCCTTTCATTGCTTTCTTAACCAACATCCCAACAGCCAACATTCTATTGATTTCGTTAGTGCCTTCATAGATTCTGGCAATACGAGCATCTCTCCAAGCAGCTTCCATTGGAGTTTCTTCTGAGAATCCCATACCACCAAAAATTTGGATGCCTTCATCTGCACAATTTTGTACATCTTCAGAAACAGCTACTTTCAGAATAGAACATTCAATCGCATATTCCTCTACACCTTTAAGTTCTGCTTCTTGATGAGAATTACCCGATTCTTGACGTAATGCAATACGATCTTCAATATTTTTAGCAGCTCTGTAAGTTGCAGATTCACCAGCATATGCGCTTGCAGCCATTTCGGCCAACTTGGTTTTGATAGCACCAAAATCTGCAATAGGTGTTTTAAACTGTTTACGCTCGTTGGCATAAGTTACAGCAGTCGTTAGTATTCTACGTTGAGAATCTAAGCAAGCTGCAGCTAATTTAATACGTCCAACATTTAAGGCGTTCATCGCAATTTTAAATCCTTCACCACGACCAGCTAACATATTTTCAACAGGAACAACAGTATCGTTAAAAAATACTTGACGTGTTGAAGAAGCACGAATACCTAATTTGTGCTCTTCTTCTCCCATTGTAATCCCGTTTGGATTTTCTTTGTCATATTCAACAATGAAACCAGTAATATTTTTATCATTTTCAATACGAGCAAAAACAATCATCAAACTACAAAAACCTGCGTTTGAGATCCACATTTTTTGTCCGTTGATTTTGTAAGACTTTCCATCTGCAGAAATTTCTGCAACTGTTTTTCCTGAGTTCGCATCAGATCCTGCTCCAGGTTCTGTTAAGCAATATGCTCCAAACCATTCTCCAGTTGCTAATTTAGGGACGTATTTTTGCTTTTGCTCTTCTGTACCGTAAAGTGTAATAGGCATGGTGCCAATTCCTGTATGTGCACCAAAAGCGGTACTGAAAGAACCTGTGCCTGAAGAAATGTAATCACATGTTAAGCAAGTAGAAACAAAACCCATTCCCAAACCTTCATAATCCTCTGGTACTGCAACACCCAAAAATCCCATTTCACCAGCCTTACGCATTACCTCTTCGGTTAATGCAAAATCTCGAGCTTCAAATCTTGGTTTGTGTGCGATGATTTCTCTTTCGTTGAATTCCATTACAGATGCTTTCATCATCTGTTGCTCTTCTGAAAAATCTTCAGGAGTAAATACATCCTCGCAATTTGTTTCTTTCACTAAGAATTGACCTCCGCGTAGGATATCTTTTTCTAACTCTGCCATTTTATAATTTTGTATTAAGTTCTTTTATTAGTTTAAAAATTCAAATATTCCACATGCACCTTGGCCAGTACCAACACACATGGTAACAGCTCCATATTTACCTTTCATGTCACGCTTGCGCATTTCATCAAATAACTGTACAGATAATTTTGAACCAGTACAGCCCAATGGATGCCCTAATGCAATCGCTCCACCATTTACATTAATGATATCGGGATTTAGATCCAATTCTCTAATTACAGCCAGTGATTGTGAAGCAAAAGCCTCGTTCAATTCAATTAATTCTAAATCTGATTGCTTTAAACCTGCTTGTTTTAATGCCTTCGGAATTGCCTTTACAGGACCAATACCCATAATTCTTGGCTCAACACCTGCTGCAGCATAATTCACTAAACGAGCAATTGGTTTTAGATTTAATTCTTTTACCATCTCTTCGCTCATAATCATTACAAATGCTGCTCCATCACTCATTTGTGATGAGTTACCAGCTGTAACGCTTCCGCCAGCAGCAAAAACAGGTCTCAATTTTCCTAAAACCTCTAGACTTGTTCCTGCACGAGGACCTTCATCTTTAGTTACTGTGTAAGATTTTGTTGCTTTCTTTCCCTTAGAATCCACATACGTCTCATCTACTGTAATTGGTACAATTTGATCTTGAAAACGATTCTCAGCTTGCGCTTTTAAAGCTTTCATGTGAGAGTTGTAAGCGAACTCGTCTTGATCTTCACGAGATACATTGAATTGTTTTGCAACCGCTTCCGCAGTATTTCCCATTCCCCAATAATAATCTTCGTGACCAGATTTTACGGTATCGTAATTTAATTCTGGTTTAAAACCTGTCATTGGAACACTACTCATGCTTTCTGCTCCACCAGCAATAATACAATCTGCCATTCCCGCTTGAATTTTTGCAGCTGCAATACCAATGGTTTCAATACCTGATGCACAAAAACGATTTACTGTTACACCAGGAACATCTACACTATTCAATCCAATAAGTGAAATAAATCGTGCCATGTTTAATCCTTGGGAACCTTCGGGCATTGCATTACCAACGATAACATCGTCAATACGTTTTTTATCAAAATCTGGAAGTTCTTTCATCATGTGCTGAATGGTTTCAGCAGCTAATTCATCTGTTCTTTTAAAACGGAACACGCCTTTTGGTGCTTTACCAACTGCGGTTCTATATGCTTTTACTATATATGCTTGTTTCATCTTTCTTAGTTTCTTAAAGGTTTTCCTTTGGTTAACATGTGCTGGATTCTTTCTAAAGTTTTACGTTCTGTACATAAACTCAAGAATGCTTCACGTTCTAGATCCAATAAGTATTGCTCACTTACTTTGGTTGGTTCAGATAAATCTCCACCAGCCATTACGTAGGCTAATTTGTTGGCAATCTTCATGTCATGCTCAGAAATGTAGTTGCTATCTTCCATAGAATCAGTTCCTACTAGAAACATCCCTAAGGCTTGTTTACCTAAAACTAGAACATCTTTTCTGTGAACTGGTTGCGTATAGCCCATATCTGCCATTAATTTGGCGTGTTGTTTTGCAACTGCGATTTGCATGTCTTTATTGACAACGACAATATCTTTTCCTTTTTGAAGAATCCCTAAATCGAAAGCTTCATATGCAGAAGTTGCTACTTTAGCCATCCCAATAGTCAAGAAATATTCTTGTAGTGTATTGAGTTGCACATCTCCTTTTTTGAATGTATCAGATGCTCTTAAGGCCATTTCTTTAGAACCTCCACCGCCAGGTATTACACCTACACCAAACTCAACGAGTCCAATATAAGTTTCTGCTGCTGCAACTACTTTATCTGCATGCATTGATAATTCACATCCACCACCTAGTGACATACCGTGAGGTGCTGCTACTGTTGGGATTGAGGAATAACGCATACGCATCATCGTATCTTGAAAATATTTAATTGCTGCATTGAGCTCATCATATTCTTGCTCTGCAGCCATCATAAAGATCATACCAATATTGGCTCCAACCGAGAAGTTAGCAGCTTGGTTACCAACAACCAATCCTGCGAAATCTTTTTCAGCTAAATCAATACCTTTATTCAATCCTGCTAAGACATCACCTCCAATCGTATTCATTTTAGATTGAAATTCAACGTTAAGGATACCATCACCTAAATCTTCAATAACAACTCCAGAATTTTTAAATACTTCGGAAGTTTTACGAATATTATCCAATATGATAAAGCTATCTTGACCTGGGATTTTTTCATGTTTTTTCTTCGGAATGTCATACGCATAGGTTGCGCCATCTTTCACAGTATAAAAAGATGAACTCCCTGAAGCGAGCATTTGGTTTACCCACTCATTAGGTTCGAAACCTTCGGCTTTCATCATTTCAATTCCTTTTTCTACACCAATAGCGTCCCAAATCTGGAAAGGTCCATGTTCCCAACCAAAACCAGCTTTCATTGCATCATCAATCTTGTAAAGATCATCTGTGATTTCTGGAATACGATTTGAAACGTATGCAAATAATGAAGAAAAGCTCTTTCTATAAAACTCTCCAGCTTTATCTTTTCCTTTTACTAAAATCTTGAATCGATCTACAACTTTATCAACCGTTTTGGTTAATTCTAAGGTTGCAAATTTTGCACGTTTTGCTTCTCTGTATTCAAGAGAATTTAAGTCTAGAGATAAAATTTCCGAAGAACCATCGTCTTTTCTAACTTTTTTATAGAATCCTTGTCCGGTTTTGCTACCCAACCATTTATTTTCCATCATAGTATTGATGAAGTCTGGCAAGACAAACAATTCGTTGCGTTCATCTTTAGGGCAGTTTTCTTTAATCCCGTTTGCAACGTGAACTAAAGTATCTAAGCCAACAACGTCAACTGTTCTAAAAGTTGCCGATTTTGGACGACCAATAACAGGACCCGATAATTTATCGACCTCTTCTATGGTTAAATCCAAATCTTTAACAGCATGAAATAAACTCATGATACTGAAAATACCGATTCGGTTTCCAATAAATGCAGGTGTGTCTTTAGCAATTACTGAGGTTTTACCTAAGAATTTCTCTCCATATTCATTTAAGAAATCCAAAACCTCTTGGTCTGTTTTTGGACCAGGAATGATTTCAAATAATTTTAAGTATCGTGCAGGATTAAAAAAGTGCGTTCCGCAGAAATGTTTCTGGAAATCGTCACTACGTCCCTCACTCATGAATTTTATAGGAATCCCAGACGTATTGGATGTAATTAATGTACCTGGTGTTCTATGCTTTTCAAGCTTTTCAAACACTTGTTTTTTAATGTCTAATCTTTCAACTACGACTTCCATGATCCAATCCACATCCTTCACTTTTGAGATATCATCTTCGAGATTTCCTGTAGTGATACGATTTGCGAAAGAATCACGGTAGAGTGGTGCAGGTTTAGATTTTATGGATGCAGCAAGTGCATCATTTACCAATCTATTTCTAACCACTTCATCTTCTAAAGTTAGGCCTTTGGCTTTTTCTTTGTCGTTAAGTTCTCTTGGTATGATGTCTAATAATAAAACATCAACACCAATATTGGCGAAATGGCAAGCAATACCGCTTCCCATAATTCCCGATCCAATAATGGCTATTTTTTTTATTCTACGTTTACTCATCTTATTTTAGAATGTGTTCTTTTTGGTTGTATATCTGTTTATTTGAAATCATATTATTAATGACTTCGGAAACTTTATAAAAGTGTTGAAGTTCTTCCGAAGAAACATTTGCTTTAATTGTATCATTAAAGGTCAATACTTTTTCTTTAGAGTAGGCTCTTTTTTCTCGTCCAAAGTCTGTCAAGAAAATCAAAACGCCTCTGCCATCTTCTGGGTTTGGCTTACGAATGATAAGTCCTTTTTCTTCCATGGTTTTTAAGGTTCTTGAGAGGCTTGTTGCTTCCATACCCATTTTTGGGCCTAAAGATGTTGAAGGTGTTCCATTTTCTGGATCAATACTTAGCAGTGCGAATCCCGTAGCCATTGTTGTGCCAAATTGAGATGCTTCTTCGTTGTACATTTTATTGACTGCTAACCATGTGGTTCTAAGTACGTAATCAATGGTCTTATCCTTCATAAATTTAAAATTAGGAATCCAAATATACTAAAAAATACTATGCATGCATAGTATTTAAGAAAAAATTATGCATGCATAGTATTTTTATTTTGATCGAAATTTTATGAATTATGAAATTTCCAAAGAAAAATGAAATATAGGTTTACTCTCTGTAAATCTTATCATATAAATCTTGATAAATCCCTTTGATAATATCACGTTTCATTTTCATGGTAGGAGTGAGGTGGCCACCTTCAATGGACCAAACATCATCTGTCAATTCAAAACGTTTGATTTGTTCCCATTTTCCGAAGTGTTTATTATATTTATCGATCTCTTTCTGGATTCTGGCAATAACTATCTCAGAATTAGCGATATCTGCATTTGAGTCCCCTATCTTTTTTCCTTTTTGTTTTGCCCATTCCCTAATAAAATCAAAGTTTGGCTGTATGATTGCTGCTGGCATCTTTTCGCTTTCTCCAACGACCATGATTTGCTCTATGAAAAGGGATTGTTTCATGTCATTCTCTAAAAGTGGCGGAATTACATATTTACCTCCAGAGGTTTTGAACATCTCTTTTTTACGACCTGTAATTTTTAAGAAACCGTCGCTATCGACTTCTCCTTTGTCTCCTGTGTGAAAGAAATCACCGGTCATTACGCTATCGGTTTTTTCTGGATCTTTATAATAGCCTTTCATGACGTTGGGTCCTTTAATTAGGATTTCACCATCTTCTGCAATTTTGACTTCTACGTTTTTAATAGGTTTGCCAACTGTACCAACTCTAAAATGGTGGTCTTTGTACATTTCTACAGATACTACTGGAGACGTTTCGGTAAGACCATAACCTTGCATGACTTGCATGCCTGCTGCGCAAAATACTCGGGATAATCGCGGTTGTAGTGGTGCGCTACCAGAAACCATTGTTGAGAGTTCACCTCCTAAAGCTTCTCTCCATTTACTAAAGATTAATTTATTGGCGATTTTTAGTTTGAATTCATACCAAGCGCCATTAGCTCCATAAGGCTGCCATTGCTCTCCCAGTCTTACAGCCCAATAGAATAATCCTTTCTTAATACCTGATAGCTCTTCGCCTTTGTGCATGATTTTATCATATACTTTTTCAAGTAATCTTGGTACAACACTCATTAAGTTTGGCTTGATCTCTTTGGCATTATCACCTATTTTATCAATGCACTCTGCAAAATATATGGTAGTTCCTGCGTATTGATATATGTAAATCAACACACGTTCAAAAATATGACAGATAGGTAAAAAGCTTAAGATTCTTGTGCCTTTGCCTGAGATTGGTAATCTATGTGAGGCATCCAATGCATTACTGGTTATATTTTTATGCGATAGCATAACGCCTTTTGGTCTGCCTGTTGTGCCAGACGTGTAGATTATCGTGGCTAAATCATCTGGTAAAACATCGTCTTTTCTAGCTTCAACTTCTGGTTGATTGCTTTTGTCTTTTCCGAGTTCAAATAATTCGGAATAAGGTTTACAGCCTTTAATATCTTCAAAAGAATAGACCTCTTTTACTTTTGTATTGGCCTGCACTTTTTTGACCTTATCATAGACTTCTTTATCAGAAACAAAGCAGTAAATGGATTCACTATGGTTTAAAACGTATTCGTAATCTTCCGCAGAAATTGTTGGATATATTGGAATGTTTTGAGCACCTAATTGTAGGATACCGATGTCCATGATATTCCATTCGGTCCTATTTGTAGTTGAAATAACTGCAATTTTATCATTTTTCTGAATTCCTAATTTTAGCAAAGCCCTACTCATGGCATTGGCTTTGTCTATGTATTCTTGGGTAGATGTTTCTATCCATTTACCATCTTTTTTTGTGACTAAAGCAGCATCAAGATTGTGGTGCTTTAATTGATGGTAAGGAAAATCAAATAGTCTGGTTATTTCTGTCATTAAATGATTTGATAAGATTGTAGTATTGCAAAGTATGAAAATAAAAATGAATTTCAAATTGCAAAAAAAAGGAGTTGCTCTAAACTACTCTTCTATAATTGAATTTATGGTACATCTACCAATTATTGATTTTTAATTTTTAGTTTTTTTAATTTTCAGGATTGTAATTAAAGTTAAAATTATAAATTTTGATCGTAATAATTGTGTAAAAAAACGTAGCTGCCTATTTTTTTAATATAGCTTTAATTAAGGGGTAATCATTTTTAAAGTAAGATTTAGGCGTTTCATTCATAAACAATTTAAAGTCCCTTGCAAAATGAGATCTGTCATAATAATTAAACATAAAAATTAGCTTTTTGAAATCAATTTCTTGACTTTCATATTTGCGCATGAGATTTGAAAATCTATAAAGTTTGATATACTTACCGGGAGTTAAGCCAACGATTTTTTTAAATTGATTTTCTAATGTTTTTTGTGACATTTCAATTTGGTCCAAAATGTCAATTATATTTAATAAGCCTTCTTTTGATTTGATAAGGTTAATAACGTTATCAATTGTTTTTGTATTCTCATTGGTTGTTAATTCTATATTAGAAAAAAAAACATTTAGTGACTCAGCCATTTTCTCTGGCGTTGTATAATCTTCAAAAACTTTATCGATTTTGGTATCGAATTCTGGATGAAACTTTGATAACAAAACATGTTTGTTTTTAATTTTTGAGATATCGGTGTTTAGAATTTTATATAGCGCAGTTGGATGAAAGCTAATACCAAAATAATTTGCTTTTGTTTCGCTGAAAAACTCATATGATCTAACAAATTGACCACTTAGGATTGTACCAGTTACTGGTTTTTGATCAGACTTTAGCATCCCATTATGATTTCCGTAGAAAGCATGTGTAATGTGCGTTAGCCCTATGGGAATAATTGTAGAATTGAAAGGAATGACTTTTTCAGACAGCGTAAATTGATAATACTCCTCTATTAAATGAGGAACATTATTTTCATAATAATTAAGGGTCATGGATAAAAATTAATGTAGTCAAATTAACACATTATTCTTAAAAATCCATTTAAAACGAAGTTTTTTTTATTTCGTTTTATTTTCAACCCATAGTCTTGCATTCACAAAAGCTTCTATCCAGGGAGAGACTTCATCCTTTCTGTTTTCGGGATAATTTGCCCAGTTCCATTGAAAAGTAGAGCGCTCAATATGTGGCATCATCACCAAATGACGACCCGTTTTGTCACATAACATTGCTGTATTAAAGTCAGATCCATTTGGGTTTGCAGGATAGCTTTCATAACCATATTTTGCTACAATGTTGTATTCGTTTTCTTTCTGCGGAAGACTAAACTTACCCTCGCCATGACTGATCCAAACTCCCAAAGTCGCATCCTTCAAAGTAGAAAGCATTACCGAATTATTTTCTTGTATCGTTACAGATGTAAATCCACTCTCGTGTTTGTGAGAATCATTGTGTAACATTTTTCCGTGCGCTTCATGCTCAGGATTTATCAAATCCAATTCCATAAATAATTGGCAACCATTACAGATCCCAACCGAAAGTGTATCCTCTCTTTCAAAGAATTTTTTAATAGCCTTGTTGGCGTTCTTATTATATTTTATTGCTCCAGCCCATCCTTTTGCAGAGCCCAGTACATCACTGTTTGAAAATCCACCAACAGCTCCCAAAAACTGGATATCCTCCAAAGTCTCACGACCCGAAATTAAATCGGTCATATGCACGTCCTTAACATCAAAACCAGCCAAGTACATTGCATTTGCCATCTCACGCTCAGAGTTAGAGCCCTTTTCACGAAGTATTGCAGCCTTAGGTCTAATTCTTGATTCCGACTTGCTCACGCCTTGTAATCTGGACGTTAAGTTTTCGTTCTTGATATCTTCAATTTTTCCAGTAAAATGTTTAGGAAAATGATATTTTAAAGGTTGTTTGGCGTAGTTTTCAAACCGCACTTTAGCCAATCCATTTGCAGTTTGTTTTTGATCTAATAAATATGAAGTTTTGTACCACATATCTCGTAATCTGGAAACCGTCATTGTAAACACCTCATTGCCATTAATGATGCTTAGAACATCACTATTTGTCGGTTTTCCAATATTGTGGAATTCGATATTGTTTTCCTTAAGGATTTTTTCTACGGAAACATCCTTAGCTTGAAAAACGATTCCCGCATTTTCAGAAAATAACAATTTTATGGCATCTTTTTCTTGTAAAGCGGTTAGATCCAATTCAGCACCTAAATTTGTATCTGCAAAACATAATTCCAGTAAAGTAGTAATCAACCCACCAGAAGCAACGTCATGCCCAGCAATTATTTGTTCGTCTTTTATTAAATTTTGAATCGTATCAAATACAGTTTTTACATATGACGCGCTTTGTACATTTGGTACATCATGTCCTATTTTGTTACGTATTTGTGCAAACGAGCTTCCACCCAGTTTGAAAGCATCTTGCGAAAGATTTATGTAATAAATGTCACCTGCATTTCGGTTAAGAACAGGCTCAACGACTTTCTTAACATCATTACAATGCGCTGCTGCAGAAATAATTACCGTACCGGGAGAAATCACTTCTTCGTCCTTGTACTTTTGTTTCATGGATAGAGAATCCTTTCCTGTTGGCACATTGATTCCTAAATCTATAGAAAACTCTGAGATTGCCTTTACAGCCTCATATAAACGAGCATCTTCACCCTCGTTCTTACAAGGCCACATCCAGTTTGCAGATAATGACACGCTTTTTAATCCGTCTTTTAAAGGAGCCCAAATGATATTGGTCAATGCTTCAGTAATACTATTTCTACTTCCAGCTTCGGGATTTATCAAACCCGAAATAGGTGAGTGGCCAATAGAGGTTGCAATACCTTCTTTACCATTGTAATCTAAAGCCATTACGCCAACATTGTTCAATGGTAGTTGTAATGGTCCTGCACATTGTTGTTTTGCTACTTTTCCGCTGACACAACGATCTACTTTATTCGTTAACCAATCTTTACACGCCACAGCTTCTAGCTGTAAAACTTGATCCAGATAATCGTAAACATCATCGGTGTTATAATTGATTTCACTGTAATTTCTAGTTACAGTATGGTCTTTCATGATTTTTTTTGGAGAGCTGCCAAACATGTCTTCAAGCGCCAAATCCATAGGTGTGTTGCCTTTGGTTTTAGATTTAATGCTAAAATGGTTGTCATCGGTTACATTTCCGACGGTATAAATAGGAGAACGTTCTCGCTCTGCAATTTTACTAATATGGTCTAGATGTTCTTCGGAAATGAGCAATCCCATGCGTTCTTGCGATTCATTGCCAATAATCTCTTTGTCAGAAAGTGTTGGGTCACCAATAGGAAGCTTGTCTAAATCAATATGTCCACCTGTATCTTCAATCAATTCACTAAGGCAGTTTAAATGGCCTCCAGCACCATGATCGTGAATGGAAATGATATGATTTTCTTCACTTTCTACCATGCCACGCACCACATTTGCAGCACGTTTTTGCATTTCTGGGTTTGACCGTTGAACAGCATTAAGCTCAATGCCCGAAGAAAATTCTCCGGTATCTGCACTTGAAACCGCAGCTCCACCCATACCAATTCTATAGTTTTCACCTCCAAGCACTACAATTTTATCTCCAGCTTCTGGTACCGCTTTTATGGCTTGATCAAATTTACCATAACCAATTCCGCCAGCTTGCATAATCACTTTATCGTAAGCTAAAGTTCTATCATCTTCTTTATTCTCAAAAGTAAGAACAGAACCGCAAATGAGAGGTTGTCCAAATTTATTTCCAAAATCTGAAGCTCCATTACTTGCTTTTATCAAAATATCCATTGGCGTTTGATATAACCAAGGACGTGCTTTTAATTTTTGTTCCCAAGGACGATTTTCTTCCAATCGAGAATATGAAGTCATATAAACTGCTGTTCCTGCTAGAGGTAACGAACCTTTTCCACCAGCGAGTCTATCGCGAATTTCTCCTCCAGATCCTGTTGCAGCGCCATTAAATGGCTCAACAGTAGTTGGGAAATTATGGGTTTCTGCCTTAAGTGAGATTACAGATTCAAAGTCTTTTTTCTCGTAAAAATCTGGAACATCAGGACGTTTTGGTGCAAATTGCTCAACTCTTGGTCCTTTTACAAATGCAACATTATCTTTATAAGCCGAAACAATATCATTAGGATTTTGTTTTGACGTTTCCTTAATCATTTTAAATAATGAACTTGGCTTTTCCTCGCCATCGATAATAAAGGTGCCATTGAAAATTTTGTGACGACAATGCTCACTGTTTACTTGTGAAAATCCAAAAACTTCGGAGTCGGTGAGTGGTCGTTCGATTTTTTTAGAAACACCTTCTAAATATTCAATCTCCTCATCGTTAAGGGATAGACCTTCCTTTTGGTTATATGCGGAAATATCTTCTATTTCAATAATTGGCTCTGGTTGAATGTTAATTGTAAAAGACTCTTGGTTTAAACCGTTGTATTTTTCTGAAATCATCGGGTCAAAACCTTTGTAATCTTCTTTACAAGCCTGGAATTCTTCAATACGAAGTATGCCCTCAATCCCCATATTTTGGGTTATCTCAACTGCATTGGTACTCCAAGGTGTAATCATTGCTGCTCTGGGACCAACAAAAAAATCCGCTAATGCGGATTGTTCGATTTTAGGTTGGTTACCAAATAACCATATCAATTTTGAGATAGTCTCAGTTGATAATTCTTTTGTTGCTTGAACAGCAAATACCTTGCTGTTTTGGTTTCCGAAGAAATGAATCATTATATCGTATTTAGGTGTATTTTTTTGAAAGTTCAAATTTACGCTTTTTAGATATATTTTAAGTGCTATTTAAAAATGAAAATTTGGAGTTATTCACGTCTTATTAACCAAAAAAAAGAGTTAAAACCACTTAACATTTTAAGTAATTTTAACTCCTAAATTTTTTTAATTGTTAAGGTTATTGCTTGATCAGTTTTTTTGTAATGCTGCCTATGCTTGAATTTAGTTTTACAAGATAAACGCCTTTTGCTAACTCAGAAATTGATAACTTTTTATGCGTTGATGTTATCTTTTGGGTTTTTACTTTTTTTCCTAATATGTTGTAGATTTCTACAACTAAATCTTCGTTAGAATCAATATTTACGAAATTCCCAGATGCTGGATTTGGATACATTTTAACAGCATTTGTAATTTGAAATTCTTCAACAGATAACGAGTTTTGCCAAATTTCAAGAACAAATTGAGGATTGTCTATAAAAGGGTTGCGATTGTTCTGTTGATTGAAAATCGCATTGTTTCGATCTAATTCTCTTTGTGAAACAGGATCGTTAACATGCCAATTGTAAAGAATGTCTAAAAATGGTTGGTCGATTGCTTGATTTGCAGATCCATCAAACATCACATAGTTAAAACCAGTGATTTGAGATTCGTAGCGCGTTACAAAAAAGAAATACATTCTAGCAATATCACCCTTGAATTCATCGATAGGTTCAAAAACATCCCCAGAATATCCAGCAGCAACGCCAGAATTTGTGTTTTCTCCTCGTCTTGTACCATTTGAATATTCATCAAATTGTAAGGTCGTATCTACAAAACCGTATGGTAAATTTCCTCTTTGTGCGTTAACGTATTTGTCTGTTGGTATCACGAAATGAGCATCATTACGCATAGGTGATGCACTGCTAAATGAAGATTGTGGGATGGTATGTTCTCTGTTATAACGTTGACCTTCTGCAGTACCCATAGTACCATCATCTTGGTTTACACCGTATGTATATTCGTAAGCATCTGGTAAGTTGGTACTTGTGTTATCTGGATTTTGAATCACTCTTTCAGAATACATGTCTAGTAATGTACCGTTGTTTTCATAGTATAAATCAACATCTGAGTTTTCATAAGTGTCGTACAATGCCCCATATCCTAAATCTTGAGCAATGAACTCTGTTGAAAGTCCATCGTCGTTATTGTCAATGATTGCTTTAAGCTGGGTTTTTAATGTATAACCGGTGCCTGTTGCAGAGTTATAATAACCAGCAGGAGCTTGTGCAAATAAAGTTGCAGTAAAACATACTGCTATAATAAAGTAAATGTGTTTCATAGTTTTAATTTTTCTTTTCTAAAAGTGCCATGTAAAATCCGTCATAACCGGATTTATGTGATAAAATACTTTTATCTTTTACAAAGGTAAATTCTTTTCCCATTTCTGATGTTAAAAAAGTATCAACTTGTTTCTTATTTTCCGAAGGAAGAATCGAACAGGTTGCGTACACTAATTGCCCACCAGGTTTTACAATACGAGAATATTGCTGTAAAATTTCTTGCTGTGTTTTTTTTATGTTTTCTATGAATTCTGATTGTAATTTCCACTTTGCATCGGGGTTTCGACGTAGCACGCCTAAACCAGAACAAGGTGCATCAATTAGAACGCGATCTGCTTTGTCGTATAATTTCTTAATGACTTTAGTAGATTCTATTGGTCTAGTTTCAATATTGAAAGCACCATTTCTTTTTGCTCTTCTCTTAAGTTCGTGCAATTTGTTTTCGTAAATATCTAAAGCAATAACTTGCCCTTTGTTTTCCATTAAAGTGGCGATATGTAATGCTTTTCCTCCAGCGCCAGCACATGCATCAACGACTCTCATACCAGGTTTTACATCTAAAAATTCTGCAACCAATTGAGATGAGGCATCTTGAACTTCAAAGAAACCGTTTTTAAAAGCTTCGGTTTGAAATACATTAGCGCGCTCTTTTAGTTTTAGGGCATTTGGGTATCCTTTTATGCTTTCGGTTTCAATACCATCGTCAAATAACAAAGCCTGTAATTTTTCTTTTGTGGTGTTGAGTGTGTTGACTCTTAAGATTACATCTGCTTGTTCATTTAAAGCAGCTATTTCTTTTGTCCAAACAGATTCTCCGAGTTCTTTTGCTCCCAGTTGATCTAGCCAATCTGGAATAGATTCCTTGAATTTTCTGGTTTGTGAAAGCTCGTCAAAACGTCCCTTAATTTTACGTTGAGGTGTGTTTTCAAAATATTTCCAGTCTGGTAATTTGATACCTCGAAGTGTCGCCCACACTGCAAAAATACGCCATAGATTTTCTCTATCAAACGGTTCTTTGACTTCTGCGATTTCAGCATATAAACGTTTCCATCTCACAATATCGTAAGTGGTTTCTGCGACAAAAGCACGATCTCGACTTCCCCAACGCTTGTCTCGTCTTAAGAGTTGTTGGATAACTTTATCTGCATACTTGCCTTCGTTGAAGATTAAGGTTAATCCGTCGATGACTGCAAAGCATAAATTTCTGTGTAAACGCATTTTTTTAGTACTCATTATTCAGTCTTCAAAGAGCAGTTAAAAACTACTGTCAAAAATTGAATTTGTTTTAAAATAATTAAGGATGCAAAGGTACATTAAATTGTTTATTTGATTGTGAGTTTATTTGTTTAGCTTTTCTATTTTTATAGAATACTTAAATTTGAATGATATGAGAAGGTTTTCTATGATTTTAGTGATTATATTTTTTAATATAAGTTTTTTAGGTTGTGGCTTGATTTGTCATCCAAGTTATAAATCTAATAATCTAATGTCGACAGGAAATAGATTCTCAAAACTGGATATTGAAATTTTGTTGCAGGACTCTACTTTAAATGTTAGAGCTATTGAACTATCAAAAATTGATGGTAGCGATGTCGTAAATTACGCCTCTTCTAATGGAAGGATTTCTGTGGCAACTGAAGATTTCTTAGGATATTTTGGAAATATGAATGAAATTTTCTATCGAGAGCAGTATTCTGCTATAAATGATTCTGTAGAAATTAATTTTAGATCTTTAGCATTGGTTAATAATAATTTCTATGCTCTAGGCATTGGGTCGCCTGGGAGAATAATCAGTAATGTTAGAGATTCAATTACTATAGTATACCAAGACAATCACCCAAAAGCATTCTACGACTCGATGGAATTTTGGAACGACCAAGAAGGCATCGCCATTGGTGATAGTACAGATGGATGTTTGTCTGTAATCATAACAAGAGATGGTGGTAATACATGGACTAAATTAGGATGCGACCAATTACCAAAAGGTATTGAAGGAGAAGGTGCGTTTGCAGCTAGTGATACTAATATTGCAATAATAGGGAATGAAACTTGGGTGGCAACCAATACAGGACGAATTTATTACTCAGATGATAAAGGACTATCATGGACAATCTACAATACACCAATTGTTGCAGCCAAAGAAACCGAAGGCATTTATTCCATAGATTTTTACGATAATAAAAATGGTTTTGCCATTGGTGGCGATTACACCAAACCAGCAGATAGTACTGCCAATAAAATAAGAACCAAAGATGGTGGTAAAACATGGCAACTCGTTGCGCAAAACCAATCTCCAGGTTACAGGAGCTGTGTGCAATATGTGCCAAACTCAAACGCTCAAGAATTGGTGGCTATTGGTTTTAAGGGTATCGATTATTCCAATGATGCAGGAAATTCATGGACACATTTAAGCGACGAGGGTTTTTATACCATTCGGTTTTTGAATGATAGCACTGCTTATGCTGCAGGAAATAAGAGAATCGCTAAACTTAAGTTTAGAAAATAATTATCCTTTTTGTCTGGATTTTCGTTTTCTAAATTCGTTAAACATTCGTTTGTTGAATTCGTCTTCGGAAATTTTAAGTAAAATGACTTTTTTAGCAGGTATGACTTCCATAAGATCTGCTGCAAATTGCTTTCTCATTTGTAGTTTTTTCTCTTCTAAAATCTGCATTTTTTCTATTAGTGATTTTGCATCTGCATCACTCATCGATTCCAAACTAACATTTTTACGATTTTCACGAGATTGTTTTCTTAACGCCTCATTGTTTGCTTCAAAGGCATTGTAAATTGGCCAGAATTTTTGTGCTTCATTTTCCGTGAGTTCAAGTTTCTCGGTGATGAACGCTATTTTTAAAGCTTTTATACGCTCTCTTTTTTCATTTTCTTGTGAAAAAGAACTCATCGTAATGGCAATGAATATGAGTGTTATTGCTAATTTTTTCATAGTAATTATTGTATTATTAAATCTTCTATATCAGATTGATCTAAAAGGTAATCTTTAATGGTTTCTTCAGAGATTTCAGTATCTGTAAAACTTGTTGTGTTTAATTCTTCCGCAGTTAAAAACTCAGATAATTCATAACTCGTGTAATCTTCTTGCTCTAAATAATTTTCAATTGAAGCAGTTTCCAATGAGTCAAAAGTGACAGGGTTTGACGTATTATAGAAGATATTGAACATTAAAACCAAAGAAGCAGCAATTGCGGTAGCGTACATTACTTTTTTCCAATTAAACAAGGGGAAAACTTTAGCGTTATGCTCTGCTGTTAATTTGTTGGCTATTTCTTGGTCAAGCGTTTCAAAATAATTATCGGGAATTATAAAACCGGTAGTTTCAGCTTTGTTTTTTAAGCTTATTTCATTGAGTATTTCCTCTTCCAATTGAGAAAAGTAATCTTTCGGAATTTTAAATCCTGAAGTTTTTTTTGTATTTAATTTATTGTGTTTCATGTTCACTTTCCGTAGAAATATTAATCATTTATTATAAGACTAATTTTTATTAAATTAGTTTAATCTTGGGTCAAGTGGGCTTCGATTTTTTTTACAGCAATGTGATACGAGGCCTTTAGTGAACCTTCGCTCGTTTCTAAAATCTCTGACATATCCTTGTATTTTATTTCCTCAAAATAGCGCATATTAAAAACGAGTTGCTGCTTCTCTGGCAATGTTGCAATGGCTTGTTGCAATTTTAGCTGTATGTCGTCACCTTCAAAATAGACATCTGCTTTGAGGTTTGTAATGGCTTGTTGCTGATGTTCTTCCGAAGAAAAATTTGCACGCTTTGCATTTTTATTGAGGTGCGTTAGGGATTCATTGGTGGCAATACGGTACATCCATGAATATAATTTACTGTCGCCTTTAAATTTATGGATGTTTTTGTGCACTTTAATAAACGTGTTTTGCAACACGTCGTCTGCATCGTCATGAGATTTCACAATATGCCGAATGTGCCAATATAATCGCTCTTTATAAAGATTTAAGAGTTCTTTAAAGGCAAGTTCTTTTGTGGTTGGATTTGTAAGTTTTTTTATGAAATCCTGTTCGTGATCCAATACATCTGTTTTTTAATTTAGACTTGTGAATTTACAGAAAGTTTAATGAAAAATAATAAATGGCATAATTAATTGATAAACAGTTGATTAAAATTAATTTAATCGATTAAAAGTAAAATAAGACGATGAAATGCATATTTTTCTTGTTTAGGTCGTTTTTTTAAATTATGTTTGTTTCAGCCTAACCTACTTAATATTACCATTTTCCCCAAATGTGGTAATGTAACTGAAAAGGATGCGACTTAACGGAGCATCCTTTTCTATTTTATGTTCTCTTCGTAAAATGTGCTTTTCTTCGGAAATTTGAAAATCTTAACTTTATCTATAATTAATCAAAACTTTGCATATCTACCAATTTTCTATAGACACCGTTTTTAACTAGAAGTTCATCGTGTGAGCCACGCTCTGCTATTTCTCCTTTTTGCATAACAACAATCTCATCTGCATTTTGAATGGTAGATAAGCGATGGGCAATGACAATTGAGGTTCTGTTTTTCATCATATTCTCAAGTGCGTCTTGTACTAACCTTTCACTTTCAGTATCAAGTGCTGAGGTTGCTTCGTCGAGAATCATGATTGGTGGATTCTTTAATACTGCACGCGCAATGCTGAGGCGTTGTTTTTGTCCGCCAGAAAGTTTACCACCAGAATCTCCAATATTTGAATGGATGCCTTTTGGCAGATCCTTTACAAACTCCCAGGCGTTTGCTATTTTTAAGGCGTCAATAATTTCATCTTCCGTAGCATCTGGTCTGCCTAAAAGAATATTGTTTTTTACAGAGTCATTAAACAAAATAGAGTCTTGTGTAACTAAACCAATCAATTGTCTTAACGAGTCTTTTGAAAGGTCTCTAATGTCTTTGCCATCTATAGTGATACTGCCATCATTGATATCGTAAAATCGCATCATGAGATTGGCGATGGTTGATTTTCCGCTACCAGATTGTCCTACCAATGCGACACTTTTTCCTTTGGGTACTTTGATGGAATAGTTTTTTAGAACTAAATCATTTTCATATTTAAAGGAGATGTTGTTGATTCCAATTTCTGAAGAAAATGTATCCTTTTTTATTGCATTTGGTCTGTCTTCTAATGGGTTTACCGTTTCAATGACCTCTAAAACGCGCTCTGCTGCAGCGTTACCTCTCTTTACATTATTGTTTGCTTTACTCAAAGCTTTTATTGGAGTAAGAATATTATATGCTAATCCCATAAAAGCGATAAAGGATGAGGCGAGTAGCGTTTTGTCAACAATTACCATACGACCTCCAAACCAAAGTAAGCATGCTATGGTAACGATGCCCAAAAATTCACTTAAAGGCGTAGCGATATTTTGGCGATTCATCATTTTATTTGAAAAGACGAAAAACCGTTTTGTACTGTCTGTGAATTTTGAGTTGAATTCCCTTTGCGCATTAAATCCTTTTATGATTTTTAATCCGTTGAGGGTTTCTTCTAAAATAGAAAGAAAAGTGCCTTGCTCGATTTGTACATCTGCCGATTGTTGCCTCAATTTTTTTGCAATCATAGAGATAATTAGACCTGCAGTTGGTATAAAAACAAACACGAAAATGGTAAGTTTCGGGCTTATGGTAAGCATAATTACAATAGAGAATATTACGCTTAGTGGCTCTCTTACTATAATTTCTAAAACCGATAAAAATGAATTTTGAACTTCGTTAACATCATTAGATACGCGTGCGATTAAATCTCCTTTTCTCTTTTCTGAAAAGAAGCTCATCGGTAGATCAACGGTTTTTTTATATAATGTATCTCTTAGGTCTTTTAGAATTCCGTTTCTTAAAAATGTCCCGAAATATAAAGCCAGATAGTTAAAGATGTTCTTGAGTAAAAAGACCGCGATCACCAATATAATAACAAAGGTGAGCGCTCTTAATTTATCATCATTTGCATAAGATTGAACGTTATAGGTAAGTGAATCTTTGAGGTACTCTCCAATATTATCAAAACCATTTAAAATGGGTTTTTCTTTGATAACTTCTTGATCTTCGCCAAATAAAATATTAAGCATCGGCATAAGCACCACAAATGACAGTGCGCCAAAAAGAGCGTAAAGGATATTGAAAAATATATTTAAAATTGCGTAGCGTTTATATGGTAACGCAAAAACCATTATTTTTTTTAAGTAATTCATCTAGTTGAGATTCATATCGTTTAAGATATTATCTATTCGTGTATCCAATTTTTGTTCCGTAGCCTTAAAATCTGACGCATTGTCTAATTTGGTATTAACGCTGATGTAAAATTTAATCTTAGGCTCTGTACCACTTGGACGTAATGCGATTTTGCTTCCATCTTCAGTATAATAAATCAATACGTTAGATTTTGGAATATCAATTTTGTTTTCTTTGTTATTGACTACATCTTTCTCGATAGAGAGTTGATAATCTTCCACTTTGACCACTTTAGATCCATTAACTTCTGTCAATGGGTTTTCACGAGCATCAATCATCATCTGTTTGATTTCCTGCGCACCTTCAATTCCTTTTTTGGTGAGCGATATTAAGCGTTCTTTATAGAAACCATGTTCAACATATAAATCAATTAACGCTTCGTACATGGTTTTGCCATTTTCTTTTGCCTGGGCTGCAATTTCGCAAGCTAGAAGGGTTGAGGTTACAGCATCTTTATCTCTTACAAAATCGCCAACCATAAATCCAAAACTTTCTTCACCACCACCAATAAAATCCATGTTTGGAAAATCTTTGATCATTTTTGCAATCCATTTAAAACCGGTCAAACCAATTTTACATTCTACATTGTAAGCATTGGCGAGAACCGTCATCATAGGAGTAGATACAATTGTTGAGCCTACAAACTGGTTGTCATTTATTTTTCCAGATTTTTTCCATTGTTTTAAAAGAAAATCGGTCATCAAAATCATCGTTTGGTTTCCGTTAAGGATTTCCAGATGATTTTCAAGATTTCTCACTGCAACACCTAAACGGTCACAGTCTGGATCTGTACCAATAACGATATCTCCATCAATTTTATCGGCAAGTTCTATGGCCATCTTAAGGGCCTCTGGTTCTTCTGGGTTTGGAGATTCAACAGTTGGAAAATCACCATTTGGCTCACGTTGCTCTTCCACAATGCTTAGGTTGGTATAACCTGCACGCTTTAACGTCTCTGGGATTGCAGTAATTGAGGTGCCATGAAGCGATGTGAATACAATTTTTAAATTTTCTTTTGCTTCGGAAGGTGTATTGAAACTTCCATTTTTGACAGATTCATTAATGAATACGTCATCAATATCTTTTCCTATGTATTGAATATGCTCCTCATTAGCATCAAATTTTATTTCGTCATATGCTAAGCGGTTAATTTCTGCAACGATCTCAGCATCTTGTGGTGGCACCAATTGTCCGCCATCTTGCCAATATACCTTATAACCGTTATATTCTGGTGGATTGTGGGATGCTGTGAGTACAATACCACAGTGACAGTTTAAATATTTTAGTGCGAAGGATAATTCTGGAGTTGCACGAAGGTCTTCAAAAAGATAAACGTGTATTCCGTTTGCTGAAAACACATCGGCAACTACTTTTGCCAGTGACTTACTGTTATGTCTGCAATCGTAGGCAATGGCAACTTTTAAATTTTCCGAAGGAAAATAAGTTTTCATATAATTACTTAAGCCCTGGGTGTTTTTACCGAGTGTATATTTATTGATTCGGTTCGTGCCAACTCCCATAATGCCTCTCATACCACCAGTTCCAAACTCAAGATCCTTATAAAAACTTTCTTCAAGATTTTTTGTGTTGTTGGCGATTAAGTATTTTATTTTGCTTTGAGTCTCTTGATCAAAAGTAGGTGTTAACCAATTGTTGACTCTTTTTAGAAGTTGCGGTTCAATATGTGTCATCTTGAAAAATTTTATGATACAAAAATACGGAATTCAATAATTTTGAATCGTTAAGTGGATATAAATTAGAGTGGCATTTTAAAAATTAAGCTCTTGTTTTATCAAGTATCTATTTTTGTCTTGTTTTGTTCGTAATATAATTTCGCCTAAAAATCCTGCGATAAAAAACTGAGATCCAAGGATCATTGTGGTTAATGCTATATAAAACTGTGGTCTATCTGTAATGAGTCTACCTACTTTATTTAAGAACAATTTATCTATTCCCAAATAGGTTGCGAATATAAAACCTACTGCAAACATGATTACGCCTAAAGCGCCAAAAAGGTGCATTGGTCGTCTACCAAAACGGGATATAAACCAAATGGTGATTAAATCTAAAAAGCCATTTATAAACCGGTCCATTCCAAATTTGGTCTCGCCATATTTTCTAGCTTGGTGCTGCACTACTTTCTCACCAATATTTGTAAATCCTGCATTTTTGGCAAGTACTGGTATGTAGCGATGCATCTCACCATTAACATCTATATTTTTCACAACGTTTTTGTTGTAGGCTTTAAGCCCGCAGTTGAAATCGTTCAATTTAACGCCAGACGTTTTTCTTGCTGCCCAATTAAATAATTTTGATGGCAGATTTTTTGAGATTACAGAATCATACCGTTTCTTTTTCCATCCCGAAACAAGATCGTATTTCTCAACTACGATCATGTTGTATAATTCTGGTATTTCTTCAGGGTTGTCCTGTAGGTCTGCATCCATGGTGATGATGACATCACCTTCTGCTTTTGCAAAGCCTGCGTGGAGTGCTTGTGATTTTCCGAAGTTCTTTAAAAACCGAATCCCTTTAACGCTATCGTCTTTTTGGGATAATGTCATGATTTTTAACCAAGAATCATCTGTACTACCGTCGTCTATAAAGATGATTTCATATGAAAAACGATTGGATTGCATGACTTTTGCAATCCAATCGTGTAATTCTGTTAATGATTCTTGTTCGTTAAGTAGTGGTATGACTACTGATATATTCATTTATATATTTTGAAAATTAAATACCTCAAAAATAGGGATTTTATTTAAGTTTAAAGCTTAGTTACTTTTCATAACTAAACCAGCAATTAAAGACCAGATAAGTCCAAAAAGAGCGCTCATTCCAATCCAAAAAGCACTTATAATACCAGGACTTTGAAACATTTCCATAAACTTTAATGATTGGTCTAATTGATCCTGTGACATATCAGGATTTTGCTCTATCATATTGTCTTGAGCAACTTCCATCATTTGAGTCATAAATTCTGGGTCTATTACATAGTTAAAAACCAAAAAATAAGCAATATATACCAATGCACTTATTACACCAATAATAACACCAAGCTTAATTGAACTTCCAACGGTCAATACATTTGCATTATTTTGCTTGAACTTGCTAATTGCATAGAATATAGTTACTGGGAAAATGATATAATAAATATAATTTGGCCATTGCACGCCCTCTAATGCCATACCGGTAACATAAGTTACTACCGAAATAGCAATCATAACAACTCCTAAAATAACACCGTAATTAATTCCAAATTTTCCTGCTGTAATTGGTTTTGTTTCCATAAATTTAATTTGATTATTAGTTAATATGATTAATTAGTATAGATTTGTTTTTGATTGTTACAGATTTCTTCGGAATAAAAAAAGAAATAATTTATTGGTAATTTACAAAAATTACTTAAATTTGCACCTCCAAAATAGTAAGGAATTTTAAAGCATAAAGAGATGAGAAAAGGAATACATCCAGAAAATTATAGATTAGTAGCATTTAAAGACATGTCTAACGAAGACGTATTTTTAACTAAATCTACTGCTGAAACAAATGAAACAATTGAAGTTGATGGTGTTGAATATCCAGTAGTTAAATTGGAAATTTCTAGAACATCTCACCCATACTACACTGGTAAGTCTAAATTGGTAGATACAGCAGGTCGTATTGATAAATTCAAAAACAAATACGCTAAGTTTAAAAAATAAACTTAGATTTAAAATAGTTATAGAGCCTTCAGGATTTTTTCCGAAGGCTTTTTTGTTTTCTGTATTTAAGCTACTTTTGAGGTATAATTGAAATTGAAAACGTAGTAATACACTTCTAATTTTAAATTCTAATTTTTATGAACTATATTCTTTTTGATGGTCCGTCCCGCAATAATTTGTTACCATTCACATTTACAAGACCTGTTGCAGATATTAGAGTAGGTATACTAACCATTAGAGAAAAATGGGAAAAACATCTAGGGTATAGTACAACCACAGTAACCGAAGATTATTTGTCAAACAAATACCCAATGGTGGAACTTGATGAAAATGTGATGATCAACGCATCATACTTGCCAAATAAAAAATTAGTAGAAACTATTAAAGGTTTAAAAGAGAATCAAGCTATATTTCAAGGAGAAAACGTTATTGCTTTTTTTACAAAAGAGACTCAAGAAGAAGTTGATTTTGAAACATATAACGCTATTGAGTTTAACGAGCCAATTTTAAAAATCGAGAATACTTGGGATATTTTTGCTATAAACGGAGACGCGATCCAAGAAGATTTTGATTTGTTAACCCATGATAGAACCTCACAGCCAATACCAAGTTCAAATAATGTTCTTGGCTCAGAACACATATTTTTAGAAGAAGGTGCCACACTTGAGTTCGCAACTTTAAATGCCAGTAGTGGTCCCATTTATATTGGTAAAGATGCTGAAGTTATGGAAGGTAGTATCATAAGAGGCCCGTTTGCTTTGTGTGAGCATGCTACTTTAAAATTAGGAGCCAAAATTTATGGACCAACAACAGTTGGACCACATAGTAAGGTTGGTGGCGAAGTCAATAACTCGGTGATTTTTGGCTACTCCAACAAAGGTCATGACGGGTTTTTAGGAAATTCTGTATTGGGAGAATGGTGTAATTTAGGAGCAGATACCAACAACTCTAATCTTAAGAACAATTATGCGGAAGTAAGGCTATGGGATTACCAAACGGAAGGTTTTGCGAAAACCGGATTACAATTTTGCGGACTCATGATGGGAGACCATAGCAAATGCGGGATCAACACGATGTTTAACACTGGTACAGTTGTTGGGGTGAGTGCTAATATCTTCGGAAGCGGATTTCCTAGAAATTTCGTTCCAAGTTTTTCTTGGGGAGGAAGTTCTGGTTTTACAACATATTTAACCAACAAGGCGTTTGAAGTTGCAGAAGTTGTAATGAAACGTCGAGGCATTGAATTTTCCGAAGAAGATAAGCAAATATTAGAGCACGTCTTTGAAGAGACAAAAAAATGGAGAAAAAATTAACCCTAAATCAAAAATAACATGAAGTTTATTAGCCCTTTAATTTTAATATTGGCATTAAATTTTGGGTTTGCCCAAACCTACACAATCAAGAACTTAGAGCTTAACGACGATAAAAGTCAATATGGTGTTGTGTTTTATAAAGGAGACAAAGTATACTACACATCGTACATGCTCGATGATAGAAATAGAGCAAGATTAGATAATGACAAGCGTTTGATCTTTACGATGTTTGAGGGAGAAATGACCGACGATGGCGAAATCATCAACCCAAAACAATTCAATAAATCTGAGAAATTTGTATTCAATACATCAAGTGCAGGTTTTAGCAAGGATGGCAAGTACATGTACATTACCACTAATTTTATGAAACGTGGTAAATCGTATAAACGTAAGCAAAAATCGATAAATCTAAATATTCAAAGAGGAGAATATAAAGAAGGTGTTGGTTGGACCAACTTTGAGCCTTTACCTTTTTGTAAACCAAGTTATAATTACGGTCACGCTACTTTAGGACCAGATGGTTCTACTTTGTATTTTACATCAAATGCAGATGGAGCTCATGGGCAAACCGATATTTTTAAAGTAAAAATATTAGGTAATGATGAATATGGTGAGGTGGTTAATCTTGGTAAAAAAATAAATTCACCTAGAAAGGATATGTTTCCATTTATTAGCAATGAGAATGTATTATATTTCTCTTCAGATCGTGCTGGAGGTGTTGGTGGTTTGGACGTGTATAGTTATGACTTAAATGGTGACCCAGATACAACTGAGCCAAAACTGTTGCCAGAACCAATTAATAGTAGAAGCGATGATTTTTGCTATATCGTAAATGAAGATGGTACTAAAGGTTATTTTTCATCAAGACGACCTAAAGGAAAAGGTGATGATGATATTTACTTTTTTACTTTAGAGTAAATCCTTTTAAAAAAAATAGCCAACTAATCTAACCAATCTTGTGTTTAAACGTACATTTTATAACGTTTTAAATGTCTCAATACTATACTTTAGTATATTGATTTTAGACTTATGTTTCATGATTTGGAGCGGATGTGATGCGCTCAGGTTCATCACAAAGCCCTTATTAATGCTCATATTAATATTGTTTTATGTAGTTAACGAAAGGAAATCAAAACGATTAAAATATCTATTTACTCTTTTAGGCTTATTCTGTTTTTTTATAGCGAACTCAATTATGCTTTTCAAGACGGGAATTACAATACTATATGTAGGAAGTTTGTTTTTTATAATAGGTAAAATATTTTACGCATGTAGATTTTCCAATAATAGTGATTTTGACTTGTCCTTTGTATTCCCCTTAGTTGGAATTTACCTTATTTATATGTTTATTATTTTAAATTTAACAATGGAGAATATGGGAGATTTCTTGATACCAATACTCATATTTTTATTCGTAACACTTTTGGCATTTCAATTTGCTCTATTGAGAAAAAAAGCTGTGAACAAACAAAGTTATCTTTTGGTTATCATTGGTATGCTATTATTTTTAATTGCAGATACCTCTTCGGTTTTAAGCTCGTTTTATCATCATTTTACAAATCAGGACATATTTACAATGTTCTTTTACGGAGTTGCCCAGTATTTAATTGTTTTAGGATTGTTAAGAGAAAACAATAATCTGAAAATTTAATTTTTTGAAACACGTTTTAAATCCAATAAATTAATAGGATTAATCCCTAAGCCAGAAACATCTTTTCTAGTAAAACGAACCACTTCATCATAAAATAAAGTAACAATTGGCGTTTTTGACATCACTAAGCTGTCCATTTTAGTATAAAGTGCTTCTCGTTTTTTTGGATTTGTAATGGTAAATGCTTCTTGGTACCAATCATCAAACTGATTACTTTTAAAATGAGTGTAGTTAGGTCCATTTGCTGCAAAGTTTTTGCTGTAGTACAGCGATAAATAATTTTCAGCATCTGGATAATCTGCCACCCAACTAGCTCTAAACATGTCTAATTTACCATTGGCTTTGGCCTCTTTTAAAGTTGCTGCAGGTATGACATCTACATTTACTGTAATCCCAACTTTTTGTAGCTCTCTCTGGATATATTCACAAAAACTCAAATAATTACTGGTTGTGGTAATGGTGATCTCAGGATTTTGGATTCCCGTCTCGGTTTTAAATTCTTGCACCAAATCTTTTGCTTTTTCTGGCTCAAATCTAAAACCTATATTCGCATTGTAACCAGGTAAACCTTTTGGGATAAATCCACCATGAGCAGGAATTCCAATACCGTTTCGTAAATAGGTCATCATTTTTTGTTTATCAAACCCGTAATTTATGGCTTGACGTAAGGTTTGCGATTGCATTTCAGGAATGCTGGAATCCATAAAAAAGGCGAGATACTCAGTATTTAAATATGGACCGCGAATCATGTTAACATCTGCAGCATAAAACTCACGAAGCTTCCCTGTGGCAGTTAAAATCTCATCTTTATATGAGGCATCCAATCCAGAAACAAAATCAATGTTGCCCTGCGCAAACTGTAAAAATTCACTCTGCTTATCTGGTAAAAATGTGATGGCAACTGCTTCGAGATATGGTAATTGTTTACCAGAATTGTCGGTTTCAAAATAATTATTATTTCTTCGGAAAACGAGCTTTAAGTTCTCTTCCCATCGTTTAAACTTGAACGGTCCTGTACCAATTGGGTTTGCTCTAAAATCACTTTTATAGTGCTCCACGATTTCCTTTGGCACTACCGAACAGTATTTCATGGTCAAAAGACCCAAAAAAGCTGGAAACGCTTGTTTTAGTTTGATTTCAAAAAGGGTGTCGTTTATGGCTTTAAAGGAGTCTACTTTATTGAGCGTCCAACTTCCGGGAGATGCTATTTTTTTATCCAGCAATCGGTTGAGACTGTATTCAAAATCTGAAGCGGTTACATGTCGCGTGGAGTCTTTTCCGAAGAGATTATGTTTATGGAATTCTACATCATCACGAAGCGTAAAGGAGTAGGTGAGTGCATCTTCGGAAATCGTCCAATCCTTGGCAATACAAGGCTGGACGTTGAGCTCTTCATCCATTTGCACCAGCCCATTGAACAATTGGTTGATTGCCCAGATATCTGCATTGTCCTTAGCAAAGGCAGGATCTAGCGAGCCAATGTTTTTATGTTCGTTGTACCTAAAAACAAGATGGTCTTTATTGGTTGTTGTTTCATTTCCGCAGGAATATAAAACGAGGCCTAAAATAAGTATTGATATGTTTTTGAGATGTTGTTCCATAAAAATTAACCTTCGGGAAGTGCTTTCCAGTTTTTGATCACTTTTGTGAAGAAGAATATGAAAATAATTCCGGAGAAAAATAATATCCAGCTCCAACCAAATTCAAAAATATCAAATACGGTGTCGCAACTACGATAGGTATCATAATAATTTGGATCTGCACGACAAGCATCACTTTGGTGCATGGTTATAATTCCCAATATAAGTAGTAGATAAAGTGAAAACCCAACTATTGAGATGTTTACACAAATGGATACGATTAATTTTTTTATGCTCTTGTAAAAAAGTATAGGTATCAATAATATGATCGTAGCCAAAGTAAAGATAAAATAGATAATAAAGTACATGACTACATCATCACTGCCTCCCGCTAAATAAAAAATTAAAGCTGTGAACAACGATATGACCAACGTTAGTACTCCAACGATTATGATGCTGAAAAGTAATTCTTTAAGTCCCGAAATTCTAAATATGAAGATGAGGGCAGCAAAAAAGAATGCGATCCAAATAAATATGTGGATGCCTTCGGCTGGATCACTTGCTTTTATGCTTTCAATATTTTCAAAGACATTGCTAAGGGCTCTGTTTTGATAATGGTAATCTGTGAGACGGTTGTAGAAAAATTCTTCGGTTTTAGTTCTATCAACATTAACACGACTGTTATAGTCATGTTTAGCTTTTGGCGTGTCTCTGATAAAGTTTCTGACTTCAAAATTTGTGGGATGATACACTAAATCCAACCACTCATTTGTTGTTAGGTTATGGTTGATTTTATAATTGTCGGAAATCTTTAAAAAGTCAGCCAGCAGTGTTTTGATTTCATTTCTGTCATTGCGCTCTAAAAGTTCGTAATTACGTTGGTTTCTAAACTGGTGCCTTGTAGAGAATGATCGGTTGTAACTATAATCATACTCTTCGTAGTCATTATAATTGTAATCATAAGGCTCTTCTATAATCTTGTCATTTTTAGACTTATAAAAAGTAGATGACATATTATAGTAAGTTGGATAAGGCGTTTTTATATAGGCATTCATGTTAATGACCGAATCCTTGAAAAAGTAAATTCTTAGGGAATCGGTTGTTTTGCTAAATACGTATCCAGTATTTGTTGAGCCATCATAAGACTGTTGCTGAGGTATAATTTGCGTATTGTAAGGCTCTCCTATTTTGGTTTCTACAGTGCGCAGTGAATAATATTGGTAGTCTTCATCCTCAAAAGAAAGATAAGGTTTATCATAATCTATAAATTTTGAGTTATCCTCGCAATACAGTTCGTAAAAGGGTTTTGGAAACCTGCGCTGGTTTAGCGTATAATCTGTTATGTTTTCTGAAAGAAACAAAGCAGCATCGTTAGCAATCTTAATTTCATTGGTAATCTGTTCGTTAGAATACGTAGCCGAAATATAGGTTTTCATCCCATATTGATACGATAAATAAAAAGTTGTACAGCTAAAAATGATGATGAGGTATTGAAAAAACTGACCAAATAATTTTAATCTCGATGATGGATAAAAGTTTTTAACCCCATTGTTTTTAAACATATTAATGAGCCACGCAACGACAAGTAGTATAGATATGACTATAGATAAGAATATAGATCCATTTTCAAAAAAGATATATTCTACATTGCTATCTTGTAACATTTTAGGATTAACCAAAGTAAATAAACCAAACACAAAAAAGATAAGGTGAAGTACTAACGCTATTGAGAGCATCCATACCAATTTGGTGTTCCAAATTGTTGGGTAGCGTTCAAGTAAGTATTGGTTGGTTTTATATATAAATTTTTTCATTGTGAAGTGAGATTAAGAAACGAAGAATCGTCTTGTAGATTTTGTGATATTTCTCGTATAGGTAACATCTATTTTATGTTTACCAAGCGACTCTAAAACCGAAGAAAATGCGGTGCTTTCTTTGAAATAACACACATAAATTCCGCCATTATAAATTAGTTTTTCCAGGTTTAGACTTTCAAAAATAGTCAATAGCTCTTCGCGTTTAGCTTCACAATCAATTTCAACAATGAGGTGATTATCCTCATCGGTGACAACTTGTTTGTTATCTTTATATTGACCATCTTTTAAGTAAATCACCTTATCGGAAATTTTCTCAACCTCATACAATTGCTGCGAACTTAAAATAAGTGCAATTGGGTTATTTATAGAATTGCAGATAGATTTTAAATCCTCTAAGATCACCTGCTGTGCCAATACATCTAAATTTGCCAATGGCTCATCAAGGAGTAATAATTCTGGCTGGCGAAGTAATGTGCGGGCAAGTTCAAAACGCATTTTGTAACCAGACGAGAGTTCACTCCATTTAAGGTGTTTGTAATTCCATAGACCAAAGCGAGCAATCATCATGAGCACTCTGGTTTCATTTTCTTCTGGTGCGATCCCGTAGTTGGACAACACAAATTTGAGGTTATCCTTTAAGCTTCCATACCATTTTTGGGTTCTTTGCGGTATGTAAACCAAATTTGTTCTCAAATCATAATCTGAGTCGTAAGGCGTGTCAAATCTAAAATCTAAATTACCTTCATTATATTTTATTTCTTTAGCTAGAACGCGCAGTAAGGTGGTTTTTCCATTCCCGTTTTCGCCAACCAAACCATAAACTTCACCTTTATGTATTTTTACTGAAATCGGTCCCAATTTAAACCTGTTGTAACCATAACTCTTTATCAAATTGCTGCCCACAACTACAGGGTTATTGGTATTGTATTCTATGATTGGGATTTTCGAGACCCGTTCTAAAATAACCAATGATCGCTCAATGAGTTCTGGTTCTTTTTCTGGGAATTTCTCTTTCCAATCGGTTAAATCAATCACCTCACGGTACAAATCAAGGTCTTGTGTATCAATCACGCAATCCATTAATTTGCGATAGCCAAGAACCAGATCTTTATTTTTAAAAAAAGAAATGACCTCTTGTATTCTTGCTTCTGCTTTAGACATAGGTATGTTGGTTATAGGTTTTAAAAGAAGAAAAAGCCAATAGAATGCAAAATATGTGACTTTTATATGAATTTTCCAACTCTTAATATAAACAAGTAAATATAATTAGATTTCTATGCCTATAGAAGTTTAGATGTAATTATGACTAAAAAAAGTTGTGGTTTAAAATTAGTTTGTAAACTATTCGTACCTGAGGGTTTTAAAAATTAGTAATTTTTTTCTTCGGAAGTTTTAAAATAAATGATTTTGACGTTGAATAAAATGCGTTCAACGTTTTATTTCCGTAGAATAAAAGAAAAGTTTGTACAGTGTTTTTCTTAGATTACATTTACTTGTTTTTAACTGAAATTCAAATATTTAAAATGAGAAAATTACTTATATCAACTTTAATTTTAGTTGTACTTACCTTGTTGATGTCTTAAATAAACAATAGATAAAATTCTGGTTTCTAATTATGATGATGAGAGATTTATATTGAAAACGGAAACACAAAATTCAAACAATGAAGATGTTGTTTGTTATTATACAGAACAATACATATGAGAGTAACCAAAAAAAAACCGAAACTTAAAAGTTTCGGTTTTTTTTTATTCATTTATATTCTAATGCCAACAGGGAGCATTTTTTTATATTTTCTATGTCGCCTAATAAATTTTGCGATTTCTGGGCTAGTAGGGACAACGCTCAAGTTACTCTCTGCGATGTGATCAAAAACCAAGGTTAAAAAATCTTCTTCAAAATTCTCATCTGTTACCGATTCGGGAATAATCAATTTAGTTAAAAAGATCTTTCGATCTTGACTGGAATATTCAATAATTGCAAGTCCATCTTGAACCTTTAACTCAAATTGACGTAAAAAGTCATTATCTGTTAATTCAGCAGCATCAATCATAATAATTTGTATTTAATTCAATGGTCGGTAGGGTAGAACTATACTTTTGCATAGTTTTGTGGTACAAATTTACGAAAAATATAACAGATATTACAAACTGTTTACATAAGCACTTATGCAACAAGAAACTATACATGTATATTTAATGCCAGGAATGGCAGCAAACCCTACGATTTTTGAGCATATAAAACTTCCTGAAAAACAGTTCGAAATCCATTGGCTTGAATGGATAATGCCCAACCAAGGTGAATCTTTAGAGTCTTATGCAAAGCGAATGATCTTGAATATAAAAGAAGAAAACGTCGTTTTGCTTGGTGTTTCGTTTGGCGGAATATTAGTTCAGGAAATGAGTAAGTACATGAACTTAAGAAAATTGTTTGTTGTTTCCAGTATTAAGTCCAAGCACGAGCTGCCAAAAAGATTAAAAGTCATGAAATTTACTAAGGCCTATAAAATTTTGCCTACTCAGTTGGTTTCTAATATAGATGTTTTGGCAAAGTATGCCTTTGGCGAAACGATTACAAAACGTATTGAATTGTATAAAAAATATTTATCTGTTAATGATAAACAATATTTAGATTGGGCTATAGAGAATGTCATAGAATGGGATCAAGAAGAGCCCAACGAGGACGCTATATATATACAGGGAGATAACGATGCTGTGTTTCCTCACTCTTGTGTTGGTAACTGTATAATAATACCGGGCGGAACTCACATCATGGTGATCAATAAATACAAATGGTTTAACGAAAATTTACCAAAACTAATCTTAGACTAAGTTGAAACTCATCGTTTAATTTTATACATTTGAGGAACAGTCAATCAATGACTTCCCTTAAAAAAATCTAATATGAAAATTATAAAAAATATATTGGCAGCTATTGGTTTAGTTTGCTTATCAGGACTCTTTATTTTCGCAGTCCAGTCTGATAATATCTCAACGGAAAAACCTGTTTCAGACAGTGAAGTTTCAAACTCACAACAACTAGTTAACGATTACAATGTTTATGCAATACCTATTCCAGACGATTTAAATTTTGCAGGTGAAAAAATGCCTTTAGAGGATCCAGACATTTTAGAACGAATGGATAGAGAGTTATTGGTAAATACTTACTGGCAATCAAACGGATTGTTAATGTTTAAACGTGCAGAAAAGTATTTCCCAATTATTGAGCCAATTCTCAAAAAAAATGGTATTCCAGAAGATTTTAAATATTTAGCAGTGATTGAAAGCGGTTTAACGAATGCTGTTTCTCCTGCTGGAGCAAGAGGCGTATGGCAAATTATGCCAGCAACAGGAAGAGAGAATGGTCTAGAGGTAAACAGCAATGTAGACGAACGCTATCATTTAGAGATGGCCACTGAGGTTGCTTGCAAATACTTGCTAAAATCAAAACAAGACTTAGGGTCTTGGACGCTCGCTGCTGCTGCTTATAACGCTGGAAACGCGGGAGTTTCCAGACGTCTAGAAGAACAAGACGTAAAAGATTATTATGATCTATTATTGGGAGAAGAAACAGGTCGTTATATTTTTAGGATCGTTGCTCTAAAAGAAATTTTGAGCCACCCAAAAAAGTACGGTTTTAATTTTACTTCGGAAGATTTATACAAAACAATCCCAACCTATAAAGTAGAAGTTGACACAGCTGTAACAGATTTTACAAAGTTTGCTCAACGCTACGGGATTAATTATAAAATTTTAAAAATCCATAATCCTTGGTTAAGAGAACCAAAACTTAACAACTCCTCAAGAAAAAAATATTTTATTGAAATCCCTAAAGAAGGTTATTACCCTTCAAAACCGTAAGTGTTTGATTTTTTAGGAAATAATGTATGGGTTATTTTAATTGTTATCAACTATTTGCTAGCATTAGCTGCAGTTGTTACCATATTTTTTAAAAATCTAAATCCGACCAAAACCCTATCCTATATAATGGTTTTGGTCTTTGTTCCGTTTTTTGGGTTGTTTGTTTATTATATGTTTGGTCAAGAATACAGAAAAACCAAACTCTTTAATAGAAAGGATATTTCAAATACCAGCGTTATTAAATCTGTTGGAAAAAATTTGAGAGTTAAAGAACAGGATCTCGAAAAATTAAACAAATCTTTAGATGACAAAATAAAGCTGGTCAAACTTTTGAAAACCAGTGATAAATCGCCATTGACACTTAAGAACAAAGTTGATATTTTAGTGAACGGTAAATTAAAATTTGAACGTTTATTTAAAGATTTACGAGATGCTAAAAATTATATTCATATTGAATATTATGTCATTAAAGATGACAAAATTGGATCAGAGTTTTTAGACATCCTTTGTTCTAAAGCAAAAGAAGGCTTAGAGGTAAAATTAATCTATGATGACGTTGGAAGTAAAATTTCATCAAAAATGAAACATAAAATAGATGAAAGTGGTATAGAGCATCATGCATTCATGCCAGTTTTATTTTCAAGTCTCACAGGAAAATCCAATTACAGAAACCATCGCAAAATAGCTATTATTGATGGTGAAATTGGATACGTTGGAGGTATCAATATATCAGATTATTACGTGAATTATGATGATTCTGATTTTTATTGGAGAGATACACATTTAAGAATTCATGGAGAAGCAGTAAAGGTTTTACAATTTCATTTTTTAACAACTTGGGATTTTGTTACCGAAGAAGAAATAGATATAAAGGAAGCTTATTTCCCTGAAATTGAATGTGATGACGAAATTCCTGTTCAAATTGCAGCTAGTGGTCCAGACACAGACTGGGCAAACATTATGGAGGCCATATTGACAGCTATCAATAACGCCGAAAAGTACGTGTATCTAACAACTCCTTACTTTATTCCAAATGATCAAATCGTAACAGCTTTGCAAATAGCTTCAAGAATAGGAGTAGATGTCAGGATCATCACACCAAAAGAATCAGATTCTTGGGTTGCCAAGCACGCAACAAGTTCTTATCTGGAGCCATTACTTGAGGCTGGTGTAAAAGTTTATCTATATACAAAAGGTTTTGTTCATGCCAAAACAATGGTGGTTGACGATATGTTTAGCACTATAGGTACGTGCAATATGGACAACCGTAGTTTTAACATTAACTTTGAAATTAATGCCCTAATCTATCATAAAGAGAAAAGTATAGAGTTAAAAAACATATTCTTAAATGATTTGGAGGACTGTGAATCTATTGAATATGATAGGTGGGTTGAACGCTCTAAATTTTGTAAATTCAAGGAATCTTTTAGTAGGCTATGGGCTCCATTACTTTAATTATTTAATAGTAGAAATAAAGCCAATACGTGGAGGCTCATCCTTAAATAGCATCCATTTGATCTTTTCATGAATTTTATTTAAGGCAACTTCAGATCTTGTATTGTCATAAGAAATTGTGAACTTTTTTTCAATTTTCAGAAGTTGTTTTTCTTCGGAAAAAAAGAAACACGCAGGTGCACCAAAAGAATGTTTAAAAGGTTTTATAATATGATTGGCATTATTATCTCTTTCATCGATATAAGTAAGAATGACATTTGAACTATAATCTTTAGAGATTGACCTTGCTTTGTCTTTAGAGTCCCAAAATAAGATAATAATATCTATTTGTCCCTTGTACATTCTAGACATTTTATTGATCTCAATAATTTCTTCAGGTTTAATCTGCTCCCATGAAGATTTAGTGATTAAAAGAAATGGCTTATCAATATTCGTAGTTTGAAACTTACCACCTTTAACCTTCTTAAGAGAAAAATCTCTAATAAAACTATTCTTTAAATGTGAATTAAAAAGAGAATCGAAGAGAAGCTCAGCATATTCTTTATCACCATTTTGAATGGCCATGTCAGATTTAGCTTTATACGTTTTTAAATGTTTGGAGATTTGAGAATCAAAGTATATTTTTTGCTGTTGAGGGAACGCTATAAACATACAACCAAACATAAGTATATTTAAATATACCCTCATGTCTAATTTTTGTAGGTTAATTACAAAACAAATTTAATTCTATGAGTAATGTATGTCCTAAAAAAATCGTCAAATGACCAATTTTAATACGTGAAAACATTAAAAATGAACAAATTACCGTCAAAATGAAAGTTAAAAAAGTTACTAGCGACGTCTCATATTGCGATTTCCGTAGTGTTGTTTTGGGCCCTGAGATTTTTTCATACCATCTTTCATCATCTTAATTTGCTCGTTCAAAATCCCTCTTTTGTCTAGTTTTTCGGCTTCATTCAAAAGCTTTTTGGCCTCAAGCGGTCTTCTTTTGCTAAAAGCAATACCTGCCATATTTAATTTTGCCATTGCGACGTCATGATCCATAGATAGGCCTAGATCAAGAGCTTTTTTGAAGTATTTCTCTGCTTCATTCATATTGGTTTGAGAAACCATAACACCATGAAGATAATTATAATAACCTTCTTGCTTTCTCACTAAAGCGGTTGAAGGATTTTTAATTTTATTTAACCAGTTTTTTGCGCCTTCAAAATCCTGTTTTCTTAGCTTTAAAAAGGCAAGTAAAATAAATTCATTTTTGAAATAAAGGAAAATGAAAATAAGGGATAATAGAATGTACATAATCCCATTACCGATAAAACCTTCAGTAAATTCATAAATTGCATAAGCTATTATTAGTCCAGCTATAACAAGTTTAAAATTTTTATTGAACATGTTTTTTTATTTTATAAGTTACATTAGATTCTATAGTGGTTGGTACTTTTAAATCATTCATATTATGCATGATAGAATGTCCTTCAACCTTAGATTTTGTGATCATACTATTGACAAATCCAGTTTCTTTTGAAGTCAATAGGTTGGATGTCATATCTCCATTAAGATTCATTTCAACATCCTTATCTAAATTTACAAATAGAACTTTACTGTTCCCTCTAATGGAAACTGTGTCATTAGTAATGCCTTCTAAAGTCCAAATATTAGTAGATGATAAATCGCCTTCAAAAGTATTGGTCCATGAATCACCAATATTCACTTTTTCATTTGAATATATAAACGTCATTTGTTCAAAACTCTTGGCTAGACTTTCGTTACTAAACTCACCTTTCATACTTTCCTTCATAACATCTTTGGTAAGTTCATCTAAATTTCCAACTGCATTTACCATTTTAGAAATTAATTCTTCAGATCCCTGTACAGATTTGATTTTTCCAGATTTATACATTTCCATATAGAGGTCTGTTTTAATCAATTGTGAAAATATTTTACCTTCAATATCATCTTCTGCTATAGTATCGTTTGTATTCACAGACATTATTTCCCCAATAAGGTTTGACGTAGATACCATTTTAAACCTATCAAATTTGAATTTTATAGAGTATAGGCTATCATTTACATCTTCAACAATAAAGGTGAAGTCACCTTCAAGCACGTTTTTCATTTCATGCTTTTGTCCATTCATGTCTTGAACTATATCTTGATTGGCAACCTGTAAAACCTTAAACTTGTCACCAGAGCTGAGATTATATTCTAACTTAGTTTGTGCAAATGCCAAGCTACTTGTAGCTATTAAAGCAACTAATAATTTTTTAAAAACAGACTTCATTTTTATCTTGAATTTTCGGTTCACAAAGAAACTAATTTTTTGGCAATTTCTAGCTAGTTATTAAAAGGATATAAATAATGGAAAATAATTTTTAAATTTACTTTTGGCAAAGTAAAAACTCTTTGTATATTTGCACGCAGTTTTGAGAACAGCTCGAAGCAATAGAAAAAGATATTAGTTTTTTAAAAATATAAGACAATGCCAAAAAGAACGTTTCAACCGTCCAAGAGAAAAAGAAGAAATAAACACGGTTTTAGAGAAAGAATGGCTTCTGTAAACGGAAGAAAAGTTTTAGCACGTAGAAGAGCTAAAGGAAGAAAGAAATTGTCTGTATCAACTGAAACTAGACATAAAAGATAATGATTAACAATTGTTAATATTTTAAAGGTGTTACTTAGGTGTAACACCTTTTTTTGTATCTAATAGTTACCTATTTTTGAACTCAGAAAAATTGTATAGAAATGCCTAAGAACGACAAATTAAAATCTATTCTCATCATAGGTTCTGGACCTATAATTATTGGCCAAGCTTGTGAATTTGATTACTCTGGAACTCAAGCGCTTCGATCACTTCGCGAAGATGGAATTGAAACCATACTCATCAATTCAAACCCAGCAACAATCATGACTGACCCAACTATGGCAGACCATGTGTATTTGTTGCCATTAACAACAAAGTCAATCATTAAAATATTAAAAGAACATCCTCAAATTGACGCTGTTCTACCTACGATGGGAGGACAAACTGCTTTAAATCTTTGTATAGAGGCAGATGAAAAAGGCATTTGGAAAGATTTCAATGTAGACATTATAGGAGTAGATATTGATGCTATTAATATAACAGAAGACAGAGAGAAATTTAGAGAGCTCATGTTAAAAATAGGAATTGGTATGGCGCCTCAAGCGACTGCTACTTCATATTTAAAAGGAAAAGAGATTGCTCAAGAATTTGGATTTCCATTAGTAATTAGAGCCTCATTTACATTAGGTGGTGATGGCGCTGCAATAGTTCATAAAGAAGAAGATTTTGATGAACTACTAACTCGCGGATTAGAGATTTCCCCAATTCACGAAGTTATGATTGATAAAGCGCTCATAGGATGGAAAGAATATGAATTAGAATTATTACGGGATTCAAATGATAACGTCGTAATCATATGTACCATTGAAAATATGGATCCTATGGGAATTCATACAGGAGATTCAATTACTGTTGCTCCTGCAATGACACTTTCAGATAGGACCCAACAAAAAATGCGTGATATGGCAATTCATATGATGCGAAGTATTGGTGATTTTGCTGGAGGTTGTAATGTGCAGTTTGCAGTAAGTCCAGATGATAAAGAGGATATTATCGCAATAGAGATAAACCCGCGAGTGTCACGTTCATCTGCTTTAGCAAGTAAAGCTACAGGTTACCCAATCGCAAAAATAGCTGCAAAGTTAGCTTTAGGTTATACTTTAGATGAGTTGAACAACCAAATAACGGGTTCAACATCAGCATTGTTTGAGCCTACTCTGGATTATGTAGTTGTAAAAATCCCACGTTGGAATTTCGATAAATTTGAAGGCTCAGATAGAACTTTAGGTCTTCAAATGAAAGCTGTTGGTGAAGTTATGGCAATTGGGCGCTCGTTTCAAGAAGCGCTTCACAAAGCAACGCAATCTCTTGAGATTAAGCGTAATGGTTTAGGTGCAGACGGGAAAGGATACAAAGATTACCAGCAAATTATAGATAAACTAACGTATGCAAGTTGGGATCGTGTGTTCGCTATTTATGATGCCATTCAAATGGGGATTCCATTAAGTAGAATCCATGAGATTACAAAAATCGATATGTGGTTCTTAAAGCAATATGAAGAGCTACATGAGCTTGAAAAAGAAATTTCGACATATAATATAGATACGATTGAACGTGATTTATTATTAGAAGCTAAGCAAAAAGGATATGGTGACAGACAAATTGCTCATATGCTTAAATGTTTAGAAAGTGAAGTATATAAAAAACGTGATGAGCTCAGCATTAATCGTGTTTATAAATTGGTGGATACATGTGCTGCGGAATTTAAAGCGCAAACACCTTATTACTATTCTACTTTTGAAAATGAGGTGGAAACTTCCGAAGGAAAAAAATATCCAGCCAACGAAAGTATCGTTACAGATAAAAAGAAAATTATCGTTTTAGGCTCTGGCCCAAATAGAATTGGACAAGGTATTGAGTTCGACTACTGTTGTGTTCATGGCGTTTTGGCAGCTTCGGAATGCGGTTACGAAACCATAATGATCAACTGTAATCCAGAAACAGTTTCAACCGATTTTGATATTGCAGACAAACTCTATTTCGAGCCCGTGTTTTGGGAGCATATTTATGACATCATACGTCATGAAAAGCCAGAAGGTGTTATCGTACAACTTGGCGGTCAAACTGCTCTTAAGTTAGCAGAAAAATTAGATCGCTACGGAATAAAAATTATTGGTACAACTTACCAATCTCTCGATCTGGCTGAGGATAGAGGGCGTTTTTCAAATCTTTTAAAAGAAAATAATATTCCTTATCCAGAATTTGATATTGCTACTACAGCAGACGAAGCAGCAGCAATTGCAGATGTTTTAGATTTTCCAATTTTGGTTAGACCTTCGTATGTGTTAGGAGGGCAAGGAATGAAAATTGTAATCAATAAAGAGGAGCTTGAAGAGCACGTTGTAGATTTACTTCGTAGAATGCCAGGAAACAAATTGTTGTTGGACCATTATCTTGATGGCGCAATAGAGGCGGAGGCAGATGCTATTTGTGATGGTGAAAATGTCTATATCATTGGTATAATGGAGCATATTGAGCCATGCGGTATTCACTCTGGCGATAGCAACGCAACGTTACCTCCATTTAATTTAGGTGAATTTGTCATGCAACAAATAAAAGACCATACCAAAAAAATTGCTTTGGCCTTGAATACGGTTGGACTAATCAATATACAGTTTGCTATAAAAGACGATATGGTTTATATTATAGAAGCCAATCCAAGAGCCTCTCGTACGGTGCCTTTCATTGCAAAAGCATATGGAGAGCCTTATGTTAATTATGCGACAAAAGTGATGCTAGGCGAGAAAAAAGTAACGGATTTTGATTTTAAACCGCATTTAGACGGTTATGCGATTAAGCAACCAGTATTTTCATTTAATAAATTTCCTAACGTCAATAAAAAGCTTGGTCCAGAAATGAAAAGTACTGGAGAAAGTATTTTGTTTATTGATAGTCTAAAGGATGATGAGTTCTATAATTTGTATTCTAGACGTAAAATGTACCTGAGCAAATAAGTTAAATATTCGATAAACGACTAAATATAATCCTTTGAGAATTAGTATTTTTACATAAAATATAAAAATCACTAATTTGGAATCATTGTTGATATAAAAACAATATAACATTTGATTTCAAACGAAAATATAGATTATGAAAACAAAATTACTTTTTTTATCATTATTGTTAACCACTGCGATTGGGCTCTCTCAGGTAATTGCTGGGCAGGTAGACGATTTTGAAGATGGAACAACACAATTGTGGAGAATTGGATCTGCAGCTGGTCCTTCAATGCAACCTATGAATATTTCTTCTGGTGGTCCAGATGGTGCAGATGATAATTTTCTTCAATATTCTTCAACTGGCGTTGACGAAGCAGCTGGTGGTAAAATGCTATTTTATAACAGTAATTTTGCAGGTAATACGTCTCAATGGACTTCAAATTATATAGCACAGGGTATTGTGGCTATAAAAATGGATGTTAATGTTTCGGTTAATGATTTAAATTTGAGAATTGCTGTTCAGGGTAATGGTACACAAATGTGTACAACCAATGCAGTTCCAGTATCTGCTGGCTCAGGTTGGACTTCAGTTATTATTCCTATTTCTCCTTCAGATTTCACAATAATAAGTGGGTCTTCTACAGCATCTTCTGCATTGACGAGTATAAGTCAAATACGTATTTTAAGTAATGAGTCTCCAGGTTGGAGTAGTGATGTTAACGAAATTCAAGCTACATTAGGTGTAGATAATATTACAGCTTCAACAACATTAAGTACCCAAGAATTAGCTTTGAAAAATGAATTTGAAATTTCTCCGAACCCAGCAACTTCAAAATTGAACATTAATTTATCTACAAACTTAGATAATGCCAATGTTACGGTTTATGATGTTTTAGGTAAGAAGGTGTATTCTGCTCAAATGAATAGTTTGTCGTCATCAATAGATGTATCAAAATGGAATACAGGTGTTTATCTTGTTAGAGTTTCAACAAATACTCAAACACTTACAAAGCGGTTTGTAAAGCAATAGATCTAATAAAAAATATAAAAAACCCATTAATAATTTATTAATGGGTTTTTTTATTTTATGCTTTTTAAGTTATACGTATTGATTAAATCACTAAATTGTGAGTAACTTAACCAAATCAACCACAATATTATGAAAAAAAACTACATATTCTACATCTTAATACTAATAGCATGTTTTGGGTTTTCTTTCCAAAATGCAAATGCGCAGTACAGAATCGTTGAAGTTGATCCTTCCGCAGATACTGTAACCATTAAAAATTTTGGTTCTACAACTCAAGATATTGGTGATTATAGATTGTGTTCTCTATTTGGATATCGCACATTATCAAGTCAAACAACTTTGGTCAATGGATCTTTTAACCTAGCTCCAAATGCAGAATTCACAGTATCTATTCCAAATTATTTAAACGATTCAGCAGCAGATTTAGGATTATATCTACCGACTGGTGGGTTTGGGACAGCTGCAAACATGTTAGATTTCACCCAATGGGGAAGTGGTGGCAATGGAAGAGAAAATGTAGCTGTATCTAAAGGCATTTGGACAGCAGGAACATTTATAAACGTAGCACCTCCTTATGAATTTGTTGGAGGAGCTAGTGATATTGGTGTCACATTTTGGGATACATTGCTCAATGTAGATAATTTTGAAGAAGTGACTAAATTTAATATCTCCCCTAATCCAGCATCGTTGAATCTAAATTTAACTATTCCGGGTAGTGTAGAAAACGCGGTACTAAAAGTGTATGATATGCTAGGTAAAAAAATCATTGACAGAAAATTAAGCGGTTTACAATCTATGTCTATTGATGTTAGTAATTGGAATACTGGCGTTTATATCGTAAGAGTATCTAGTGATGACATAACGCAAACAAAACGCTTTATAAAACAATAACAGTGATTATTTAAAATATATCGAGCCATCATTTTATGATGGCTTTTTGTTTTTTCTATCTTCGGAAATTTTATAACTCAAATCCTATCCAAATAAAAAGTTTTTTTTAGTGGAGAGTGGTAAAAATCATTGTTCAGGAAGTTCTATTTTAACCCGATACTTACTCAAATCATCCAAATAATCAATATGGGAAAAGTCAGCACGATCAAATTCTATTTTTCGGGAATGTTTGGTATCCATTCGTTTAATTGCTTTTAAAAAGCGTTTGACTTCCGTTTTATCATTAACAATTAATCCAGGGACTTCTGTGGAATTGCCATTGTCATCTTTTGCTACCATTGTAAAATATGAAGAATTGCAATGCTTCACTTTTCCAGTTTGTATGTTTTCAGCTTCAACACGAATACCTACCACCATAGAGGTTCGACCAACATAGTTTACAGAAGCTTTCATGGTAACAAGTTCTCCAATTTCAATAGGACTCAAAAAATCAACCGTATCAACAGAAGCAGTCACACAGTACGTTTTAGAATGTTTTGATGCACAAGCAAATGCAATTTGATCCATCAAATTTAAGATATAACCACCATGGATTTTACCGCCAAAATTGGAGTGTTGCGGTTGCATTAATTCTGAAATAGTAATTCTGGAAGAGTCAATCGTTTTATAAGTCATAATCTTATTTTCTAAAATGAGGAGAAGATTCCTTATCTACTTTAGTGACAAAATATTTAGAATCTCCAAGCCAGAAAAAAGTCCCAAAACGTTCAGTATAGGTCAATTTCACATACTCACCTTGAAAACTCTTTAAGTCTTCAATAACCTGTTGATCTTGATCCAAAACCGAAAAAGAGAAAATCTGTGCACCAGAAATCCCCTGACTAATTTCACCTTCCCAAGTTTTGACAAGAACCCCTTTATTACTAAATTTTATGAGTTCTCCAGAGCGATACCCCTCACTGTAGGGCACAAAATAAATCACAGCATAATAAATGGCTAGTAAAGCAATAACCCCAACAATAACGAAACTCAATATTTTTTTCATAATGTTTTTAAATTTTAAACATGTTTATTATTTCCCTTTTTGAATGATGTAAAAGCTTGACAGTTGCAATTATTCCTCATCATCGTGAGCGCGTTTGAGTATTTTTTCGGGTAAAGCTTTTTTAGCTTTCGCTCCCATTTTTTTAAGTTTCTCAACACTCGTAATTAAATTACCTCTACCTTCAACAAGTTTGTTCATAGCAGATGAATAATCTTTTTTAGCATCATCAATCTTTTTACCAACACCAGTTAAATCTTTAACCAAACCTTCAAACTTATCATAAAGAGCTCCAGCCTGTCGTGCAATTTCTATAGCATTACGTTGTTGTTTTTCGTTATTCCACATCGTGTCTATTGTACGCAACGTAGCTAATAATGTTGATGGCGTAACGATGACGATGTTCTTCTCGAAAGCTTTGTTATATAATGAATTGTCTTCGTTGATAGCAATGGCAAAAGCAGGTTCAATAGGTATAAATAATAACACAAAATCAGGCGATTCTATATCGTACAAATCTTGATAGTTTTTGTCAGATAATTGATCTACATGCTTACGAATAGAATTGATATGAGCTCTTAAAAATAAAGGACGTTGTTCATCTTCAGCATTTACAAAACGTTCATAATCTGTTAATGACACTTTACTGTCAATAATCATTTTTTTGTTATTTGGGAGATGTAAAACAACATCTGGCAAGACACGGGAACCATCTGCTAACTGAAAACTCTGTTGTACAAAATACTCTCGGTCTTTCTCCAACCCAGATTTTTCTAAAACACGTTCTAGTACCAATTCTCCCCAGTTACCTTGCATTTTACTATCGCCCTTGAGCGCTTTTGTCAAGTTGGTAGCTTCAATGGTCATTTGTTGGTTGAGCTCTTTTAGTCCCAACAATTGTTGTTTTAAAGCCGAGTGCATGCTAATGCTTTCCTTTTGGGTATCATCCACCTTTTTTTCAAAGATTTGAATTTTCTCCTGCAAGGGATTTAATATGTTCTTTATGTTTTCTTTGTTCTGAAGCGTAAACTTCTCAGATTTTTCATCAAGAATCTTTGTCGCTAAAAGCTCGAAGTCTTTTCTTAGTTGTGCTTGACGAATTTCTATTTCTGCGTCACGCTTTTCATTTAATTTCTCAAGATTATCGTACTCTGTATTGCGACGCGCCAATTCAGTATTTAGAAAATCCTTTTCTCTTCTAATGGCTTCACGATCTTGTTCTATTTTTGAGATGGTTTGGGTGAGTTCTTCCAATTTCGATCTAAAATAGGAGTCTTGTTTCTCGTTTTCAGATTGGTGGGATGATCTCATCTCTTCCAATTGTTGCGCCAAATTAGAATTACGTTCTTCCAGAGTGCTCTGTTCACTTTTACTTTTCAGCTTAATAAAAAGCATACCAATATACGCTCCAATTGCTGCAGAAATAATAATGGCTAAAATGAGAATGAGATTGTCGGTCATAAAGAAAATAGAAATTTACCAAATATAATTAAAAGGTTTGAAGACAAAAGGCTGAATACTGTAAACTGTTGACTTATTTTTCAACCCGAAAACTCCCAGTATTTTTATCAAAACCAATCAAATCTTTTGGGAATAAGGTCTCAAAAACACCCTGCTCAATCAAACGACATGGCGAATCTGAAACCACCTTATCACGAGTCATCACAATCATAGTGTCGCAAAGTTGGATTGCCAAATCGATTTCATGTGACGAAAACAGAATCGTTTTATGGGTTTCTTTTGCTAATTTTTGAAGCAATTTCAAAATATAAGCTTTGTGGTACATGTCTAAATGCGTTGTAGGCTCGTCCAGAATAATTAAATCTGTATCTTGAGCAAGTGCACGTGCAATCATTGCTTTTTGAAATTGTCCGTCACTAAGTTCATAGCATTTGCGGTCACTTAAGTTTGTGATATTAGTCAATTCAATTGCTTTTTTTACTTCGGAAATATCGTCTTCAGATAAATTGCCAACCCAGTTTGTATAAGGCTGACGACCTAAAGCCACCAACTCAAAAACCGACAGGTTTTTTGACATGAGTTGCTCGGTCAAAACCAAACTCATCGTTTTTGCTAAATCTTGAGAAGAATAGTGTTCTAACAGAATATCATTAATTTCAATCACGCCACTCAAAGGCTTTTGATTAGTAGAAAGCGTTCTCAAAAAAGTGGATTTACCAATCCCGTTGGCTCCAACAAGACCAATCAGTTCCCCTTTTTTAAGATTGAGATTGATATGGTTTGCCACCACAGAATCCCCTTTCTTGGTTTGATAACCAATGGAAAGGTCTTTTGTTTTAAGGATGATATGTTTGCGTTTTATTTTCAAAAATATTTATTTATCTTCTGTCTTCTGTCTTCTGTCTTCAAGTCAAAACACCATTTTACGTTGCCTAACCAACAACCAAACCACCACAGGAGCACCAATTAAAGAGGTAATTGCATTGATTGGTAATGTGTAATCGCTAGTTGGTAATTGCGCAATACTATCACAAATTAGCATGATAATAGCACCAAATAAAAATACCGCCGGTAATAATGTTTTATGATTTGAAGTATTAAAAATTTGTCGTGTCATATGCGGAATGGCCAAACCAATAAACGCAATGGGTCCAGCAAATGCAGTAATTGTTCCTGCTAATAAACTCGTTGCGATAATGATGATAAATCTGCTGGTCTTTACATTTAAACCTAAACTTCTGGCATAGTTCTCTCCAAGTAAAAAGGTGTTCAGGGCTTTTATTGAAGAGATGGCTAACAACATTCCGAAGCCATAAATAATAAAGAAAATAAACAATTCATTCCACGAGAGATTACCTAAACTTCCAAAACCCCAAAATATGTATTGTTGCAATTGTTCCGCAGAACTAAAATAGGAAAGAACACTCACTATTGCTGCGGTTATACTCCCAAACATGAGTCCTATAATTAAAATTGCCATCGTGTCCCTCACTTTGGAGGAAACCAGTAATACTGCCAACAACACCAAAAAACTACCTAAACTTGCAGCAATGACAATGCTCCATTTTGAAATAAGAAAACCGGTAAAAACACCTCCAAACAACCCAGATCCTAAAATAACCAATGCTACACCTAAACTTGCGCCAGAGCTAATCCCTAAAACAAAAGGTCCAGCCAATGGATTTCTAAATAAGGTTTGCATCAATAATCCTGAAATACCCAAACCCGAACCAACCAAAATTGCAGTAAACGCTTTTGGGAGGCGATAATCTTGAATGATATATTGCCAGGATTCATTACTCGATTGCCCTAAAATACTTTGAAATACTTCGGAAATTGGAATACTCACAGAGCCTAAACTAATATTCACAACAAAGCAGAGCAACAAGACTATTGCTAAGATAATGAACGCATATGTGTGCTGGGTTTTCATTTATTTTTTTGTCATTCTCATCAGTCTGTTGTATCAGTTAATTTTAAAGGTTTGAAAAAAGTCGTCTCATAATCCTGTAATAATTCTGGGTGGCAAATTTTAATCATATCCTTGAGTACCAAATCTGGTCTCGCCATACCCAACTCATAATACGTAACTCCACCGGTTTTTCCAGTAGTATTAGAAAACGTAAAAATGTTTTTATTCTGAAATGCACCAAACTGGGTATAGTGGGAATTTGATGTTTCTAAGGCTTCGTAACTTGAATAATACGACGGACTTAACCATAAATCGGCATCTTTTGCTTTTTCGAATACAGCTTCGAAGCTAAGTGATAAACTCCCGCTTCCTGTGGTTTCGCTCCATAAATAGTTGGTATTGGCATCTGCAAGAAATTGAGCTTCTGGGCTTGTGCCATTTGGCAAATACCAAATATCCTTATACATCGCTCCGCATAAAATAGTTGGTTTTGTAGTCGCGTCTAAGGCTATTTTTTTAGCTTCTAGATAATCGGTTTCAATTTCCCTGAAAATAGAATCTGCTTCTTTTTCCTTGTTATATAGTAATCCAAAGAACTTGATCCATTCAGCTTTTGCCAATGGTGTCTTTTCAACCCAATCACCATTGTAAATTACTGGAATTCTAGCTTTTTGGATGGTTTCCATACTCTTATTTGTACCATCTACTCCAAAAGCTACTACTACATCAGGTCTCAGTTCTAAAAGCACTTCGGTGTTGATGCCTTCGTTTTTACCGAGTTCTCTAACGTTTCCATTATCAATCCTAGCTCTTGTTTTTTCCGAAGAAACATAATCTGTGCCAGGGAACCCTGTTAATGTTTTTTCAACATTTAAAAGCTCTAATGCAGGAACGTGAGTTGTTGAGGTTACGACTATTTTTTTAATTGGCGTGATGATGATGCCATCATATTGATCTCTCATAAATGTCGTTTTCGCAGCTTCTTCCGCAGAAATCAAAACATACTTAAATGTATTTTCGCTTTTAGGCCATGGGCTATTTATGGTCAATATTTTATGGTTTCCTGCACTCTCCACTTGAAATCCTTTAGCGTAGATTAGTCCAGTTTGCTTTTCGGTTTTTGGCAATTCGCTAATGATTCCTTTCTCTTCTTTACAAGAAAATAAAATTAGTGCAACAATTATTAGGGATACGTATTTCAATGTTTTGAGATTTAATAATCCAAAAGTAATATTATTTAAAGTTTTGAATGAAACATTAAACAAAATGTTTACTTTCGCAGCGAATTTAGGTTTGACTTCGTCGCCGATCACTTATTAAAATTTGTGATGAAATTCTGAAATAACTTCAGGATAACGATAAAGTCGATTAAAAGGGAATCTGGTGAGAAATTAATTTTCAATTCCAGAACTGTTCCCGCAACTGTGAGCTATAAAGCTTGTTATTACCTTCAAGTCACTGGAAATTTTTCTGGGAAGACAAATAACAAGACGCAAGTCAGGAGACCTGCCAAATTCAAACAAATAAGTTAAACTTTCGGGATAGAAGTTTACGTATGATCATCCATGCGATTCCGAGTCATTAGACATTAAAATGAACACAAAAACAATGATTTTTGGTGTACTGCTTGCTAGTATATCATCATTAGGTTTTGCGCAACAGCAAACCGATTCTTTAAAAGTAGAGCAATTAGAAGAGGTCGTAATTACCGATTCTAGATTTAATTTGAAACGAGAAAACTCTGGTAAAGTCATTACCAAAATTACCCAAAAGGAACTTCAAAATCTGCAAGGAAAATCTATTGCAGAAATCATCAACAATACAGCGGGTATTGAAATTAACGGTACAAAAAGTAACGCAGGACAAAACCTGAGTTATTTTATTCGTGGTGGTAAAAACCGACAAGTTTTAGTGCTTATTGATGGGATTGCAGTTACCGATGCTTCCCAAATTGCAAACGATTATGATTTGAGATTACTCAATGCAGATCAAGTAGAAAGTATCGAGATTTTAAAAGGTGCATCAAGTACACTTTATGGCACTGGTGCTGCAACTGCTGTTATAAATATTAAGCTTAAGAGCGCTTCGAAAAAAGCGATAGCAGTTAATTTGAGTAGTACTTTGGGTACAAATCAATCTCAAGATGACCAAAATTATGCAATTGAGCATTTTAACAACAGCGCTGCTATAAATGGAAGTTTAAACAAGTTTAGTTATTTGGCAAGTTTTGGGCATCAATACACAGATGGATTATCGGCTATTGAAGATGGAGAAGCAGATGTATTTAATACTCATAATGGTTATTTAAAATTAGGGTATCAATTTACCGATGCTTTTAAATTTAATGCCTACGGAAGTTTTGATAAGTTCAAAACAGGATTCGACGACAGTTTTGGCTTTGTAGATGCCGAAAATTTTTCAATGACAGACCAATACAGGATTGGGATCTCTCCAGAGTACACTTACAAAAACGGAAGCATCACTTTAAATGCTGCCTATAATAACATTGAACGTGAGATAGAATCTAGTTTTCCAACACAATTTATGTCACGTAGTTTTGTGGGAGATCTATTTAACCGTTACAATTTTAATGATAAATTCTACACGGTTTTGGGTGTTAATGCTCAAAAAAATGAAATCGAAAGCTATTCAATTCCGTTTGGTGAAAATGATTTTGCTCAGGATATTAATGCTCAAGATGGTAATTTCACAATAGTTGATCCCTACGTAAATGCGGTTTACGTATCTGGTTTTGGTCTTAATTTAAACGCAGGTTTGAGATTAAATAATCATAGTGAATATGGCAGCCATTTGGTGTATAGTTTGAATCCGTCGTTTAAAAAGGATATAAATTTCGGGTATATCAAAGGGTTGGCAAGTTATAGCACATCGTTTATAGCGCCTTCTTTGTATCAATTATTTGAACCTTCCTTCGGAAATGTAAATCTGCAACCAGAAGAGAACAGAACCTTTGAAGTTGGAGCAGAATTGAATGTTAAAGACAAAGCAACCATAAGCGTTGTATATTTTAATCGTTTAGAGGAGAATTTTGTTGACTTTAAGGATTTGGGAGATTTCCAATTTCAGTATAATAATATTGAAGAGGAGTTTACAGCTAGCGGGTTTGAACTTGTTGCAGATGTTAAATTGACAAAATCCTTACAATTGAGAACTAACGCAACCTACACGAAAGTTGATGAGGATTTAAGTCTTAGAATTCCAGAAATAAAAGTCTATACCACATTAAACTATACCTGCGGAAAAAGAACATTTATGAGTTTAAGCTATCAATTTAATGATGATCGTGATGATTCGTTTTATAATACCGAAACGTTTGCTAATGAGATAGTGACTTTAGAATCTTACAGTCTTTTGGATTTTTACATAAGCCACCAAATCATTGAAAATAAAATGACATTATTTGCCAACATCAATAATATTTTAAATGAAGAATTTAGAGAATTATTTGGGTATTCTACTAAGGGACGAAATATTAATATAGGATTTACGCTAAGTTTATAACATAAAAAAGCCACTCAAAAGAGTGACTTTTTTATTTTTTGATGAAAATTTATTTCAATTGTAATCTATTTATGATTAGATCACTATTGTCTATATACATGCCTTCTTCAAAAGGTTTTAGATTAATATCAGACTTTATTGCTCTAAATTCAATCTCTTGTCTGCTAAAACGACCTAAACCTTCTATATCTGCCAGGGCAGCAGCTAAAAGTGGTTCATTGATGTCACCTAATGTTCCAAAGTTTCTTGGAGACTCAATTAAAGTGATATCTGGAATTAATCCAGTTGAAGGAACTAAGGCTTCATTAACATTTACAGAGTTTGCAATCAAAGGTTGCATTGCATAAGTGTGATTTGGGTTAACACCATCCTTATTGAATAATTCTGGAGAATCATAAATGGTGGAAGATGCTTGAGTTTTACCAGTAGTTATATCTCCTATTAGAACAACCTCAATATATGGATTTAAACTGTTAATAACCAATTCACTTGCTGAAGCAGAACGACTTGTGGTTAAAATGTAAACCTTATTTAAGTTTAAACTATTAATAGGGCTTCCATCAATATTATTAACAAACTGAAAATCTCGGTTATTAGATTGCAAATTGTTGTTGTAAAAAAGTTTGGAATACACATCTCCAGTAAATTGCCCTGTAATCATACTTCCTAAATAAGAGGCTGTTAGTACAGATCCTCCAGGGTTATATCTTAAATCTAAAACCAAATGCTGTACAGTATTAGCTTGAAAAGTCGCAAATGCATCGTTAAGTTGGCTATTAAAATTAGAGGTAAACCCATTGTAAACTAAATAACCAACATTTTCTCCTCCAACATTAATTATGGATGTTAAGTGAACTGGGTTTTCAGTATAAACTTCTTTTGTAAGAGATTGGCTATTTGTAGTTGAGGTAATGGTATCGTCTTCTACTGCAGTTGTGCCATTATCATTATAGTTTGCAAAATTTAAGGTATATGTATCTTGACCTAGCAAACTGTTCAAGTTGCTTGTGTTTAATTGTGTTCCATTTACTGCATCAAAGATTTGACCACGTTGTAAACCTAAACTACTTGCTACACTGTTGTTGAGAACTAATCTTATGACTCCAAAAACTTCGGTATCACTTCCTGGTTCTAAATATAAGTTGAATTCTAGTCCGTTACTTTTTGAAGTTCCTGCGAGTTGCTGCTCAAATTCAATGTAGTTTGGGATCAACCTACTAAAACGATCTACCGTTTCTGGCATATAAATTAAAGAATTGAACAAATCTTGAGGATCAGAAAAACTGTTAAGATAAGCACCATATTCTTCATTTGTTGAAAAACGGTCATTTGCTAAATCTGGGATTTCGTCTTTATATAGATAGACTGCGTTCATACCCTTCCAAACAAAATCGTTAATTTCACTAGCAGCAATTACATTGTCATCTCTATCCTCAAAACAACTGGTTAGTGACAATGTTAGGATAAATATTATACTAATTTTTAATAGTCGCATATGTTTTTTTGTTTTAAAATTTCCGAAGTAAAAGAAGGGATCATAGCATAATCTTACTTTTTTCTGAAATTTTAGATTAATTTTCTTTTTCAATAGTCTTAGTGACCAATAGTGCTTTAGTCTACTAAACTCTAAATTTACTTACATTATTGTAAATTAAAAAATTATCCTGTAACAAAACTGAGACACAGTCGTCGTAATAGTAAGAAGCAGAATAATCACCTGTTTTTAACCAATCAACCAACAATGACACAAACTGATTTTACAAAATTGGTAATGCCTTTTAAGGATAAGGTCTTTCGTTTAGCTAAAAGACTGCTGGTTTCTCGAGAAGAAGCAGAAGACGCAACGCAAGAGATTTTATTGAAATTATGGAAGAATAAACAGAAAATTGCCGACTACAATAACGTTGAAGCATTTTCGATGACCATGACAAAGAATTTTTGTTTAGATCGATTGAAATCAAAACAGGCACAGAATTTGAAAATAGTTCATAGTAATTACGAAGAGAAAAACACCTCTTTGGAGAAGCAAGTAGAAGCTAGGGACAGTGTGGATTGGGTGTCAAAAATAATTGAGGAGTTGCCAGAGCAACAAAAAATAATATTACAGCTTAGAGATATAGAAGAGTATGATTTTGAGGAGATTGCAAAAGTAGTAGATATGAATCCTACAGCAATTAGAGTCGCGTTATCAAGAGCTAGAAAAACAATAAGAGAAAAATTAACTAATACACATCGCTATGGTATTAAATAGTATAGAAAAATTACTGGAAAAGTATGACAATGGTGAGACTACCATAAAGGAAGAGCAACAGCTCAAAGCTTATTTTGCTCAAGATGAGGTGCCACCACATTTGGAGTCGTACAAAACCATGTTTCAATACTTTAACGCTACAAAACAAGAGGATTTATATACAAAGGACGTCCCATTAAAAACTAAAAAGAGTTATATCTATCAATGGATTTCTGTCGCTGCGTTATTAGTGCTTTCGTTAGGGATTTTTACCACCCAATTTGGTAATAAGAAAATGACATATAGCCAATTAAGTGCACAAGAACAAAAAGATTACGATCAAGCAGTAGAAGTCTTTAGCCTTGTGGGTTCAAAATTTGAACAAGCAGAGAGCAATGTTGCAGCATTTGGTTTGATGTCCAACAAACTATCTGAAGGTGCAGAACAATTTGAACCGGTTTCAGAGTTTTCCGAAGCAACAGATAAAATTTTTAAATCAAAAAAGAAAAAACAAAACAAAACAAAACACAAAACAAATAAAAACTAAAACTAGAAATTATGAAGAAGTTAATATTAATAATCGCAATAGCACTCACAAGTGCAGTCTCCTTTGGACAAAGTATGTTTGATAAATATGAGGACATGAAAGATGTGAGCTCTGGTGTTATCAATCAAAAAATGTTTAGTATGATTGCCAGTATGGACATTGATTTAGACGATCCAGACGCGCAGAAGTTTATGGAAATGGTCAAGAAAATCCAGAGTGTGAAAATTTTGAGTACAGGTAATTCATCAATTTCTGCTAACATGAAAGCAGATGCAGAAGGTCATGTGAGTAAAGCAAACCTAAGTGAATTGATGCGTTTTAAAGATGGTGACCAAACCGTAAAATTCTATGTCAAAGAAGGTAGAGATGAAAACCATGTAAAAGAGTTATTTATGCTTATCAATGGTTTAGGTGAACTTACAAAAGAGAAGAGTATCACAATTAATGGAGAAAAACGTGAGTTTGAAACCGTGGTAGTGTCTATTACAGGTGATATAGATTTAAGAGAAATCTCTAAAATTACAAGTACTATGAATGTACCAGGAGGTAAGAACTTAGAAAAAGTAGGTAAAAAGAACTAATCATGAACACATCAATCAAAACTATAATCATGATGTTTGTTTTGGTTGTAACCCTACAAAGTTGCAACCAAGATTTAACATTGCAAACCTACTACGTAGACAATGAGCTAGCTCCAGGATTTACGTCTTTGGATGTGCCTATTAGCATGTTGAAAATCGATGAAGAGTCACTCACAAAAGAACAATTGGAAGCCTATGAATCTATAGAGAAACTAAGTGTTATCGCATTTGTTCTTGATGAAAATAATAAGGAACAAATGGAGATCGAATATGGGAAAGTAAAGACCATCTTAAAAGATCCAAAGTATGAGGAATTGATGCGTGGCGGAAACTCCACAGATGGAAAATTCGTAATTAAGTGCATAGGAGAAGGCGATAATGTAGACGAGTTTATACTCTTCGGAAATTCTAACGATACAGGTTTTGCTGTTATAAGGGTTTTGGGTGATGATATGAACTTTACTAAAATCGCACAGCTTGCAAAAGTATTACAGGATTCAGATATTGACAATTCCCAATTGGGTAAATTTTCAGAATTCTTTAAATAAGCTTTAAGCTTATCACAGTAATTTAAACCAATATCATATATTGATTTAAATGTTAATTGCCACTTCAGGTCTGACCACTTGAGGTGGTTTTTTTTGTTCAGAATAAAACGTTTGACAGTTAGTTGATTTTAGAATATGGATCTATCTAATCGGTTTCAGGATCTTTAAGCACGATACTTATTAAATAAAAGGCCAGTACAGCAAATGACGAAAAAAGAATGATTTTCACAATAACGTAATCTAGAATATCTAAGATCCCAAATACTAAAAAAGCAACAACAATAAGTCCAGATGACAATAAAGTTAATGTATTTCTAGAGGGCATTTTCATAAGGTTATATTCCTGTATAGTTACTTGGGTTGATGGATTTTAATTCCGTTTTAATGTCTTCGGAAACCTCTAAGGTATCAATAAATTCTGAAATAGACTTTTCGTTAATAACGCTATTGGTTCTCGTCAAACCTTTCAATGCTTCATAAGGATTAGGGTATGCTTCACGACGTAAAATCGTTTGGATTGCCTCTGCAACAACAGCCCAGTTATTTTCTAAATCTTGGGCAAATTTTGGCTCGTTAAGCAATAGTTTGTTTAGTCCTTTTAAAGTTGATTTAAAACCAATGATGGTATGTCCAAAAGGCACACCAACATTTCTAAGTACCGTACTATCTGTTAAATCGCGCTGTAATCTCGAAATAGGCAGTTTTGCAGATAAGTGTTCAAAAATAGCATTTGCGAGACCTAGATTACCTTCAGAGTTTTCAAAATCTATAGGGTTTACTTTATGTGGCATTGCACTACTCCCAACTTCCCCTTTTTTGATTTTTTGTTTGAAATAGTCCATAGAGACATAAGTCCAAATATCACGATCTAGGTCGATAAGAATCGTGTTGATGCGTTTCAAGGCATCAAACAAAGCTGCCATGTGATCGTAATGCTCAATTTGTGTTGTTGGAAAAGAATGGTATAAGCCTAACTTTTCTTGTACAAATTTTGTCCCGAACGCCTTCCAATCTACATTTGGGTAAGCCACTTTGTGTGCATTGAAATTGCCGGTTGCGCCACCAAACTTTGCTGCACTAGGGACATCATTCAATAAATTGAATTGCTCTTCTAATCGTACTGCAAAAACTTCAATTTCTTTGCCTAGTCGAGTAGGAGAGGCAGGTTGGCCATGTGTTCTTGCCAACATCGGGATGTCAGCCCAGTCTTTAGCCAATTCTTTTAGTCTGTTTAAAACCTCTAAATATTCTGGCACATACACAGCGTTCATCGCCTCTTTAATGCTCAATGGAATGGCTGTATTATTGATATCTTGAGATGTTAATCCAAAATGGATAAACTCTTTAAATTTTTCTAACTTGAGTGCGTCAAATTTTTCCTTTATAAAATACTCAACCGCTTTAACATCATGGTTTGTTGTGGCCTCAATATCTTTTATGGCTTGTGCATCTTCCGAAGAAAAAGTTTTATAAATACTTCTTAAATCTTCAAAAACCGCTGCATCAACATCTGCTAATTGAGGTAAATTTGCTTCGCAAAGCGCAATAAAATATTCGATTTCTACTAAAACACGATATTTTATAAGAGCTTCTTCAGAAAAGTAATCGGCAAGTTGACTCACTTTATTTCTATAGCGACCATCAATTGGTGAGATGGCATTGAGAGATGATATTGACATTGGTTGTTTTTTAAGAAGGATCAAAGATACGATTTGATTTACGAAAACCGATTTTTAAGATTGGGATTTTTTTGTTTTAATTTTTTTAAAATATGTCTTGCTCTGGCCTTAAATGCAGCGCTTTGAGAACTGAAATCGCGTTCTAGAATGATTATCAACTCTGGGTGGATCCAAATAATATCATTTCCGAGGAGATACAGGGATTGCATGGAGTAGGCTTTCGCTGCGACTTTTTCGTCATTGATCAACCAATCAAAACAAGCTTCAACAATTTTTTCTTTATGTTTTTCACTCAGTGCGTTTTTAATTTTGTTATCCTCTTTTGAGTAATAAGCGTTAATCAAGTACTCGCAAACTTTGGCAACAGGTCGTACAGCAGGATCTAAATGTACGCGATGCATATGCTCTGTAAAATGATCTAAATGTGGGATAATAGATTGTAATTTTTCACCACACATAAACTCAAAAACCCAGGCTGCCCTACATGAGATTTTATCATCCACCATGAATAAAATGTCTAATAACTTCGGAATCAGATCAGTATTGTCAATAACCAAATTTGCGTAAAACAAACGTTTTTCACGAGAATGGTTGACGTAATTTAATTCTTTATAAAGTTCTTCGGTAGTCAATTTGATTTTCTTATTTTTAACGCTTCTAAATTACTTAAGTCAAAAATATGAAAATTATTAAAAAAATACTTGTTGTGCTCTTAGTTGTATTTATCATAATGCAATTTTTTGGACCAGATAGAAACGAAGGTAAATTATCTACTGTTGATGCTTTCATTGCAGAGACAAATCCGCCAAGCAAAGTTCAAAATATATTAGAGACCACTTGTTTTGATTGCCATAGTGATTTTACGAGATATCCATGGTACGATAAGATTACACCAGTAAATTATTGGTTGGCAGAGCATATTGAAGACGGAAAAAAACATTTTAACGCGTCTGCTTGGAGTGATTACGATTTGAAAAAGAAAGAACATAAAATCCATGAATTGGTAGAGGAGGTTGAAGAAAAAAAGATGCCTTTAGAATCTTACACCTATACGCATGGTGATGCCAATTTAACAGATGAGCAAATCGCAGCAGTTGTTGCGTGGGGAAAACAAGTGAGAGCCAAATATCAAGAGCAGCTAAAAGCACAATAGCCAAATTTTGAAAAAGAAAGTATTGATCATTGGTTTCGTGTGGCCAGAACCTAGAAGTTCTGCAGCAGGAAGCAGGATGATGCAGCTTATTTCTTTTTTCCAATCTCAAGATTACAAAATCACATTTGCGAGTGCCTGTGCAAAAAGTGATAATGCTTTTGACCTCGAAACTATCAATGTTAAAAGGGAAACCATTGCACTCAACCATTCTAGTTTTGATGATTTTATTATAAACCTGAATCCAAATCTTGTTCTCTTTGATAGGTTCATGACCGAAGAACAGTTTGGTTGGCGCGTAACGGAGCATTGCCCAAACGCAATAAAAATTTTGGATACCGAAGACCTGCATTTCTTAAGGCGCGCTCGACAGCGAGCGTTGAAAGAGAATGCAATCATTAGTGATGACTATCTTTTTAGTGATACTACAAAACGAGAAATTGCAAGCATTTATAGATGTGATTTGAGTTTAATCATTTCTACTGCGGAAATGAGCCTGCTCAAAAAAAGGTTTAAAATCGATGACTCTTTATTACTTTATTTGCCTTTTTTGATTCCGGATCTTTCCGAAGAACACATTAAAATACTTCCAACTTTTGATGAACGACAGCATTTTATCACTATTGGAAACTTTCTCCATGAGCCAAACTATGATGCATTATCCTATCTAAAACACACCCTTTGGAAAGAGATTAAAGCTAAACTGCCTCATGCAGAGTTACATAATTATGGTGCTTACGCTTCGCAAAAAATCAATCAATTGCACAACGAAAGAGAAGGCTTTTTAATTAAAGGTTTTGCTGAAGACGTTGATGAGGTAATGGGTCACGCGAAAGTACTGTTGGCGCCAATGCGTTTTGGAGCAGGATTAAAGGGTAAGCTCTTTGATGCTATGAAAAATGGGACGCCTTTTGTGTCTACATCTATTGGAGTAGAAGGGATTATTGAAAATAAAAATCAAGATTTTGTTTGTAATACTGCAGAAGATTTTGTGACACACGCCATAGCATTATACCAAAACGTACAACTTTGGGACTTACAACAGACTCTCGGATTTAAAATATTGAGAACCCAATTTTCAAAATCTGATTTTGAAGAAAAATTCGAGAAGTGTATTAACGAACTTTCTCAAAATTTAGGTATTTATAGACAGCAAAATTTTATCGGTCAAATGCTTCAGCATCATACCTTGCAAAGTACAAAATATATGAGCAAGTGGATTGAGGAAAAGAATTCTTGAGTAATCTGTGATTGCTGCGAAAATAGTGATCTATGACTTGTTATTAAATAGTGTGTGTTTCTGCCTTCGCTGTAATTAAAATTTACTCCTCTGTAGATTCTTCCATCGTGTGATACACGTTCTGCACATCATCATCTTCTTCTAACTTATCGAGCAGTTTTTCAACGTCTAGCGCTTCTTCCGCAGAAAGCTTTTTTGTAACCTGTGGAATACGTTCAAAACCTGAAGAGATAATTTCTATATCGTTTTCCTCGAGATAGGATTGAATGTTTCCAAAACTTTCAAAAGGTGCATAGATCATGATGCTTGTGACTTCGTTGCCATCTTCATCTTCATCTGTATCTTCAAAGATTTCTTCAACGCCAAAATCTATAAGTTCTAGTTCTAAATCTTCTAGATTTAAATCTTCACCTTGAATTTTGAAATTACAAGTATGGTCAAACATAAAGACGACTGAGCCAGAGGTGCCTAAACTACCATCGGTTTTGTTGAAATAGGAGCGAACGTTTGCCACTGTACGCGTGTTGTTATCGGTTGCAGTTTCAATGAGAACTGCGATACCATGTTGTGCATAGCCTTCAAAAACCACTTCTTTATAATCACCTTGAGATTTATCGGAAGCACGTTTAATGGCACGCTCCACATTATCTTTTGGCATATTTACAGCCTTGGCATTTTGAATGACTGCACGCAAACGGGAATTAGCATCTGGATCTGGACCGCCTTCTTTTACAGCCATTACAATGTCTTTGCCAATACGAGTAAAGGCTTTGCTCATTGCAGACCATCGTTTCATTTTTCTTGCTTTGCGAAATTCAAAAGCTCTTCCCATTACTAAGTTATTTATGTAGTTTTAATGATATCAAAATTATTGAAATTATGATAGATTAACAATTATATAGATTTAAAGTTTACGATGACAATTCAAAAATAAATTTCGAGGAAATTTAATCATTAGGTATATGTTTAGACAAAAAGTTGGAATTAGCTTCATTTAAATTATTGATAATATTTTGACGCTTATTATTTAGATCTGCATTGGTTTTGTTATATAAATCTGCTCCCTTGTTTACCTCATTTACTTTTTTATTGTAATTGTCTATTTGCTCTTTGGTGCGCTTACGCTCATTGGTTTGCTCTAAGGTGGTTTTGATTGTTTCAAAATCTTCATTAACGATTAAAAACTCGGTGATTTTAGGAATGTGGTTTTCACTTTCTTCAATAAAAAATTCAAAAGCCTTTTTAGTCGCATTTATGATGGCGCTATCCTTTTTGTAAGCATCCTTTGTTTTTAAAATTTCAAGACCTTCTTTAGCAGCTGCAGCAAGTGCATTTGCATTTTGTTGAATAGCGCTCACGTCGTTTTTGGCGATGGCATCCATAAGGTAGATTTCATTAATATACACTTTAAAATAAGTTAAGTACATATCATGGTAATGTTCAAAGACCTCATTTGAGATTTTCATCTTTTTTCCTAAATCAGATTCACTTTCTACAATTGTAATATTGTGTTTATTAGCATAATCATAAAAGTCTTTCTCATATTCTTGTTGGGATTCTTCCATTTTTTGATCTGCCATTTCTTGTGCAAGAATATAAGCTTCCATAGCATCATAAGACTGCTCTGCCACTTCTTTCATATCAATTATTTTTGCATAATCGTGGTTAAGCAGATTTTTGTTAAAAGTCATATGCTTTAAAACTTTATTTTTATAATCATCATCTTCAAAGCCATCAGCTCTAGTGATTTTTGCAATGGCCTGATCTATTGTTTTTAAAAGCTTTTTACGTTTTCCATCAATGCTTCTGTCACTTTTACTGTGTGCGACCGCCTTTGTGTACTTCCACATATTTTTTGTGATTTCTTGTTGTTCTTCTCCAACGAAATCTAAATATTCTGAAGCATTTTTAAAATTTTGTGAATACAATGCGCTTGTAGCAATAAGAGCTATTGTAGTGAGTAGTAGACTGAATTTTTTCATTATTATTTTAGCGGAATTAGGTTTAACAAATCTTGAAGTATCGCGTAAGCTTCTTCAATATAAATATCGTTTTTAATATCTTTTAGGGTGTTTTGATTGATTAATTTTTGATCTTCGTCGTAGCTCACAACTTCTTTGGTGTAAGCTGAATTTTTTACCATCAAATTAGAATTATAACTATCAATTGGCTTGTTGATTTTATTCCATTGGCTTCTGTAATTCAACATCTCACTGTGAACATTATTAAGTGTTAACAAATAAGAGGTATCCAACTCAAAATAATTTTTTAGAATTAATTTATTAAGAAGCTTTATAGACTCAAAAGTAGATTCGTTGTTAACTCTGGATTTGCTCAATTTCTTTAGCTTTTCTAAAGGTAACTTCTTAAGTTTTGGATATTTCTTAATCCCAGAAATGGTATCATTTGTTAGCGCAAATTCTGAAAATTGTTCTTGGGTTCGAAAACCTTCGTAAAGATTTGGCAAAACAATATCTGGTATAACACCTTCTGCTTGATGGCTTTTGCCAGTTACCCGATAAAATTTTTCTACCGTAATTTTAGAATATCCTAATGTTTCGTTCTCATCTAGTGGTAAGATTACTTGTGCAGAGGCTTTACCATGGGTTGCTGCCCCAACAACTACCGCTCTATTGTAATCTTGCATGGATGCTGCAAAAAATTCTGAAGCTGAAGCACTGTAATTATTAACTAAGATGATTAAAGGTTTATTGAACAATGAACCTCTATTGAGATCTTTTACGGTAAACGTTTCGCCACTATTATATTTTAAAATTGAAAGCGGACCTCTATTGATAAACATACCTGAAAGATCTGTAGCTTCTTTCATTGAGCCTCCACCATTAAAACGTAAATCCAGTATTAGACCTTCAATATTTTCTTTTTGGAGTTTGTATAATTCCTTTGCGACATCGTTGGCTAAACCCAATCCGTTTGGTGATTCAAAATCTGAATAAAAACTTGGGATGCTTATGTAACCTACTTTTGCTTTGTTCTCAATAATGAATCCAGAGACTGTATTTTCTTCAATTTTGGTTTTTGTTTTAGTGAGTTCAATCGTTTTTAGGCTACCATCTGTTTTTTTAATTTTAAAAGCGATTGTATTGTGTTTTTGATCGCTAGTAAATGCCAATACATCTTGATTGGATACACAATAGGTCTCTAAGGTTTCAGAATTGGCTGTTAGGGATTTTATAACGTCGTTAACTTCAAAATTACCATCGTTATATGCTGCACTTCCTGGAGCTATATGTGCAATTACGATATCGCCATCGTCATTTTTCGCGGTTATGATTCCGAAGGAAAATTGATTGTTTGATAACGCATTTTCAAAGATCTCTTTTTCGGTAGCATTGAAGTAAATGGAATTTGGATCATGATAATGCAATAAGGCGTTTAAAAATGCTTCTTTTACAAATTGATCGAGGCTGCCCAGTTTGTTTTGTAGCTCTTCAAGTTTACAAAGTTCTTTTTGGATTAATTTGGGCTTTAGATTTTTTTCAAGTGTAATAAAATCACTCTCAATATGTCCCAAAACAGAATCATTTTCTACTAAAGTATACAAAATGTCATATCGTAAACGCTTGCTCCAATAATTTTTTACAGCATCATCATCTTTAAAATAACTAAATCTGGATTCTGGTTTAAACCTAAGCGTATCCTTGCCTGTGTAGTTGAAATCTTCAGCTTGTAAATTAGAAATTATCGTTTTAGAAAGTTCAATTCTTTGTGATAGGGCAGTAGCGTATTTCTCTATGAATTCACAATTCTCATTGGTTAGGTAATCATCTAGTTGATAGCGATCGGTTTCAAAGGTATCTATATTACTCTGCGAAAATAAGCGTCTATCTTCATCTAAACTTTCTATGAATAAGTCAAAAACGTGAGTTGATAAACTGTCATTCACTGTTTTTGGTTGGTAATGGTGTAATTTAATGACGTTTTTTAAAGCTTTTACTTGGTCGCAAAACAAATTTTCAGTTTGGCTATAACCACATAAAACAGTAAAAAAAATGGCACAAAAAATAGATGGATATTTAGGCATATATCATTTAAAAAATAAAGGGCTTGTCTAGAAAAGTGATGGGATTTAATCTTGAACTTCTACGATATCTTCTATAGCTTGGGCTAATTTAAAGTCTTTTTCGGTCACACCATTTGCATCATGTGTAGATAAAGAAATCTTGAGTACATTATAAACGTTTGTCCATTCTGGGTGATGATTTTGAGCCTCACACTCAAAGGCAATCCTGCTCATAGCACTAAAACAATCCTTAAAATTGTCAAACTCAAACTCTGCATATAACGTGTTATCAACATGTTCCCAATCTGGAAAGCGTAACAATCTTTTTTCTATATTTTCGTCTTTCATTAAACTCATAACTCGAAATTTTACTTAAATGTAAGGAAATTCTATGGTAAAGTAGTAGTAATTTCATGTTCAAGCTATTAAAAAAGACAAACCGATTAATTTTTACTTTAAAATGCATAAAGTTCTATTTCAATAAGTCATCTAAAACTTCTGTACTTGTAATTTGTAAATGCTTTGGTAGTGAGTTGAATTTTGGTAAAACTGCGAGATAGCGATCCTCATTTGTAGTGTACACGTGTTTGTAAACCACTCCGTTTTTTGGGGAAAATTGTTCCACAATATCTTTGATATATTCATCGTGATGCACTAAATCTGTACTTCCAAGGTGAAAAATCCCGTATTTATTTTGGTTGATAATATAGTGTATTTGTTGCGTGACTTTAGAGTCTGTCGTGACATTCATAATTAAGTTGGGAAAAATTTCGATGGCAGTTTTATCTTCCACATGCTGTTTTAATTCTTTGAGTCTTGGTGATTGTGAACCAAAAATCATAGGTAACCTTAATATGGCTACTTTTTTCTTCGGAAGACGAAGTAACATATTTTCAATCTTAATCTTAAAATGACCATAAATACTTCCGCTCAGCGTTTTGTCCATTTCGTAACTTGGGTATTTGCTGTAAGCATCAAATACGTTGGCAGAAGATAGAAAAATAAGCTTGGACTCGTGTTTTAAAAGATATTCTGCGATGTGTTGGTGAGCAATAGTCTGTGCTCTAAAATCACCACGTAGTGATGAAATAATTATCGATGGTCTGGTGGCTTCAAGAATTTCGTAAACGTCATCTTCTTCAACATTGTATTGAAAAAATTGCTGATTATCCTCAAATATTTTCTTCGGAATGCGATACGTGCCAAACGTATTAAAGTAACCCAAAAGTTCTTTATAAATGGCATTACCTATAAAACCGCTAGCACCTAAAATTAAGATGCGATGTTTGTTTGAAAACTCCTTCATTAACCCTTCTTCAATCTATAAAATTACCCTTTGTAAAACGGTAATTTAACTACGGTTGCAGGTACTGCATTTTTTCTGATCTGGATATGAATTTTACTACCAAATTCTGAAAATACTGGAGAGACATAGCCCAACCCAATTCCTTTTTTAAGTGAAGGAGACATAGTTCCAGAGGTCACTTTGCCAATGGTCTTACCGTTAGAATCTACAATATCGTAACCTTGTCTCGGGATGCCTTTTTCATCCAATTCAAAAGCGATCAATTTTCTATTTAAAACATGCTTCTTTTGTTCTGCTAATCGATCAGAATTTGTGAACTGCTTTGTAAACTTTACAATCCATCCCAAACCAGCTTCAAAAGGAGAGGTAGTGTCGTCTATATCATTTCCGTAGAGAGAATATCCCATTTCCAAACGTAAGGTATCACGAGCTGCCAGTCCAATTGGTTTTGCGCCAGCCTCTGTAACTTTATCCCAAATTTGCTTGACTTCACTGTTTTTGCAGTAGATTTCAAATCCGCCACTTCCAGTATAACCCGTTGCCGAAATAATCACATTCTCAATCCCAGCAAAATCGCCAACCACAAAATTGTAAAATTTAATCTCTGCAAGATCATGGCTCGTCAAAGGTTGCATCGCCTCAATGGCTTTTGGGCCTTGAATAGCAAGTAGAGAGTACTCTTCACTCAAATCCCTCATTTCTGCTCCAACATCATTTTTTGATGAAATCCAGTTCCAATCCTTTTCAATATTACTGGCATTTACAACCAATAAATACGTGTCTTCCTTAATTTTGTAGATGATGAGATCATCAACAATACCGCCATCATCATTAGGCAAACAGCTATATTGCGCTTTGCCAACCGTTAATTTTGACGCATCATTGGTACTTACTTTTTGTACTAGGTCAAACGCGTTTGGGCCACTAATTAAAAACTCACCCATGTGCGAAACATCAAACACGCCAACACCAGTTCGTACAGCCTCATGCTCTACATTGACACCATCATATTGCACTGGCATGTTATAACCTGCAAACGGAACCATTTTGGCACCAAGAGCTTCGTGAGTTGCTGTTAAAGCTGTATTTTTCATCAAAAACGGATTTAAATTTTTTAAAAATAATGACACAAATGTATCGAAAATTATCTGTTATTAAGAACGTGTTTCTGGATAAAATGAGATTAAAAATATGTTAATTTTAAAATCTTTTCTTCGGAAGAAGGAGATAATGATTAATTTCCATTCATTAAACCTTAGAACTTATGAAACGCTTAACTACCTTATGTATTACTTTAATTTTTTTCTTCGGAAGCTTTGCGCAAAACGGAACTCCAGAAGATTTCTTAAGCAAGGAGTTTCATAAAGAAAGACGCGATGCGCTTCGAGCAAAGATGCCTGCAAATAGTGTGGCTGTTTTTTTTGCAAACCCGGTGAGAAATCGTGCCAATGATGTGGATTATGTCTATCACCAAGATCCTAATTTTTACTACTTGACCGGTTATAAAGAACCGCATGCTGTTTTGGTGATTTTTTCCGAAGCACAAAAAAATTCCGAAGGTAAAACCTTTAACGAGAAACTCTACGTTCAAGAACGTGATCCTCAAGCAGAGCAGTGGACGGGTCGCAGACTGGGTACCGAAGGAGCAAAGAACGAACTCGGTTTTGAAAATGCCTATAATGGTAGTGAATTCAAAAATTCTGGTATTGATTTCACCGCATTTGATAAAGTCTTGTACGAAGATTTTAGAGATGATTATCGAGATACAAGAGATCGCGCAGATTTGTATGATTTGGTGCAGTCGTTTAAAACTCAGGTGAAGCTCGTAAATGATTATACGATAGAAAACAAAACCGATGATGTTGAAGTAAATAGTAATGCGAATGTAGAAACAGCAACTGTAAAAACCGATACTAGAAGTCTATCAACGCTTATGGCAGGTTTACGCGAAATTAAAACACCAGACGAGTTGGTTTTGCTAAAAAAAGCGGTTCGAATTTCTGCCATGGGACAACGTGAAATCATGAAAGCTATGCATCCAGGCATGTCTGAAACCGAAATACAAGGCGTTCATGAATACATTTACAAAACATACGGTAGCGAATATGAAGGTTACCCAAGTATTGTTGGTGCTGGTAATAACGGTTGTGTGTTACATTACATCGAGAATTCTAAGATGAAAGTAGAAAATGACCTTGTGCTTATGGATCTTGGCGCAGAGTATCATGGCTACACAGCAGATGTGACACGCACAATACCTGCAAACGGTAAATTTAATAAAGAGCAAAAAATCATCTATGATTTGGTTTATGAAGCTCAGGAAGCTGGTATTAAAGCAACCGTTATTGGTAACACGATGCAGGCTCCAGATACTGCTGCACGACATATTATTCTTGATGGATTGGTAGACCTGGGCATCGCGAAAACCAGAAGGGAAGCGATGCAGTATTTTCCACATGGGACGTCACATCATATTGGTCTGGATGTTCATGATCCAGGACTTTATGGTCAATTACAAGCTAATATGGTCATTACCGTAGAGCCAGGAATTTACATACCAATTGGGAGCGATTGTGACCCGAAATGGCATGGTATTGCTGTACGTATTGAAGATGATATCTTAATTACAGAAAACGGACCAGTAAATCTTTCTTCGGAAGCGCCTCGTACCTCTTCGGAAATTGAAAAGTTAATGAAAGAGAAGAGTGTTTTAAATGGTTTGGAATTGCCTGATTTGGATTAGAAATTCTTATGTAAAGAGAGATTTTTTTCGTTTAGCGGTATGTAAAAGAATAGCTGCGCGTTTGTTCGTAAGTATAATCTGAAGTCAATCAGTTATAACAAACACACAACTATTTTTGTTTTACAACCAAACCGCAATTTTATTACAGGTTTTGGTAATTATTTATTTTATAAACTTAAAGGTTTCTTTATTATCAATATTCAGAATATACATTCCATTCGATAATTGTTTAATTTCAATTGAGTTTTTATTTGAGGTAACACTTTTTGTTAATATTTCTGAACCAGTCAAATTATAAATTTTGATATTATGAATTTGATTATCTAATCCATTAATATATATATTATCTTTATTATTGTAAGTAAATACACTAGAAAGTTGATTGCTAAAATCGTTTAAAGATAACGTCGTATCAATAGCTTGTACGATTTTACCTTGATTTTGTAAGGTTGCATAAATCATATTACCAACTAATACAACATCTCTAAAATTCGCAAAGAATAAATTTCCATCATTAGTATCTTCATAAGTGGTGTTTATTGCGACTGAAGTTGGACCTGCAGAAGGGTTTGTAACATCAATCTTATTTATTAAACTACCGTTAGCCAAGTACAATTCATTACCAGACTTAAAAAGTCCTCTAGAAAATGTAGAACTTGCTAATACATTTACGTCAGGACTACTTTGGGATACATCAATAGTTAAAATTTCATTATCATCTGTTGATGATAAATAAATAATATTATTATCAAAAATGTTGCCTCTTACAACACTAGTGTTGGTTACATTGTTTACTATTAATTGCGCTGTTGGATTTGGAATACTTGCATCAATTTCATCTAAATGGGTTGAAAATGGTTCAAATTCCGGAGGGTTTAACATTGTTTCTGCTGTTATATATAGAGTAGAGCCATTATTTGTTATTGAACTAATATATTCTCCAGTGGTATAAATATCCTGTGCAGGATTTGATAAATTATTTAAGTCAATTGATATAATTTTACCTCCAACAAAAGTATCTGTAGCTTGTATGTAATTTTCAAGAGCTACGTAAATTAGGTTATTGTTAATTGTGAAATTAACCAAAAAAAAGTCATTTTCTACAGTGTAGATGACGGTTGGAGTAGGGTCGTTTAGTGTGGTGTCAATTCTATAAATATTTTCAGAACCGAGAACATACATGTTTGTTCCGTTCATTGTTAAAAAAGTAGCATCTGCAACTCCAGAAACATAATCTGTTGTGCTTGTTTGTGAATAAATAATATTTGAGATAAATACAAATAGCATTAATGTAAGTAATTTTGTTTTCATGATTTAAGTTTAAGTTAATAATTGTTCTAAGTTTTAAAAGATATAGTTAATACCTAATTGATAGTTATTTTCTCTATTGCGATTTTAATGAATGACAACGAATTTGATAATTGAATCATTTGATATTTTTAATGGATCTTCATTTAAATAATTTAAAATATTAATAATTAAAATTGTATGTTGATTATTGAGTAAGATATTTGTTTATAAGAAACGAGTGCTCATTTTAGTTTTTAATTCCGAAGAAAAAAAATAGGATTTATCTTCTAAACTAGAACCCGATACCAACTTTATATAGCATTTCGCCTCTTAAATAAACAACTCCACCAATTAAGGTAATACTTTTTCCTATTCTTACTTTTAATCCAGCTTCAGGATAAAAAGCTAAATAGTCTTCGCCCTCTAAGCCATAATAGTCGTTGATGTTTTCATTATCATTGTTGTTAAATCGTTCTTTAAAATTTATTCCACCACCAGCATAGAGCCAAACGGGATAGAAAACAGGATACGAAATACCTGCGCTTAAACTGGCTACTGCAAGTTTTTCGCCTTCTGGTATTTGTTCTTCGGTTAGTATGAGTTCTGGTTCTTTATAGTTGAGTTCTAAGACTTCGGGAGATACTCTTAAATTGGTATAAAGACCAATGCCATCTTTATTCAAACGTCCTAAGGTGATCCCATATTTATTTTGGTCTTCATAGGTAAAACCGAAATATCTAGATGACACTTGTCGCGATTTCTTAGTAGCTTTCTTTAAGCCTTTTTGGGCTTGATCTATGTTTTCTCCATTAGGATAATTTTGTATGTATTTGGAATAATTTGAAATAGCTTTTGTGTAATTTTTATCTTTATATGCCTGATTTGCAAATTTGAAATAGCTGTTTCTTATGATTTGGTTCACTTCGGTAGCATACTTTCCATAAGGATACCTATTGATGTAGTTTTCGTAATTTTCTATATAATTATTTGTTTTTGCATAGTTATAGATGTCAAACTCAATTTTTTCGTCTAATTTGAATTTTACTTGTGATCTATACTCTCCTTTTTTATAGTTATCTAGATAATATTTTAAAGCATCTTGAGAACCAATAGAAATCGCTTTTTCATACGCTTGCTTGTCCAGTAATTTTATCTGGGAAGTAGCAATATCCTCATAAGTACCTTGAGGATAAGAGTCTAAATACTTATAATAAGAGTTGACCGTATTTTCGCCTTTTGAACTAGACCATAAATCTTTTTCTTCTTGTACGATTAATAATGCTTGTATTTCTTTACTGTAGTCACTCTTTGGGTAGGATGTTAAAAAATCTCTATAAGTGCTTGAAGAACCAGTTCTAATGGCTCTATTGTAGAGATCTTCTTCTGCCATACGGTTTTGGATTTTCTCATTTGCCTTTTCAATACGCTCTTGTTTATATTGATTTTTACTGGCGTATTGCGCTTCAGTAAAAAGGGGAGGAGGTATTTTATTCTGCTCTTCTTCAAAAGCAGTCTCTAGCTCAGCTAATTTAATATCTAACTGCTCGTTTGTGATTTTATATACAGTAAAAGCATCTGAATTTTCTACGTTGTCTGGTACTAATTTTTTAAGAGTTTCATAAGCAACTTTTGCTTTTAAGTACTCTTCATTGTTGTAATACGACATAAAGAGAAGTGCCTCAATTTTAGGGTTTGTTTTGCCCAAGCTTTGTTTGGCTTTTTCTGCTTGCGTTATGGCTTCGCTGTAGTTTGCGGTTTTGTAAAACTCTTCTGCCTTTTCAAAATTTTGTTTTGGGGTTTGGGCTTGGGCCATAAAACCTATTAATAAAAGTAAGTAAAAAAGTTTCATAGTTTATTTTTTAATATGTAATGTTATCAGAATTTCAAATTTTGGAATCTATCTAAAGGCTACTCCTTTGAAACTTTCTATTAAATTAAAATTCATATCGTAGATATATGTAGTAATATAGCTTACATTAGCTCTTTTTTCTCCTCTTATCATTTTAGTATCTTTATCCACCCTTTTAGCAATAATGTACTCACCATTTCTATCAAAAAGAAATGTATTCTTCCTTACTTTACCTTTCGACCAACTTACACTTTTAAAGTTAAAAAGATCATCCCCCTTTTTTATATATGCGAGATGATATTCAAGAACTTTTGAAGCCGAATTATAATAGTAAATATTATCGAATTTTATGTTGATTTTTTTATTTCCATTTACATCTATTAAATATGTAGTATTTCCGTTGGCACCTTCCATAGTGTTATATATAAAATATGGTACTGTTTGTAAAATGCGATCAATACCATCATTATCTCTTTCTTTATCGTAATCATATGCTAATGGATATATAGTTTGCTTGTTATGAACTTCAAATAAAACAATATTGGTATTAAGGTATTTTATTAATTTACTATCTTTTACTATAAGTTCAGGCTCAACCAATTCAGGCAATTCTCCCCATTCGTCATTACTGGTGTATTCTGTAATTCTTTGTAGTTTAGCTAACTCTGCATCAATTTTTTCTCGAGGGCTTAATTCTTTTTTATTGTTTTTGTAACGGTCATAGGTTTTGATGATATCGATCATTTCTAGTTCTGGCCATTCTAGGGTTTTAAGATCTGCTCTTAATTTCATGTGTTTGATTTGTTTCCAAACATTCTTGATTTTTTTGATACGCTGGTTTTGTTCGCTTTCAGTTAATCTATTAAAGCTGGCTTCTGACACATTTAATTTAATATCAGGCCCAATACTTGGGTCACTATAAGACCAATTGAAAAACTCGTTCCATGTTGGTGGGCTGCCAGCAATAGTTGGTTCTCTATATTCACCTTCTTTTGCAATGAGTAGGTCAACATCTTTAACGATGTAATCAAACATCATCACAACAGGAATATTTTCTTCTGGAATATTAACTTGTCCAACCTTATAGGTGTTTGTAGTATTGCCATCACCAGCAACTCCAGCGATTTTAATATCTACTTTTGTAGGTCTAATATCTAAAAAACGTTTTTGTAAATCTGGATACTCTTTTAGTTTTTCTAAAGACATGCTTCGTATTTCATTATCTACTTTTACGGTATAGCTTTTTTTTCTGGTCCATTGAAATGCGTACATTTCCATAGGTTCACCTAGATAATCCCAAACTTTCATTTTGAGCGTAAACTCTTTAAGAAATTTTTTATCGTCTGCTGCATCTAGTGTTGCTCTATTCATTATATCAGAGACTTTTAAATCTCCAATAAAACGACCTTGAGAATCTTCTTTTAAATCTCCATGATTGTAAGCAACATATACTTGAGAATTTGCTAAAAAGCTGAGGAATAATAATGCAGTTAGAAAGGTAGTCTTCTTCATTACCATAGTTAAAGTGGGTTTTAAAATTTATAATTTACTTTATATATTTTGGTTGTTTTTCCTTAATAAGATTAAACATCAATTAAAAATTCAAAGCCAAAAATATTGTAAGAAATTAAATTTTTTATCGTTTAAAAGCACAATAATACGATAAAAGGTGTTAAAGTAAAAAGTTTTGTCAGTATTTTTTTATATAGAAGTAATTGTAACGTATTAAATTCCAATATCGTGCAGTGATATAATCGAAGTAAAATGTGTAATCAGGAGTCTTTTATGGAAATAATAATTTAATATTAAAAAAACTAATCAATTATACGCTCATGTCCAGTATAGTGAAGTGGAAATTTATCATCATCGTTTTTAGAAATATCAAAAGTAACTCCTCTAAATTCAGCATTGAAACGACCTTTACCTTTAGTCTCAACAAGTTGTGAAAAAGCTGGGTTGGTTTGATCAATATGCATCACAACTTCAGCACATAAATTTTTATTTTGTACGTAAAAGACTAAGTAATCGTTTTGGTCTTTTTCTAAATAATCTGCTAGCCAAAATCTAAGATTATCTGTTCCAATCGATTTAATTTTATTGACAACTTCAGTTTGATAGACTTTACTGAGCACTTCGTTGTTTAGAAAAATTGGATTGTCTGTTTCGCAAGAAGTTCTATCACAAGAATAAAAAGATAATAGGATTAAAGTACTAAAAATACATTTTGAAAAGATTGATTTCATTAGAATCTGGTTGATTACTTATTTATAACGTAACGAACGCTATCTAAATTGTGTTTAATAAAAATGATTTTAACCCCTCATAATCTGAAATCTGCAAAGCCACTTTCTCCTTATTCATAACCGATTTAATTTGAGCTGGCAACTCCACTTTTGTGTCAATAACATCTTCAACCACATCCAAAAATTTGGTTGGATGCGCAGTTTCTAAAAATACACAATGCGCTTTTGGGTTTGTTTTTAGATAATCCTTGCAACCTAAGTAGCCAACTGCACCGTGAGGATCTGCAATATAATTGTAACGCTCATAAATTTCTAAAAGCGCTTGTCTTGTCTCATCATCGGTATAGCTAAAAGACGATAAATTGGATTTAAGTCTTTCAAAATTATTTTGGTACAATTCTTTAATACGTACAAAATTACTTGGGTTGCCAACATCCATCGCATTGCTAATGGTGGCAATCGAAGGTTTTGGGATGTAATTTTCGGTGGTAAGATATTCGGTGACTACGTTATTGGCATTATTGGCTGCAATAAAATGTTTTACGGGAAGTCCTAATCGTTGCGCTACCATTCCAGCACAGATATTTCCGAAGTTACCACTAGGTATTGAAAACACAATATCATCATGTTTATTATGCAACTGCTTGTAAGCAAACATGAAATAAAAGAGCTGAGGTAACCAACGTGCTACGTTAATAGAATTGGCAGAAGTTAATTGCATTTTACCCGTAATAGTCTCATCTAAAAATGCTTTTTTAACCATATCCTGGCAATCATCAAACACACCATCAACCTCTAAAGCAGAAATGTTTTGACCGAGCGTCGTTAATTGTTTTTCCTGAATATCACTCACTTTCCCAGACGGATATAAAATCACGACATTCACGCCTTTAACACCAAGAAATCCGTTAGCAACAGCGCCTCCAGTATCTCCTGAAGTAGCAACCAAAACGGTGACTTCATTAGTGTTATTTTTATTGAAATAGCCCAAGCATCTCGCCATAAATCGTGCGCCAACATCCTTAAAAGCCATCGTTGGACCGTGAAATAATTCTAAAGTTGAAATATTCTCGTCAAGCTCTATAACCGGAAAGTCAAACGATAACGTTTCTTCAACAATGGTTTTTAAAACAGCTTCTGGAATTTCCGGACTTAAAAATTGTTTAATGGCTTCAAATGCAATTTCAGGATATGACTTGTTGTCAATATCTTCAAAAAATGATTTTGGTAAAGGCTTTATTTCCTTCGGAAAATATAACCCGCTATCTGGTGCGAGGCCTTTAACGACAGCATTTTCAAAATTTGTATCGGGTGCTTTTCTATTTAGACTATAGTAGTTCATTGATTTAATATTTTAATCCCTTCAGTATTTATTTCAGAAATATAAACCTCAAAAGGAATTCCTGTTTCAGTGTAGACATTTTTAATGGCCTTAGCGACGTTTTGGGCGTTATCATTTCCGTAGCATAAACTAAAAATAGATGGTCCAGATCCTGAAATTCCGCAACCTAGAGCGCCATTCTCCAACGCTGCATTTCTAACCGTTCCAAAATGTGGAATCAACTGGCTACGAAACGGTTCTACAACAACATCTGTTAAAGATCTGCTCAATAAATCGTAATTGCTGGTATGCAAAGCATGCACCAAACTCCCAACATTTGACCATTGCGTGATAGCATCTTTTAATTCTATTTTCTTCGGAAGAATTGCTCGAGCTTCCGACGTTTTTATTTCAATTTGAGGATGTATAATTACTGCAAATAAGTCTTTTGGCGTTGGTAATTCTATGATTTCAAGAGGACTGACAGATTTCACTAAGGTGAATCCTCCAAAAATAGCAGGAGCAATATTATCGGCATGTTCACATTGGCTCGCCAACGCTTCACCTTTCATGGCGAAGTTGGTAAGCTGGGTTTTGTTATATGGTCGCCCTAAAAGCTCATTGATACCATAAACACTTCCAACAGCACTTGCTGAGCTACTACCGACACCACTTCCTGGTTTGATGTTCTTGTAAATTTCTATTTCAAATCCGCAGTATGGTTTTGCTTCATTATATAAAGCTAAAGCAGAGACACCAGCTACGTTTTTTTCGGTTTCAAAAGGTAAGTCGTAACCTTCAATTTTAGTGATACGAATGCCTTTTTTATCGGTTTTTCTAATCACCATTTCGTCCCCAATGGTATCGAGACAAAACCCGAGAACATCAAATCCACAAGAGACATTTGCTACGGTTGCTGGAGAGAAAATTTTTATGTCGTTCATATCTTATCTTTCGCGAATGCGAAATGGTTTGGTTTTGGTTTTCCGAAGAAAAAATATTTCATTTTGTGTTTATTCTAGTAAGTAGTGCTAGCTTATTTGTTGCTCACTCGAATAATATCTGCAAATAATCCTGAAGCGGTAACATCTGCACCTGCTCCAGCACCTTTAATGATCATTGGCTGCTCAGGATAACGTTGTGAGTAAAACATGACGATATTATCTTTGCCCTTAAGGTTGTAAAAGGGATGACCTTGAGGGATTTCTTTAAGTCCAACTTTTGCTTTACCGTCATTAAATTCTGCCACATATTTTAACTGGCAATCATTTTCTTTTGCGGAGGCATAAAGGTCTTGAAAATGAGCTTCATCTTCAATCAATGTTTTGTAAAAGTCATCAACCGAATTACTTTCTAAATTTGCTTTAGTCAAGAATGAATCGTTTTCAATATCTTCTAAATTCATTTTAGTCCCACTTTCACGAGCAAGAATAAGTATTTTTCGAGCCACATCAACACCGCTTAAATCAATTCTTGGATCTGGCTCTGTATAGCCTTCTTTTTGTGCTTGTTTGACAACATCATGAAATTTGACGGTATCATCAAAATTATTGAACACAAAATTTAAACTACCAGACAAAACCGCTTGTATAGAAGTGATTTTATCACCAGATGCAATTAGGTTATTTAGTGTATCAATTACTGGTAATCCCGCGCCAACGTTGGTTTCGAAAAGAAAAGGCGCGTTATATTGCAACGACAACTCCTTAAGCTCATTGTAATTTTCGAAGCTGCTTGAGCACGCAATTTTGTTGCAGGCCACTACAGCGATACTGTGTCTTAAATAGTCTCCATATAATTTGGATACCTCTTTGTTTGCGGTCACGTCAACAAAAATACTGTTGCGTAAATTAAACTCTTTTGCGCGTTCTAAAAATCCATCTAAAGTTGCTTTTTCGCCAGCCTTTAAATCTGTTTTCCAGTCTTTTAATGATAAACCTCTATCATTGAAAATCATGGTTCTTGAATTTGATAATCCAACAACCTTAAGGTTGATCTTCAACTGGTCTTTCAAATATTTTTTCTGCTGTTTTATTTGCTCTACGAGGCGTTCGCCAACGTTTCCAACTCCAGTTATAAACACATTGAGTTGTTTGTTTCTGTCTTCAAAAAACCTTTCGTGCAGTACGTTTAAGGCTTTTTTTACATCTTTTTCTACAATCACTGCTGATATATTTCTTTCGGATGCACCTTGTGCAATCGCTCTTATATTAATATTGTTTTTTCCGAGGGTTCTAAACATGCGTCCGCTAATCCCTTGGTGGCTTTTCATCTTATCGCCAACTAGCGCAATTATAGAAAGCTCTTTTTCTACAATAATGGGATCGATTTTATGTAGTGAAATCTCATTTTCAAAAGTAGTATCAATCGCAAATTTTGCAATAGTGGTATCTTTCTCATCAATCCCAAAACAGATGGAATGTTCTGAAGATGCCTGGGTAATAAAAATGATATTGATTTTCTCTTGTGCCAACGTTTCAAATAAACGTTTTGAAAAGCCTGGTATGCCAACCATACCGTTGCCTTGAAGCGTTAATAGAGCAATATTGTTAATGTTAGAAATTCCTTTTACGGGTGTCACAGAATCTGCACTTATGTCATTGGATATTTTAGTACCGTAGGCATCAGGATCTAATGTGTTTTTAATATGTATTGGGATGTTTAAATCCAATGCTGGTTGTACCGTTGGAGGATATAACACTTTTGCTCCAAAATGCGATAATTCCATCGCTTCTTGATACGATAAATTCTTAATTGGGAATGCTTGTTTTACCATTTTTGGATTGGAGGTAAACATACCACTTACGTCTGTCCAGATCTCCAGCGATTTAACATGCAGGGCAGCAGCTACGATAGCTGCGGTAAAATCTGATCCTCCTCTTCCTAATGTCGTGATTTCTCCTAAATGCGATTTTGAGATAAAACCTGGAAGAATGGTTATTTGTTGTTTTGCTTCGGAAAAGTAACGCTTTATGTTCTCGTTGGTCTTTTGGTATTGGACTTCAGCTTTTGTGAAATTGGAATTTGTAACGATCAATTCCTGACTATTTTTTCTTTCGCAATCCATCTTTCGATGTTTCATCGTTTCAGCAATAATAAACGAAGACAGGATTTCTCCAAAACTGACGAGCTTATCTGATGTTTTTGGAGATAGCTCATTAATTAAATAAATACCATCCAAAAGGTCTTTTAGCTCTTGTAATTTTTGCTTTAAATGGATTGTTATATTTTCATTTTTATTAGGGACCAACTCTGCTACAATGGCATGATGGATTTCTGAAATTTCATTGAAATTAGAAATGTAGTCTTGGTTTTTGTTTTGGGCTAATTCCGCAGTATGTAATAGTTTATCGGTAATGCCTCCAATCGCAGATACTACGCAAATAGCACGATCCTCTCTGGCATAGTTGCCAAGAATTGAAATAACTTTATTTATGTTTTTTGCAGATCCTACAGATGTTCCGCCAAATTTTAAAACATTCATTATAAGATGTTTATTTTGTGATTTTATAACCTAAGTCCTTTATGATAAGACATTTTTTGTATGAAAGATAAAATACTAGAAACCCCTAAGGGTAATTACATAAAAAGTCATCCCAATAATTTCAGAGATGTTAATTTGAAAAGTTGTTTGTGTTAGGTCTGTCATTTTTTAAGACTATACATTTCAAATGTATTATTTTTACAGGAATAAAAAAACTTAGAAAGTTATTTTGCGTTTTTTTCAGTTTAAAAGAATTAAATTCAATATTTAACCTTTTTTTCAACAAAAACTGGCAATATAGCAAACATTATAAATTGAATAGATGAAGATTTTTTCTAAAGAACAAATTTATGAAGGCGATAAGCTAACAGCAAAAAAACAAAATATAACATCTACTGAGCTGATGGAACGTGCTGGCATCCAAATTTTTAATTGGCTTCATGTAAGAATGCAAGGTGCGCAAGTACCAGTTCATGTGTTTTGTGGGATTGGAAACAATGGAGGTGACGGTTTGGTTGTTGCAAGACATTTGATTACTCATGGGTATAATGTAAAGACCTATGTCGTAAATTGTAGTGACAAACGTACAAAGGATTTTTTGATCAATTATGACCTTATAAAGCAGACGACTAAAAAGTGGCCAGACATGCTGGGCTGTGAGGCAGATTTCCCCGAGATTCATAAAGACGATATTATTATAGATGCTGTGTTTGGCATTGGATTAAATAGACCTGTAAATGACTGGGTGAAGTCATTGTTTCAGCATTTGAAAAAGAGTGAGGCATTTACTTTGGCAATAGATGTGCCTTCTGGAGTTTATACAGATAGAGCAGTAGACGATGAGAACGGAGTGGTGTGGGCAAATTATACACTCAGTTTTCAATCGCCAAAATTGATATTCTTTTTGCCTGAAACCTCCAAGTTTTCTGTGCAATGGGAAGTCGTTGATATAGGTATTGATAGGGAATTTTTGATTAAGACAGAAACCGAAAGTGAACTCATAGGAAAAAACGAGGTACTGCCTATTTACAAGCCACGTCAAAAATTTGCACATAAAGGCGATTTTGGACACGCTTTAATTATTGGTGGTAGCTACGGAAAAATGGGTTCTGTTTTACTTTGTAGTAGAGCAGCATTATCTATTGGGTCTGGTTTAGTAACTGCTTACGTGCCAAAATGCGGTTATCAAATTATGCAAACCGCTTTCCCTGAAGCGATGGTGATTACAGATGAAAATGAAAATTTAATTTCAGATATTAAATTTGATATTGACCCGACAGTAATTGGTTTGGGAATCGGGATGGGAACAGAGAGTGATACTGTTTTAGCATTGGAAAACTTTTTAAAATCCAATAAAGTGCCATTGGTAATTGATGCTGATGGGCTTAATATATTGTCAAAGAAAAAATCACTTTTAAAACTGCTCCCAGAACAATCTGTTTTGACGCCACATCCAAAGGAATTAGAAAGGCTTATAGGTAAATGGAAAGATGATTTTGATAAGCTTAAAAAAGCAAAGGCATTTACGAAAAAGTACAAGATTGTTTTAGTGATAAAAGGTGCAAATACAATGACCGTTTTTAACGATAAAATATACGTAAATACTACGGGGAATCCAGGTATGGCAACTGCTGGAACGGGTGATGTTTTAACTGGAGTAATTACAGGTTTGATTTCCCAAGGTTATGAAGCGCTTTCCGCTGCGGTTTTTGGTATTTATTTGCATGGTAAAGCTGCAGATCTTGCTATTGAAGACTTGGGCTATCAAAGCCTAATAGCAAGTCATATTATCGAAGCTTTGGGAGAGGCGTATGTAGATCTTTTTAAACAACCAGAACAACCTCAAATTGAAGAAGCAAAAACTGACGATAAAAAATAATAAGACTTAAATAATCTATCAAAAGAAAAAACCACTTCATTGAAGTGGTTTTTTATATTTTAAAATAAAACAATTACATTTTAAGCTCTCTTTCTAATAATTCTACCAATTTAGGGTCTGATGGTCTTGGTGCATCTGCGCTAACGATGTTTCCATTTGGGTCTATTAAGATAAATCTAGGTATCGAATTTACTTGATAATCATTCATGAAAGATGAATTGAAAGCATTGTCGGCATATAGTTGAATGCCTCCTAATTCTTTGTCCATGATCATATTTTTCCAGCCTTCTTTAGCTAAAAGAGCTTTTTCCTCATTTGTTTGACCTTTATAGCCTCTGCCATCATCAGTAGAAATACTAACAAACTCAATATTTTCATTATGAAATTTCTTTTCAACTTCTTTTAAAGAGGGTATTTCCTTAATGCAAGGTCCGCACCAAGTTGCCCAAACATCTACATAAACGTATTTGCCTTTTAAGTCTGCTAATGATAATTCGCCACCTTTATGGTTCTCATAATTGACAAATTGAGGAGATGGTTTTCCTTTTACCAAATCTTTATTTTTCTCAAATGTTTCAGTCAGTTTTTTCTTGGTCTCCTCCTTAGTTGTATTATCTTTTAAATAGGTATAAACAGATGCCATATTAGGATTACTCGGTGTTACCAGAAAACTGCTTAGATAGTCAATTGCATCGTTTTTTAATGCAGGTATTTTAGCTTCTTCAATAATTTGCAATTGATCTACAGTGACGTTTGAAATGTCATCGCCAATAGTATCAAATAGTTTAGTTAATAAATTATCAAAAGCTATGTTTTTGTATGAGTTTGATGATCTATAAGCTTTAGAATCGTCAAAATCCATGTCTTTTAATTCTGCTGGAAAGAAATCTTCAGATATTTTAAAATCTTCTTTTTTAGTATAATACCCATGTCTCTGCTTGTAGTTATTAAGCATGTTGTATTCATCGTAGACTAGATTTTGTTTTTCCGAAGAAATAAAATCTTCATCAGCATCATTCAAGTTTACTAAAAGAGAATTATTTGTGTTTTTAATGGTTTTGACTTTGGTTTTAAAATCAGCTTCTTCCATTGAGTAAAACGCAACCGGGTTTTCAATGCCTTTACTCTCATTGAGCATTTTTGCTGCCAAATAATTGTTTTCTACAGCACCTTCGCCAGAATATTTTAAGGATTCATCAAATTTGGTAGCATCTACATCTACGTGTAAACTATCTCCCTTAATTAAGTACAGTGGAGTATATTCTCTGCCAATAGTTAGTGCATAGAAATTGTTTTCGGTAATTTGAATGGTATCCAAAAAAGTACCATCTTCTTCGATATTGATTTCAGCTTTAAAATCAGCTCCATCAATCGTAGCTAATTTGACTTGCGAATTTTCAATTTTCCCAGTTACAATAGCGTACTCTACTTTTGGCTTTTCATTACAGGCAATAATTGAAATTGCTAAAAAAGCCACAAATAATCTTTTCATAATTTTTAATTGTTTTAGTAGCCAAAAATACAGATAATTAGGTTTTTGCTTGATATTTTAATAATTATTAACATTTGTTGCAAAGTATGTTTGTATTGCTGAATTTTGAACACGCAAAATAAGATCATGAGCCATATACATATTATTTCCTCGGAAGTTTTAGACCTGTCAACAATCAATACTATCGTTACAGAACATAAGCAATTAAAACTTTCCGAAGATTCAAAAACAAAAATTGAAAACTGCCGAAATTACCTTGATGAGAAAATAAAAAATCAAGATCAGCCAATTTATGGAATAAACACCGGTTTTGGTTCGCTTTGCGATGTGAAGATTACAAAAGAAAATCTTACAAAACTCCAAGAAAATTTAGTCATGTCGCATGCTTGTGGTATTGGTGAAAGAGTTCCCAACGAGATTGTTAAGCTCATGTTGTTCTTAAAGATCCAGTCATTGAGCTATGGGCATAGTGGAGTGCAATTACAAACTGTAGAGCGATTGATAGATTTTTACAACAACGATATTCTCCCAATAATCTATACTCAAGGCTCGCTCGGTGCTTCGGGTGATTTAGCGCCCTTGGCACATTTGGCTTTGCCTCTAATCTCCAAAGGGGAGGTTTTTTATGATGGCGAAATTTATCAGTCTTCAGAAGTTTTGAAGAAATTTGGATATGAATCGATAACACTTAAATCTAAAGAGGGTCTAGCTTTGCTTAACGGGACTCAGTTTATGAGTGCCTACGGAATTCATTTGCTCATAAAATCATACAAACTTTCTTACTTTGCAGATTTAATAGGGAGTATTTCCCTTGATGCTTTCGACGGAAGGATTGAGCCCTTTAATGCATTGGTTCATTTGGTTAGGCCACATAACGGACAAATAAAAACAGCAGAGCGAATTAGAGAATTTCTTGAGGGCAGTGAGTTGATTTCTCGAGAAAAAGCTCACGTTCAAGATCCATATTCTTATAGATGTATGCCACAAGTTCATGGTGCAACAAAAGATACCTTGGAATTTGTTAGAAAAGTTTTTAAGACCGAAATCAATTCGGTAACAGACAATCCAAATATATTCATTGAAGAGGATGAAATTATTTCTGGAGGCAATTTTCACGGTCAACCTTTGGCCTTGGCTCTGGATTATTTGAAGATTGCAATGGCAGAGTTAGGTAACATTTCTGAAAGAAGAATTTACCAGCTTATCTCAGGACTTAGGGGTCTCCCTATGTTTTTGGTTGATAATCCAGGTTTAAACTCTGGCTTTATGATTCCGCAGTATACAGCTGCAAGTATTGTGAGCGCCAATAAGCAATTAGCAACACCTGCAAGTATAGACAGTATAGTTTCCAGTAATGGCCAAGAAGATCATGTAAGTATGGGTGCAAATGCAGCGGTACAATGTCTAGATTTGGTAAATAATGTACAGCGTATTTTAGCCATAGAGCTTTTTAATGCTTCTCAAGCAATGTTTTTTAGAAAGCCATTAATATCTTCAAGATTAATTATTTCTTTTTTAGAGAGTTACAATAAAGATGTTCATTTTGTAAAAGAAGATGAAGTATTTTATTCTCTGATAAAAAAATCGGTACATTTTATCGATGATTTTAGCATAGAAAATGATTTGTTATTCGACTAAATACATAAAAAAATGTTAAACTGTTTATAATGAAAAAAAAGAATAAATTTATTTGGCGTTAAGTTTATTATAACATATTTTTGATTCGAGGTTGGGGTGAATCATGTTCATTTTCAACTTAATAATAGATTAAATAATAGCAATATAATCTATTATTCTTACCGTAAAATTGTTTAATAGCACAACAATTGATTATTAGCATTTATTGATTTAGAATGATATCATTCTAATTTGGTGTTTTGTGTATTCATTTCATCAAAATTTAATTTTAAGCTCACGTGTAGATATTGTATTTGCACTTTTGCTGACAATACTTGTATTGTCATTATAAATGTTAAAATAATTTTAATTTAAAACCAAATGTTATGTTTATGAGCAATTTTACCCGAAGTGGTGGACGCGCCAAAATTTGGCAATCTATCACGAATTTATCGTGTTGTAGCATTGATCTTATGACTAAACAAAGTAGAAGCATGAAGACGTTAGTCTTAATCATGCTCTTTGCGTTTAGTACAAGTTCTGTGTTCGCACAAGACTCGGCTCGAAGTACTTTCTTCAACCGATGTCTAGAAGATGCACCTCCTGGACCGTCAGAAGAGGATGTGGCAAATCTTTACACTAATCAATGTGGTGATCTCACCGCACAAGTCACGAAAACTTCCTTTATTGAAGGAGACGATTGTGCTTGGAATATTGATTACACCTATTTTATTAAATGTGGAGATTTTGAAGAAGAAATAAAAATTTCCTACGTTGGAGGTGATATTTCTGCGCCAATGTTAAATGAAGGAGCAGAAGTTCCTTCTGGAGGTCAAAACCTTAATTTATGTTTTGACGATATTCCTGCAGGTCCTTCTATAAGTGATATAGGAGCTTTGTACTCAGATAATTGCAGCGATGTAATTGTTAATAAATTTGGTACGCCTTCTGGGAATGACTGTGAGTGGATTGTAACATACAAATTTACTATACAAGATGCATGTGGAAACATGGCAACTGAATTGGATATTATTTATAGTGGTGGAGATACAGAAGCACCATCTCTAAATAAAAATGCTGAACTACCATCAGGTCAAACAGGTTTGAATTTATGTTTTTCTGAAAAAGCTCAAGGGCCAACAGAAGAAGATATTGCTGCTTTGTTTGAAGACAACTGCGGAAATGTAAATGTTGTTAAAACGGGTTATTCAAAAGGTAGTGATTGCAAATGGATGGCACAATATACATATACTATTCAAGATGATTGTGGTAACTTTGCTGACTCAATAACAGTATACTACAGCGGTGGAGATAGTGAAGCGCCTCAATTAAATGATGTGCCTGAAGATATTACTGTTAGTTGTGTAGATTTAGTTCCTACACCAGATACGAAAAATGTAAATGCTGTTGATAATTGTGCTGATGATCTAGAAATTATAGTTTCTGATAGTCCAAGTACGGTCGATTCGTGTTTAGGTGGAGTAATTACAAGAACATACTCTGTAACCGATAATTGTGGTTACACAGATTCAGATGTTCAGATAATCACTGTTTTACCTACACCGGAATCAACTATAAACACGCCAGAATTGCCATCAAGTATTTCATGTGCTGATGCAGCTGGATATATAGTACCTGAAGCTACTTACGATAACGGAGTATCTCAGGGTCTTTGTTCTGTTTCTGGTTCAATCGAAGCAGAAGTTAATATTGAATATACAGCTTGTGGAGGAACAATCACTGTAAATTATAATGGTGTTGATTCTTGTGATCGTCCATTAAGTGCAGGTCCATTTTTTATTACGGTTGATCCTGCTGATGCACCTATATTTGACGAAATGGAGAACATGACAATCTCATGTGAGGAAGCTGGATCATTTGAAGCAGGTACATTAGGTTACTCAAATGGAGCAGAAAACGAAGCTTGTCTGATCGAAGGATCAGTTCAGGGCGAGGCTACACCAGAGTACAATGCTTGTGGTGGTGAGTTTGAAGTAAGCTATACCTATACTGATTTATGTGGAAACACAATCACAGCTAAGAAACTGGTAACAGTATTGCCAGCAGATGCACCGGTATTTGACGAAGTAGAGGACATGACAATCTCATGTGAGGAAGCGGGATCATTTACAGCAGGTTCATTAGGTTACTCAAATGGAGCAGAAAGCGAAGCTTGTCTGATCGAAGGATCAGTTCAGGGCGAGGCTACACCAGAGTACAATGCTTGTGGTGGTGAATTTGAAGTAAGCTATACCTATACTGATTTATGTGGAAACACAATTACAGCAACGAAACTGGTAACAGTATTACCAGCAGATGCACCAGTATTTGACGAAGTGGAGAACATGACAATCTCATGTGAGGAAGCGGGATCATTTACAGCAGGTTCATTAGGTTACTTAAATGGAGCAGAAAGCGAAGCTTGTCTGATCGAAGGATCAGTTCAGGGCGAGGCTACACCAGAGTACAATGCTTGTGGTGGTGAATTTGAAGTAAGCTATACCTATACTGATTTATGTGGAAACACAATCACAGCTAAGAAACTGGTAACAGTATTACCAGCAGATGCACCGGTATTTGACGAAGTAGAGGACATGACAATCTCATGTGAGGAAGCTGGATCATTTGAAGCAGGTACATTAGGTTACTCAAATGGAGCAGAAAACGAAGCATGTCTAATCTCTGGATCAGTTCAGGGCGAGGCTACACCAGAGTACAATGCTTGTGGTGGTGAATTTGAAGTAAGCTATACCTATACTGATTTATGTGGAAACACAATTACAGCAACGAAATTGGTAACAGTATTACCAGCAGATGCACCAGTATTTGACGAAGTGGAGAACATGACAATCTCATGTGAGGAAGCTGGATCATTTACAGCAGGTTCATTAGGTTACTCAAATGGAGCAGAAAGCGAAGCTTGTTTGATCGAAGGATCAGTTCAGGGCGAGGCTACACCAGAGTACAATGCTTGTGGTGGTGAGTTTGAAGTAAGCTATACCTATACTGATTTGTGTGGAAACACAATCACAGCTAAGAAACTGGTAACAGTATTACCAGCAGATGCACCGGTATTTGACGAAGTAGAGGACATGACAATCTCATGTGAGGAAGCGGGATCATTTACAGCAGGTTCATTAGGTTACTCAAATGGAGCAGAAAACGAAGCATGTCTAATCTCTGGATCAGTTCAGGGCGAGGCTACACCAGAGTACAATGCTTGTGGTGGTGAATTTGAAGTAAGCTATACCTATACTGATTTATGTGGAAACACAATTACAGCAACGAAATTGGTAACAGTATTACCAGCAGATGCACCAGTATTTGACGAAGTGGAGAACATGACAATCTCATGTGAGGAAGCGGGATCATTTATAGCAGGTTCATTAGGTTACTCAAATGGAGCAGAAAGCGAAGCTTGTCTGATCGAAGGATCAGTTCAGGGCGAGGCTACACCAGAGTACAATGCTTGTGGTGGTGAGTTTGAAGTAAGCTATACCTATACTGATTTGTGTGGAAACACAATCACAGCTAAGAAACTGGTAACAGTATTGCCAGCAGATGCACCGGTATTTGACGAAGTAGAGGACATGACAATCTCATGTGAGGAAGCGGGATCATTTACAGCAGGTTCATTAGGTTACTCAAATGGAGCAGAAAGCGAAGCATGTCTAATCTCTGGATCAGTTCAGGGCGAGGCTACACCAGAGTACAATGCTTGTGGTGGTGAATTTGAAGTAAGCTATACGTATACTGATTTATGTGGAAACACAATTACAGCAACGAAATTGGTAACAGTATTACCAGCAGATGCACCAGTATTTGACGAAGTGGAGAACATGACAATCTCATGTGAGGAAGCGGGATCATTTACAGCAGGTTCATTAGGTTACTCAAATGGAGCAGAAAGCGAAGCTTGTCTGATCGAAGGATCAGTTCAGGGCGAGGCTACACCAGAGTACAATGCTTGTGGTGGTGAGTTTGAAGTGAGCTATACCTATACTGATTTATGTGGAAACACAATCACAGCTAAGAAACTGGTAACAGTATTGCCAGCAGATGCACCGGTATTTGACGAAGTAGAGGACATGACAATCTCATGTGAGGAAGCTGGATCATTTGAAGCAGGTACATTAGGTTACTCAAATGGAGCAGAAAACGAAGCATGTCTAATCTCTGGATCAGTTCAGGGCGAGGCTACACCAGAGTACAATGCTTGTGGTGGTGAATTTGAAGTAAGCTATACCTATACTGATTTATGTGGAAACACAATTACAGCAACGAAATTGGTAACAGTATTACCAGCAGACGCGCCAGTATTTGATGAAATTCAAGACATAACAATAACTTGTGAGCTAGCTAATCAATATGAGGTAAGCCCATTAGGTTACTCAAATAATGCAGAAAACGAAGCATGTTTAATCGAGGGATCAGTTCAAGGAGAACTAACTTCAGATTATGATGCATGTGGAGGATCATTATTTGTGGATTACTCATATACTGATGCTTGTGGTAACACAATCGAAGCTAGAAAGACACTTACTGTTTTACCAGCAGACGCGCCAGTATTTGATGAAGTAGAAGACCTGACAATCTCATGTGAAGAAGCGGGATCATTTGAAGCAGGATCTTTATCTTATTCAAACAATGCTGAAAACGAAGCTTGTTTGATCGAAGGATCAGTTCAGGGTGAGGCTACACCAGAGTACAATGCTTGTGGTGGTGAATTTGAAGTAAGCTATACGTATACTGATTTATGTGGAAACACAATTACAGCAACGAAATTAGTAACAGTTTTACCAGCAGATGCACCGGTATTCGATGAAGTAGAGGACATGACAATCTCATGTGAGGAAGCGGGATCATTTGAAGCAGGATCTTTATCTTATTCAAACAATGCTGAAAACGAAGCTTGTTTGATCGAAGGATCAGTTCAGGGTGAGGCTACACCAGAGTACAATGCTTGTGGTGGTGAGTTTGAAGTAAGCTATACCTATACTGATTTGTGTGGAAACACAATCACAGCTAAGAAACTGGTAACAGTATTACCAGCAGATGCACCGGTATTTGACGAAGTAGAGGACATGACAATCTCATGTGAGGAAGCTGGATCATTTACAGCAGGTTCATTAGGTTACTCAAATGGAGCAGAAAACGAAGCTTGTCTGATCGAAGGATCAGTTCAGGGCGAGGCTACACCAGAGTACAATGCTTGTGGTGGTGAGTTTGAAGTAAGCTATACGTATACTGATTTATGTGGAAACACAATTACAGCAACGAAATTGGTAACAGTATTACCAGCAGATGCACCAGTATTTGACGAAGTAGAAAATATCTCTGTTTCATGTGAAGAAGCTGGATCAATTGTAGTAGGTTCTTTAGCATATTCTAACAACTCACAAAGTGAAGATTGTTTAATTGCTGGAGAAGTTCAAGGTGAATTGTCTGGAGAGTATGGTGTATGTGGAGGACTTTTATTTATTGACTGGACTTATACAGATGAATGTGGAAACACTATTTCTGAAAGACAGCAAATAAAAGTTAATCCAGCTGAAACGCCAGTATTTGACGAAGTGGAGAACATGACAATCTCATGTGAAGAAGCGGGATCATTTGAAGCAGGTTCATTAGGTTACTCAAACAATGCTGAAAATGCATCTTGTTTGATCGAAGGATCAGTTCAAGGAGAGGCTACACCGGTATATAATGTATGTGGTGGCGAATTTGAAGTAAGCTACACGTATACTGATGCTTGTGGAAACACAATCACAGCTAAGAAACTGGTAACAGTATTGCCAGCAGATGCACCAGTATTTGACGAAGTTGAAGACATGACAATATCATGTGAGGAAGCTGGATCATTTACAGCAGGTACATTAAGCTATTCAAATAACGCAGAGAACGAAGTTTGCTTAATCGCAGGAGAAGTTCAAGGTGAAGCTACACCAGATTATTCTGAGTGTGGAGGAACCATTACTGTAGACTATACATATACAGATGCATGTGGAAACACAATCGAAGCACAACAGAGCGTAACAGTATTGCCAGCAGATGCAGCAGTATTTGGCGAAGTAGAGGACATGACAATCTCATGTGAGGAAGCGGGATCATTTACAGCAGGTACATTGGCTTATACTAATAATGCAGAGAACGAAGCTTGCCTAATCGCAGGAGAAGTTCAAGGAGAGGCTACACCAGATTACAGTGAGTGTGGTGGAACTATCATAGTAAGCTATACTTACACAGATGCATGTCAAAGAACTATTGAGGCGAGCCAGACTATTACAGTTGAGCCAGCGCCAATGGCACAATTTGATGGAGTTGAGGACATGACGATTTCATGTGAAGAAGCAAATTCATTTGTAGCTAGTTCTTTATTTTACACTAACGGAGCTTTAAACGAAGCGTGTTTAATCTCAGGATCGGTACCAGGAGAGTTAAGTGGATCTTACACAGAGTGTGGAGGAGAGCTTACTGTAAACTGGACTTATACAGATGCTTGTGACAGAACAATCACCGCTAGCAAGGCTATTAAAGTTGAGCCAGCAGATGCACCTGTATTTGAGGAAGTGGAAAACATGACAATCTCATGTGAGGAAGCAGCATCATTTACAGCAGGTTCTTTATCCTATACAAACGGAGCTTCAACAGAGGCATGCTTGATCGAAGGATCAGTAGAAGGTGAAGCTACACCAGATTATACTGAGTGTGGAGGTATTATTGCAGTAACTTGGACTTATACTGACGATTGTGACAGAACAATCTCAGCTAAGAAAGAGGTTACAGTATTACCAGCAGATGCACCAGTATTTGACGATGTAGAAGACATGACAATCTCATGTGAGGAAGCAGGTTCATTTGAAGCAGGTACATTATCTTATTCAAATAATGCTGAAAACGAAGCGTGCTTAATCGCAGGAGAAGTTCAAGGAGAAGCTACACCAGAATACAATGCATGTGGTGGTGAATTTGAAGTAAGCTATACATATACTGATGCTTGTGGTAACACAATTACAGCTAAGAAATTGGTTACAGTATTACCAGCAGATGCACCAGAGTTTAACGATGTACAGGATATTACAATAACTTGTGAATTGGCAAACCAATATGAGGTGACTCCATTAGGATACACTAACAATGCAGAGAATCCAGCATGTTTAATTGAAGGATCTGTTCTAGGAGAACTATCTGGAGATTACGATGCTTGTGGAGGAACATTATTTGTAGATTATACTTATACTGATGATTGTGGAAACACAATCGAAGCTAGAAAAACAATCACTGTGTCACCAGCAGATGCACCAGTATTTGACGAAGTAGAAGACACGACAATCTCATGTGAGGAAGCGGGATCATTTACAGCAGGTACATTAAGCTATTCAAATGATGCAGAGAATCCATCATGTTTAATCTCTGGAGAAGTTCAAGGAGAGCTATCTGGAAGTTACACAGAGTGTGGTGGTAAGTTGATCGTAGATTTTACATATACAGATGTATGTGGAAACACAATCGAAGCACAACAAAGTGTAACAGTTGAGCCAGCAATTGCACCAGTATTTGACGAAGTAGAAGACATGACAATTTCATGTGAGGATGCTAATTCATTTGCAGCAGGTACATTGGCTTATACTAATAACGCAGAGAACGAAACTTGCCTAATCGCAGGAGAAGTTCAAGGAGAGGCTACACCAGATTACACTGAGTGTGGAGGAACCATCATAGTAAGCTATACTTACACAGATGCATGTCAAAGAACTATTGAGGCGAGCCAGACTATTACAGTTGAGCCAGCACCAATGGCACAATTTGATACGGTTGAGGACATGACAGTGTCATGTGATGAAGCTGCAGCAATTGTAGGTTCTTTTGCTACTGTAGGATTTGTTGGAGATTTTGCTCCTGCAAATTGGACTATAGATACAGGAGCTACAGATGGTAGTGTAAGCATTACTGAAACTCTAATGACAGTTACAGGTAGTGATAATGGATCTTCGGATGATGTTATCGCAACAGCAACTTGTCCAGAGAGTGGAGCTTATAGCTTTGACTGGTCATTCAACGCAACAGATGCTTTCGGAGCTGGATATGATGCAGGATTCTATGTGAATGGTGTATTGGCGATTGAGTTAGCAGATGATAATGATTCAGGAACTATATCTGTGAATTGTGTTGCAGGAGATGTAATAGGATTTGGAGTATCAACTACAGATGGAATATTAGGAGCAGGTACATTATCTGTAACTAACTTCACAGTTGGAGGTGGTATGTTGCTAAACTATTCTAACGAAGGAACTGGAGCATGTGAAATCTCAGGATCGGTACCAGGAGAGTTAAGTGGATCTTACACAGAGTGTGGAGGAGAGCTTACTGTAAACTGGACTTATACAGATGCTTGTGATAGAACAATCACTGCTAGCAAAACTATTACAGTTGAGCCAGCTGATGCGCCAGTATTTGAGGGTGTGGAAAACATGACAATCTCATGTGAGGAAGCAGCATCATTTACAGCAGATTCTTTATCCTATACAAACGGAGCTTCAACAGAGGCATGCTTGATAGAAGGATCGGTAGAAGGACAACTTGGCGGAACTTACGATGAATGTGGAGGAACGTTATTTGTAGATTGGACTTATACTGATGATTGTGACAGAACAATCACAGCTAAGAAAGAGATTACAGTGTTACCAGCAGATGCAGCAGTATTTGATGGAGTAGATGACATGACTATCTCATGTGAGGAAGCAAATTCATTTGAAGCAGGTACATTATCTTATTCAAACAATGCTGAAAACGAAGCGTGTTTAATCGCAGGAGAGATTCAAGGAGAAGCAACGCCAGATTATACTGAGTGTGGTGGAACTATTATTGTTAATTGGACGTATACAGATAATTGTGATAGAACAATTACTGCTACACAAACAATTACAGTAGAAGAAGCTCCAGCAGCAACGTTTGATGAAATCGAAGATGCATCTATTGCATGTGAAGATTTAGCATCTTATGAAGCAGAATTCTTATCATATACAAATGGAGGAACAGAAGCTTGTGATATTTCAGGATCAGTTCAAGGTGAAGCTGAAGCTTTCGAAGGAAGTTGTGGAACTTTCAACGTAAACTTTACGTACACTGATGACTGCGGAAGAACAATCACAGCAACTCAAACAATTACTGTAATTGATGAAACTGCACCTATGTTAGTAGGAGAGTTACCTCAAGGTGAATCTAATTTAGATTTATGTTTTGATAATCGTCCAGAGGGACCAACTGAAGCAGAAATTGCTGCTTTATTTGCAGATAACTGTGGTAACGTAAATGTTACTAAAACAGTTTCAGCTCCTCAAGAAGATGATTGCCATTGGGCAGTAATGTACAGATATGAAATCCAAGATGATTGTGGAAACTTTGCTAGTCCAGTTAAAGTATTCTATAACGGTGGTGATCAATCTGCTCCTATGTTAACAGGAACATTACCAGAAGGTGTTACAGGGTTACAGTGTTTAAGTGAAAATCCAGGTGCTCCGGCATTAGCGGATATAGAAGCTGCATACACTGATAACTGTGGTACTGTTACAGTGACTCCTTTAGAGCCTGTAATTGTAGGTGATGATTGTGGTTGGACTGCAACATATACATATACTATCGTTGATGCTTGTGATAACTTTGCAGATAACGTAGTAATCGTAAACAGTGGTGCAGATACAATGGCTCCAACTTTAGAAGGAGAATTACCAATGGGTCAAAATACTTTAGACTTGTGTATTGATTCAGATTTAGGTGAGCCTACTGAAGAAGAAATTGCAGCGCTCTATGTAGATAACTGTGGTGAAGTAACTGTTACTAAGATTGAGAAAACTTACGGTACAGACTGTGAGTGGATAAGAGTATTTGAGTATTCAGCTAAAGATGCTTGTGGCAACATGGCAGATCTAGTTAAAGTAAACTACCAAGGTGGTGATGACTCAGCTCCTCAACCAACAGGTGCTTGTGATAATGAAGTTATGACAATCACTACAGAAATGGGTGCAACTTGTCCAGCAGAAGCTTCAATCTCTCTAGAAGTAGGAGATGAAATTTCAGCAGATGATAACTCATGGTCTGTAGCAGGTGTAACTATCGCAGATATGAACGGTACTTTAGTACCATGTTTTACAGATAATTGTGCAGATGTAAGTGAGTTAACTTACAGAGTAACAGAAAAAGGTATGACTGGAGATGATTGTTCTACAACATTAACAGTGACTTTTGAAGTTGAAGATAACTGTGAAAACGTATCTGAACCATTTACTTGTACATTTATCATTGTAGATGATACTGCACCAGTAATAGAGTGCCCAGAAGATGTTGACTATGGTATCGTAGATGCTACACCAACAGGATTTGCTGATAAAGCACCTTACACTGATAACTGTCAAGCAGACGGTCAAACTCAAGACTTCTCAGATGAATTGACATCTGTGATTAATGAGGGTGGAGGATTTGTAAACAGAATGTTAACTAGTGAAGCAGACTTTAGTGGAACTGAATCTTTTATCAATTTTGATGATCAAAGTTCTGATGATACTGCTTATGTAAATATTGATGGAACAGAGTATCAGTCTGAAGGTGTTACAATATCATCTTCTGACGGTAATTTTATCTTACATCCTGTTAATTCTGGAAATACGCCAGCTAGTTACTTTAATTCTCCTACTCATGGCTTGGCGAATTGGAATGCTGTTGATTTTCAATTTGGTTCAATTGACTTTACATTTGATAATTTGGTTAATAGAGCAGGATTCTATGTAGCTACAAATCCACAAGATGTTGCTGAAATAACTATATCATGTTTACATAATGGAACTATAGTAGATTCATTTAGCATCGCAGTTGGAGAAACATCAACATTTGTTGGTTTCGAGAGCGCATCTGGTTTTGACCAAATTAATATCAATTCAACTGGTCCGGATAACAACTATATAATATTAGATGATCTTCGTTTTGAAGGTGGTGGAAATGCTACTGAAGACTTTACTTTAGTACGTACATTTACTGCTAACGATGGTTGTGATAATACAGCGACTTGCGATGTGACCTATACTTGGTCTATACCTGTACCTTGTACAGACGAAGCTCCAGTATTGGAATGCCCAGAAGATGTGAACTTTGGCGTAGTTTTAGAAGCACCAACTAACTTTGCAGAGTCTGTATCTTATACAGATGATAATGGTGATGGTGTAACTTCAACTTATACAGATGTTGACAGCTCAGAGCAATTCTTTGGAGAGTCAACTAATATAAGTATCGGTTGTATTACAAATGGTACTATATTCGCTGTTCTTGATTTTGAAAGAACTGGTTTTGATGACGACGGATTTGCGATTTATGGAATAGGGTACAGTACTGAGTTACCAAATAATTCATACACCCTTGAATATGATTCAGCAAATCTGAGATGGACAACGACTGAGTACCTTGGAGTATTAGATGCTTCAGGTCAAGGTGTAGAAGTGTTCTATTCTCCATCAGTGGATAATGCACCAGATTGTGATCCTTCAACTTGGACAATTGATAACAGTATCTGTGATTCAATATTTGTAGATTGTGGATTTGTAGGATTGGATTTTACCGAATACACTAAAACAAGAACATTTACAGTTACAGATAGTTGTGACAATGAATCAACTTGTGATGTAGTTTATACTTGGGTAATTGATAATGATATATTCTTTAGATCTTCAAATGATGGAGTGAATGTTGTACCTAACGACAACATCAAATCTATTGCAAGAATGTCAACTGAAGCAAATAATGTGAAAGAAGATATTATTGTAGATTTTACTGCTTACCCAGTACCATTTGATAATGAAGTAAACATTGCTTACACATTTGAGTTTGATACAGATGTAACTATCGAGTTATTTGATACTAAAGGTTTACAAGTCTTTAGCGAAACTAACAAGAACTATGTTACAGGATCTAACGGTACATCAACGTTTGATTTATCTAGATACTCAAGTCAAATGTTCTATGTGAAGTTAACTACAAGTCAAGGTTCTGTTACTAAGAAGATTGTATCTTCTGGTAAAAAGTAATTGATAAATAATTAGGGATTTTCCCTAAGGGTATATATTAAAGGCAGCTATTTATAGCTGCCTTTTTTTTGTTTATATTTTTTTATACTGAAATGTGCCTGGATGACAAATTTCCCAATGAAATACCAAAGGGTATTCTTTTGAAGATCCATTGATGTGAAATGGTATTTCCCCTAAATACTGTCGACTTAATTATAAAATGTGGTGGATGTTAAAATTTCCGAAGAAATGAAAATTTTATTTGGAGATACTTTTTGCCCAAGAGATAGCTTCGGTCAATCCATCAAAAATCTCAAATGGCTTATCCAAAAAGAGTCTTTCTATTTGAGCGGTACTCTTAGCCATAAAGTTTTTAGAAACCACGCAAAAGCCTGCCAGATTATCAATTTTTGAGACTTCCTTATATACTGCTGGATCTACCGAGTAAGAATTAACTCTATGGGTTATGTAAACAAATCTTGTGTTTATAAAATGAGATGTAGCTATTTCGGTGAGTATTTTGTTATGTTGGGAAGTTATATGAACACCTGTATCTACAGTAACAATCATATAATTCTCATAGACATGGATAATGCAAAAATCTAGCTGTATGCGATCTGTCATACTCTAAAGTTAGTCAACTTTACGTATTCAAACAAAAAAAAGCCTCTAAAATTAGAGGCTCTTTATAATGAGGTTATTTAAATCATGATTCTGTCTTAGATTCAGACTTTTCAATTTTAATGGTCAATTCGTCTAATTTAGTGTCTAAATCCATATGTATGGTATCTCCTGCTTGCAGCTGTGATGTTATGATTTCTTCTGCTAAGGCATCTTCAATATATTTTTGGATTGCTCTCTTAAGAGGTCTCGCTCCATAGTCTTTATCAAAACCTTTTTCAGCGATATAGTCTTTTGCTTTTTTGCTCAATTTTAAATCATAGCCGATAAGCTTTATTCTTTTGATAAGATGAGCCAATTCTATGTCTATAATCTTGCCAATATCTTCTTTCTCTAAAGCATTAAATACCATTACATCGTCAATTCTATTTAAAAATTCTGGTGCAAAGGCTTTTTTCAATGCATTTTCAATAATACTTCTTGTATTATCATTTGCTTGGGCAGATCTAGCTGATGTGCCAAATCCTACACCTTGACCAAAATCCTTAAGTTTACGAGCTCCAATATTTGAGGTCATAATAATGATGGTGTTTCTAAAATCTATTTTACGTCCAAGACTATCGGTTAAATAACCGTCATCTAAAACTTGCAATAGCATATTAAACACATCTGGATGCGCTTTCTCTATCTCATCAAGAAGAATTACAGCATATGGCTTACGTCTTACTTTCTCGGTTAATTGACCACCTTCTTCGTAACCAACATATCCTGGAGGAGCACCAATTAATCTTGAGATCGCAAATTTCTCCATGTACTCACTCATGTCAATTCTAACCAATGCTTCTTCGCTATCAAATAACTCACGAGCTAAAACTTTTGCCAATTGAGTTTTACCCACTCCTGTTTGACCTAAAAATATAAATGAACCAATTGGCTTATTAGGATCTTTAAGTCCAGCACGATTACGTTGAATGGCTTTAACCACTTTAGAAACCGCTTCATCTTGACCTATGACTTTACCTTTTATTAAATTTGGTAATTCTGCAAGTTTGTTGATTTCGGTTTGTGCTATTCTATTTACAGGAATTCCTGTCATCATAGAAACGACATCTGCAACATTGTCTTCAGTTACGATTTCTCTATGTTGCTTGGTTTCTTCTTCCCATTTTTCTTGAGCAACTGCTAATTCTTTTTCGAGACGTTTTTCGTCATCCCTTAGTTTGGCAGCTTCTTCATATTTCTGTTTTTTGACAACTGTATTTTTGGTTTCCTTGACTTCTTCTAATTTTTGTTCGAGTTCAAGAATTTGTTTAGGCACCTCAATATTTGTAATATGAACACGAGAGCCAGCTTCATCTAAAGCATCTATGGCTTTGTCTGGTAAAAAACGTTCGGTCATATACCTATTAGTTAATTTTACACACGCTTCAATAGCTTCATCTGTATAATCAACATTGTGGTGCTCTTCATATTTGCCTTTTATGTTATTCAAGATTTCTATGGTTTCTTCAACCGTAGTTGGCTCAACAATGACCTTTTGGAAACGTCGCTCTAAGGCACCATCTTTTTCAATATACTGTCTATATTCATCTAAAGTTGTTGCTCCAATGCATTGTATTTCTCCTCTTGCCAAAGCTGGTTTGAACATATTTGAAGCGTCTAAACTTCCTGTTGCTCCTCCAGCACCAACGATGGTATGAATCTCATCAATAAAAAGAATGATATCGTCATTTTTCTCTAATTCGTTCATGACCGCTTTCATTCGCTCTTCAAATTGGCCACGGTATTTTGTGCCAGCAACCAAACTTGCTAAATCTAAGGTAACTACTCTTTTGTTGAATAATATTCTAGATACTTTTCTCTTTACGATTCTAAGTGCTAAACCTTCAGCAATTGCAGATTTACCAACACCTGGTTCTCCAATTAATAATGGATTATTCTTTTTACGACGACTCAAAATTTGAGAAACACGCTGTATCTCTTTTTCTCTTCCTACTACAGGATCAAGTTTCCCTTCTTCTGCCATTACGGTGAGATCTCTTCCGAAATTATCCAAAACAGGAGTTTTAGATTTTTTTGTTGACTTACCAGTTGTTTGGCCAAAAGGATTTTCTTTTGATTCGTCCTCTTGATTTGGTTCATCATCTGAGAATGATTCACTTTTTGGGATATCTAAATAATCATCGTCGTTTGTAATCATAAATTTGAATTGTTCTTTTACATTGTCGTAATCTATCTTTAACTTATTTAAAAGTTTAGTTGTAGGGTCATTCTCATTTCTTAAAATACACAACAATAAGTGTGCTGTGCTTATTGAAGTGCTTTGAAACAATTTAGCTTCTAAAAATGTTGTTTTTAGAGCTCTCTCTGCTTGTCTGGTAAGGTGTAAGTTCTTTTTTTCGTTAGAAGAAATTGTAATATTTGGATTTGCAGGACTTAGAATTTCAACCTTACGTCTTAAATGATTAAGGTCAACATCCAGTGCATTTAATATATCAATAGCTTTGCCATTACCATCACGAAGTAGACCCAACATTAAATGTTCGGTACCTATAAAATCGTGACCTAATCGCAATGCTTCTTCTTTGCTGTAAGCAATTACATCTTTAACTCTTGGGGAAAAATTATCGTCCATAGTAAACTCTTTCTGCTTTAAAAATAATAAAATCTAAATATAAAAATGCAAAAACTGTTCCTTAAATACAGTAGCGCTACTAATAGAGTGAAAAAACTTTACAAAATCAAAGTATTTGGCAAAATACTTATTAAAAATTGAGTTCTATTTTGTTAATAAAAAGTTCTAAATTTCGCCTTGAAATGACGCTTAAACACTATGAAAATCGTTATCTTAGCCTGATTTGAAAACCTACAAAAATCTAATTTATATAATATATGGAAGAAGGAGAGAAATTGATCCCTATAAACATTGAGGATGAAATGAAATCTGCCTACATTGATTATTCAATGTCGGTCATTGTGTCACGTGCATTGCCAGATGTGAGAGATGGTTTGAAACCGGTTCACAGACGCGTACTATTTGGAATGCATGAACTTGGTGTGAGATCAAATACTGCTCATAAAAAATCTGCAAGAATCGTTGGTGAGGTTTTAGGTAAGTACCACCCTCATGGTGATACCTCTGTTTATGATGCAATGGTGCGTATGGCTCAAGAATGGAGTTTACGTTACATGCTTGTTGATGGTCAAGGGAACTTTGGTTCTATTGATGGAGACAGTCCTGCTGCAATGCGTTATACGGAAGCAAGAATGAAGAAGATTTCCGAAGAAATGCTTGCGGATATTGATAAAGAAACTGTAGACCATAAGTTGAATTTTGATGATACATTACAGGAACCTACGGTTTTACCAACAAGAATTCCTGGACTATTAGTTAATGGAGCCTCTGGTATTGCGGTTGGTATGGCTACTAATATGCCTCCACACAATTTATCTGAAGTTATCGACGGTACAATTGCTTACATTGAAAATAACGATATTGAAATTGATGAGCTAATTCAACATGTAAAAGCGCCAGATTTTCCAACTGGAGGAACTATTTATGGTTATGATGGCGTTCGTGAGGCTTTTAAGACTGGAAGAGGTCGTATCGTTATTAGAGGTAAAGCTAGAATAGAAGAAGTTCAAGGAAAGGAAAGTATTATTGTTACCGAAATTCCATACCAAGTCAATAAGGCAGACATGATTAAAAAGACTGCCGATTTGGTTAATGATAAAAAAATTGAAGGTATCTCCCTTATTAGAGACGAATCTGATAGAAACGGAATGCGTATTGTTTACGTTTTAAAACGTGACGCCATACCAAACATCGTATTAAATATGTTGTATAAATATACAGCATTACAATCGTCTTTTAGTGTAAATAATATTGCCTTAGTCAAAGGTCGTCCAGAGTTATTGAATCTCAAACAAATGATTCATTACTTTGTAGAGCACAGGCACGAAGTTGTTGTTAGACGAACAAAATACGAATTACGCAAAGCGGAAGAAAGAGCTCATATTCTTGAAGGTTTAATTATAGCTTCAGATAATATTGATGAAGTAATCGCGCTTATTAGGGCATCATCAAATGCAGATGAGGCACGTGAAAAATTAATTGAGCGATTTAAACTTTCAGAAATACAAGCCAAGGCAATCGTTGAAATGCGATTACGTCAACTCACAGGATTAGAACAAGATAAATTACGTTCAGAATATGACGAGTTGATGAAAACAATTGAAGATTTAAAGGATATTCTTGATAAAAAGGATCGTCGTTATGAGATTATAAAAGAAGAACTTCAAGTAATCAAAGATAAATATGGTGATGAGCGTCGTTCACAAATAGAATATGCAGGTGGTGATTTAAGTATTGAAGATATGATTCCAGATGAGCAAGTGGTGATTACCATTTCTCACGCAGGTTACATCAAAAGAACTTCACTTACCGAATATAAAACACAAAATAGAGGAGGTGTTGGGCAAAAAGCATCAACAACCCGTAATGAAGATTTCTTAGAACATTTATTTGTTGGAACCAATCACCAATACATGCTATTCTTTACCCAAAAAGGAAAATGCTTTTGGATGCGAGTCTACGAAATACCAGAAGGTAGTAAAACCTCTAAGGGTAGAGCCATTCAAAACTTGATCAATATTGAGCAAGACGATAAGGTCATGGCTTTCATTTGTACTCAGGATTTAAAAGATGAAGATTATATAAATAGTCATTATGTCATAATGGCAACCAAAAAAGGTCAAGTTAAGAAAACAGCTTTAGAGCAATATTCAAGACCTCGTACAAATGGTATAAATGCTATTACAATCAAGGAGGATGATGAATTGCTAGAAGCAAAATTAACCACTGGAAACAGCCAGGTGATGTTAGCACTTAAATCTGGTAAGGCTATTAGATTTGAAGAGGAAAAAACAAGACCAATGGGAAGAAATGCCTCTGGTGTAAGAGGTATTCGTTTGGCAAATGATAAAGATGAAGTGATTGGAATGATAGCTATTGAGAATCCTCAAGAAGAATCTGTTTTAGTTGTTTCTGAAAAAGGCTACGGAAAACGAAGCTATATCGATGATCCAGAAGATGGAGAAGCAATTTATAGAATTACGAATCGTGGCGGAAAAGGAGTGAAAACAATTTCTGTAACAGAAAAAACCGGACATTTGGTTGCTATCAAAACAGTAACAGATGATGATGATCTTATGATTATCAATAGATCTGGTATCGCAATTAGAATGGCAGTGGCAGATTTAAGGGTAATGGGAAGAGCAACTCAAGGTGTAAGACTTATTAATCTTAAAGGAAGTGATTCTATCGCTGCAGTTGCAAAAGTGATGAAAGAGGATGAAGAAGAAATTGAAGATGTTGCTTCTGAAATAGAGGATGTAAATGAAAATGGCACAACTCTTGATTCTAACGAAGAAGAATAATTAATATTAACACTAAAAATAACTAATAATGAAAAAACAATTTATAGTTGCTCTTGCACTGTTAGTAAGTACATTTTCTTTTGCACAAAAGAGTGAGCTTAAAACAGCTGAAAAAGCAATTAAATCTGGTAATTTTGCTGATGCTAAATCGGCAATAAACGCTGCAGAACCTTTAATTGCCAATGCAGATGACAAATTAAAAGCAAAATTTTATTATGTAAAGGGACAAGCCTTGTATGCAAATGGTACTGGCTCTAGTACAGATATTGATGAAGCTATAAAAAGTTTCAATATGGTTCAAGAAATTGAAGGGTCTGGTAAAGGTAAATATGGATCTTCAGTTGAAGAATTAAAATCTCAAATGCTTAATAGTTCACTTACCAAAGCGAATGCTGCTTTGCAAAGTAAGGATTATGCATTATCATCTGCTGGGTTTAATAGAGCGTACCGTATGTCTCCAAAAGATACTTTATATCTTTATTATGCTGCATCGACAGCTGTTACAGGCCAAGATTATAATACTTCATTGAAATATTATGAAGAATTAAGGGATTTAGGTTTTAAAGGTATTGGTACGGAATATACAGCGGTTAACAAAGAAACTGGTGAAACAGAAACTTTTGATAGCAAATCTTTAAGAGACATATCTGTAAGGGCTGGAACGCATACTGCTCCAAAAGACAAAAAAACAGAATCTAAGTCTGCAGAGATTGTAAAGAATATAGCTTTGATTCATTTAAATAATGGAGATGATGAAAAAGCACTGGAAGCAATGAAAGTTGCGAGAGATCAAAATCCAGATGATTTGGGATTATTGATTTCCGAAGCAAATGTTCAGCTTAAAATGGGAAATAAAGACCGTTTTAAAGAGCTAATGAAAGAAGCTACATCAAAAGACCCTAATAATGCAGAGTTACAATATAACTTAGGGGTAATCGCAGCAGAAGCAGGTGAAAGAGAATCTGCAAAAAAATATTATGAAAGAGCAATTGAATTAGATCCATCTTATACAGATGCTTACAATAATATGGCGGTATTGATATTAAGCAATGAAAGTGCTATAGTTGAAGAAATGAATTCTCTTGGTACTTCTAGCGCAGATAACAAGCGTTATGACGAGTTAAGAGCAGAGCGTACAAGTATATATGAACAGGCAATACCTTATTTGGAAACAACTTTGAAGATGAAGCCAAAAGATATTCAAGCTGCACAAACGTTAATGAACATCTATAGTGCTACTGCACAAACTGAAAAGTTTAAGGCTATGAAAGCTAAAGTTGAAGAGCTGCAAGCTGGAAATTAAATAGATTAGTAATCAAAAAAAAAAGCGTCCAAATAATTATTTGGACGCTTTTTTTATATGATTTTTTTTATGACCCTTAATTTATGGGTATGTAATTTACTGTCTACATTATAGATTCCAGAATGGTCTAATCTATCAATTCTCACTTTTCCGTGGGCGTGTATGATGTAATTGTCTTCCATAATGATGCCTACGTGAGTAATATTTCCTTCATTGTTATCAAAAAATGCTAAATCTCCAGGTTCACTTTCTTCTATAAAACTTAAGGCTTGACCTTGAGTGGCTTGTTGGGAAGCATCTCTTAAAAGTTTATAACCATTTAATTTATAAACCATTTGGGTAAAACCAGAACAGTCAATGCCAAAAGGTGTTTTTCCTCCCCAAAGATAAGGTGAGTTTAGATAAATAAAAGCAGTTTTAATAAGGTTGGATTTGTCATTTTTCAAAGTTCTTGAATGACCATCAAAAGAATGATTTAAAACAGATAATCCATTTAATGAGGACCCAATGGGAATGGTATATAAATTATGATCGTAATCTTGAATATACTCAACTAAATCTGTAGATAGTACATGTTCTTCAAGCTTGATTTTCTTATAGACATCCTCAGTAATTTCAAAATATTGTTTGTTGTCAATCCAACCTTCATATTTGTCAAATGCTAAACGGATTCTACTCCAATTCTTACGCTGCTCAAGGACTTTAAAAATTTCGCCATATAACACCTGTGACACAAGCTCGGTTGAATCACTAGGCTCAATTCTAAGAGGAACAATGCTAAGGTTACAAATTCCGTATTGCATTGTTTTCTTTTAGTTACGTTCTATTACCATAGCAGAAGCTCCACCGCCACCATTACATATAGCAGCTGCACCAATCTTGGCATCATTTTGTTGTAAAACGCTAAGAAGGGTAATTAATATTCTAACTCCCGAACATCCTAATGGGTGACCTAAAGAAACAGCACCACCATTTACATTGACATTGCTGTCATTTAAACCTAAAATTTTCATATTAGCCAAACCAACAACAGAAAATGCCTCATTAAACTCAAAGTAATCAACATCACTTAAAGATATGCCAGCCTTTTCGATCGCTTTTGGTAATGCTTTTGCAGGTGAAGTTGTAAACCACTTTGGTTCTTGAGCAGCATCGGCATAGCTTTTAATGGTTGCCAAAGGTGTCAATCCTAACTCATCTGCCTTCTCTCTACTCATTAAAATCATAGCTCCAGCACCATCATTTATTGTAGATGCATTTGCAGCAGTCACAGTACCATCCTTAGAAAAAGCGGGTCTTAACGAAGGAATTTTATCCATAAAAACATTAGTATATTCTTCGTCCTTTGAAACTATTTTAGGCTCTCCTCTTCGTTGAGGTACTTCAACCGGTACAACCTCGTCATCAAACTTACCAGCATCCCATGCAGCTGCAGAGCGTTTGTAAGATTGAATAGCATAAGCATCTTGTTCTTCTCTTGAGAATTTGTATTCTTGAGCACAAGCATCTGCACAAACACCCATTGCATTTTCATCATACGCATCAACTAAACCATCTTTTTGCATCCCATCAATAAGAGTTGCAGGTCCAAATTTTGTAGCAGTTCTTGCGTGTAAGTAATGAGGTATTAAGCTCATGTTTTCCATACCTCCTGCAACAACAATATTTGTGTCTCCAAGAGCAATAGATTGAGCAGCTTGCATCACAGCTTTCATACCAGAAGCACAGACTTTGTTAATAGTGGTACATGGTACGGTATCTGGAATTCCAGCAAAAATAGCTGCTTGTCTTGCAGGCGCTTGACCGGTTCCAGCCTGTACAACATTTCCCATTAAAACCTCGTCAACCATCTCTGGTTTTAGATTGATTTTATCTAGTGCTCCTTTTATAGCAATAGCGCCAAGTCTTGGTGCTGGAATGGTTGACAATGCTCCTAAAAAACTCCCGATTGGAGTTCTTGCGGTTGATACAATTACGACCTCTTTACTCATATTTAATGTGTTTTATTTTCTGAAAACAAAATTAATCATTTTTTAATTAATTGTAGTGTTGCACACAATAAGCAAAGTTCTATTATATTTTCTTACTTTTGAAAGTGTGAATGCTTAATTGACTAGTACTTTTCAAATGAACGACATAATTAATAAATGGTATAAAAATCATGCACTTTTATATAAAGTGCTTTTGTTTTTAAGTACGACCTTTTTGATTGTGTACCTATTTCCCAAGAGTGGAAAATTTAAATACGATTTTGATAAGGGAAAACCTTGGCAATCAGAAAGTCTATTGGCTCCATTTGATTTTGCAATCAAGAAATCTTCCGAAGAAATTCAGCAAGAAAAAATAGAAACCTCAAATAGAAGTGCGCTCTATTTTGATATTGATACCTCTATAAAAGAAAATGTTTTAGATGCATTTTCAGAAAAATTTAAAACCGCATTTGCAGATAGTATTATAAGATCTAATAGAAATTTATCTAAAGTTGGAAAATCTGCAATAAATACAATTTATAAATTTGGTGTTCTGGATGAAGATTATGAATATCCCGAAAATAAGAATGCCATTATACTTGACGGGCAAACCCAGTTTAGCGAAACTCAATTTTCAAATCTTACTAAGATTAACGGGTTTAGAGATATTATAGAAAATGAATTAGACGTTAATAATCTATCACAGTTTAGTGCCACCTACATATCTCTTTTTTTTGATGTTATAAAACCAAATTTAACATTAAACTCATCACTAACAAAAAATGCCTTAGAGGAAAAGTTGCAAAATATCTCAAGTGTAAGAGGAAGTATCGAAAAGGGAACACTTATTATTTCTAAAGGGGAAATCGTAGAAGGTAATAAATACGATATTTTAAAATCTTTAGAGACAGAATATGAATCTCAACTATGGAATGAGTCCAACTATAATTTAATAATATTTGCGTATTCATTGCTTGTATCATTAGCATTATTGATGCTTCTATTGTTTCTTCGGAAATATAGAATGGAAGTTTTCCTGGATAACACAAAAGTGACTTTCATCTTTTTCAATATTTTGTTAATGATATTTTTGACAACCATTGTTATTAGTTACAATTCACAATATGTTTATGTTGTGCCATTATGTATTCTTCCTTTGGTTTTTAAAGCTTTTTTTGATGCGCGATTGGGATTGTTCGCACATGTACTCACCGTACTTTTACTTGGTTTTATAGTGCCTAACAGTTATGAATATATGTTTTTGCAAATCATAGCTGGCATTGTTACCATTTTGACTGTGTCAGAATTATATAAACGTGCAAATTTGTTCATTTCTGTTGGTCAAATCACGCTTATTTACATTGTAGCCTACTTCGCTTTTTATGTAATTCAAGAAGGTGAGATTTCCAATTTGGATCCAACAACTTTTGCGTTATTCGTATTATGCGGTTTAGCAACCTTGTTTGTGCAACCTTTAATATACATTTATGAAAAACTATTCGGATTGGTCTCAGATGTTTCGCTCCTAGAGCTTTCAGATACCAATACGAAATTGCTTAAAGAGTTGTCAAATAAAGCACCAGGTACTTTTCACCATTCGCTTAATGTCGCTAATCTTGCAGAAGCATCAGCCAACGAAATTGGAGCAAATGCCATGTTGATTAGAGTAGGGGCACTGTATCATGATATCGGTAAAATGAAAAATCCAACCCTTTTTACTGAAAATCAAGCTACAGGTATAAATCCTCATGACGAGTTATCTTCTCGTGAGAGCGCAAAAATAATTATAGATCACGTTTTAGATGGGATAGAAATTGCCAAAAAGAATAATTTACCAGATAGAGTTATTGATTTTATTAGAACGCATCATGGTACGAGCTTGGTGTATTATTTTTTCAGAAAAGAGAAAGATTTAAGTGAAGATACAAGCGAAGATGATTTTAGATACCCAGGACCAAAACCATTTAGTAAAGAGACAGCTATTTTAATGATGTGCGATAGTGTAGAGGCAGCTTCTAAAAGTTTAAAAGAGCCAACATCAACCAAAATAGACAAGTTTGTTGAAACGATTATAAATAAGCAAATGGAAGATGGCCAATTTTTAAACGCGAATATTACATTTAAAGAAATACAGTCTATAAAAAAAGTACTTAAAACAAAGCTGGCAAATATCTTTCATTTGCGAATTGAGTATCCAGAATAAATTTCACAAGAAAAAGAATAAAAAAATTAAAAAATTGTTGTGTTGTTGCCAATGAAAACTTACATTTGCATCCGCATTTACAACAAATGCTAAGTTCATAAAATTGGAGAGGTGCCTGAGTGGCCGAAAGGAGCGGTTTGCTAAATCGTCGTACATTACAAGTGTACCCAGGGTTCGAATCCCTGTCTCTCCGCTAATTTTCCTAAAATCTTATTTTAAGATAACCAATTCGGGGTGTAGCGTAGCCCGGTTATCGCGCCGCGTTTGGGACGCGGAGGTCGCAGGTTCGAATCCTGCCACCCCGACTTATAGCTTAACTGATTAGCTCAGTTAAGCTATTTTTTTTAAGTTTATTTGTAAACTTTTTACTCTATTCTTTTATAATTTTCTGCGTAGATTCTATTTCCTTCCTCATCAATTTCTATCTGACTAAATGAGTTTTCTTTAATTATAAGTTCGTGCTTAAACTCTTTTTTTTCTTGAATGATTTTTGTCATCATCTCAGAACCGTATTCTAGGACTTCTGTTAACTCGGAATCGTTAATATTGTATTTACCGTATCCAAACCATTCAGAAGAGTCTGACGGGATATATTTGCTCCACATGACTTTATTGTTTGTGTACATTTTGACTTGCCTATACCCTTGAGAAGTTTGAAAGGAATCGGTGATTTTGTTATCTTTATAATTATAGTAACCTACAAGTTCCCATGCGCCTTCGAGTGAGATAGGAGATTCTGTATCAATAGAGGAGTTATCAGGTGTTTTGGGATTTTCATTTTTACAAGAAAAAATAGTTAATACACCTATGAAGATTATTAATGCTTTTCTCATAATATTATTTTTATGTGTGAATCACATTAAATTTACGAAAAAAGCATTAATAAATTTGAGTATTTGATTAAAATTAATTATTTAAAAATACAATTCCAGAGACTACCACAGCTATTACTAGTAGTACTATAACTATTATTACAAATTTAGACGTTGATTTAGTAGTTTCATCTTTTTGCAAAATGTAATCTCTTCTTTCTTCTTCTTCTTCTTTTACAAATTTCATAATTGGTTTTTATTTGTTAATATATACTGTTTTTTTGTTTACAAATTCTAAAATACCTTCTCTTGACAGCTCTCTTCCGTAGCCTGAAGCTTTTGTGCCACCAAAAGGGAGCCTTGGGTCTGATTTCACCATTTCATTAATAAAAAATGCCCCATCCTCAATATCTAATATTCTTTGTTTTGCGTCATCGGTATCTTTGGTAAAAATCATGCTACCCAATCCAAATTTAGAATTTGAAGCAAATTCATAAGCTTCGTTTTTATCTTTTACTTTAATTATTGCTGCAACTGGACCAAAAGTTTCTTCATCAAATGATGGCATTCCTGGTTTTACGTTTGTTAGTATTGTTGGTTGATAATAGGATTTATTCTTTTCATTTCCGAAGTGAATAGTTGCACCTTTATCGATAGAATCTTTAACTTGTTTTTGTAAAGTGTCTGCAAGATCTGCTCTTGCCATAACCCCAACTTTGGTATCCTTATGTGATGGATCACCAATTTTCAAAGATTTTACTTTTGAAGTAAACTTCTCTAAAAATTCTTCATATATGGTTTCTACAACAATAAAACGTTTGGCAGCTATACAACTTTGTCCAGTATTTTGCATTCTCGCTTTTACTATGGTCTTAATATGTTGATCTAAATCTGCGTCATCTAATATAATACATGCATTGTTACCTCCAAGTTCTAGAACTGTTTTTTTTAAATTTTTTCCTGCAATCTCTGCGATACTTCTTCCTGCTTTTTCGCTTCCTGTGAGCGATATAGCTTTTATGATCTTATTTTCTATCACATTTTCTATTTGGTCATGATCTACTAAAAGTGTTGTAAAACATGATTTGGGGTAGCCTGCTTGTTCAAAAATCTCTTGTATCGCGATAGCACAACCTGAGACATTTGATGCATGTTTGAGCAACGCTGTATTTCCAGCGGTTAGGGTTGGAATTGCAAAGCGCATAACTTGCCAAAAAGGATAATTCCAAGGCATTATAGCGAGAATGACTCCTAATGGATCATAACTTATAAAGCTTTCTTTGGCTTCGGTTTTAATGATTTCATCAGCAAGAAGTAAGTCGGCATTTTTTCTATAGAAGTCGCATAGATATATGCATTTTTCTATTTCGGCTTTACTTTCGGAAATTGGTTTTCCCATTTCATCAGTAATTAGTTGACTGTATCTTTCAATGTTCTCTTCCATTATCATAGCTACTTTTTTAAGTAGCTTAGCTCTTTCTTTTACGTCAACTTTTTTCCACTTTAGAAATGCTTCTTCCGCAGAGTTGATACTTTTCTCAAGTTTCTCTTTAGAAAATAATTCATATTTGGAAATTACTTTATCTGTGTAAGGATTTTTTGTTTCTATAGTGTTTGCCATAATTGTTTAAATTATAAGTTTAAATTCAATTTAGCTTATTTAAAAATTTGTAATTAACCCATAAGGTCAAACTCTTGACGTTTTTAAGTTGATTGTGTTTAAGTTAACTTCTATATGTAATGAGTTAATATAATCGAGTTTATTTTAAGATATTTGTAATATAAAATTAGCAATAGTTGCTAACAGACATAAAACTTAAAATTAATAATAAAATGGGAAAAGAAAGTAATACAATTATAGGAATTTTAGCAGGAACAGCAATTGGTGCTACTTTAGGTATTCTATTTGCTCCTGATAAAGGTGAAAACACCAGAAATAGAATTGCTGATGAAGCTATTTTACAAAAAGATAGATTGGCTAATAGCGCTGTAGAATTTAGAGACAGAGTTTCTAATGGTGCAACAGATTTAAGAGATCGTGTTGCTAGTACTGTTGGAGCTCAAAAGCAAACTTTAGATGAGCAGGTTGATTCAATTGTAACTAATGCAAGTCATAAAGCTGATGATGTTATCACAACTTTGGAAAAGAAATTAGCAGAGTTAAAAGCTAAGAATAAAAAATTACAAAAGACGTCGTAATATATGACCGTATTTGAATCATTACATAATACAACGGATAAAGCTGCTGATAATGCTGAGAAATACCTTAAAACTTCACAAGAGTATTTTAAATTAAAGGTTTTTCAGCAATTAGCAATTACTACTAGTATGTTTGCGAAATTTGCAATCATAGGTGGCTTACTTGGTCTTGGACTTATTTTTTTATCTGTTGCTGGAGCAATAGCTATAGGTGAGGCTTTAGGCAATGTTGCTTTAGGTTATGTTATTGTAGGTTTGGTTTTTTTCTTATTGGCAGTAATTGCATATAAATTAAAAAAGAAATTTGACCTACAAATAATAAAGTTGTTATCCGATAAATTTTTTGATAAAAAATAATGAGAAATTACAAAACGTTTGAAGAAATAGAATTTAACCTCAAAAGATTAAATCTTGAAAGACAAATTGCATTTGAAGAACTCAAAGGTGTAAAAGGTGATTTAAAAGAAGATTTGCAGCCTGCTCAGTGGATGCAAACCTTTATGAAATATGCTACAAAATTGGGGTCTCTTTTTTTATTTAAAAAAATGATCAAATAATATATTAGACTAATTTAAAATTTAAAATACGGAGCTCAGCTCTGTATTTTTTTTTCCAAAAACGTAGTGTTATATTATTTAAGTCAACTTATAATCCATATGAGCAAACTATAAATTCAATCTAGCTTTATATTGTAGTGTATTCAAAAAGGGAGTAATACACCTAACATATTAATTAAAACTCTAAAATTATGAAATTTAAAACTATACTAGCAAGTGCAGCATTATCTGCAATGATTTTTAGCTGTAATGTAGAACAGAAAAAAGAAACAGAATTACCAGAAGTCGATGTAGACGTATCTGCTGAAGAAGGTCAATTACCAACATATGACGTTGATTGGGCAGATGTTAACGTTGGGACAACAACCAAGATGGTGAAAGTGCCTAAAGTAGTAGTTGTAATGGAAGAAGAAGAAGTAGAGGTGCCATACATTGATGTTGATATGCCAGATAGTGACGACAACGATAAAGAAGAACGCACTCTATTAGTTGAAGCTGAAGTTACTGATAATGAGCATACTCTTGACATTAGAGAGATTTGGGCATCCAATAATAATCTATATGTCATTTCTGAATTGAAATCAACAGACCAACAAATTGGTGATAAGAAAATGAGAGTTTCAGATCAAATTACATTAAACGCACCAGATTTAAATGTTAAATATTATATAGTGGGTGAAAGACCAGATAGAGTATTTAATTCTCAACATTCTTATTTTGCTGATATGAACGCAGTAAAATCAAAGATGGATGATGACTATAAAATGATTTATAGTAAATAACAAATCTTTTAAGTTTATATAAAAAAACTCAACCGAAAGGTTGAGTTTTTTTATATAGAATATATTATCATTTTATCTTAGTTGCCTTTAATAAATACAGCATGTCTTAAGCTGCATTATTATCAAAAAGTAAATTGTTCAAAACATTTTTTCTGTATTCGTTTGGAGTTACATCGTATTTTTCTTTAAAAATCTTAGAAAAATAACTTCTACTGGTAAAACCAATACTATACACCACTTGTGACACATTTAAATCGGCATTGCTCATTAACTCGCGAGCAGCTTCAAGTCTAATGTGTCTTACATATTCCGTTACAGTTCTTTTGTACAGAAATTTAAACCCATCTTGTAATTTTGCTTGTGAGAGTCCTGTTTCCGAAGAAAGTTCATCTAAAGAGTAATTAAAAGAGGGATCTTTTATTATTTTATTGCTGAGTTTTCTAACCAGTTTTAGTTCGGTTTTTGATAATGAGGTCGGTAATTGTACTCCATTTTGAAAGGTGTTGTGTTTTTGGATATGTAAGGAAAGCATCTCATAAACCAACCCTTCTATTTTTAATACCCTAACCATCCCTTTAGTTTTCAGTTTTTTGATCTTTTTGATATAATCTGCCATCTTTAGATTTAAAGAGCCATAATGTGCAAACCTATTTTCATGATCTGTATCTCTAAAGACCTCAAATAATCTTTCATTGAGCAGAGATAAGTTGGTGGTTCTCTTTTTTATGAATTTTTTTCTTACAATTTGAATGATGCTCGTCTCTAATTTTTCTTTCTTCGGAAAATGTATATAATTATATCCTCCTGTTTTATTGGTAAATATTAAAGAATGAAATTGCTCTATTAGTATTTCATCATTATTGATACCAAATCTATGTTTAAAACTACCATGGTAATTGTATATAAAACGAATAGGGTTGAAATCACAAGCCTTGATTTTTAGGGTAATTTCTTTAGAAAATGTAATATCAAGATTTAGAAAGTTTACACCCCAATCAAAAGGCATGAATTTAATTGTCCCAACAGCATTGCTGTTATTTATGGTTAATATGTGCTCATTCCATTTTTCATCAATTTCACCACCAATAACATCTTTTATTTGTCTTAAAAGATATTTTGGACTATCTGCTATTATTTCAATTTCTATCATTATTATACTATTATATCAAGTTTTTCCTTTTAAAAAAGAAAGAGAGTTTTAACAAATGTAAAGTTTAATATATGTTAAATTTTACAATTAAGTCTTTTTAACCATTTTTTATAAGAAAATGTTAAAAATTTACTCGAATGAGCACAGCATTCCTTCCTTGTGCAAATACATTTGCAATAGGTAGTACAGACTTCAATCATAATGAAGTAGGTTAGTTAGGTAGAACTCAGCAATTATTTTTAATTGCTGAGTTTTTTTATATAGGTCAATAACTAATCAGATAAAGCACTTTCTTAAGCCTTAAATAGATTAATTTTAATCCAGATCATGAATAGATATATTCAAGATAAGTTGATTGGTTAGATGAAACCTCGACGATGTAAAAATCGTTGAGGTTTTTAATACCCACAAAATTAAATGATATAATAATATGAATATTTTTGAAGCTATACGAGAGGATCACGACATCCAAAGAGCATTATTAGACAAATTGGTAAAAACTTCTGGAGACAGTAAAGAGCGCGATTCTTTATTTAAAGATCTAAAGAATGAATTAAAAATACATGCAGATGCAGAAGAGCGTCACTATTATAAACCACTCATAGATTCTGATATGATGCAGGACAAAGCGCGTCATGGTATTGCTGAGCATCATGAAATTGATGAGCTCGTAGAAAAGCTAGAAGAGACAGATTACGATTCATCTGCATGGCTAAAAACAGCAAAAGACTTGAAGCACAAGGTAGAACATCACTTAGAGGATGAAGAACATAAGTTTTTTCAGCTTTCTGGAAAAGTGCTTTCCGAAAAACAAAAGCTAGATTTGGCAGCAGCTTATAGCAAGTACATGTCTTCCCATAGATAAAAATGGCTCAAAAAGAACTTACAGCCTCCTTAATAAACCGCATAGATAAAAACCCGGAATCTGCTATCAAAAAACTTGATCTAGTCTATGTAGATAGGGACCAATTATCTATTCTTCGGAAAAAGAGCGGGAAAAACTTTACATACCTGCACAATGGCAAAAAACTGTCTAAGTCCAAACATCTAGATCGTATAAAGTCACTCGTGATACCGCCAGCTTGGGAAAATGTAAAAATCTCAATTTTGCATAATGGTCATATTCAGGCAACAGGAAGAGATGCCAAAAACAGAAGGCAATACAGATACCACCCTATTTGGAATAAGGTAAAAAATCAAACAAAATTTTTTAAAATGGCAGAGTTTGGCGACTGTTTGCCAGCCATTCGTGACCAAATAGAAAAAGATATTATTCAAAAGGAGTGGACAAAAACAAAGGTATTAGCTCTTGTTATAAAGTTAATGGAAGAAACCCATATACGAATTGGCAATAGGTATTATGCCAAAAAAAATAAGACTTATGGTCTTACCACACTTAGAAGTAAACATGTTCATCTATATAAAAATAAATTGAGATTTCAGTTTACCGGTAAAAAAGGGAAAGAGCACAATATTACCCTTAAAAATAAAAACCTTTTAATGTTAGTTGGGAAATGTGAGGAAATTCCTGGTTGGGAGTTGTTTCAATTTTATGACAGTAAAGGCGGGAAGCATAATGTAGATAGCAGTATGGTTAATGAATATTTATACGCTATTGCGGGTAAGTCTTTTACAGCAAAGGATTTTAGAACATGGTCTGGAAGTGTTATCTTTTTTGAGACATTGATGGACTATGAAAGGCCAATTTCAGAAAAACAAAGAGATAAAAATATTTTATCTGCTTTTGACGCGACAGCCCAAGAACTTGGGAATACAAGAAACGTTTGTAGAAAATACTATGTACACCCAATACTAGTAGAATCCTACAAAAACGATACACTTCATGATGTGTTTACAAAAATAGAAACCTCACCTATTATCTCAACACATCTAACTCCAACAGAGAGCTCGGTCTTGGAGCTAATTAAATCCTATAAGCCAACGATTTAGTTAAAGTTTTGCCAACGTTTGGATTGAGTTAATTCTTGAATTAATACCATCAAAAAACCTCTCTTTTATAACTTAATTTAGTCATATAGTTAGGCAGATTGTAAGCCTTGATGTTAACGAGATAGGCATCAAAAAAAAAATTATCGAGAACAGTTTAAATCAAAAAAATATGAGCACTTACACAAAAGAAGTTGGAAAAAAATTAAACGACTTATTAGAAAAAACATACGACGCAGAAAAAGGATATAAAAAGGCAGCAGAAAATGTAGAACATGCAGCTTTGAAGTCTTATTTTAGTCAAAAAGCACAAGAACGTTATAACTTTGGTCACGAATTAAAAAGCGAAATAAAGTCTTTTAATCAAGACGTTGACAAAGGTGGTAGTGTAGCAGGTACTATGCATAGAGCTTGGATGGACGTTAAATCATTATTTTCTGCAGATGACGAAGAATCTATGCTGGAAGAAGCAATTAGAGGAGAAAAGGCAGCAGTTGATGAATATCAAGATGTACTGAGCGAAACTAGCTTGCCATCTTCTACTAAAACAATATTAACTTCTCAAAAAAACACAATTGAGAATGGACTATCTAATATTAAAAGATTAGAGGATCTAAGATAATAATCTTTTTAAGATTATAATACTGAAAAGGCACTTCACAAGAGGTGCCTTTTTCTATTGAATACATTTTTATAGGATTTGAGGTAAGCTATAATGCAGATATTCGTTTTATTTAAAATAAAAAATGTTCTATAAACTATCTAATACCTGTGATGTTCTTGAAATAGAGAAGGAGTTTGGTACAACGTTTAGATACCCTAATTTATACAAGCCCAAAGCTATAATTGACGGATTGAAAGAATCACAACTACCTATCATAACATCCCAAAACTTATCTCATGTAGATTATTCCATTTGGGGATTATTGCCAGAAGGCTATGATGATAACTGGAACACTTTTCAAGATTTTACAAATACATTAAATACTAACATTCAGAGCAATGATTTGAATGAAGAGATATACTCAGATTCATTAGATAAAAGACGTTGCTTGGTAATCGTAAATGGTTTTTTTTCTACAAAAATTTCAGATGGTAAGTTGCGAACACATCTTATTCATCTAAAAAATCAAAATCCTTTTTGTATCGCAGGCATTTATAATAAAATTCTAGATGGGTTTTATACATGTTCAATCTTAACTACAAATTCAGTATGTGGTAATGATCACATACCTGGTTTAGAAAAACAAAAACCGTTAATATTTAAAAAGAAAGATCTTAAAAGATGGTTGGATCCCAAATTAACCATTGAACATTTAAAACCATTAGTTCAAAATCATGAGCACTATGATTTCATTTCTCAACCTATAAACGAGAGTTTTTATAATAATTCAAAACTTTTCAGTCGTACCGTTAACAGTAGTAATGAACACCATATAATGAGGATTTCGAGAGATTAGTTTAGAGTTAATGATATAGTTAAATGAGTTAAGCAATTTATTATAAATGAACGACATTTGATATATAACAAACTGAAAGACAGTTTTGTTACAAAATTAAAAACATACATTTATGTTACGTTGGACAATCACATTTGTAATTATAGCTATTATAGCAGCAATATTAGGATTTGGTGGAATTGCTGGAGCAGCAGCGGGTATCGCAAAAATTATATTTTTTATATTTATAGTTTTGTTCGTACTTTCACTACTTAAAGGAGTTATCAAGAAGTAATCATTAAAATTAACCTTAAATAAATCAACAATTATGAAAAAATTAGCAAAAGTTTTTTTAGTATTATTTACAATCTCAACAGTATTTACTAGTTGTAGAGAAACCACTGGAGACAAAGTTGAAGATGCAGTAGAAGATGTTGCAGATGACGTTGAAGATTCTGTAGATTAAATACTTAATAATGTACATATAAAGCCTCTTTTTAAGGGGCTTTTTTTAATTAACATCAATTATGAAAAAGTTTCTTTTAAAAAACAAACGCGCCATTTATGGAGGAGTAATCACTTTTATAATTATTGGTCTAGGTGTTTTTTTATTGGGGAATATTTCTGGATATGAGGCTAAAAATCTATTGAAATCTTCTTTAGACGGAATAAATATGCTATGTAATACAATAGTACTGGCATCTGCAACAATTCTAGCCTTGTTATTGACTTTATTGGGTATAAGTTCTGGAACGGAATCCAAACTAAAAGACGGGCACTATTTAGAGGTGCTCAGTATTGCCAAAATTGATACGATTTTATTTATAGTTACTCTCATCATGTTTCAATTATTCAATATACCCATTACAGAATCTAATGAAGTCCCAACAGGTTGGTTTAGTACAATTTACTGGACAACTTTGTTTATGTCATCCATATTGAGTGGAGGGATGGTAGTTGTCATATTGATGCTTTACAATACTGTTACGAATATTATCTTAATTGTGGGATTAAAACAAGATCACGAGCTTATTTATAAGGAGGACGATGTAGAAGATGAAAAACAAAAAGCTAATTCTTCTAATGAATAACCGTAACTAATTGTTTTGATTTTAAATGCTTCTTAAATGAGGTTGGGTTGCAGCCATATTTCATTTTAAAAATCTTACTAAAATAACTTCTGCTTGTAAAGCCTACAGTGTATACAATTTCCGAAATATTTAAATCTGAATTACATAACAATTCCTCAGACTTTTCAAGTCTTACATTTCTAGTAAAATTTGAAACGGTCATATCATGGATCGCCTTAAATCCAGCTTGAAGTTTTGATTGCGATACAAAAAATTGAGAACATAGATTATCTTGAGAATGATTTAAACCAGGATTGTCTGTAATATGGTTAGAAATCGCTCTAATTTTCTTAATATCAGATTTTGAAATATCTAAATCTTCACCCTTATTGTGATATGCATTGTAAATATGGTCGATATGGATTGCTAAAACCAATTGGTATCTACTTTGTAACTGTAAATTTGAAGTCACACACCCGTCAATATCAATTTTTTCAATACTTCGTAACTCATTTGCAATATTCAAATCATAGGCACATTCAAAAAAGTTACTTTTTAAATGTTCAAAAACACTATTTAGACCATTAGAGTTTTTTTCTTCGGAATTGAATTGATTTTTAAAATTCTCAAAATATTTATCTATCGATATTGATAATATTTGACAGGTAAACTGATGGCCTTTTTCAATAATAATCAAATTTTTATGAGAATCATTAGATGAAAACGCTACCGATTTTAATTCATTAATTTTTGAATATCTTTCGCTATTTGCATAGCTATGGTACGAAACGCCATTTAATGTATACGCAAAATAAAGAGTATTTGTGCTACTGGTAGGAATTTCAATAATTAAATCTTCTTTTAATTTTAAATCAAAATTTATGACACGTAGGTCATTACTAAATTTTATTTGCTCAATTTTACCATGACCAAAATCACTAAGTAATTTAAATTGAGTTGATCCATCTTCTGTTATAGATTTAGTAAATTCCTCTTTCTTACTTAAAGCATTCAGTAATGAATCTGAATTTATAATATCTTTCATCGCGTTCTTCATAGTCAACTTTTTAGGAGTATTTTATTTAATACCATCTCAAAGGTATCTTATAAGTAGATTCCCTATTAACAGAATACGATATTTGTGTAACACTTTACGATTTTGACATTTTTAATAAAATTGATCTAGTTTTAACACCCATTTTGTCTATTGGGTCATATATAAATTATTTAAAGACAATTATTTGTTAAAAAAAATCCCATATTGCGATAGTGAAATAAATTATGTACTACAAACTCTCAAACAGATATAGCTTTGACATTATTGAGTCAGAAATTGGAATAAAATTCCGGTTTCCAGACCTTTTTGAAGCTTCCCCTATTGTTGATGGATTAAATGAAGAAATACTACCAATAGTTACTTCGGAACATCCAGATAGAATAGAATATGGGATTTGGGGAATTTTACCTGATGATTTTAAGGAAGACTGGCAAGATTTTCAAAAAATCAGGAACACTCTTAATATAGATTTAAGATCTATAGATGAAAAAAGTGATTATCAAGACGCTTTAGAAAACCGAAGATGTGTAGTTTTAGTTTCAGGATTTTTCGCATCATATAATTTTCAAGGTCAAATCTATCCTATTTACATTTACCCAAAAAATGCAAAACTATTTTCCTTGGCAGCTATATATAATGTTACTAATGACGGTTTTATCACTTTTACACTTTTATTAGAGAAAAGTAATTTTGAAATTTCCAAACTTCAAAACATTAGTGACTCTATGCCAATTGTTCTTAATGATGAGCATAAAGATATTTGGTTAGGAGAGCATTTTGAAGACATTACATTAGGTAAAAACGATAGCTTTAAAGATTTAGATTTTTCTTCACACCCTATAGCGAAAGAGTTTTACAAAAATAATATTTTATATAATTCTATTTTAGATCCAGTAATTTATAAAGAGATCATTAACTCTTAATTTTTGATGACCTAAGGCTTTCTTTGTATTCTATTGGCAAGATATTATAATTATCGTAGAAAATCTTCGAAAAATAACTTCTGCTCTTATAACCAATCTCAAAAACAATCTCAGAAATTGATTTATCACTATTCTTGATTAAATCTTTTGCGATTTCCAGTTTTATTGACCTAACATATTCGTTAACAGATTTTGAAAATAACAACTTAAAGCCCAATTGTAATTTTTTAGGACCCAGCCCAGATGCTTTGGATAGCTCTTTTACTTTTAAAGGTTTGGAAATATTATCTATAATATAGTCAACCAAGCGATGTATTTTTTTTATTTCACTTACAGATAAACTTTCAACAACCATCGCACTGTTTTTATAATTTTCATGCTCTAGAATTTGCATTGATAAGATCAAATTTAATTGTCCCTCAATGGATAAGGCTTTTATTATACCAGAGCCTTCAAATTCATTAAGTGTTTTAATCTTATCGGCAATAGTTAAATTATAGTTCCCTAAATGCTTAAAAGGGAGATGTTCTTCTTCTCCTCTAAATACCGATAATAGTGAGTTTTCCAACGAGCTTATATCGCTGTTCGTCTTTTGTAAAAATTCCTTAGAATAAACATGAATGATATTTAGTTTAACATTTATTTTACTCGGAAAAACATAAATGCTTTTTGATTTGGTGTTGTTCGAAATAATGATATTCTGAAAACGCTCTAAACGAACATAATTCTTATCATCAGTATTGTTAAACGTTAGATTCCCTTCAGAAATAAAAAGAAATTCAATAGGCGCATTTTTCTTTACCGTTTCAAAAATGATTTTCACATCATCATTGAAGTTGACGTCATAGTCTAAAAGCGAAATTCCCCAATCAAATTTTCGATTTCTTATGGAGCCAGTTCCAATGCTGTTATTGAATATTAAAGTTTCTTCTCCGTTTTTTTGCTTTATATCTCCTTTTATATATTCATTAAGTTGCTCAATTATAGATTTATTATCTATATCTGTAATTTTAATAGTTTTCATGTATAGTATCCCCTTATTAATTATAATCTATTGGTTAGTTAGAGATTGTGATTAAAATAGGTGGTACAAAAAAAGAAGAAAAAGTCGCAATCCCTTAACAATATTGATACATAGTATAACAATATTGAGTAGTTAGCGAGATTAAAAACAAATCAATATTTATAGATTTAACCTTTAAACCGTTAAGGGCTAGATGTTAAGCAGATATGTCTTTTTTGTTTCTTACTTTAGAAATGTATTCACTTGGAGAGATACCAAATCGCTCTTTAAATAGTTTAGAAAAGTAGCTACGACTGTTGATGCCAATCTTATATGTTATTTCAGTAATGTTTAAATTAGAATTTTCTATCAAAATCTTGGCTTTTTCAAGGCGATGGCTTTTTATGAACTCGTTTACCGAAGTTTGAAATAAACTCTTAAATCCATTTTGAAGAGTATTTTGATTTAAACCAACTCGTTTAGCAAGAGTATACACATTAATTCTAACATCTAACTCATCTTTGATAATCTCAACAGCTTTTTCAATTTTATCAATGGTAACCTTTCTAAGCAGAATTTTTTTCTTACTTGAATCCTCATTATTATAGCTTTGAAGTTGATGCGTTAAAATCTCATAAGCCTTTCCTTCAAGGTACATTGGTTTCATGAATTCTTCGAGATCACATTGTCTAAACTCTTCAATATATTTTGATAATTCGAGAGAGAAATATTCAGTATGGTGAATGAGATTTACACCGTTTACATCCTTAAAAATAATTTCTAGTTCTGGAGAAAGACCTTCAGCTATACTGCTTATTTTTTCTTCAAATTCCTTTCTGTTTATGAGGATTATAAAAAAACTAGACGATTTCTGTTTTGGTAGGTTAACAAGATGGTTGTTTGTAATATCATTAGAGAACATACAATACTGTAGCTTACTAATATTATGTTTTTCTTTATCTTCGGAAACGTGATGTGTCAATGCAGAGTCAACATTAAATAATAATTGTAATAAGTTAATATCTTGATTTTCAAATTCTAAACTGGTTTTTTTCGTTGGAATCAAACTGGACTCAATTACCGAAAGTCCATGTGAAAACTGAATGCCCCTAAAATACCCCTTACCTAAACTATCATCAATTTCTATACAATAATCATCACCTTCATTGGTATAGTCTATGTTAAGTTGTTTGGATATTGAAGTCATGATGCCATGAGCGGTGACATCACTTATTTTAATAGACTTGGCCATGTAATTGAAAATTGTTTTAAAACTCTAAATTAAACATTTATAAGTTAAAGTTTATCTTTTATGATAAAAGGCGATTATATGTGTTTCTTTTCGTCAATCCCTTTACTGTTTGTTTCTAGAAGTTTTTCAATATCAGACGGATTTTCAATTTGATAATGCTTCTCTCCCAATATCATTATTGGGTAATTTAGAACTTCGGGATTATTGTTTAAAACCTTGATCCAGCCATTTTCGTCAAGACTAGTATCTGTGTCATAATTTTTAACAAAAGCAGGATGTTCCTTATCAATAAGATCTCCAATAGTAACTCCCAAATGGGTGGCTAAGTCCTTCCATTGTGTACCGGTAACGTTTGTCTTTGTTACATCAATTGCAAGTATTTCCTTTGAAGATGCGTCAACATAGCCAAGAGATTGCTTTCCAACCGAAGACTCTGAACTGTAGTATAATTTAATCATATTGTGATGTTTTGATATTGTACTCATTTTACTTTATTTACAAAATTAAGATAAATGTAGTACGTAAGTTTCATTAACTCAAAAAGATTTATGATTAACCCATAATATATAATCTTCATATAGAAAATAGTAATGATTATATAACTACTGTTAATAACTTTGATGTAAGATTTTCATCAAAAATCCTACTTTTGCTATACTTAAACTGAAATTCAAAAACATGTCAGATACAATAGAAAAAGTAAAATGTCTTATCATAGGGTCAGGTCCTGCTGGTTATACAGCAGCAATTTATGCAGCAAGAGCAAATATGGAACCTGTACTATATCAAGGCACACAACCAGGCGGACAGTTAACAACAACCAATGAAGTAGAAAATTTTCCAGGATATCCAGACGGTATCACAGGTCCAGCCATGATGATCGAGTTGCAAAACCAAGCAGCCCGTTTTGGTACAGACATTCGTGACGGTTGGGTGACTAAAGTTGATTTTGATGGAGATACACATAAAATATGGGTTAATGAAACTAACGAAATCCACTGTAAAACAGTTATAATTTCTACAGGAGCATCTGCTAAATACTTAGGCTTAGATTCTGAACAAAAATATCTCAAATTAGGTGGAGGCGTTTCCGCTTGTGCTGTTTGTGATGGGTTCTTTTATAAAAACCAAGAAGTTGTAATTGTTGGAGCAGGAGATAGCGCTTGTGAAGAAGCACATTACCTTTCAAAACTTTGTAAAAAAGTAACCATGTTGGTTCGTAAGGACGAGTTTAGAGCTTCTAAGATTATGGCAAACAGAGTGAAGAATACAAAAAACATAGAGATACTTTTCAATACAGAAACCGAAGAGGTTTTAGGGGACGGACAAGTAGTAACTGGCGTTAGAGCAGTAAATAACCAGACTAATCACACGTTTGAGATTCCAGCAACAGGATTCTTCGTAGCTATAGGTCACAAACCAAATACAGATATCTTTAAAGATTTCTTAAAGTTAGATGCAACCGGTTATATCATTAATACTCCAGGTACTTCAAAAACAAATATCGAAGGTGTTTTTGTGTCTGGTGATGCAGCAGATCATGTGTATCGTCAAGCGGTTACAGCAGCAGGAACTGGCTGTATGGCAGCCTTAGATGCAGAGCGTTATCTGGCAGCAAAAGAATCAGACTTTGAGGTTACTACTCCGGTTTACTAACCAAATGTTGATACAGATATACAAAAAAATCCGAAGCTCAAAAACTTCGGATTTTTTTTTATTTTTTACTTCGGAAATTGGAAAACTCTACTTCTCTTTCTTTTCTAGCTTAACCGTTCCCGTAAAGGTATTGATCGTAATCTTTGGATTTCCGAAGAGATAAATCTCACTGTCCCCAGAGGCATCAATCGTTATATTTTCCAATACTTCTAAGTATAGGTCGCTATCCATTTCAGCAATTACTGTACAGTTTTTCGTCGTAAAGTCTTTACCGTTTAATTGTGAGTTATTATCTGCTCTTACATTTAGGTTTGTAATGGTGCCCTCAATATCCGCACTGGCACGTTGGTACAGGTCAATCTTAACGTCTGTAGCATTAATTAGTGCGTCCATTTTGGTATTGTCACTAATTATTACCGAAACTTTAGGTGCAGTGACATTGAGCTTTACTTTAGACTTTTCAGTACTTGAATAATCAAAACTATTAGCTTTGATGTTTAGGTAAGCCCTAGCAGATCCAGTGGTTTTTAAACTAGCGTTTTTGAGTTCCAAAGAGGTAAGTGAGCGAACTTCAGCATCGTCTTTAACTTCAATATTAGAAAAAGCATCACCGTAGTTTACTTTTACGTTGAGTTTTTTAGCACGAATCTCACGGGATGTTGTGATCGTTAAAATACTGTCAACAACATTTACATCAATATATTCATGAAGATTGCCATCGGTTTCAATTTCTACGGAAGGTTTTTTGTTATAAAATAATTCTACTTCAAAATCACCTCCTACAACTATTGTTTTAAACCCATCAATATAAGTTTGCTCAATAGTTAATTCTCTATCGCCTTTTATTTTTTCTAAGTCTTGAGCAAAAATATAGTTGCTAAAACCAAAAACAAGCAATAGGAGTACAGTAATGTTTTTCATTTTAATTTGTTAAGTATTAGAACAAATATAAAACAAAAACCATCCCAAACTTGATTTACGTTTGAAATGGTTTTAAAAAACCAGTTGATTGATTGGTTGTTTTATGGGTTTATTGCTTTTTAACGTTACCAGAAATAGCGTCGCTAATACTTGTGTTTTTTGGGTTTCCGTAATATTTTATGTCACCACCACTGGTTGCACTCGCAGTAAGTTTTTCTTCCACATATATTGCTACATCGGCTCCACTTGTCACAGATGCAGAACAATTTTTAGAGATTAAGTCTCTGGCATTAATATCACTGCCACTTGTAGCAGCTGCACTTAATGTATTTGTGTTTCCTGTAACCTTGATGTCGCTTCCACTGGTAGATGCAAGTACAGTTGATTCTGCTTCCAGATCAATCTCTATATCTGCTCCACTCGTAGATGATATACGAATAGCATCTGCCATAATGGTATTTGTAGAGTAGACATCGCTACCACTAGTTGCAGAAATAGATGCAAGATCGTTAACGTTGACCATTACTTTTTTAGATTCCGAAGAACCTATATTTTTTTCAGCATAGATTTTTAGTACACCATTTTCTATTTCAGTAATAATAATGTCATGTAAATTCTCATCTGCCTGTACTTTTAGTGATTTCGTATCACTTTGGGTTAGATAAACATCTAACCCTTTGCTTACTGCAATTTGGTTAAAATCTGTATCTAATGTTCGCTCTATTGTAGAGACATTTCCGTTTCCATTAACGCCATTATTAAAGTTGATATTGAGACAAGAAGTTAATAATAAACTTATAATAACTGTGATTGTGATTTTTGTTAGTGTGCTCATTTTGATTGATTTAATACTGAAATTAATCAGTAATGGTTGATTGTTATAGTTCAAATATTAAAAAAATGGTTGGTTAGCTAAATTTTTAATACCTGAACCGTTGATTGATTGGGTTGAATTGTTAATTATCGTCATTTTCGGTAGTGATATTAATACCATCTTCGTCTATGTTGACCCGTACATTGTCGGTTTCTGCCTTAATGCCATTATCATCAATTTCAATGGCATTAGAATCAGACTTTGCTTTGATGCCATTTTCATTGACCTGGATTCCGTTTTGGTCGTTATTGGTATTGAGCTCTTCTTCCGGGCAATCCAAACATTCTACGTCATTGGTAATAATTTTGAGATAATGTTCTTCCATATTATGGTCTAAAATGTCGTTATAGTAATAATCATTACTGTGATAATGGTATGTGTTCTTATCTGCATAAAGCACAGTTCCTTCTGGTAGATATACCGTTATGGTTACTTTTTGGTCTTTTCTGCTCTCATCAAGCGGTATGGTTAAATAGTTGTCTAATAATAACTCATTGTTAGCCAATGCGTAATTATATCTTATTTTAGTCGCTCTATTTTTGGCATTTTCAAAATCTACACCTCTTGCGCTACGCTCAATCCTTATTTTGGCAATACTATCTTTTGTAGATCTCACGATTAGTCTAATAGCTTGATTATATAAAATCTTTTCATCATTATCATTGTAAGCGGTTTCAAAATTGTGGAATTGCCTAGAATAGCTGCTATGTATTAAATCATTATTGGTCATTCTAATAGTTAATGTATCATTTGCTGTGATAGAAGCCAGTTTTTCGGTTTTGATGAAAGAACCTTCTTCTTTATAGGTTAGACCGAATTTTATAAACGTTATAGAAAGCGTTATAAATGAAATGAACCACAAACCCAGCAATGTGTATTTAGCCATTTTGCCAATGGATTTCATATTGGAGATCAATATTTTTAATCCTAGATAGAACACGAAGAAAGCGATGATTCCGAAGAAAAAGAACAATAGTAAAGACATCAACCAAACTGGCATTCCCGTTGCATCTGTAACATCAAATAGATTCATACCAGGAAAATGAACATTGTCCATTAAATTAAGACTAAACAGACTTACCAAAAGTGAAATAATGGTTACAGCACCTACAAACATTAATATTAAGCCAAAGAACTTTGCAAATATTTTCAGAAAAAACATAAAAATATTACCGATAGCTTCAAAAAACGAACTTGATGATGATTTAATGCGCTCGCCCTGACGAGGAAAATCTGCTTTTTTTACACCTTCTTGAATAGAATCTGAAACATGATCAATACCTTCCTTGATTTTGTCGCCATGTTTTTTGAAATCTACATTTTGAACTGCGCTTGAGACACTATCAAATCCGTCCTTGATTTTTTTTTCAATGTTTGAGATATTGACCTGCTCTCCTTTCATCTGTAATTTTTCTGAAGTTGTAGTGGCTTCTGGTACAAAAATCCAAAGTAAGATGTAAAGTAAAACACCGGTTCCTGCTCCAAAAATAAGTAGAATCCAAATTAAACGTACCCACAAGGCATCGATACCAAAGTAGTGGGCAAGACCAGAGGATACACCTCCAATATAAGAGTTATCTGTATCTCTAAACAATTTTTTAGATCTCGAGTTGCCTTTGTAAGAATTTGAATATTGACGTTGAGGTTCGTCTTCAAATATTTCATCATCAACGATATAGTCTTCAGGCTGTCCCATTATAGTAATAACCTCTTCGACCTCTTTGTTACCAATAACCTGTCTTTCATTTTGTACACGCTCGCCAAATAATTCGGCAATACGGGCTTCAATATCTGCTATGATTTCAGAGCGACCTTGAGAGTCTGTAAATGAACGTTTTATAGCCTCAAGATAGCGTTGCAATTTTAGGTAAGCATCTTCATCTATGTGAAAAAATATACCTGCTAAATTTATGTTGACTGTTTTATTCATTATTTCGTGTTTTTGTGTCTTGTTACTATGTTAACTGCATTTTGTAATTCGGTCCAGGTTGTTGTTAGTTCTTTTAAAAACAGTTGACCGGTTTCTGTGAGACCGTAATATTTTCTTGGCGGTCCAGAGGTGGATTCTTCCCAACGGTAGTTGAGCAATCCTGCATTTTTGAGCCTTGTGAGCAGCGGATAAATTGTACCTTCTACCACAAGCAGTTTTGCGTCCTTAAGTGTTTCTAAGATTTCTGCTACATAAGCATCGTCATCTTTTAATACCGACAAAATGCAGTATTCTAATACACCTTTTCGCATCTGTGCCTTTGTGTTTTCTATTTTCATAAGTTGTTCCTGTTGTTTTTTAAATATCTTCGGAAATGTGCCATCTCCAAACTTTTAGAATTGAAAACAGACGTTGATAGTAGTGTCCAATTTCCGAAGACATTAAATTTTAATAAACTGTTCATTTTTTGATTTTAAATTTGATGGTTACTTATAAAGAGCGAGTGATTAATTCGCATGATATTTATTTTAAAAATTGTATGGTTAACGGGTATTCATAAATCTCACCGTCCCTCGCCTTTAAGCTAGCCACGACAATAAAAACGAGCTCGAGAATAAATCCTACAACCGCAAGAAATCCTAAAATACCTCCCGAAATCAACAATAGAGGAGAGGGCTCGTTGATGTTGATGTGTAAATCATGAAATCCATTAAAGTCGATAAAATCCATGCCACTAAAAAACTTGAAAATGAAAAACGGAATTGTTAAAGTCCCAATAACCAAAGCATACAATAAAATGCTAATTTGAAAATTGATGGCTTGTTTACCGTGGGTATCTATAAATTCAGATTTGTCTTTATTCATGATCCATAAAACGATTGGTCCTATAAAGTTTCCTAACGGAATTAAAAACCTGCTAAAGGTTGATAAATGAATAAAAGTGGCGATGTTTTTTTGATGATTAGTTGTCATGATTGAAAAGCATATAGTAATTTCTTATACAAATATATGTCTTTAAAAAGGTATTATGTTACGCATAGTACTTAAATTTAACATAATATTAACAAATTGATATCTGGATTATTTTCAATAAATTAGCTGAAATATCCAGTATATATGAACGTTTCGCCAAGTAAACTTAATACCTTTTTATTGTTCAAATTACCATCTGCCTATTTTTGCGGAGTACGCACAAAACTGTTAAATGATACGACCTGTGTAGTTTCGGTAAAGCACAGATGGCTTAATCAAAATCCATTTAATTCTATGTTTTGGGCAGTTCAAGGTATGGCAGCAGAGTTGACAACAGGAGCGTTGGTGATGTCAAAAATTAGAACAAGCGGAAAGAAAATATCAATGCTTGTTGCCAATAATAATGCATCATTTACAAAAAAGGCAACTGGTAGAATTACATTTACCTGTAACGAAGGCCAACTAATAGACAATACGATTGAAAAAGCAATAAGTACGGGAGAAGGGCAAACGGTTTGGTTAAATTCTAAAGGTATTAATAATGAGGGAGTGCAAGTTTCAGATTTTAATTTTGAGTGGACGCTTAAGGTTAAAAATTAAAGTTTTGTAACAAAATGAAAAACGAATCAACATATAAGCAACTCAACAAATAAACAATCAAAAAATGACATCACACGAAATCGATTACAGAATTTACGGAGAAGAAATGCAGTACGTCGAGATAGAACTCGATCCTCAAGAAGGCGTTATCGCAGAAGCAGGTAGCTTTATGATGATGGACGATGGTATCAAAATGGAAACCATTTTTGGAGACGGTTCTGAGAAGGATTCTGGTTTCTTCAGGAAAATCTTAGGTGCAGGAAAACGTATTCTCACAGGAGAGAACTTATTTATGACTGCATTTTACAATAATCTCTCAGGCAAGCGAAACGTCTCTTTTGCTTCGCCTTATCCAGGAAAAATTATCCCAATAGACCTTACAGAATATCGAGGTAAATTTATCTGCCAAAAAGATGCATTCCTTTGTGCAGCAAAAGGCGTTAGCGTTGGTATTGAATTTTCTAAAAAATTAGGTCGCGGACTTTTTGGTGGCGAAGGCTTTATCATGCAAAAACTAGAAGGCGATGGGATGGCATTTGTTCATGCTGGCGGAACAACAGCTAGGAAAGTTCTGCAATCTGAAGAAATTTTAAGAGTAGATACAGGTTGTATTATTGGTTTTACCCAAGATATTGATTACGATATAGAATTTATTGGTGGTATAAAAAACAAAGTATTTGGAGGAGAAGGATTATTTTATGCAAAGCTTCAGGGACCAGGAGTTGTCTACATACAATCACTTCCCTTTAGCAGATTGGCAGATCGGGTATTGGCATCATTACCAAAAGGTGGAAATAGTAAAGGAGAAGGAAGTATCCTTGGAGGATTAGGTGATATTTTGGATGGTGATAATCGGTTTTAAAAGTTACTTATCAATTATATATAATAAAGGTTGTGTGCATACACAACCTTTATTAGTTTTACGAAATAAATTAATATCTTCTAATCTATGAGATTAAGATTTCTATTTGCATTTTTTGTTTTTTCATTTGTTTTTGCAAATGCTCAAATTGTTAATATTCCTGATCCAATCTTAAAAGACGCATTATTAAATTATGCGCCAGCTATTGATACTAATGGTGATGGCGAAATTCAAAATACAGAAGCAGAGCTTATTACAATATTAAATATCAATCAAGCTGCAGGTGATGTAACATCAATTGAAGGTCTGGATAGTTTTATAAACTTGGTAGAATTATATTTATCAGACGCAACATTTTCAAACACTCTAATATTTCAGAATTATATAAATTTAGAAAGACTACAGCTTGGTAACGTATCATTTCCAGAGTTAAATTTAATAGATATGTCAAGCCTCAATAGATTAGATATAATCAATAACGAAAACGATAATTTTACAACGTTAGGATTTAGCGATTGTAATTGCAATAATTTTGAAGAACTTTATTTATCAACTAATTTATCACTTATAGATATAAATATAAGTGATATCATTAGTTTAAAGACGTTCGATGTTTTTGGCAGCTCTATATCACAAGTTGACATTGCCAACAATATAAACTTAGAAATATTTAGGCTATTTGCTACAAATATTACTGAATTAGATTTTAGCTCGAATCCTAACATGGAATCTTTACGGATAGAAGATCAAGTTTTAAACGTTTTGAATGTTTCAGAATGTACCAATTTAGAAACTTTAGTCATTGATTTGGTAGATATGGAAATTCTCGATTTAAGCAATAATAACAATTTAAATTACTTGGATCTTGATCAAGATCAAGGTTCTATAGATTTTCTAAACTTAAAAAATAATAGTCCGCAACCAGCTATTTTCAGAATAGATGACTTAAACATAGTGTATTTGTGCATTAATGACTTTCAGATGGATACGATAACTCCAGATGATTTTTCAAATAGTACACCAATTATTAATAGTTACTGTTCATTTACGCCAGGCGGAGACTATTATGTTATTGAGGGTTCAGCGTTTTTTGACTTTGATCTCGACGGTTGTGATGTAGATGATTTGTCATTTCCAAATTTGAAATTCAACATATTTGATGGCTCAGATACTGGGACGCTTATTGCAAACTCATCTGGCAATTATAGTATTCCGCTACCAGAAGGTACTTATACTGTAACACCCGTTCTGAGTAGTAATAATTTTACAGTAAATCCTAATACCGTTTCTGTAATTTTTCCTTCGGAAAATAGCCCTTTTAACCAAGATATCTGTATAAATTCAAACGGGAATGTTAATGATTTAGAAATATCTATTATACCAGACAGTCAGGCTGTTCCTGGTTTTAATTCTAGCTATAGAATACTATATAAAAATGTAGGTAATGCACCAATTTCGGGATTTGTCGAGTTTGATTATATTTTTGATAGTGATTTTATGACATATGTGTCTTCAACACCAACTGCGAATAGTATTACAGACGATTTGTTGTCTTGGGATTATGAAAACTTAATTCCTTTTGAGATAAGACAAATATTGATTACAATGAATCATAACACACCAATAGATGCTAATTTTCCATTAAATTCTGGAGACGAGCTAAATTTTAGTGCTACAGTCTATCCTTTAGTTGGTGATGAAACCCCAAATAATAACGATAGTGGTTTAAAACAAATAGTCGTTAATTCTTTCGACCCTAATGACATTACTTGTTTGCAAGGTGAAAATATTACTCCTGATAAAGTTGGAGAATATGTTGATTATCTTATTCGCTTTGAAAACTTGGGTACTGCTAACGCAACTAATATAGTCGTAAAAAACACTATAGACATTTCAAAGTTTGATATAAATTCTCTTTTACCTGTAAACGGAAGCCACGACTTTTATACGAGAATAAATGCACAAAATGATGTCGAGTTCATTTTTGAAAATATCAATTTACCCTTTGACGATGCTAATAACGATGGTTATGTACTTTACAAAATCAAAACCTTAGATGCATTAGTTTTAGGTGATACCTTTTCTAACCAAGCAGAAATCTATTTTGATTTTAATGCTCCAATAATTACTAACAATTATACAACAGAAATTTCCGAAGAGCAGTTAAGCACAAATGAGTTTAGTGTCTTAAACACAAAAATATATCCTAACCCAGTAAATGATGTCTTAACAATAGAAAGTGATGCTATTATTGATTCAGCAATCCTTTATGATATTAACGGGAGAGAGATATTGGTTTCTAAATTTGAAGGCACAAATTATCAAATGGATTTAAGTGAGTTGAAGTCTGGAATTTATTTTTTAAAGGTGTTTTCTAGCTCTGGAAATCACACATTAAAAGTTCTTAAACAGTAGTTTGTCTTATGATTGTAATTTGTGTTTCTTTATTTTTAACTTTTAATTAGCTGTTAAAATTTAGCGCTTCCGATAAAGGGTTTGAAATTTTTAGTACATTTATAAAGTAATAATTAAAACAAAAGCCTATATAACACATCTACTTTTTTTAACCTAAAACTAAAAAATAATGGCAAGAGCAATGTTTGAGTACACGAAAACTGTACTTAGTAAAGTCAGTTTTGACAGTACATTGTTTTGTAAAGAATTACAAAAAGCACTTCAAAGATTATTACCGTACGAAATTGAAGAGCTCAAGATTTATATCAAATCTTTAATTCTGCAAAACCCTGAATTAGATCAATGTTTAATCTTATTAAAAGCATAATAAAAAAGCGACTTAATTGTCGCTTTTTTTATGATACAAACTGAAATTATTCTTTTAGAAAATCTTTTATAGAATCGAATATTCTGATATGTATTTGATTTTAAAATAGTTGTTTATTTTTTATATTGATTAAGCTATGTGAAAACAAAAACTTATCAATTAAAAAAGCGTTTCATAATTCATATTTTATAATTTTACAATTATTACGTAATCACAAATTATTTACAATTGAATTATAAGTTCAAAAACTCTTTTTTAGTATTTGTATTATTTTTCTGCATTATTCTCAATGCTCAGAAAAATGAGAGAAGCAACTATTTAAGATATGTTGATTCCGCAGATATAAAGGTTGATGATTTTCCTGATTTGGCAGAACTATATTTAGATTCCATCCCCAAGCCTTTAGAAAATCATATCGATGGACATTTAGCAAATTATTATTATTTGAGAGGCTTAATAAGTGATAGGTCAAATAATAGAGCCGAACTTTTTCAGGATTTTTTAATGGCATTAAAATATGCAAAGCTTGAAGAAAACTATGATATTGCTGGAATAGCCTCCATTGAAATATTCTATAACACTTTTTTTTTAAGTAAAAGTAAAGACTCTACTGCTTTTAATTATCTAAAAGAAGCAAAAGAATATTTTGAGAAAGCTAATAATTATAATGGTCTTATTGAAGTGGAGCAAATGTATGCATACGTTGAGCTTTATAAAGAAAATTATGATAAGAGCAATTCATTGATTCTACCAAATCTTCAAAAGTATAAAGACATAAAAGACGACGGATATTATTATTTGTATGCATTGTTTATTCTAAGCTCTAATTATATCCATCAAGAAGATTTAGGTAATTCGCATAAGTATTTAAATCGTATAAAAGCTTTAAAATCAGATACCACGATATCCAAATACCTTCTTGATTTTCATAAATCCTCAATAAATCTATGTATTGCCGATTATCATCTTGATAAAAAAGATGCAGATTCAACACAATATTATTTAAACGAGGTTAGGGAATTAAAGTATGCAATGAGTAATAGTGATTTTGAGCTCTATTTTAAGTTTTATGCCAGTTATTATGATCTAGTTGGCGACTCTAAAAATATGAAGCGATATGTTGATTCACTAGCAATTTTCCAAACTAATTTGATTGATAAAAATTTGGAAGCAAGTTTAAAAATCAATGAGTCTTTAAAGCAATCTGAGAATCTTCTAGATAGTGAGACTAATAAAAGGCTATTGAATAGAAATTTAATAGTTATACTCTGTTTGATTTTATTGGTTTTTTTAGCTATAGTAATTATAAATTATAAAAAGTTTAATAAAATTATTGCTAGCTACATAAATAGAGAGGAAAAATCTGAACACTTAAAATCAAAAAATGAGAAGCTTAAAGTAAAAGTTGTTGGATTAGAACAGTATATTTTAAAACTCAAAGACGACGTTAAAATGATATCTACTATTACTGAACCTATAGAATTACGTAAAAACATAAAAGAACTTTATAAGGATATCCATCTAAAATCTACCACAGAGCTAAAAAATGGGGAAAATCATTTGGATTTGATAAATGATTTAAACGCTGTTTTTTTTAATGATATAAAAAATGCTTATCCACAATTAAACGACTCAGAAATTATAATATGTTACTACATATTTACCGGTTTCAAAAATATAGAAATAGCAAATTTTCTAAATGCTTCAATAAGGTCTGTTGAAAGTAAACGTTATAGAATTTCCAAAAAATTAGAAATTGATTCTAATCAAACCAGTTTAGCAGAGCATCTTCAAAATAGGTTTAGCTAATTAGTAACACCTTCCTTTTTTACCGGTTTTATTAATGTGCGTAGTATTTGCGTAGTTAGTATTGTGCCTAAATCTCTATATCTTATTCATATTTGTAGCACATTTTCTTAAGCTATTAATCAATACATTATTTACTATGAAAAAAACAATTACTCTTTTCTTTTTATTCATCACTTTTGTGATGTTTCCGCAGTCAACAGACTACAAACTCGCACCTCTAAAAAAGTCGAGTAATTACTTTGAGGTTGTCAATCAAATGCGACAGGAACTTGCACCTTTAAAAACAAGCACTCTAAAATCTGATATTAAAAAGATCAAACAATTTGAGCGATGGGCATTTTACTGGAAAGACCGTGTAGATTTACAAGGTAATTTCCCAAGTGAATTATTAGGATTTTACAATGCAGGATTATTAAAGGCAGATGGAACTTTAAATCTTTCTTTAAATACTTTAAGTCGATCGACTCAAAGTTCACAGTTATGGTCAAACATAGGACCGCAAACTGTGCCAGACGCAAATGGTTATTCAAATGCACCACAAATGGGACGACTTACGAGTTATAAAAAATTCAACAAAGTGCCAGAAGCACAAAGCGTTTTATTTGTAACAGCTCCAGTTGGAGGGATTTGGAAATCTACCGATAATGGAAGTACTTGGTCTCCAAAGCTAGATCAATTAGCTGCTATTGGTGTTACAGATCTTGACGGAAGCTCAAATGACGCAAATAACCCAGGAACAATTTATGTCTCTACGGGTGATTACGATGCAGATCATATTAAATCAATAGGTGTTTTAAAATCTACAGATTTTGGAGAAACCTACCAATCTACTGGTTTGTCTTTCACTTTAGACGAGCAAGAAACAACATCTAACTTAATCGTCATAGATGACAATACTGTTATTGTTGGTACAAATCAATTTATCAAGAAAACTACAGATGGTGGTGCAACATGGACAAACACATATACGCACGCTTACACTGATGCAGCTATTGGGAAGTTTCATAGAAACGGATCAAATATCATAGCTTGTGACAGTTGGGGAGGAATTTTATTTTCTTCGGATAATGGAGAAAATTGGATCCAGTTGATCGTTGAAGGTAATAGTTTTACAAGACACGCATCAACGTCTGATGCTGCAACGGGTATTTTTTATATTCAGAATGAAGCAGGACAAGTATTTACATATAATCCAGCAGATGCATCTCCAACGTTAACTTCTTTAGGCGTTCCTACAACGGGATACAATGCTCAAGGCACATACAACCAAGCTTTAGCGGTAAAAAACGGTTTAATTGTAAGTGGTGGAGTTGATGCCATCAATTCTGATGATAATGGAGGGTTTTGGTATACTACACTGAATAATGCTTGGGAGGATAATTCTTCAGCAGGTTCTTACGGTCATGCAGATATTCATGAAATGGGAGCAGAAACTGGATCGAATTATGATTTTTGGGCAGTCAATGATGGCGGTTTGATTTACTTTTCGTATTCGGGAATTTCCGAAGAAAAACCAACTGTAAACTATATTTCAGATGGTGTGATAGTAACTCAAATTTATTCTGTTGCTATTTCTCCACAAAGTGAAGATCATAAAATTATTGGTAACCAAGATAATGATGGTTATAGTTTAGAGATGAAAGATGGGTCTTTACAGTGGGTTTCTGCCTTAGCTGGTGACGGTACGTGTACTGCTATAGATTATACAAATCCACAAATACGTTATCTAGGATCACAAAATGGTAATTTGAGCAGAACAGATATTGGTTTTCCTAGTTATGATTCGGCTACCTTTTTAAATACTCCATCAACTGGTGCTCCATTTGTTTGGACACTTAAAATGAATACAACAATACCAACAACTTTATATGGTGGTTTTGCTGAAGTTTATAAAACAACAGATAAAGGTGCTACTTGGTCAAACCTAAACTCTGGAGCAGGACAAATCTCGTACATAGAAACGTTTGGTAATAACTTAATGGTAATTGGTGAAAACGGAGCAAGAAAATCAAGTAACGATGGTGTTGCATGGTCTTCAATTTCAGAGCCTGAAGCTAGTGCTAAATTAAACTCATTATCGGTTAATCAAAATAACAATAATATTATTTACGCAACAGTAAACGGTTATGTTGATGGATCTAAAGTGTTTAAATCAATAGATGGAGGTAGCTCTTGGGTTAACATTTCCGCAGGATTACCAAATGTAAAAATGACGCAAGTTGTTTTTAAACAAAACCAAGGTTCAAACGAAATTCTGTTTGCGGGTACAGAGGTTGGAGCTTATTACAAAACAGGTTCTGGAAACTGGGAAAAACTAGGTCAAGGCTTACCAAATGTAAATATTAGTGACATAGAAATTAACTATACGGTAGATAAATTAGTAGCTGCAACTTATGGTCGTGGTCTTTGGGAAATTAGCATAGATAACAATACTTTGGGAGTTAATGAAATCGCTACCACAGATGATTTAACACCAGTTATTTTTCCAAATCCTGCTGTTGATAATGTATTAAATATCAAATTGCAAAACGTTAGCACTTCATTTGATTACATCATGTATAATGTTGTTGGAGGAGTCGTTTCTAAAGGTGAACTAAATCCAGGTTTAAATACTATTGATTTAAATCGAATCGCTTCTGGTGTTTATGTTTTGAGAATGACTAGTGGTAATTATGTATCAACTCAAAAAGTTATTGTTAAAAACTAAAGAACTATAGCTTTATATTATATAAAGAAAAAAGCGACCATTCGGTCGCTTTTTTTTATTGTATTTTTTGTTTCGTTTAATGTAACTCTGATAAAAAATCATTTTCATGCTTTTTATCAATCTTTAGACGAAGTTCGACTATTTTTTCTAGAAAGTCAAATTTGGTTTTTAGATTATGTTATTAATTTTTTTACTAAAAACATTTCAAAATCAATTATTAAAAACTTTTTATTTTGGCAACGGACTAATAATCTCAACATTTTGAAACGCAATAGCACCTCTAATAATTCCGGAAATCACATTGTGCAGCGCATCAATAATCTGCATTTTGAGTTCATTTTTGTGGTAAATAATACTTACTTCCCTTGCAGGAGAAGGCTCATTAAAATGATGGAGTCTTTCGCTCATTTTATCGTTTAGATCTAATGTGTTTAAATAAGGTAACAATGTCATGCCCAAACCTTCATTGGAGAGTTTTATAAGTGTTTCTATACTTCCACTTTCTAATTGAAACGCATCATCTTCATGACTTTTAAAAGCTTTGCAGAGATTGATTACACCATCCCTAAAGCAATGGCCATCCTCTAAAAGTAACATGTCATCAATATCAAGATCTGAGACATCGATCTTTTTCTTGTCCTTTAATCTATGGTCTTGTGGGATGTAACCAACAAAAGGTTCGTAATACAGCACTCGCTCTTTTATAGCATCATGCTCTAAAGGTGTAGCAGCAATGGCAGCATCTAAGTGGCCATCCATGATTCGGGTTATGATTTCTTCCGTAGTTAACTCTTCTATTTTCAATTTCACCTTCGGAAACTTCTTTATAAACGATTTTAGAAACATGGGTAAAAGCGTAGGCATGACTGTTGGGATAATCCCTATTCTAAATTCACCACCAATAAAACCTTTTTGCTGGTCTACGATATCCTGGATACGGTCAGACTCATCAACAATGTTTTTTGCTTGTTGTACAATCTTTCGACCTACATCTGTTAGCTCAATTGGTTTTTTGCTCCTGTCAAAAATCTGGATGTCTAATTCGTCTTCTAATTTCTGGACTTGCGTACTTAATGTGGGTTGTGTAACGAAACATTTTTCCGCAGCTTTGGTGAAGTTCTTATGTTCTGCAATGGCGAGAACGTAATGTAATTGTGTAATAGTCATTTGTATTCATTTAGACTATAAAAATATAAAAACTATTTATAAAAACTATCGTTTTACGCGTTAATTATAAGCTAATTTTGGTTGATAAGGTTGGAAGTTATTTAACTTTATACAACAAATTTTAATTCATAAAATAATATATAGTATGTCACTTAATAGTATAGGTCTAGATACCAAAAAAACAAAATCAATTGCTAAGGATTTAAACACACTTTTGGCAAATTTTCAATTATATTATCAAAACTTACGTGGTATCCACTGGAATATTAGAGGTAAGCGATTTTTTGATCTTCACGTTAAGTTTGAGGAACTTTACACAAATGCTAACTTAAAGGTAGATGCAGTTGCAGAACGAATTCTAACATTGGGCGAAACCCCTTTGCATACGTTTGATGATTATATCAAGGCAGCTAAAGTGCCTGTTGGGAAGAACATTTCCGAAGATGAAAAAGCTGTTGAGCTTATTGTAGAATCACTTTCAGAATTACTGAAACTTGAGCGTCAAATTCTTGACGATTCTGCAGATGCCAATGATGAAGGTACAAACGCAATGATGAGTGATTTTATCACCGAACAGGAAAAAACGGTTTGGATGATGAAGGCTTGGTTGGGAGAGAGTGTTTAAATTTCCGAAGAAAAATGATTAAATGAAAAACCCTTTAGATTAAAGTCTAAAGGGTTTTTTGAGTTGATTGGTGAAGTTTTTTTAAAACCTAATTGATAAATCGACATTCTCATTACCAACTGTAAACTTTGCATCTTCGTATACTGGAGGCCCAAAACTTCTTGGGTTGTTAGACATACCGTAAGATTCCTTTGGCATTCCGTTAGCTTCAAAGTCCATTCTTTCATTTCCGTTTAAATCATGCAATAACATAATAGCATAGTCTCCAGGTTGGACGTTCTCAAAGGTCAAGGTTGCTTTTCCGTCTTTAATATCTGCCGAAGCACTTTGTATTGGAGCAGCTTTCATAAACGTGTCTTTGGTGTTCAATGAAGCTACTATTTTACCATCGTCACTTTTTGCGTTTTCAATGGTTACCGTAATTGTTTGCCCTTTGTTGTCTTGAGCAAATCCTAAAGTTGAGATGATTGTTAATGCGATTGTTAAGAATACAGTTTTCATAATATGTTGTTTTAATGGTTAATTGTTATTGTTTGATGATTCAAATATCTAAAGAATTAAAAACTTTACATAAATCGTTTTACCCAATTGTATGATTTTAGGGATGAGTTGTAGAAATAGAGATATTTTGTTGGTAATCTTGTTTCTGAAATGTGCTAAATTCACGCTTTGACATTATTTTGATTATGAAATCGAACAAAAAACCTTGGCCAACAAAAAAGGCTATGGATCAAGTGTATGAAATGCATCTTTGGGGCAAGAATGGAAACCCCTTTTATTCGGGCGAAGGCTCGCATCGTTCTGAAATTATAGATCCATACATAAAAGCTGTCACCTCATTTTTAAAATCTTTTGAAGAACCATTAGTGGTTTGTGATTTGGGTTGTGGTGACTTTAATGTTGGTAAGCATTTTGTAAAATTCACCAAAAACTATATTGCAGTAGATGTTGTTGAAGAGTTAATAAATTATAACAAGCAAAATTTTAAGGCTAACAATTTAGAGTTTCAATGTTTGGATCTCGCAACAGATCATCTGCCAGCTGGAGATTGTGCGATTTTGAGACAAGTACTTCAGCATTTATCAAATAGAGAAGTACAGCATATTTTAGATAAACTCAGCAATTTTAAATATGTTATTCTTACTGAACATGTGCCCAAAGGTCAATTTAAAGCCAATAAAGATATCATTTCTGGACAAGGTACTAGACTGAAAAAACAAAGCGGATTACAGATATTGGATGCGCCTTTTAATTTTGTAGCTAAAAGTGAAAATACGTTATCGACCGTCACTTTAGAAGATGACAAAGGAATAATTGTGACAACGCTTTTTGAAATATCTTAATAGATGTTGATTTTAGGATGTGATCTATAATATTAGAAAATTAGTTTTCGTTTCCCTTATTTTTTTGCTACGGAAATTTCCCTTCCAGTTCCTACTTGAAGCGAAAGAATTAAAAAGGTCTTTATGTACTATTAAGCCCAAAATGCAAACCAATTGTAAATTTGGACATTTACTCATTCTCGATTAAGTTTTACCTTATTGTGATAGATATTCTCAGGTCAATTATAAAATCAAAAATCAAATTGTATTTTTGGAAGTTCCAAAATAAATCAAATGAAACACCTATTAACAGTTCTGCTATGTATTGCGACAATGAGTTGCGCTCAAGAAAAAACACCAATAGCTGGAGATACCGAATTTCAGAGAAAAATTAATGCGGAATATAAAGATGCTACCAAATCACCATTAAAAAATAAAGACCGAAAAGACTTTAAAGGACTCGATTTTTTTAAGTTCGATTCAACCTTTGTTGTAAAAGCGAGTTTAGAAAGAACACCAGATTCTAAATGGTTTAAAATGCAAACAACAACGAGTCGAGTTTCCGATGAACGCATTTATGGTGTATTAACTTTTGAATTAAAAGGACAAACTCACCAACTCAATATCTACCAAGGTAAAGATCTAATGTCAACGGAAGGTTTTGAAGATTACCTATTTCTTCCTTTTTTAGACAATACCAATGGAGAATCAACTTATGGTGGCGGACGTTACATAGACATGAAAATCCCAAATGCTAATACTGTTGAAATTGACTTTAACAGAGCTTACAACCCCTATTGTGCCTATAATGAAAAATATTCTTGCCCAATTGTGCCAAGAGAAAATTATTTAGATATAGAGGTTAGAGCAGGAGTGAAGAAGTTTCATGATTAGTTACTAGATTTTAGTCTTCAGTCTTCAGTCTTATTTCGGCAGTTACCAATTAAGGATGGTTTTAAGTTTGATTTGTGATTAGTAGAGATTTTTAAAACTTATTTTAAAAGTTGAGTTCGATATGTTTTCACAACAATGGGCTGTTGCTTACTTGAGCCTTTTCACTGTAAACCCATTTATTTCGCCAAGTACATTCCGAAGAAAACCGCAAGAAATCCCAAAACGAAACTAGCAATGGTATATATCGCAAAACTCATAAAATCTCCCGATTTTAATAACACGTGGTTCTCATAGGCAAAGGTTGAAAAGGTGGTAAATCCTCCACAAAATCCAGTTGCCAGAAGTAAGGTTTGATTAGATGAAAGGGTATCGTTTTTTGCAGCAAAGCCTAAAATGACTCCTATTAAAAGACTGCCAATAATGTTAGCAGCGAATGTTCCGTAGGGAATTCCGTTTTGAGGATTATTGAGAAATTTCCCGATAAAGAAACGTAATACGCTTCCAAATCCGCCACCTATAAAAACAAGTAAAATTTGTTTCATCAATTACTCGACTTCAAGATAAATTTCAGTAAGCCAATCTGCAGGATTTGGAGAATCATCCGGTCCTTTAATATAAGATTCTATAGCTATTCCCGTTTCTAACTGGATCAAATTATTGTTCTTGACGTAAGCCATAGCTTTATCCCAAGCTTCTTGTAAATTAGAATAATCGCCTTTTAGCGTAGTTTTCACAGCTTTAAAAGGCTCTAATTGTCCTGTTAAAACATTAGGGTCTGATGTTATGATTTTTGATGTTGTTGGGACGCAACAAGAAAACATCACCGTATTATTTTCTAGATCCCACTTGTGATAGATTACAAATGGTTTTCCTGCCATCGTAATATTATTTGAAATAGCATAACCACCAACTTGTGGCATCATTTCTTGCATTTTTTGTTTGAAATCTTCCATTTTGGCAGATGTCGTATTGTAGATGTAAAATCCGCCACTGTGCTGGGTAATACCTTCCACATCTATAGTGTATTTACTCATGTCTGCCTTTACAATACTGTCCAGTTTAAATAGACCTCTTTCAAAATCTGGCGCTGTATTTTTCTCAATTGAGCCTGCAAATGCAACATATGCTTTGGTCATAAAGTCTTGTTTGCCTTTCATGGCCCAAGTTACTTTTGTGCCTTCTTCTACAGGTTCAAATGTCCAAACAATATTAGATTTAGATTCCATAGGTTCTACAAATTCTATTTCCTGTTCTATCATTTTATTGTCGAGAACATCAATTGTTTTCATACTGCCAATTCCTAAATCCTCGCCTTCCCAGCTATATCCTGCGCCTACACCAGAGGTTGTATCCTTATATGCAAGAACTGCATTTTTATCCTGCTCAATCCATGGAGAAAATCGTGGCCACTCTTTAAAATCATTGACGGTGTTATAAGCAACGGGAGTTGGTGCTTTGATTATTCTACTTCTGTTAAATTCATATTCATTGGGTTGGACAGCAATATAAATTGCAAAACCAATAAATAAAATGAGTAGTAAAAAGAGAATATATTTGAGTGCTTTCATTTTGCGATTAGTTGTTAAGTTAATTAGGTAATCAAAGATAATCAATTTTGACAGATGTTAAATAAGTATGCATAAATGTTTACATTTGTGTTACAACAATTAAATTTTTTAAAATGAAATTAAAACACATTGGTATGCTTGCATTGGTAACCGGTTTTATGTTCTCATGTGGTGAGGACAAAAAAGAGGATATGGCAGTGTCTGAAAAGGTTGAAAAAACTGAAGATTTTGACTTTAACGTAGAGCAATTTGCAGATATAAAAATACTGCGTTACCAAATTCCGGGATGGGAGAATTTAACGCTAAAAGAACAAAAATTAGCCTATTATCTTACACAAGCTGGCTTATCTGGTCGCGATATTATGTGGGATCAAAATTACAGACATAATCTAAAAATTAGAAAAGCCTTAGAGACTATTTATGCTAACTACAGTGGCGATAAAAATACAGAGGATTGGAAAGCTTTCGAAACCTACGTGAAACGCGTATGGTTCTCAAACGGTATTCACCACCATTACTCAAATGATAAATTGAAACCTGAATTTTCTTCGGAATATCTAAAAACGTTACTTGCAGACACAAACGCCACTCTAGAGGGAGAAGCTTTTGAAGTCATCTTCAATGACAAGGATTCTAAAAAAGTGAATCTTTCAAAAGGTGTTGACAACGTACTTATGTCTGCTGTGAATTTCTACGGTCCAGATGTGACTACTGCAGATGTTGAATCTTTCTACGGAAAAATGAAATCTCCAAATCCTAAAAAGCCATTGTCATACGGTCTAAATTCACAATTAGTGAAAGAAGACGGACAATTAAAAGAGCGTGTATATAAATCTGGAGGCTTATACGGAAGTGCCATTGACGAGATCGTAAAATGGCTAGAACTAGCTCAAGGTGTAGCAGAAAATAAAGCACAAGGTGATGCGATTGGATTATTGATCAAATATTATACAACAGGAGACTTACAAACCTGGGACGATTACAATGTAGCTTGGACAGCAGCAACAGAAGGCAATATCGATTACATTAACAGTTTTATTGAAGTCTATAACGATCCTGCTGGATACAGAGGTTCTTACGAGACAATCGTACAAATCAAGGATTTTGACATGTCAGAAAAAATGTCTGTATTATCTGAAAATGCACAATGGTTCGAAGATAATTCATCATTATTGGATGAGCACAAAAAAGATAGCGTCGTAGGTGTAACCTATAAAGTGGTTAATGTTGCAGGAGAAGCAGGAGATGCATCACCAAGTACACCAATTGGCGTAAACTTACCAAATGCAAACTGGATTCGTGCAGCAGTTGGTAGTAAGTCTGTATCATTAGGAAACATCATCCATGCATACAATAATGCAGGTAGTACAGGACGTTTAAAAGAATTTGTACACGATGACGAAGAATATGAGTTAGAGGAAAAATATGGTCAAGTAGCAGATAAATTACATACTGCACTTCACGAAGTAATCGGTCACGCGTCAGGGCAATTAAATCCTGGAGTTGGAGAAACAAAAGAAACACTCAAAAAATATGCATCTACTTTAGAAGAAGGTCGTGCAGATTTAGTTGGATTATACTATTTATATAGCCCTAAATTACAAGAATTAGGTTTGGTTGACGATTGGAAATCTGTTGGAAAAGCAGCTTACGATGGTTACATTAGAAACGGATTGATGACCCAGTTAATTAGACTAAATCTTGGTGATGACGTAGAAGAAGCGCACATGGTTAACAGGCAGTGGGTTTCAGCTTGGGCTTATGAAAAAGGAAAAGCAGATAACGTCATCGAAAAAGTAACTCGTGACGGTAAAACGTATTTTAACATCAACGATTATGAGAAACTACATGACCTTTTCGGGCAGTTATTAAGAGAGACACAACGTATCAAATCTGAAGGTGATTACAAAGCAGTCGAAGAACTGGTTGAGGGTTACGGTGTAAAAGTAGACCAAGCTATCCATGCAGAAGTTCTTGAGCGTAATAAGCAATTCACATCGGCACCTTACAGTGGTTTTGTAAACCCTGTTCTTGTGGCAGAGAAAGATGATAATGGTGAAATAACCGCTATCAATGTAACGCAGCCAACTACTTTTGAAGGACAAATGTTGCGTTATGGTAAGGATTATGGTTTTCTTCCTTCGGAAAATTAAAAACTCAAAAATTTAGATTGAAAAAGGATGTAATGGAAATTACATCCTTTTTTTATTGTCTTAAAATTTTAATAAATAGAAATTTGCGTAAAAGCGTTAAAATTTCCGAATAAAAGACATTACACAAACACAAACTTGATAGCAGCAATCATAAGTATAAAGCCAATAAACGCTATCAATACCCATACGCTACCTTTATAATATTTTCTATGCAATTTGAGATCTTTACGGTAGGCAAAAAAAATAACCACAGCAAATACTAGAGCAAATAAAATTCCGAAAATCAATTGACCATTACTAAACATATAGCTATTTTTATGCAAAATTACGAAACTAATATATAAGATTTCCGTTTCTGCGGAAATGAAAATAAATTTTCATGAAAGATAAAATAGACGCTGTAAAGGCATTTCATACCGCATTTAAAATTGGCCATCGAGAAACTCCAAAAGCAGACTTAGGAATCGATAAAAATATGCTTCGCTACAAGTTGATGCGTGAAGAAAACGAAGAATATCTGGAAGCTGCAAACGACAATGACTTGGTAGAAGTTGCAGATGCGCTGGGCGATATGCTTTATATTCTCTGCGGTACAATTATTGAACATGGTCTCCAACATAAAATCGAAGAGGTATTTAACGAAATACAGCGCAGTAATATGAGTAAATTAGGTGAAGATGGTGAGCCTATTTATAGAGAAGACGGTAAAGTTTTAAAAGGCCCAAACTATTTTAAGCCTCACATAAAAGAGATTTTAGAATCCTAAAATAAAAAAGAGCCAAGTGGCTCTTTTTTTTATGTTGTTTTATTTGACTTCATGACGCCATCCATTTTTATCTTCTGCAAGATTATGTTGGATGCTTAGCATTTTGCCTTTTAAGATGCTAGAGTAGGATTGGTCATTAATTTCTGGAAGCTCATAATAATTTTCCTTATACTCAAAACCTTCAATTGGGCTAATTACAGCAGCTGTTCCTGCACCAAATATTTCTTTAAGAGATCCGTTCTTTGAAGCCTCCACAATTTCTGAAACCTTAATTGGTCTTACCTCACATTTGATGTCGTTGTCTTTAGCTAGTTGTATTAAACTTTTACGGGTCACACCATCTAAAATACGATCACTTGTTGGAGCAGTAATTAATGTGTCATCAATTCTAAAAAAGACGTTCATAGTACCTGCTTCTTCTAAAAATGTATGTGTATCGGCATCTGTCCAGATGACTTGTTGGTAACCCTTCTTTTGAGCTAAATTTGTTGGATAAAATTGCGCAGCATAGTTTCCAGCAGCCTTAGCGTATCCCACACCACCATTGGCAGAGCGACTAAATTCTTCAGCAATTAAAACCTTTACAGTACCTTTGTAATATGCTTTTGCAGGAGAGCAGATGATCATAAATCTATAACTCTCTGAAGGTGCTGCAGCAATCGCAGAATCTATAGCAATCGCAAAAGGTCTAATATATAATGAATTGCCAACTCCAGATTTTACCCATTCTTTATCTAAGTTTAAAAGTGTGGTTAAACCTTCAAAAAAGTAATTCTCTGGAAATTCAGGCATCGCTAAACGAGCACATGATTTGTTGATACGATTAAAGTTTTGGTCCGGTCTAAATAAAAACACACGATCCTCATCATCTTTATAAGCTTTCATACCTTCAAAAACCGCTTGACCGTAATGAAATACGCGTGCAGAAGGATCCATAGACATTGCTTGGTAAGGCATAATCTTAGGTTGTTGCCACTCTCCATTTACAAAATCACAAATGAACATATGATCTGTAAAAGTTCTTCCAAAAGTTAAGTCAGCAAAGTTAACATCACCAATTTTTGATGTTGCAGCTTTTTCTATATGTAAGTTACTCGTGTAATTTTTTGACATTTTATTGTGTTTTTTAGCTTTGCAAAAATAGGCATTTTACGTGGGTTTAAAAACATAATATTTTCTAAAAAAATCCGTAACTTTGACTCTTAATTCTAAAGTAAATCTCATTATAATGAAACAAATAGTATCAATTTTTATGGTTGTTTTAGTCTTTTTTTCTTGTAAAGAAGAGAAGGGTGAAAACAAAGATGTCGCACAGGCAGAAACCAAATTAGAACAACAGGATATCGCATATACCTCTTTTGGTAAAAAAATCACAGCAGATGATGCATTACCTGCAAACCGCATGGCAGTACATTATGCAAATATGACTGTAGGCGACTCGATAGATGCAAAAATGATTGCAAAAGTAGATGAGGTATGCCAAGCAAAAGGCTGCTGGATGAAGTTGGATTTGCCAGATGGAGAACAGGTTATGGTAAAGTTTAAGGATTACGGTTTTTTTATGCCAAAAGATATTTCTGGAGAAGAAGTGATCATCAACGGTAAGGCTTATGTAAATGAAGTACCAGTTGATGAGCAACGTCATTATGCAGAAGATGGTGGAGCTACCAAAGAAGAAATAGCTAAAATCACAGAGCCTAAAAAAACGTATTCATTTTTAGCAGATGGTGTTTTATTGAAGACCAAATAAATTGCAACGCAAAATAATTACCACAGCAGATGGCTCTAAAACCATTCAAATAGAAGATTGGAACGAGCAATACCATTCTGTTCATGGTGCCATACAAGAAGCAAATCATGTATATATAAAACATGGTTTGCTTTTTTTTTCTTCGGAAATTTTAGCCCAACAAAAACATGATATTTCTGTTTTAGAAATCGGTTTTGGTACTGGACTCAATGCTATGCTTACCTTGTTGAAAGCAGAAGAATTAAACCAACCCATTAATTATGTTGGCGTAGAGGCTTTCCCTATTTCTTCGGAAGAATTGAAACAACTCAACTACGCTCAGGAACTAGATGTTTCCGAAGAGAAATTCAATCAACTTCACGACTGCACTTGGGAGGAGCGCCATCAAATTTCCGAAGTATTTCAACTTGAAAAGCGACAATTGTACTTTGATCAAATTTCCGAAGAAAATGTATTTGACGTCATCTATTTTGATGCTTTTGGAGCGAGAGTACAACCTGAATTATGGACGGAAGCTATTTTTAAAATTATGTACAAAGCCCTAAAGCCAAATGGTGTGCTTACAACGTATGCTGCCATTGGTCATGTGCGACGTACGCTTATTGCTTTGGGCTTTGAAGTTGAGCGATTAGATGGACCTCCTGGTAAACGCCACATGATGAGAGCGATTAAACGTTAAACCCTTATTAAATAATAAAATTTTAGGAGTAGCATTTCGTAAATTTGGTAAACTATGAAAACAGTTTTAATTACAGGTGCTACAGGATTAATTGGACAGGAAATCGTGAAAGTTTGCCATGATAAAAATATGATTGTCCATTATTTATCCACTTCAAAAGATAAACTAGAAACCAAAACCAATTACAAAGGTTTTTATTGGGATCCAACTAAAAATCAAATTGATATTTCTTGCTTTGAGAATGTTACTGCAATTATTAACATGGTTGGTGCAACGATTTCTAAGCGTTGGACAGATGAGTATAAAAAAGAGATTATTTCTAGTCGTATCGAAACTGCAAAATTACTTTTAGAGACTATAAAATCTAATAACTTCCCCATTGAGCATATCGTATCTGCGAGTGCAATTGGGATTTATCCAGATTCTTTAACGCATTATTATGAGGAAGATGAGCAAAGTATTTCAGATTCTTTTTTAGGAGAGGTTGTTGAGAAATGGGAAGCTGCAATTGATGAATTTTCTTCAATCGGCATTATGGTTTCGAAAGTTAGGATTGGATTGGTGCTATCTAAAGATGGAGGTGCTTTGCCAGAAATTGCAAAACCTGTTCGTTTTGGTGCTGGTGCAGCTTTTGGAAGCGGAGACCAATGGCAATCATGGATTCATATTGATGACTTAGCACGATTGTTTGTACACGTAGTTTCTAATAAATTAGAAGGGATCTATAATGGTGTGGCTCCAAATCCTGTAACAAATACAGAGCTTACTAAAACGGTAGCCAAAACGCTACATAAGCCATTGATACTCCCAAATATTCCAAAACTTGCTATGAAACTCATTTTGGGAGACATGCATATTCTACTTTTTGAAAGTCAGCGTGTTAGCAGTTCTAAAATTGAAAATGCTGGTTTTAATTTTAAATATTATCACTTGGAGCCTGCTTTGTTGGAGATCTTCAGTTAAACTTATTTAGTTGCTTTGCGATAAATCCATAAATCTTTTCAAACCTTTTGTTGCGGTTTCAGTTATAACTGTAATGTTATCTGCACTGGAAATTGCTGGGTTTGGGTCTATAAAATAAATTGGTGTTTTTTTTGGGGCGAAATTTATTAGTCCTGCAGCAGGATAAACTTGCATAGATGTGCCCACGATTAGAAGTATGTCTGCTGTTTGGCAAATTTCCATTGCGGTTTCAATCATTGGGACATCTTCTCCAAACCAAACAATGTGAGGTCTTAATTGATGGCCTTCATTACATAAATCCCCCAAATTTATATCGGTTCTGCAATTGGTTACATCACTTAAATTTTTCGAACTTCTCATTTTAAGTAACTCACCATGCAAATGGATTACGTTGCTGCTTCCTGCGCGTTCATGTAAATCATCTACATTTTGGGTAATTATAGAAACATTGTACGTTTTTTCTAATGTGGCTAAATCAACATGCGCGCTATTGGGTTTTGTTTCTAACAATTGCCTGCGCCTTTGATTGTAAAAATCTAAAACCAATGATGGGTTTTTGGCGAATCCTTGAGGTGTTGCAACTTCCATCACATCATGACCTTCCCAAAGGCCATCGTCATCTCTAAAGGTTTTGATTCCGCTTTCTGCGCTAATGCCAGCGCCAGTTAACACTACTAGATTTTTCATGTTGATATTAATTAGACTTTATTTCCTTTTTTTCCATTTTGAAAAGTCTTTAGAGTTGGCAAACCCATCTAACATATTCTCGCCATTTTCATCTTTTTCTTCAACATATTCTATGAGCGCTTGTTTATCGTAACCTTCAGCTACCAGTGTGGTTAAATAGTTTGCACTTTCTGGGTAATTTTCCATAAGTACGAGTGTGCTTAAGTAGCCTGCTTGACCTTCAAAAAAATCGGGATAATTTGTAATTGTATAATTATATAGATTGAGAGCGAGATCATAATTTTTATCTTCAAAAGCGACACCTGCTTTTAAATAATTTAAAAAGTCATCTTCAGTTTCATTTTGAAGTTGGTTGATCACTTGTATGGCTTCAAAATATTCTTCCTTATATATGTGGTAATCAATTTTGTTGAGTGCTATGGTTTGGTCCTGTGGAAATGCAGAAATCAAATCTTCTAGTGATTTCAAATATTTGTCGTCATCAAGTTGTCCAGCAATGAGAGTCTTTAAAATAAGAAGGAATTTTTCTTTTGATAAATCTGAAGTGATGCCATCAATTATTGAATACGCTTTTTCATAATCTCCATTTTTATTATACAATATGGCTTTAAAGAGTTCCTTTGAATCTGGATTGTCGACTGGATCTATTCTTTTTAAAATTGAGTCCTCTGGGAGTGTGTAAGACATCACCCTGCTAATGGTACTTGTAAAATGCTCTCCAGTTAAATAAATATAAATATCTGAGAACTCTAAGCCTTCATCGCCTTTGTGAACTCTAAAATCGTGATAATTCATTCCAGATTCCGCAGAAAAAAATCTAAACAAGGCGTAATATGTTTGGGCCTCAACATCATATCTATAATTTATAAAATCATAATAGGCGCCATTTTCTACCTCCATAATAATCTCATTTGGAAAAGATTTTAGACCTTGTACCATCCCAATCATATATCCTTTTATAAATGTATCTTCACGATCAAAAGGTTGGTAATCATTAAAAACACGATCAAAAAATTTATCTTTATTTAGTTTAGAGACAAACGTTTTAGCATCACTCTCATGAACCGATGTCTCGATCAATTGTCCAAGTTCAATCACTTTTTGTGAGTTTTCCTCACTGTAAGACAAAGTGTCTAGGAACACTGTTTTAATATCATCCTGAGCATGCATTTTAATTTGAACATTACAAAGAATTAAAAAAAAGAAAAGTAGGTTTTTTAGTCTCATCGAGTTTAATTATTTTCATAAATATAATAGTTTTTAATGACAGATATCAAACTTTTAAAACATCTCGAGGGGTATTTAACTGAACAGCGAAAGGAAAAATTCTTGAAAATTTTGTCCCATCGCACCAATCATTTTACGGTTGCTACTGAGGATGTTTACCAACTTCACAATACGAGTGCTGTTATGCGTAGTTGTGATGTGTTCGGGATACAGGAATTGCATATTATTGAAGAACAAAACTCTAAGGATATTGACCGTGAAATCGCGATGGGAGCACAAAAATGGGTCGATTTAAAGCGGTACCATTCTGTTAAGGAAGCTATTAAAGCTCTAAAACATAACGGATACCAAATTGTTGCAACGACGCCTCATGGCGATGATTGTGAGCTGGAGAATTTTGATGTCACTAAAAAATCCTGTTTTTTCTTCGGAAGAGAGGCACAGGGTTTGTCACAAGAAGTGATTGATGGAGCCGATTGTTTCCTTAAAATACCAATGTTCGGTTTTACTGAGAGTTTGAATATTTCGGTATCTGCAGCCATTATTTTGCATGATGTCACTACCAAACTAAAGTCTAGTGATGTGGCTTGGCAACTTTCCGAAGAAGAAATTCTAGAGAAGCGTCTGGATTGGTGTACCAAGACGATAAAGAGCTATGAAGAGATTATAGAGCGTTTTTATGAGCGCGAATAATGTTTATGACAACTATTAAAATCTGCCAGATTTATTTCTATTTAGAATTTTGTACTCTTCGTAACACTCACTAATAGCATCGAGCATTTGAAGATCATTGGCGGAGTTTATGAAATCCTTGGAGTAGTTACACTGGTTAACGATCTCATCTAGATCAAATTTATCTACTTGCAATAAAACCGTAAGCATTTCCCTGTCAAAACGAGAGGCTAGAAGATTTCTTATCTCGTCATCTTTTTTCATTTTTTTGAGCTTACGAAGTTCGTTAGGCTTTTTTCCGAAGATATTATGCAAAAAATCTGCTGGATTAAAAATGGCGCCCAAAACCTTGTTTACCGCATTTGGTCTGCGATCTCCAGCCTCGTAACCCGTATTTGACAATCCTGAAATACTATAGCGATAATTAGATTTTATTGGGACTTGCTTCACATCTATTTCTAGATATCCTGTTAGCTTTAATTGATTTACTACCACTTCTTCAAGTGCCAAAGCTAACTCGGTCATTCCAATTTTGGTTTCTCCAAATTTAAGCCAATCGTTTGTCACTCTTACTTTGATGGACTTATAACCTAAATAAGATAAGTGTAAGGTATCATTAAGTTTGGCTTGAATTTCAAAGTCACCTTCATCATTAGAAGAGGTACCTATTACTTGATTTAGGTTTACAATATTCACACGATCTATAGGCTTATTGGTTGATAAGTCTATAATAGTTCCCTTTACAGATGTTTCTTCACCATCATTGGAGTTTTCCTCCTGTGCAAAGCAAATACCTGTAAAAGTCATAAATAAAAAAAGTGTGATAATGTATCTCATATAATCCTTTAAGGAGTTAAAAATAATAAACAAATTGCACAACAGTATGTTGGTAGTCGTAAATTTGACTAAATATTAACAAGAAGGTTTAAAAAAACCTCGCAACAATGTTACGAGGTTTCTATATTTAATCTCTACGTCTAGAACGTCTAGGTCTATCTGTACTTGATGCGGTTTCAGAGCGTCTTGGTGCTCTAGATTCGCCTCCAGAACTTCGTCTGTCACTTCTATTTCCAGATCCTCCACTTGAGCGTCTATCGCTTCTGTTTCCAGATCCAGAGTCACTGCGTCTTCCGCTTGATCGTCTTTCGCCTCTTGGCTTATCATCGCGTCTGCGTCTTCCGCCTCCACCATCTCGACGTCCGCCAGATCGTCCTCCGCGACTTCTTCCGCCTTTATCTTCACTCACTTCAACATTAACAAAACGTCCGTCGTGCTTATAATCTGTGAAAAAAGCGAGTACTTTTTCTTGGATTCCTTTTTCAGTATTAAAGAAAGAGAAGCTATCTTTTACATCTACTTTAAAGACATCGTCACGACCTAACTCTAACACTTCCTTTAAGAAATCTTTGAGCTTCATCCAATCATAACCATCTTTGCTACCAACGTTTATGAAGTAACGTGTTTCGTTTGCACTTCCTCCATAATCTCTTCCGCCAGAGTCACCTCTTTCAGAATCCCTTGAAGAACTCGCCACATTTAGATTTTGGGATTTTTGATAATAATTGAAGAAACGTGTGAATTCTACAGAAAAGAATTTTTTGATCAGTTCATCTTTATCGGTATCTGCAAAAAGGGTGTTGATACTATCTAGATATTTATTGATTTCAGGATTGATCTCTGTATTGTGTATTTTATTTGCGAGAGACATTAACTGTACTTCACAAATTTCCATTCCATCAGGAATTTCCTTTTTCTCAAATTCTTTCTTAATAATACGCTCAATACCTTTGATTTTACGTACCTCACTTTTAGAAACAATTACCATAGAAATACCAGTTTTACCTGCACGACCTGTTCGTCCAGAACGGTGTGTATAGATTTCTGGTTCATCTGGCAATTGGTAATTGATAACGTGGGTTATATCATCTACATCGATACCACGAGCAGCAACATCTGTTGCAACCAGCATTTGTATTTGTTTATTTCTGAATGATTTCATCACCAAATCTCGTTGGTTCTGGCTCAAATCACCGTGTAAAGCGCCAGCGCTGTAACCATCTTCAATTAAGTTTTCTGCCACTTTTTGCGTATCACGTTTGGTACGACAAAAAATTACCGAAAATATATCTGGATTAGCATCACACAAACGTTTCAATGCCTGGTAACGATCTCTAGCGTTTACTAAATAATATTCGTGAGAGACTTGACTTGTACTTTCATTTTTATTACCAACAGTAATTTCTATTGGGTCATTCATAAAATCTTTTGCAATTCTAGACACCTCTTTTGGCATCGTTGCAGAAAATAACCACGTGCTTTTATCTTTAGGCGTGTGGGACAGAATATCTGTGATATCCTCGTAGAATCCCATATTTAGCATTTCATCTGCTTCATCTAAAACCGAATATTCAATTTTAGAAATGTCTACCATATTTCTGCTAATCATATCTTTCATACGACCAGGAGTAGCTACAATAATTTGCGCACCACGTTTTACTTGGCGAGCTTGATCTGTTATGCTTGCACCACCATAAATAGCGGTCACATTTAAGCCTTTACAATACTTACCGTAAAGTTTAAGTTCATTTGCAATTTGCAAACATAGTTCACGCGTAGGTGATAAGATCAACCCTTGCGTTGTACGACTGTTAACGTCAATTTTGTGAAGCATCGGGAAACCAAATGCTGCAGTTTTTCCAGTACCTGTTTGCGCCAGCGCAACAAGATCTGTTTCTTTTTCTAATAAAATTGGGATTGCTTTAGCTTGTACGTCACTAGGATTTTCAAATCCTAAATCGTTAATAGCAGCCAATAGGTCTTCATTAAGACCGAGTTCTTTGAATGTGCTCATTCGTTTGTTTTGTATTCGATTATGTTCTTTGGTGTTACAAAAGAAGCGAATCGACATACTAAACACTTAAACTTCTAGGTAACACATCCTCACTCTGAGGAATTTAACTTTCCGACACTTCGGAAATTTTCAAGGTGCAAAGGTACGCTTTTATTTGGATTGATGTTATAATTTGCTCAATATATTTCTATGACGGATTTTAGGGTGTTCGTTTAACGTTTGGTGTATGAAAAGTAGCGGATTAAATAGCACTTACTTTTCAATAAGCAAGATACTTAATTAAATAGAAAAGTGATTCAGGTAAGCACCTAAACCGCTATTTTTTGTATACAATGCTTGCTGTAATTTTTTTCCGAATGTTTATTCTTTCTTTTTTAAGTTTTTGATTAGTCTACTGAAAATATAGATATGACTTATCATATTCACAACTCCAATGGTAGTAAATGCCCACCACATTGTTCCTAAATCGTAATTATAGAATTCTATTTCAAAAACTTGTGGAAATGCTACAAGTAGGTCAGTAAATCCAAAAATATTAAATATCCATGTTAGTGATATGGCATATTTCCATTTATTTTTCAAAGCAAAAGCGGTAATTATTGCAAGTATTGCTGTACTATAATCCCAAATACCGACCGTAAACGCTAAATCATCTGGAAATTCATCATAAACTTGTGTGTCTACCATAAACACCATCCCTAAATACCGAAGTCCGTGAATTAAGACCATTGGTACAAGTGCGTCATAAATTGAAAGTTTGCTGAGTTTTGGAAAGACAAACCATTTAAAGGCGAAGTAAAATGTGAGCAAACCTGCAACAGTTTGCATATTGAAAATTGTAAAATTGTCCATATTTGTTTCTTTATCTTGTTTAATTATTAGTAGATAATTCAAATGCTTTTACAGCAAAAATAGCAGCTATGAAAACCACTACAGTTCTAACCCAATGCAGCAACATCCAAAGATTGAGTTTGCTTGTCGCTACCTCTGCCGAATATTCTAACTCCATGAAACCTAAATTAGTTGGTAAATGATACGCAGTTGTTATGGTACAAGCAATCACTAATCCTGCAAGTGCAATACTCCAATTTTTACATACTTCTTTTTGCCCTTTGGTGTTTATCACTAAAGCTATTGTAGCCAATAATGCTGGCAATAAAATCCCCATTGTGGGCGGTAAGAGATTGGGAAATTGAAGTGTAAATTGCTTCATAAATTCCATTGGCTCTAAGCTTTGCCAAAAAGCGCCAAATCCAAAACCGATAACAAGCATATTGCCTACGAAAGCAGCTATGCCGATAATTGAAATATAAGGAAGATATTTTTTCATAATATTATTGTTTTGGAATCGGTTGTTTATTAAGTTGTTTGAAAATGAATTTTGGTGCTAACCTGCTCATTAATTTAAGTTGAGAAGACATACCTGGTGTAATTTCTTCTTTTCCTTTTATATAATCTTTCCAAAAAATATCAGCTAATTTTTGAGGAAGAATAGGTTTAAAATCCGCCTCACTTACATCAATACCATCAAATATTTCTGTTTTTACCACAGGAGGCAAAAGTTCTACGACTTTTATATGATGTGGTTTTAGCTGTGGACGAATGGATTTTGTCCAAAAATGCAAAGCTGATTTTGTACCCGAATACACGGGTGCTTGCGCAAAAGGAATATAAGCCAAGCCGGAAGAAACATTTACTAATACTGCATGGTTGCTTTTTTTGAGTTGTGGAAGAAAGTAATGAAGTAATCTTATGGGCGAATTGTAGTTAATTTCAATTTCTTGCATTTGTTTCTGCAAGTCGTTTTCTTCATTTCCAGCATCTACCAAATTCATGACTCCTGCATTGTTTACAAGAATATCTATACCATCAAATTTTTCTTCAATATCATCTACCAGCATTCTAACCTCTGCATCGTCTGTTACATCAATTTGGAAAATATGTATTTTAGGATTCTCGACTTTTACTTTTTCAAGTTTGGATAAATTGCGACCTATGATGATTACAATATTGTCATTTTCTATAAACTTTTTGGCGAGGGCAAGCCCAATTCCAGAACTTCCTCCAGTGATTAGTACTTTTTGGTTATTGTATTTCATTTTACTTTTGTAATTTTGCTATTGAATTGAAAGCAAAAATAATAATTACTATTGAATTAATAGTAAAAAAGATATAAAATGTGAAAAATAAATTTAGGTCAAGTTGCCCAATGGCTTCTGCACTTGATATTATTGGCGATAAATGGTCGTTACTAATTATTCGAGATATGTTGCTTGGACACAAAAAAACATTTAAAGAAATTTCAGATTCAGAAGAAGCCATTGCGCCAAGTATTTTGTCGGCAAGATTAAAACTATTGGAATCTTTCGAGTTGATTACAAAAAGGAAATTGCCCGAAAACTTGAAAGAAAATATTTATTTATTGACTGAAAAGGGAATTGCTTTAGCTCCAATGCTCATAGAAATAATACTTTTTGCAGACAAAAATTTTCGTCAGTTCAATCCAAAAATGTTATCTATTTCAGATAAAGGATTTAATCTTGATAAGTCAATTGTTATTCGAAATATTCAGAATGGTTACCGTGAATTGGTTCAAAATACGATAAGTTAATTTAGTGTTCTGGTTTTTTTAATTAGAGCCAATGTTCTGATAAAAAATCGTTTTAATGTTTTTTATCAAATTTAAACGAAGTTCGACTAATTTATTTACAAAGTCATGTTATATATTTCAATGCTCTTTTTAGGTTTTGTTTAAGAGTTCATCTTTCCGAAGAAAAAAGTCAAAAATAAAAATTGATCTACTTTTGTTTGGATTGATCTAATCATTTAGAAGCTGTTTTTCAAACTGTGAATTTTTGGGTGCTTGTTTAATGCTGGTCTATATGGTTTTTTACGTGTTTCAATAATGAATTTAATGAACAATAACGAACGATAGAAATTTTGGAAGGTATTTTCCAGATTAACATAAACCGAAGCAACTAATTGCACATAGCGTTCTGCATAGTATATTCCTCTAAATCAATGAGAGCTTAAGTTTTTAAATTATAAGATAATTTGCGACTACCAATTTTCTTACTTTGGATACATTTTTTTAAAGCCTTGTTTTCCGACTACAAATAACTGAAGGTAATTGTTAAAATTACCAAAAATTCTTTTGAGGAATCATAAGGGGTATTTCATTGTGATCACTAAACTTAACTATAAAATTAATTGAAGAGAGCCACGAGCATTACCGACATATCTGAAATTATAGATATTGTTAAGGAAATTTTAATTTAAAGTGATTCAGAAAATAACAACATCATATGCAAAATATCGATATAATCACTATTTTTATGTTAAATAAAAAAAATATTGTGAATAAAATCACAAAAGTCTTAATGACTGCATATATGGTTTTTGGGTTTTCAGGAATTGTTAAAGCTCAAAATGACATCATCCTCAAAACGGACGGTACTGAAATGATTGGTAAAATTAGTGCTATTAATGAAGTAGATGTAAAATTCACCCATCAAAATGAAACCATTGAATACATAGTTCCAAAAAATAAAATATCTAAAATCACATTTTCCTCAGGTAGAGTTGAATTTTTCAATGAATCATCAGAGTTGAAGGACCATCACAATAAAGTGGCCATTTTGCCTTTTGCATTCATCAAGGATCAAGATGATGGCTCGAGTTCGATGTCCAAAAAGATTCAGCAGGAAACATATTCTATTTTTAATGCTAAAAAAGGTAATTTAACAATTCAAGATGTGATGACTACGAATAGGCTTTTAAGTAAAGCTGGTATCGGGATCAATGACGAACAAAATTACTCTATGGGTGAACTGTGTGATATCTTGGGTGTGGAATATGTAGTGCAGGGCATGGTATCTATTGAAGAGACCAGTCAATCCACCTATTCAACATCTAAAACGAATATACAAAAAAATGATAAAAAGCCTGCGAAAACCTTTGTGGGCAAGTTGTTTGATGATTCGGGCACTAACGTTAAATCTGGCGGGTATAGTTCTACAACCCAAAATTATGAAACTACAATTACTATGAACATTTTTAATGATAAAGGCGATAACATTTTCAGTAAAGATCATGAATCCTTTTGGCAAAATGAAGATGCATACAAAGTAACATTGAATTTTTTAGCAAAACGGACACCTCTTTACACTAAATAAGTTTAAATTTTTATACGTAATGTATGCTTGGTAAATTAATTTACTTTTGAATTTATAATAATGAATGGTTAAAAAATTTTCATTCTTACTATTTGTTTTTTGCGTTTTCCTATTGAATGGACAGACGGTTAAAGATGATGTAGTTTCAAATAAAATGAATGTTGGTGTCTACATTAGTCCTCCATTTGTGATAGAAATTGAGGGCGAGTTATCTGGAATGTCTATAGATCTTTGGCAACAAATAGCAACACATCTTAATATAGATTCTAATTATAAAATATATAATAGTTTTCAGGAATTGGTAGAGGCTACGAGTAAAGATTCAGTATCAGTAGCAGTTACAAATCTTAGCATTAATAAAGAACGTGCCCAATTAATTGATTTCACCCAGCCTTGGTATGACGCTGGCTTGACCATTATGATTAGCGAATCTAAAGGTGCAGATTCCAATGAACTTCTCAAGGGATTAAAAGAAGCTGGCTATATAAAATCATATCTTTTTTTAGGTGTTCTGGTTTTTTTGCTTACAATTTTGATGACCTTTTTTGATAGAAGGTTTGATAAGGAATTTCCCAGAGGTTGGAAAGAAGGATTATCAGAAAGTTTCTATCAGGTTATGCTCATGGTCACATCTGGAAAGCTAACTAGAAAAAACTTATTCGGTTGGGTTGGAAGAATTGTCTCTGCAATCTGGCTGGCTGTTGGAATTTTGGTTGTGGCTTATGTCACCTCGACCATTACCAGCGTCATGACGAGTTTGCATTTATCCAGCGATATTAGCCAACTGTCTGATCTTAATGATAAAAAAATAGCTGTTCTATCTGGTAGTAACACAGAGGCCTTTATTCGTGGTATTGGTTTTGATTATATTTCTTATCCAAATCTTAACGATATGGTTGATGGGATCAAAACTAATCAAGTTGATGCCATTGTTGGCGATGCGCCTGTATTGGAATATTATATTTTTAACAATCAACAAAATGAACTTGAGATTGTAGGCAATCTTTTTAAGCCCGATAAGTATGGTTTTGGGCTATCTCCTAACAATATATTAAAAAAGGATATAACCTTGGAAATCTTGAAAGCCCAGGAATCTGGTTTATTGAGAAAATTGAAATCTAATTATTTTGGATCATCAGAATGATTTTTATTAACTTTATAAGCAATGTTTTAATAACAAAGTATTTAATTGTTTTTTATCGGCTTTTTTTTGAAAAGTAAAGTTGTGTATCATTGGTTTTTATAGATGTGTCTATTCAAGAGTTGATATTTCCGAATAAAAAGTCAAAAATAAAATTTGATCTACTTTAATTTTTACTTGGATTTTGGGTTGGCGTACAAGTGTGTGGAATGGTAATTTATGGACTACACTTTAATGCTTTCTCAAACTTTTTTCTTTTTGTAATTACGTCCGTACCATAATAAAACTCCGGTAACTGGTAAACTTGCAGTTAGCAAACTCACTAAAAACGCAATAATTTTTCCTGCAATTCCACCAATTGCTCCAATATGGATATCGTAATTCATTCGCTGAATTTTGTCCGCAACTTTTGCATTTTCGTATTTTCCATAAATACTTGGTGTTTCAATTTCCTTCAAGGTATTTTGGTCGAAAAATCTAAAATCGGAATCGTAATAAAGTCCTTTGCTGTTGGAGATTTCTATGTAAATACTTTCTTCCGCAGTAGTAGGGTAGTGCAATTCAAAACTTTCTGCGTTTGGGTTTTCTTTTGAAAGTTTTGTAATTAAATAGTCCATTGGAATTCTACTATCTTTTTCGCTAATTTCACTTTCATTCTCAGGAATAATAAAACGAGCCTCTTTGTCACCACCTGTTGATTTATAGACTACATATTTCAACCAATTGTAAGACATCATTGAGCCTGTAAAGGCTAAGATTAAAGCGAGTGAACAAATGTAAAAGCCAACTACAGTATGTAAATCAAAGTTTTTACGTTTCCAGCGTGTGGTTTTTTTCCAGTCAAATTTTAAACGCTGCTTTAGATTTTTACGCTTTTTTGGTAGCCAAATAATAAAACCTGAAACGATGATTAAAATGAAAATTAAAATTGAAATACCAACAACTTGTTCGCCAATGGTTTTTGGCAACCAAAGTCGCATATGACCTTTTAGAATAAATGCAAAAAATCCCGAGAGATGATTATCTACTTGAATCACTTCGCCTGAATATGGATTTAAGAAAACACTTTGATAAAATTCTGGTTGAGCATCATAGAATATGACTTCAATTGCATCATCATTTTTTTTAAATAGTGTTCCGTGAACTGTGTTGCTTGGAAATACCTCTTTGGCAAATTCCTTTGCTTTTGTTGGCGTTAATATAGGTTCGTCTTGTGGTGCAACTTTTTTATAGTCATCGTAAAGGCTTTCAATCTCGTCTTTAAAAGCCCAACAGCAACCCGTAATAGCAACTATAAAAACTACTAAACCTGTGGATAAGCCTAAAATTTTATGTAATTGAAAGATGAATTTTTTAGTCGTCATTATTTAAAAATTTAAAAAAGAGCAACCTTAAAAAAGTTGCTCTCTTCTTTGGATAATTAAAATTGATATGAAATGTTTGCCAATAAAGCTCTTGGCGTTTGTGGTGTTATTGTTGTCCAGCCCTTGTAATATTCTTTGTTAAAAGCGTTATTTAACTTTAATCCAATTCTATATTTATCTGCTTGGTAAAAAACGGAAGCGTTTGCAATCGTATAATTTGGTAAGATGAATTCGCCAGTCGATTGGTAGTTGATCGCAAAACGTTCACTTGCTCCATTAAATCCTAGACCAATTCCAAAACCATCTAAAGTTCCATCTTGAAATTCATAATTTGCCCAAAAATTGTAAAGCGTTTCTGGTCCTGCCTCAAGTGGTCTTCTATTTAGGATTTCGGTATTATCAGATTTCGTAGTTTCGCTATCGTTATTGCTATAGCCAGCTCTTATGTTTAAGCCTTTTATTGGGTTGGCGTTGATTTCTATTTCAAACCCTTTGCTTACCACTTCGCCACCCTGAATTTTATTAAATATTGAAGAGGGGTCAGTAATTACACGGTCTTTTACTTTGATGTCGTAATAACTTATTGTGGCATTTAATCGATTATTGAAAAGATTTGTTTTAATTCCAAATTCTAATTGATTCGCTTGTTCTGGGTCAAATGTTTGTAAAGTTTGTGGACCTTCATCAGGGTTGCCAACTAATTGAGGTGCTACATTGGTAAATCCATTTTGGTAGTTTCCAAACACAGACAGTTTATCTTTTATGGGTTGATAAAGTATTCCGAATTTTGGCGATACTGTTGTTTGGTCAAAATCATCTTCAAGGTTTGCTACATCACCTTCATTATCAAAATGGTCTAACCTCAAACCTATCATTGCTGAAAGGTTATCTGTGAAATTGATGACGTTAGAAGCATATAGACTATAAATGTGGAACTTGGATTTTATATTGCTAACACCTTGTGATGCTAATACAGCGTCAACTCCCGATGTAGAAAGTGGAAATAAATCGTCCTCTACTTCTGGTGTAAAAGGACTATCTCCATTTGAACCACCATTTGGCGTCACATTTCCGTAAAAGGCATATCCTGTGCTATTGTCTGATTGAGTTTGATTGAAATAGTCGATACCTACAACCATTCTATTTCGTAATGAAGCGATTTTAAAATCTCCAATAAAGTTTTGCTGAATATCCGTCGTTTGAGTATTTGCATTTTGTTTGTTGATAAAACGAGAGTAGGTATTGCCCTCCAAGATGCCATAATCAAACAAATAAGAATAATAGCCTTTTGTAGAAGTGGAGCTCTTTGAAAGTAAGGTTTGGGATTGCCAAGCATTAGACAGTTTGTAATCCATTTCAACCCTATAATTCTGCGTCGGATTTTGTAACGTTAAATCGTTGCTGGTAAACGACAATTTGTTATTGTACCCTAGTTCGGTGAGATTTGAAGCCACCGTTGGTGCACTTCTGTTTAAGAATAAGAATGTTGGGTTTGTTTGTTCCGCTTGGGTAATTTCTCCGTAAAAAGAGAAAGATAGTCTGTTGTTTACTTTGTACGATAATGATGGTGCGATAAAAAATGATTTTCTAAAACCAGCATCTTGAAAACTTTGCTCAGTTGTGTACGCTGTATTTAGTCTGAAATATAAATTATCTTCCTTACTCAAAGCAGTATTAAAATCTCCAACGATTTGATTTAGACCGTAGGTCCCTGAAGTGAAAGACAATTCGCCACCAGTGCCAACGTACGGTTTTTTAGTAACCACGTTTATAAGTCCGCCATAAGAACTTACAGCATTCCCAAACAAGGTTGCAGAAGGACCTTTTAGTACTTCAATGCGTTCAATGTTAGCAGGATTTATGGTTCCGTTTGTAAGACCTGGAAGTCCGTTAACCAGTTGTGGTTGAACGGAGAATCCACGAAGCGAGAAATAACCAGCACCATCGCCACCTCGACCTGTGGACGTCCAAAGTTGTTCAACCCCTGTTGCGTTTTTTAACGCATCGTCAAAATTTGTAACAATTTGAGACTGTAAAATTTCGTTGGTAATTGTACTATAAACTTGCGTGTTTTCAATATCCTTTAAAGGAAGTTTTGAAACATAGGCAGTTTTCTTTCTTGAAAATTTGTTGCGACGTTCTCCGTCAATAACAACCTCGGTCAAAATTTCATTTCCCTCGTAAAGTGTAATTGTTTTTAATGTAGTGCTTTCATTGTTTGATACTGAAATTTGAATTTCTCTTGTTTTGAAACCTAAATATGAAATTACGAGCGTGTAATCGTCATTTGCTACATTAGAGATTATGAAATCTCCATTTTCGTTTGTTTGAGTGCCTTTAGTGGTGTGTTTTAACGAAATATTTACCCCAAAGAGTGGTGTTTGATTATTGTCTTTTACTGTTCCGGTAACGGTTCCATTTTGTGAAAACGCAAAGTTTGTCAGCAGAAATAAAGTTAATATTGATACTAGATTTTTCATTGTTTTTATTTAGACTTATTATAAATAATTGATTTTCGACAAAAATATACTTGTCTTTTGAGATAACCAAATTATTTATAATAAATCTAAATAAGGATTTTTAAGGGTCTGATTTTCTGATATTAATAGTGCGTTTTTTTTGGTTTGAAGACAAAAGCAGGAAGTGCAAAGGGTTTTTTTGAAAAGTAATTTCTTGCCTTTTGAGTAATTTGCGAAGAAATATTTAAAGATAGAATGTTGATCTACTTTTGTTTGAAGTGATCATAGCATTTGGAGGATCTCTTTTTATGGTTGGGTTTTTTGGTTGTCGTGTAATGCTCTAATAAAAAAACGCTTTAATGTTTTTTCAACAGTTGTTAAACGAAGTTCGACTATTTTTTTGATAAAGTGAATTTGTGTATTATTGGGTTTTATTGATGCGCTTTATTTGAGAGTTGATATTTCCGAAGAAAATATTACAAATAAAATAGTGGTCTGCTTTTTGATATTCAGTAAAAAAAATAATGGCAATATAAATTTCAAATGAATGGGATTTGCTAAATTGTCGACCTAAACAAAAATATTATGAAAAAATTACTTATCGCTCTTTTAGTCTTTACAATGGGAGCACAAATGCATGCTCAAGACACTGAGGCTCCAGAAATGGACGAAAAACAAATGGCTCGTATGATGGAGCTTATGGGGCAAAAGATTGAAATGGATGTTGATGATTCACTTTTTATGGCTGTGAGCACAAATACCTACGTTTCTGAAAACCCAAAAGCTGTGATTATGGCAATGATGGTACCTGAAACTTATGCTAAGGCTAAAGAGAAAATGAATACTGATGATTCTGCACAATTTAAAGTGTCAGACAGAGGTGAAAAGACTGTAAATGGAGTGAAGGTGTTGTTTATGGAAGGCACATCTGAGGCTGAGGGGTCTACGCTAAACAATATGGTATATTGTATGGAGATTGATGCTGAAACCTGCTTAATGTTTATTGGTATGGTTGATGAGACTGCAGATGCCAAGTATACTGAGGCTATTACAAAAACAATGAACTCGGTTATTAAGAAATAATTAGAGCTTACATATTACAATAAAAAAATCCAGCTATAGCTGGATTTTTTTTGTAAAACTTATTTATATTATTTTAAATCCTCACTGCGGTATCTTGGTTGTCTTGTGAGCTTCATTGCACGCAATAATTCTAGATAGTGGTCTTTCATATATATTCTATCTATGTCTTTGGACATAGTACCATTAAATCCAGAAACCATCATTTCGTTTTGGTCGTTTTTGGTAAATACGATAGTGGTTTCTTCATTGTAGAATCGAAATTCTATGAGTCCGTTATCATTAAAGTAATCTCCTACCATAAAGTTGGGTTGGCTCATTTCGGTATGGAGTACTTCTAATCCTGTACGTTCTTTTGCATAAGCATAAAATTGTTTGATGAAATTTACGGTAGCGTCATCACAAATGGTTTTAAGAGGTTCTTGATTTTCGGTAAGAAAATAATCTTTTACTGTTGGTAAAAATATGTTTACAGCTTTTAGTATGGAGTCTGTAATTGGTTTTTGGACATGCTTCTTTTTGTGATCTATGATTTTTTGTCGGGCTTTTGCTAGTCTTTCTGCTGTTGGGTAGATGCTATTTTCTCCCTGTACTTTCCAATCTTCACCGTCTTTGCAGAGGTGTATTTTGTAATATTCTATTGATGACATTTCGCAACTTGCACAATCTTCTGTGATTTCTACAGATTTCACGCTCATTCTCAAATCTGCATTTACAATTGGAGCGTCCAACATTTGAGCATAGTTGTGATGGAGCATGAGTAGACGATAAAGAGAGTCTTCAGTCACTGCTTTGATTTGTGTAGAATCATTTCTTCTTAGATCTATTCTCCCTTTAATAAATCTGTTGCAGGTTTCCTTTACTTTTGAAGATTCGCTTTGCGCACAGCTAAAAAGCATGGTTGTTATTGTGGCTAATAATATGTTTTTTGTTTTGAACGTGTTCATGATAATTTTGTGTTAATGGAAAACAAAATTTATAATTATTTCTTTCTGGTTACCAATTTTCGCTTTTGGTTTGGGTCGCTAGCAATAATCTCAAAATCAACGACACCTATTACAAGCTCTTCTTCGGTGATTATTTCAACCTTCCATAACCCGTATTTTAAATTTGATTTATAGGTATATGCGCGATAGCCTTCATTTCTTCCGCCAGTAATATCAAAATCAATATCTTCTGTTTTTTCCCATTCTTCTGTATCTGGATTAAACCATTGCCAACGATGAGCTATCCCTTTTTTAATATCTGTTGGGGCAAATATTGAAGAAAATACATATACTTTTTCTCCTGGATTAAACATGAATTTATGTTTGTGATTTCTCCAGAATATGTACCATTCTTCAGCTTCATAGGTAACCAGATAACGTGAATTTGTTTTTTGAACATTATGCGCCACGATACCACTATCAAGCGCAAGTGGTACAGGAGGAATAAGGTTAAAAATATAAAACAGATTAAAACTAACGTACATCGTTACTATAATGCTGATGATTTTAAATCGATTTAATTCTAAGCGTGTACTTGGACTGGATTGATAGATGAAAATAACGAGTATTAAAGTTATAAATAAACTCACCATTCCCGAAATGAAAAATACCGTAGTATTCATTTCTTTCGTTAATACAGGAATCATAAACGTGCAGAACGTGAAGTTAACAAAGAAGTACACACTAAACTGAAGGTATTTATTAGAGATTCTTTTTTTAAGAAACTCATTTGCAAATAACAATGCTAAGAGAAGTACAAAAAAGGAAATCGTTTTTGATAGAGATACACTTCGAGAAAAATAAATCACAAATGCACTAGAAAGACCACCAAAGAAAAACTGGATGGCTAGAGGGAAGTAAATTTCATAACGCTCCAAAAATGTATTCTTCCATTTACCATCATCTGCTAAATTATATAGATATAAAACGATAGTTAAAGAAATCATGTGTAGGTTTAATACAATCAAATCATATAACCTATCAATGCGACCCAGTGTTAGCGTGTCAAAAATAAAACCACCAATAAAAAAAACGACGGGAGCATATTTTTTATGTCTGGTAAAAAATTTGTGAATTTTGCTTCTTCTAAGTCTAACAAGATGTCTTTTCATATAAGAGTTGCGCTTATGCTAATCAATAAAGTGATAAAAGTACTTAATATGTTCCTGTTATCAATTTCCTTAAAAGGTCTTAATGTTTTTTTGCTGATTATAAAATCCAGCAATATTAATTCTTTAAATTATGTATTCAAATAATTAACCAACATTCGCACAGCTTTACCTCGATGGCCTATTTTGTTTTTCTCTTCTAGGGAGATTTCAGCAAAGGTTTTATCGTAACCATTTGCTTTAAAAATTGGGTCGTACCCAAACCCTTTCTCTCCTTGTTTTGTTATGGTGATTTCACCTTCACAAATGCCAGTAAATGTATCTAGATTATTATTTAAGTGCAGTGCAATTACTGTTTTGAATTGCGCATTTCTATTGAAATTTCCGTCTAAATTCTTAAGCAGTAAATCCATATTATTATTAGCGTCTCGTTGTTCACCAGCATAACGTGCACTAAAAACGCCTGGTTCTCCTTTAAGGGATTCAACCTCAAGTCCTGTATCATCTGCGAAGCAATCGTAACCGTAATTTTCTTTAATGTATTTTGCCTTTTGTATGGCGTTACCTTCAATGGTTAGTTGTGTTTCAGGGACATCCTCAAAACAGCCAATATCTTTTAAACTCAATAATTGGATATGCTCAGGAATAAGTAATTGGACCTCTTTTATTTTGTTAAGATTATTGGTTGCGAATACGAGTTTCATTTTTGATTATTTGCTTAAATCAAAAATAGTAATAACCATAATTTATTTATGACATTTACTGAAATTAAAAAAATAACGAAAATCAACATACACTAATATTCTTTTAAAATCACAGCAATTATGTAAGCCTTGTTTTCGTGTGAAGTTGAGGTTCTTGCTGCGAGTTGTAGAGTGTTGCAGGTGTTAGTTTCTAAATTAATACTTGCGCCATTCATATCTTTAAGAATCTCATGGCTACTTGATTTATTATAATTAAATCCTGCGATGCTTAATTTATTTATGGAGTTTTCTATAATATTATTGGATCTGGCAAATTCTGAATTAATAGTTATTGAAGCCGATGGCATATAGGCTACTATAAATTCTGAAATTCTACTCTTTATGCTGCCATTTGGACCGAGTGCAATATTAAGAAAAGAGGGTTTCAAAAAAACAGATTCGTTTCCCTTAGCTAAAGATATTACAGTGCTTCCAAACCAATCTCCTGGATTTACGGTTATTCTGCCCCAGACACTAGCGGTAATAGTTACTTTTTCTATCTGGTCTTTTGGTACCGTGATGTTTTCAGAATTTGAAAGAACTACACTGGCAGATGTGCTATCAAAAACTAAGTGTAAAGGTACATTTTGACTATTAGCAGCAATATTGCCAAGCCAATCCGAAGGACTCATTGAAACTCCCCATAGTCCTTTCCAACTTAAAACTTGGGCAGCATTTGGTACTCTGGTCCAACCTTTAGGTTGTAAGGGACTGCTAATTGCTTCAGTAGGAGGTTTATTGACGTCAATGTAATTTATTAATATTGATTTAGGGATGAATGTATCTTTATTGAGTAGAGATAAAAAATCTGAATAATTATTTGAAAAACTGTTTCCGCTAGGATTAAATTCTCCTGGTAAAGCACTAGAGGGCATTGAATCACAGAATTCAAATTGTGCTTTAGTTATTGAACCCATAGGATTTGTGTCCCAATTCCAAATTTCAGGAATTGGTAATGTTTGAATTACCTCGCTTTTAATTTGGATGGTGGTAGCATCTTCATTGCTAGGGATGGATCTGGATAGATTGTTTATTGATGGTGTTTCATCATCTATTAATTTTTTAATGGCTTGACTAAAATCCATGAAAGCAATGTTTAAATATAAAATATGTTGTAAAACTTAAATAATTAAAGAACTTCTTTTACTTATTGTAAGCAAAAGAAGTTCTTATGTCAATTTATAATTGGTTGTTGATTAGCATTGGTTTACATTCCTGGAAAAGCTAAATTAACTCCTATTATCTGTGGATCTGTAGAAGTGTCTTCAATAGTAAGAGTTGTTCTATTTCCTGTTGTATGCTCTGTAAAAGAAGAACTTCCTGCATTAGCGCTAAAAGTAAAAGGCCCTATGCTGACACTTGTAGATGCATTCCAAGAAGACGCTGCACTTTGGTAAGTTGATGAGTCCATTTCTAGAACTACTTTTTTTCCAAAAACAACAACAAGACCTCTAACTCTAGCACTTAAAATACCGTTGTTTCCAAAAACAACATTAGATCCAGAACCTTTAGCCTGCCAAGGTGGTAAAAAGCCAAACCCACTTCCATCTGCATTAGCAGCAAGTTTTTTCATGAAACCACCATCGTACCATGGTCCTGGATCAATAGGGATTACCGTAGATGCTTTTACACTTATCGTGGCTTTCACACTGTTGTCGGATTTAGAAATATCGGTTTTTGACCATCCGCCAGATGCTTTTGCTCTCCAAAACCATCCGCCAGCAGACACTGAACCACCAGCGTAAGCGCTAGACATATTTGTATCTGTCTTACTAGCATCCAATGTTACTGAAAATCCTCCAGCTGTACCAGTTGTTAATTGTTGGAGTAATTGCTGTCCGTTTCCAGTAATAGTAAAACTAGGTTGCCATTGTAGTGTGCCAGATGAGTCTGGTACTTTTACCCAAGCACCGTCAGAAGGAGCAGGTCCTGAAACAGGATCTGTAGGTCTTACCATCATCTTTAAAATATTTTGAAGTGTAGGATCTGTGGTAAGATTTATAACCATTTGGTTATATTGAGTGTTTAATTTTTGCGCAGTACTATTAGCTTCTGCTAAATCGCTTTTCCAGTGAGTTGCCTTAAAATAGTCGGCAAAAGTTCCACCTGGAGGATAGAATGCTTTCATGCCATCAGCACCATTATTACTTAATTCAGTATTATACGCAGACTTTGCATTTGTTGTAATTTTTGAAACATCGTTGTTTGCAGATATTACTGAATTTTGTAAGTCCTTAAGGTTTTGTTGCTGAGCGGGACTTACCTTAAAAGTTAAAGTGTGCAAGGTTTGTTGGTAATTGCTCCAAAAGGTAGAGTCACCGAAATCTAGTGTTCCAATAGCTTTATAGTTGGGTGCCATATTCATAAAAGCAAATGCATTTGGTGAAATTTGACCAGTAGGTGCGGTTGGCCAATTAAAATCAACAGGGTTTGCTAACATTTGAAATTTAGATCCATCACCTCCTAAAACATTGCTTACAATCTGATTATAGGATTGAGCGAATAAATTTTGATTATCCATTTTATTATGTTTTTAATTTTTTTCCTACTCTGTTTATTAACTTAAAAAAGTTGTTTGGTTTTTCGGATGACACCTTAATAATATGAGAACGAATTGTAGCTACGTCATTATAATATTACAGTTCAAATATCTGATAATCAAATTGTTTTATGGAGGAAGGATTAACTGTTTTAAAAGATTGGGTATAATTACGTAGCCTTAGTATAATTATACTTGCTTTTAAAATCGATAGATTTTTTAGCATAAAATGAATGATTCTAAATACAATCTTAACTGGAAATTGTGTTTTTAATTAAGAAACTTGATGAAGTTAGATTATGATTTATATGAATTGGCCAGCCTATGATGAAATTACAGAACAATAAATACAATGAATTTAATTTTCCGTAGAAAAAATTACCAATACTTTAAGAGTTTGATAGGTCTAGTATGTTTGGATTTTTGTAAATTTAAATATCAAAATTAACCAAAAAACAGAACTATTATGAGTGTAAATTTTCAATATGTAGATGTAGATGTAAGCGAAACATTAAGCGCTTTTACCGAAGATAAATTAAGTAAGTTATTTAATAGATATGAATTTATAGTTGGTGCAGATGTCTTTTTCAAGAAAGATAATAATGAACCGGAAGATAATAAAATCTGTAATATAAGATTGAGCTTGCCAGGTCCAAGATTGTTTGCGACCTCCAATAAAAAACAATATGAAGTCGCGGTAAGGGAAACGATTAGTGACCTGGAGCGACAACTTAAAAAACGCAAAGAAGTTTATAAAACACATTAATTGGCTATCTATGGTGATAGGGTTCATTTCTTAAGATTGTGAATCCTCGATACAACTGCTCAATCATAAATAAGCGAATCATTTGATGGGAGAATGTCATTTTAGACAATGATATTTTCCCATTTGCTTTTTGGTAAATTTCAGGTGAGAATCCGTAAGGTCCACCAATCACAAAAACGAGTTGTTTTATCCCAGAATTCATGTGTTTTTGCAGATAGTTAGAGAAAGCGACTGAGTCGTACTGTTTTCCGTTTTCATCCAAAAGAATTAAAAAATCTGTTGTGTTGAGTTTGTTTAAAATGAGTTCGCCCTCTTTTTGTTTTTGCTGGTCTTCGCTTAGGTTTTTGGTTTTTTTTAAATCTGGTATGATTTCAAACTCAAAATTTATATAAAAGCCCAGTCGTTTTTTGTACTCTTCAATGAGTGATTGTAAATCTTTGCTGTCTGTTTTGCCTATGGCAAGGAGTTTTATTGTCATTATGCTGTCTGGTCGAGCGTAGTCGAAACCTAATTTAATAACCTCTCGACTACGCTCGAGGGGACAGAACCTGTCAATTTGGTCATCAAATTTAGCAAATTTAAATTATTTGCCTTTTTGAAATTTGAGACTTTAAATTCAATTTTTTTTAAGTTGCAATTGCTATTTTTACATTAAATATTTTAAGTATGATTTCAAAAGAACAGTTCGACAAAGAAATAGAACTCATTATCTCTAATGCTATAAGAGAAGATGTTGGTGACGGTGACCATAGCTCTTTGGCGTGCATACCAGCATCTGCAAAAGGGAAGGCAAAGCTCTTGGTTAAGGATGAAGGGATTATTGCTGGCGTTGAGTTCGCAAAACAGGTTTTTGCATATGTAGATAAAGACATGAAGATAGAAACACTTATCAATGATGGCAGTCCTGTTAAATATGGAGATATCGTGTTTTATGTTGAAGGTGCTTCGCAATCTATTTTGAAAGCGGAGCGTTTAGTGCTCAACGCTATGCAACGCATGAGCGCTATAGCTACCAAAACAAAGCAATTTGTTGATTTGTTGGAAGGTACTGGAACCAAGATTTTAGATACCCGAAAAACAACACCTGGCATTAGAGCTTTAGAAAAATGGGCAGTAAAAATTGGAGGAGGAGAGAACCACAGGTTTGCACTGTATGATATGATCATGCTCAAGGATAACCATATTGATTTTTCTGGCGGAATCACAAAAGCAATTAACAAGACCAAACAGTATTTAAAAGATACCAATCGTGATTTAAAAATCATTGTTGAGGCAAGAAATATTGAAGAGATCAAAGAAATACTTGAGGCCAAGGGTGTCTATCGTATATTAATTGATAATTTTAATTATGAAGATACACGCACTGCTGTTAAATTAATTGGCAACCAGTGCTTAACAGAATCCTCTGGAGGGATCAACGAGAAAACAGTTAGAAAATATGCTGAGTGCGGAGTCGATTTTATTTCCTCTGGCGCATTAACGCATTCGGTTTATAATATGGATTTAAGCCTGAAAGCAGTAGATTAGATGTCTACTCTAGCCTTTTAAAATTTCCGAAGAAAAAAAGCACTACGTGACAGAACCTCAAGAAGAAAATATTGAAGATCAAATTGAAAACAAGCTTTGGAGACTTCCTGTTTTTAAGCAGATTTTTAAATTGCTCAAATTCATTAAACTCCCTGCTCTAGAGGGTTTGACGTTGTATGATTTTTTGAGGATTTATATAAAGGGAATCATCAAAGGCGCTGTCACATCACGAGCAAGTGCTATTGCTTTTAGCTTTTTTACTGCGATTTTTCCGTTTCTATTGTTTGTGATTATTCTTATACCGTATATCCCAATTGATAATTTTGAAACCGAATTTAGAGGATTTCTAGATTCACTATTACCTCCTCAAACCTCAGAGTTTTTCTTTGATAATATCTTTCAAAATATCATGACAGATGGGAATGCTGGATTGATTTCCGGTGTTTTTCTCTTGTCACTTTTATTGATGGCAAATGGTGTAAATGCGCTGTTTTCTGGTTTTGAAAGTTCGTATCACCAACAGTTAACTAGAAGTGTGGTCAAACAATATCTCTATGCCCTGGGAGTTGCGCTTATATTGGTTTTTCTCCTTATTCTAACCGTTATTGTACTTGGATATTTTCAAATTTTTGTGGTTCAGGAATTGCTGGAAGCTTATCATAGGCAAGGGTTTGGAGCTCAGGCAAATGAAGTCTTTTGGTATAATTTTGCTAAGTATGTATTTTTTGTAATTATGCTCTATTTGGCAACCGCCACCTTGTATTACTACGGAACAAAAGAAGGTAAGTACTCTAAGTTTTTTTCAGCGGGCGCATTATTAACTACAATTTTAATAATCATATTTTCGTATCTTTTCGGAGTTTATATTACTAATTTCGGAAGATATAACGAGCTTTACGGGTCAATTGGAGCATTATTGATTATTTTGTTCTATCTATGGCTCAACTCCAATTTATTATTATTGGGATTTGAACTAAATGCCACAATTAGACGTTTAAAAAGAAAAAATGACAATGAATAAATTCACGATAATAATTACGCTTTTAGTTTCGATCAATTTAAATTCCCAGACTGTCTTCGGAAAATGGAAAACTGTAGACGATAAGTCTGGAGAAGAAAAATCGATCGTAGAGATTTATAAAGAGGATGGTAAAGTTTACGGAAAAATCATAGAGATTTTTGATGAGTCAAAACGGGATTTGCCATGTAAATTTTGCGAAGGAGAAGATGAAAACAAACCTATTTTAGGTTTGGACATCATCAAGGGTTTAGAAAAATCTGGTGACGTTTACAAAAACGGAACCGTCACAAATCCCGAAAACGGTAAAACTTACGATTGCAGGATCAAGCTCGATGAAGATGATCCAGACCGCTTGCAGTTACGTGGTTATGTGTCTTTTTTCTACCGTACTCAATATTGGATAAGAGTAAACTAATCAAACCGTCTCAAAAAATCGTCTTTTTTTCTTACTGAAATTGGCACTTTCGCATCATTAGACATCACCACATAACTTTGCTTGCCTTTATAGAATTTCTTGACATGCTTTAGGTTAATTAAATGTGATTTGTGAGTTTTAAAAAAATCTGTAGTGCCTAAAAGATCTTCATAATATTTAATAGGTTTTGAAACCATCACTTTACTATCTTTTGTAAAAATATGAGTGTAGCTCGTATCTGCTTCCAAATGAATAATGGCTTCAACTTTTAGAGTTTCAAATCCTGTTAGTGACGGAATCGTAATAATTTTACTCTGATCAGGTTTTAAATTATTAAATAGATTTTGAATTTGATTTTCAATCGTTTTTTGATGACTCTCACTTTTTAAGCGTGCTACAGAGTCGTTAAAATCATCTACATCTATCGGTTTTAATAAATAATCAAACGCACTAAATTTAAATGCTTTAATCGCAAAATTATCAAAAGCAGTAGTGAAAATAATTTTAAAATCAATGGTGTCAAGAGCTTTCAAAAAATCAAAACCTGTTTGGTCGTGAATTTTAATATCTAAAAAAACCAAGTCTGGTTTTAATTTGGTAACCATTTCAATAGCTTCTGGTACTGTATTGCAAGTCACCAAAACATCAAAAGTTTTCGGATGTCTGTTAATTAAATCCATTAAACGTGTAATGCAATGTTGCTCGTCGTCTACAAGTATCGTTCTAATCATATTAATAAGCGAGTTGTAATGGTAAAGTGACTTCTATACGTGTACCTTTATCTTTATCGATAATAGTCACTTTTCCTTTGGTGTTTTTTAGCTTGTTTATAATTTCAATTCTACTTTTGGTAATAGCCATTCCCATAGATTTTTTATCTTCCGAAGTCACACTAGAAATTGCTTTTTGTCGTCCAATACCATTGTCTTCAACACTACAAACTACCATATTGCCTTGTTCTTTAAAGGCGATGATGATATGACCTTTACTATCGGTTTTTGATAGACCATGAATAATACTGTTTTCTAAAAAGGGCTGAAGAATCATTGGCGGAATTAAAATAGTATCTGCATCCAAATTCTCATCAACGTTTATCTCATATTCAAATTTGTGTTCAAAGCGTTTACGTTCTATATCTAAATAGGTTTTGAGAAGTGTAATATCTTCGGAAAGTAGAATAGATTTACGTTCAGAATTTTCTAAAGTCATTCGCATTAATTTGGCAAACTTGCCCAAATAGTCACTTGCAGATTGTGTATCGTTTTTCAGAATATAATCACCAATAGAATTTAGCGAATTAAAGATAAAGTGAGGATTTATTTGCGAGCGCAAAGCCTTAAGCTCAGTATCTGAAACCTTAGCATTAAACTCTGCTTCTTTAGATTTAGACACAGCATCTTGCTTTCTTCTATAGAGGAAAAATCCTATTAGAGAGGCGAAAACAATACCGCCTCCTCCAATAATAGAAGCGTTTTTAATAGATTTCTGACGTTCAATTTCAACTTCTGCAATGGCATTATTCTTATCTGCTTTATATTGAATTTCCTTTCGTGAAATCTCTAATTTTCGATCTGCATTAATTAAACTATCATTTAGAACAATATGTTTCTTATAGTTTATAAAGGCATTTTTATAATCTTCCTTTTTCTCGTAAACATTTGCAAGTGTTGCTAAAGCGCTACTTTGGGTCGCTAAACTATTTGGAGAGCCTTCTTGATTTAAACTTTGAGACGCATAGTATTCTGCTTTTTCAATATTGTTGTTTTTTAAATAAACTTCTGCAGCATTAACAAATGCAGATACTTTGAGCAAATCAAAATTGTGTTTTTCAACAAGATTTATGCTTTCAATAGTATTTGCTAAGCCTTCCTCTGTATATCCAGCCTTGGTTTGTACCAATCCTAAATTACTTTTAATATTTGCTATATGCAGAATTTGTTGAATTGTATCTGCACTAATAATTGCTTCTTTATAATAATAAATAGAAGAGTCTGCCTTTTTCTGGTGTCCGTAAATATTTCCAATATTGAAAAAGGTATTGGTCTTGTATTGAGGATATTTTAAGAGCGTTTTATAACTTTTCAATGCTTTTTCATAATCTTGTTGCTCATAATGTATAAGCCCAATATTGGTAAGAACTCCAACGGTATACTTCTCGAGCTTTGGGTTCTTTTCAATAATAGCATAAGCATCTTGATAATGATCTAACGCTTTTAATGGGTCAGACTTAAAATAATGCTCAATAATCCCAATGCTATTTAGGGCAAGCATCATTCCCTTATCATAATTGAGCTTTTTGGAGACCTCTAGAGTTTTAAGATTATAATCCATCCAAGTAGAATCTGTAGGTGTTATAAACATCTTTCTAGCAACGAATTTCGTTCTTAAATCGACATAAGTCGTGTCTTCAGTTTTATAGTTTTCAATGACGTTTTCAAGCGAATCAATGACCGCATTTTGCGAATAACAAAATAGAGAAGTCATGAAAAAGATGATTGGTATAAATCTTTTCATAAAGGATCGTAATAAATAATAGCTGCTTAAAAGTAGCAATTAAATGTCAAAAACAACCTACAAAAGCAACGTTAATATATTCAAAGTCAACGATAATAAGTTAGTTGTGGTTTTTTTGAGTGAAATGTGATTGCTTTATAATTATTAATCGAAAAGACCTTAGAAATGAAAACAAAATTACTTCTCATAATTATTTTTATCATTTCAAATGCTACAGCACAGCAACAAGCTCCACCAGTTCCAGAAACATGGGAAACAGATATTTGGCTCGGTACAGAATGGAAACATATCTCAACAGTAGATTATACATTTAATTCAGCTTGTTTGCCAAATTATGCACTGCTGCAAGCTCTGGATTTTCCAACAGACATGTTTGTGAACAGTATACAACTGGAGATAAGCTACAATGCTAATTCTCAAATGGAGACAAGTACAAATGAACTTTGGGATGTAAACCTTCAAGATTGGGTGAATGATCGACGTTCAGATTTTACATATATAGGAAACAACTTAACATTAATTGAAATTTATATTTGGGAAAATGATGATTGGCAAATCAATGAAACCATTGAGAATACCTACAACAGCAGTAATTTATTAGTAGAAGCGCTCTATCAAGAATGGGATGTAATGTCAAGTTCTTTAGTAAATAGGGAGAAAAACGATTTTACATACACAGCATTTCCGCAAATTGATACGATTGTAAATAGTACATGGGATATCGATAATTCAATTTGGATAAGTAATTCTAGAGTGATATATGTTTATAATTCTAATGATATGGTGTCTTCGGAAATCTCCCAAAACTGGAATACCATCGAATGGATCAATAACAATCTAGAAACCTACACTTATGATGGTAATGGGTTTTTAATTGAGTGCCTTAAATCAGATTGGAACCCAAGCACAACAGTCTACGAGCCAACTCAAAGAGAATTTTACACTAATAACAGTGAAGGTAGTCCAACTGTGGTAGTAGATCAAGCTAATATTTTTGGGACTTGGACAAACACAACACGTGACCGTAGAACTTACCCAAGTTGTCAAACACTTGATATAGAAGAGGTTGTTTTTGTTGATTTTGAAATCTATCCAAATCCAGTACAAGATCAATTGATTGTGAAAACTAGTTTAAATTCAGCTATCACTATTGAGGTTTTAGATATTAATGGTCGATTAATCCATGCTCAAAGCCTGACAGATAGTATTAATAAGGTGGATTTATCAGGACTAAATTCTGGAATGTATCTGTTGCGAATTTCTCATGACAAAAGCATATTTACTAAAAAAATAATAAAACAGTAGCTGATTTTTTTTTCTTCGGAAAGTTTCAGACTCAAAACCCTATCAATATTAAAATAAAAACCATAAATCATGAAAACAACATTCAATTTTATTAAAGCCTTAATACTAACACTCCTAATTATTGGTTGCTCTGGCGATGATGATTCTAACTCAAGTGGTAATTTGATATTTGGTACGATACAATTATCTGGACCAGATACTACAATAGTAGGGAGCTCATTAACCGTTGGTAATATTGATCCCAATGGATTGGATACTACTGGTACAAATAGTTCTGTTACACTGTTAGACGAAAATACGACCATAGAAAATGGAGAATTAGTACCAACCAATTTTTCAAATGCTTTTGTCATCGTTGCAGCTCAATTTACAATTGGCGATAATGCAGATGTCAATAAAGTGATCTCTATGGTTATTATTAGTGATGGCGTAGAATATAGATATGTGTGTTCAACACCTCCAACAAGTTCTGCAGATAATACAGATTGTGGCATAGGTTTTAGCGTAGATAAGATTTCAAAAACCATTGTGTTTGACGATACTACTGTTATCAATGTAGATTCAGAAACCATTCTAACCATGAACGGAACAATCAATTATTAATCCTTTAGTCTGTAATCTCCTTTAAATAATTAACTGTTATTAATCCAAAACTCATGAAAGCAATATCTAAATTACATCAGTACATTTCCGCAGTTATAGTCGTTATATTTTTAATTCCGCTCTTTGGATTTTCACAACCTAAACGCCAAAAACCACCAAAACGCGCTTCAAAAATTAAAAGTGTTGATCAATTTGTAGACAACACCTTTGATCTTTATCATAAAGTTTTTGTGTATGACAGTTTAACTCAAGCTGGTGTTGAGGTGCCTTCTGAGATTGAAGATGCGCTTGTTGAAAGAGCAGAGAGAGATTTAGATAGTTTATGGCAGGTATTACCAACAATCGTGGATGATATGACCAGCGGAAATGAGAATATTATGCGAAAAGGTAAAGCAACAATTAATCTCAATAAATCTAAAAAAGCGTTAAAATACTGTATAAAAACAGTCAAAGCTTATTTTGTGGGAACAGATGAAGAGGATGAAGAGGACGATAAAAATTAAAAGAATCATAAAATGAAAATTAAAAACACCATTGTTGTATTGAGTGTTGTTTTCTTAGGAAATTTAGCCTCAAGTCAAGCATACAAATCAGCATTTAGAACAGATATGTGTGATTGTCTCACGCTCGAAAGTCAAAAGCGAAAGCTCACAGAAAATGCGTATAAAGCCTGTTTTAGAGAAACTTTGCCAACATATGCGATACAAATTGATGCGCAAATAGTAGAAGAAGACATCAATAAAAAAATGCTTTTGGGTCAACTCGCTAGAAAAGATTTGATTGTTGCTATGCAGTCGGAATTAGTCTACACATGCAAGGCCTATTTTGAGCATTTAGAAAGAGAAAAATTAAGTAAAAAGCTCATTGTGAGAGAACAAGCTAGAGAAAGTGATTTGGAAAAATTTAACCAACTCGTAGCTATGTCACCCAACACCTATAGTTATTTTAACAGAGCACAGTTGCATTATAATTTGGGAAATTTAGCAGAAGCAGAAGCAGATATTAAATCTTGTATAGAAACAAATCCTAATAAAGATAATGTAAAATCTAGGCGACACGAATTGCTTTTAATGGCCTTAATTCATGAAGAAAACAAAAATTATACTGAAGCTATTGTGCTATATGATTTGGCTTACTTTGGAGAGCTAGATGCTCAAGTTGCCATTTTACGAGCTATTGCAGATAAAAATAATGGTGGTACAATTGCGAATATCCCAAAACGAGGTACAGACCATCCAAATCCTTTAGATGCTAATAAGAATAACAGAAGGGCTCAATCTAAAGTGAGAGGAAGAACAACTACAAAAAACACAAAAAGTAAAGCGAAAATAGAAACTAGAACCAAGAAGACAGATACGTCATCGCTTAAAAAGTTATTTAAAATAGATAATTAATAAAATAATTTTCAATGTAAAACCATCACTCACAAAGATGGTTTTTTTATGTAAACCTATTACCTTTGGCGTATGGGTCATTTTATTAATGTCATACTGCCAATTCCCTTAGAAAAAAGCTTCACCTATGCGATTACAAAAGCTGAAGCCGATTTTCTGCAACCAGGAATTCGTGTCTCTGTTCCCTTCGGGAAATCAAAGATTTACACAGCGCTCGTTATTGATATTCATACAAATGCACCTTTAGTGTATGACGCGAAGGAGATCCATCAAATACTAGACGAAATACCTATCGTCACGGCTCAACAATTACAACACTGGCAGTGGATTTCTAAATACTATATGTGTACGCTTGGTGATGTGATGCGAGCAGCTTTGCCAAGTGCTTTTATACTAGAGAGCGAGACCATTATCACTAAAAACGACGAACAGGTTATTAATGATACCGATTTAAAAGATGATGAGTTCGTGGTTTACGAAGCATTACATCATCAATCATCATTAAAAATACAAGACATGATGTCCATTTTGGATAAGAAAAATGTGTTACCAGTTATCAAACGTTTATTGGAGAAAAACGCCATTTCTGTTCAAGAGGAAATCTATGAGAAGTACAAACCAAAATTAGTTAGATACGTTAAAATTACAGCTCAGTTTTCTTCGGAAAATGGCCTACAAAATTTAATGGAAGAGTTGAGTAGAGCTCCAAAACAAAGGGACGTTATTATGACGTTGTTTTCTATTTCGGCGCAAACAAAAAAACCGATAAAAGTTTCTGATTTGTCTGCGGAAAGTGATGCGTCTTCATCTATTATTAAAAGTTTAATTGATAAAGGGATTCTTGAAGAATACCACATTCAAATGGATCGTGTTCTGTATGATGACGACGAGAATGAAGATTCAAAACAGTTAAATGAATATCAAGAAAAAGCTTTAAGTGAAATAACTAAAAGTTTTGATAGTCAAAACATTACATTAATTCATGGAGTGACTTCTTCAGGAAAAACAGAAGTCTATGTCAAACTCATTGAAGCTCAAATAGAAAAGGGGAAACAAGTTTTGTATCTCTTACCAGAAATTGCATTGACCACACAATTGGTAGAACGACTTCAAAATTATTTTGGAGAAAAGGTAGCGGTTTATCACAGTAAATATTCCACAAACGAACGTGTTGAAGTTTGGAACAATGTACTCAATAATTCGCCAACAGCTCAGATTATTTTGGGAGCGCGTTCTTCGGTATTATTACCGTTTAAAAATCTTGGACTAATCATCGTAGATGAAGAGCATGAATCGTCATACAAACAGTTTGATCCAGCACCAAGATATCACGCAAGAGATTCGGCAATTGTGTTGGCAAATATCTTCAAAAGTAAAACTCTTTTAGGATCTGCTACACCAAGTCTAGAAAGTTACTATAATGCACAGCAAGGTAAATATGGTTTGGTAGAATTAAATCATCGTTACAACAATGTGATGATGCCAGATGTAGAGCTTGTAGATATTAAAGATAAGCAGAAACGAAAGCGTATGAAAGGTCATTTTAGTGATCGACTCATTGAGGAAATGACCGAAACACTAGAAAATGGGTATCAAATTATACTGTTTCAAAATCGACGTGGCTTTTCTCCAATCATAGAATGTAATTCTTGTGGTCATGCACCTCAATGTCCTAATTGTGATGTGAGTTTGACGTTTCATCAATATAGAAATCAGTTGCGCTGCCATTATTGTGGTTATAACTCGGTGATGCCAAAAAGCTGTGAAGCTTGTGGTAGTGTAGAATTGGATAGCAAAGGTTTTGGGACAGAGCAGGTAGAGCAGGAGGCAAAATTATTATTTCCAGACCATGTTGTAGGTCGTATGGATCTAGATACCACACGAGGAAAATACGGTTACGAAAAAATTATAACTGCTTTAGAACAAGGTGAGATTGATATTTTGGTTGGTACACAGATGTTGACAAAAGGTTTAGATTTTAGAAATGTTAAGCTTGTTGGGATCATGAATGCAGATAATATGCTCAACTTCCCCGATTTTAGAGCACACGAACGTAGTTATCAGCTAATGGCTCAAGTATCTGGTAGGGCAGGACGAACGGAAGAACGTGGGAAGGTATTGATTCAAACGTATAACCCATATCATAAAATTTTGCAGCAGGTCTCTACAAATAGCTATTTTGATATGTTTGAAGAGCAGTTGGGAGAGCGTCATGTGTATAAATATCCGCCAGTGTTTAGGATGATAAAAATCACATTGAAGCATAAGGATTATCAAAAAGTTGACGTTGGAGCAGATTGGTATGCACGCTCATTGCGAACTGTTTTTGATAAACATGTTCTAGGCCCAGAATTTCCGCCTGTGGCAAGAATTAGAAATCAGTATTTGAAACACATTTTGGTTAAGATTCCCCAGAAACAATCGTTGGGTAAAACCAAAGAAGCGATTTTAAAAATCAACACTAGTTTTTTGAGTGTGAAGGATTTTAGGCCTATTCGTGTGATTTTGAATGTGGATAATTATTAGTGGGAAAGGTGTTATCTTAAAGACTATAATGCAGTACAGCCCATTTCCGAAGAAAAACAGTAAATAAAAAATCCCACTGAGCGGTGGGATTTTCAACAAATGTTAGTTAGTCATTAGGGCAATTAAGACTGAAATGTAATGTTATTTCATCCTTAAATATTGTTTAATGCGTCAACGAGTTGGGTTTTCTTATTTCTGCTCAATGGTATTTCATAAGCACCAACTTCTACATTTTTACTGTTAAATCTATCCACCTTATCAAGGTTTACGATATATGATTTATGGATTCTTAAGAATTTGCCTTCTGGCAATTCTGCTTCAAAAGCTTTCATAGTAGATAAAACGACGAGGCTGTTTTCTTCGGTAACGAGTTTTACGTAATCACCGAGGGCTTCGATCCATTTGATATCTTTTATGTAAACCTTACGTTTTTTTAGGTTACTTTTGACAAAGATGTGTTCGCCATCAGTTTCATTGAAATCTAGCTTTAATTTATGCTGCTCCAGCGCTTTTTCTACAGATTGGTTAAATCTTTCTCTAGTAATAGGTTTTTGTAGATAGTCGGTTGCGTCATAGTTAAAAGCTTTAAATGCGTATTCAGTTTTACCTGTAACGAAAATAATTTGGGGTTTGTTGTTGAGTACGTCGAGTAGCTCGAAACCGTTAAGTACAGGCATCTCAATATCCAAGAAGATTAAATCTACTTTATGGGTATTAAGTCCGTTTTTGGTCTCTAATGCGCTACTGTATTCTGCTATAAGGTTAAGTGAGCTATGATTCTCAATTAACTTTACAATGGATAACCTTTGAATCGCAGAATCATCAACTACTACACAGTTTAAAGTCATAACATTATTGTATTTTAGGTTAAGATATCGACAATAGTACGAAAAATTCGGTTAAAAACCAAAAAACATCGGTAAACCGTAAATTTTAACATAATTTTAAGATATCGTTTTCTTCTTGAATTTTAAATACAAAAACGTTGCCAGAATTAGAAATAATGATTATTTTTGCACTCATTTTTAACACAATAAAATAGATTTTTATGAATCATTATGAAACTGTTTTCATCTTAAATCCCGTTTTATCTGAAGATCAGATAAAGGAAACAGTACAGAAATACGAAGATTTTCTTGTTTCTCGAGGAGCGAAGATGATAGCCAAAGAAAATTGGGGCTTAAAAAAATTAGCTTACCCAATCCAAAACAAAAAAAGTGGTTTCTACCACTTATTTGAGTACACTGTAGATGGAGAGCATATCACTCCATTAGAAGTAGAGTTTAGACGTGATGAGCGTTTTATGCGTTACTTAACAGTAGCATTAGACAAGCATGCGATTGCTTGGGCAGAAAAGAGAAGAAACAGAGATAAACAAAAAGCGTAATTATGTCTTCAATAGAACAACAAGCAAAAGGAAAGAAAGATGGAGAGATTAGATATCTTACTCCATTAAATATAGACACGAGCAAAGCGAAAAAATACTGTCGTTTTAAGAAATCTGGTATCAAGTATGTTGATTACAAAGATGCAGATTGGTTATTAGGCTTTGTAAACGAGCAAGGTAAAATTTTACCAAGACGTTTAACAGGAACATCATTAAAATACCAAAGAAAAGTATCTGTCGCTGTAAAGAGAGCACGTCACTTGGCGCTAATGCCTTACGTAGCAGATTTATTAAAATAAAATACCAATAACTATGGAACTTATATTAAAACAAGACGTTGATAATTTAGGATTTAAAGACGATATTGTATCTGTTAAGAACGGTTATGGTAGAAACTTTTTGATTCCTAATGGTCACGCTGTAATGGCAACGTCATCTGCTAAAAAAGCATTGGCAGAATTATTAAAACAAAGAGAGTACAAAGAGAAAACAGTTATTGCAGAAGCAGAGAAAACAGCAGAAGCAATCAAATTGTTGGATATTAAACTTACAGCAAAAGCTGGTACTGGTGCAACTGCTGGTGATAAATTATTTGGTTCAATAACCAATATGGATTTAGCAAACGCACTTAAAAACGAAGGTCACGATATAGATAAGAAATTTATCTCTATTGTTGGTGGTAACATCAAACGTTTAGGACAGTACGAAGCTGCAATTAGATTACATAGATCTGTAACTGTAGATTTAACTTTTGAAGTTATTGCAGAAGCATAATCTAAAAGAATAATTTTTTAAAAAGCCTCAATCCTTTACGGAATGAGGCTTTTTTCATAACCAACCTATTCGTGTAAAATCAAAGGCTGGCTCAATTCAGTTTTTCTTCGGAAAATTAAAATTAAAAATCATTTCTCCATTTAGGAAATCAAGCTTGTAATATGAAATACTCAAGACTTACAAAAGAACAATTTGAAGAATTACACCAAGAATTCATCAATTTTTTAGCAACGCAATCCATAACCGCAGAGGAGTGGAAAGATATTAAAGCAAACAAACCAGAAGTTGCAGAACAAGAACTGGATGTATTTAGTGATTTGATTTGGCAAGGCGTGTTATCTAAAGTTAATTATTTAGAACATATCTCTGCGCAGCAAATGCATTTATTCCATTGCGCAAAAAAGCAAATGCGATTGATAGCCTTAAAAATTAAGAACAAAGATATCGACATCACCACAAAAGAAGGCTATGCTTGGTTTAAGGATAACCTGTTATCTGATCATGTTGAAATGTTTACAGCAGTAAAAGAATATTCCGAAGATAAAGGTCAAGACAAATTTAAGCTCATCCAAGAGGGAGCCAATATCACAAAAGGAGAACTATATCAATATTTTGAGAATTTGGTAGGGAAATAAATGTTGAGTTTTGCTTTTTCTGAAAAACTAAATTTTGAGCTTACTCAATTGTTATTACGCTTTTGATGCAGAATTTTTTAATTATAGATCTCTCCATTCGCAGCATTGACAATAGTTACGCCACAGGAATATAAAAATAAACAATGCATTTCTTCTCAGGATGCGTGTTAAAATCATTGTGGTAAATTTCAAAAGGCGGTTCGTTGCGCATTTTGTAACCGTTGGTATTCATCCAAATAAATAGCTCAGTCCAAGCGCGCTCAAACTCACCAATATGTATCTCGTGATGAGCAATGATGTGCAATCCTTTTGTTAAGGTAACTAACGACATGTCGCCATCAGTATTTAAAGGCTCATCAACAATTATGCAAGCTCGCATTCTCACCTTATTTGGTGCAGTAATTTTAAAACTATCATAATAGGCTGTTGCCATTTTAAAGTTTGGATCACGCAATAAACCTTTTGGTCCAGCCCATTCCAGAACATCTTGAAATGTTGATGATACATTTTGGACACCAATACAGGAGGTTCCAATAGTGTGAATGTCGGCTATAGATTTTACTTCAATAGTTGATTGCATCTGATTCGTATGTTGATTGGTGTCACAAACATACGCTTCAAAATGTGTTGATGCTTGTCCGATCTTGCTTTTCACTTGACGTATCTTGCTATATTTACCTTTTCCTTTTCTTCGGAAATCACTCGGATTTTCACCATAAAACTTTTTAAACGCTCTCGTAAATGAGGAATTACTGGTAAAACCAAACTGCAACGACAATTCTGAAATTGTCACTTCTTTCTTCCGAAGTAACACAGCAGATGCTTTTTCTACACGTTTTCTAGCAACGTATTGATTGAGTGTTTCTTTGGTAAATGCTTTAAAAATGCGATGAAAATGGTAAGGCGAGTAGTTTGCGATTTTAGAAACGCACTCTAAAGTCAAATCATTTTCTAAATGGTACTCAATATAATTTAAAGCTTTGTTTATACTTTTTATGTGGTGTTTGGAAAGTGGAATGGACATGTAATAAAATTCATTTATGCATTACTCATATCTCAAAGACTCCACAGGATCCAGCTTAGCAGCTTTTATGGCAGGATAAGAACCAGAAACCACAGCGACGATAAATGTGATGATACTTGCCCAGATCATTGCAGCCCAAGGGATCACAAAGTTAAACTCTGCAAGGTAAGCAAATCCGTACCCTAAAAGAATCCCTAATAAAATACCCAGAATTCCTCCAAACTGTCCAATAATTATCGTTTCAATAAAAAACTGAAAAGCGATTGTTCCGCTTTTTGCTCCCAATGCTTTACGAACTCCAATTTCTCTCGTACGCTCAGATACTGAAACCAGCATCATATTAAACAGCGCAATGGTCGACCCAAAAATGGTGATAACACTTATAATCCAAGCAGCCATAGACAGCACGCCTGTAATTTCACCAATACGGTTGATGAGGTCGTCGCTTCGTTCTATTCCAAAATTGTTTTCTTCAATTGGGTTTAATCCTCTAATATTTCTAAACAATACAATGGCTTCGTCTTGAGCGCCTTCAAGCATATCTTTTTTATCGGTTTTTACGCTTAAACTGTAGTTGATATTTGCATTTGTAAAAATAGTTCTAGCTTTTTGAAGTGGCATCAACACTCGTAAATCTTGGTTATTACCAAACGTAGAGCCTTTTTCCTTAAGTACACCAATCACTTTAAATTTTGCGCCTCTAATGCTAATTGTCTTGTTTATTGGGTTGACATCATCCAACAAAGCCTTTTTTAAATCACTCCCAATCACACAAACGCTATTGCTGTTTTCAACATCAAAATAATTTAATGCACGTCCTGCGTCTACTTCCAATCCAGAATTTGAAATAAAATTCTCATTAACGCCAAAAACCTGAACTTCGGGATCTGTCTTTTCATTCTCGTATTTAACTTCTGCGGAATTTGTGCCTTGAAAAGAAAGCGACACATTGGTAAACGGAAAATTATACTCCTCCTCAAATTCTTTTACCTGCCTGTAATTAATAACAGGATTTACTTTTTGTTCATCGTTTGAGCGACGTTGCGACGTAAAATCATAACGTTGTAGATTAAACGTATTAGCTCCCATAGACGAGAAATCACTCGAAATCGTATTTTCCAATGCAGAAACAGCGCTTAAAATCCCAACCAAGGCAGTAATACCAATAGCGATAATTAAAATGGTAAGTATCGTGCGAAGCAGTTGACTTCTAATAGAATCAAAGGCAATGCGAATATTTTCTCTAACTAATGAAAACATATGGATCTTTAAAGTGGGTTGCGTTTTACAATAAGACTACAAAACACCCATAAAGTTACTATAAAATTGAAATAACTTTCGAATGCCCATTAAAATTATAATATTTTTGTGACGAATTAAACCTCATTTTATTTCTTCGGAAATGTTAAATGACAGAAAAAAAGAGATTCCTGCTTTCGCAGGAAGTTGACTATGGCACAAAAACCAAGCATACCAAAAGGAACGAGGGATTTTAATCCGCAGGAGGTCGCAAAGCGAAATTATATTTTTAATACGATACGGTCTCAGTTTGAGATTTTCGGATTTCAACCTATCGAGACACCAAGCTTTGAAAATTCAGATACCTTGATGGGTAAATATGGAGAAGAAGGTGATCGCTTGATCTTTAAGATTTTGAATAGTGGTGATTATTTGGGCAAAGTAAATGATGACTTATATAATTCAAAAGATTCTAATAAGATTACTTCTAGTATTTCAGAAAAAGCCCTTCGTTACGATCTAACAGTACCTTTTGCAAGATACGTGGTTCAACACCAAAACGAGATTGACTTCCCATTTAAGCGCTATCAAATTCAACCGGTTTGGCGAGCAGATCGTCCGCAAAAAGGGCGTTTTAGAGAATTTTACCAATGTGATGCCGATGTGGTTGGGAGTGATTCACTGTGGCAAGAAGTAGAGTTTGTTCAGCTTTATGATTCGGTTTTTACCGCTTTACAATTAGAAGGTGTTACGATAAAAATCAATAATCGTAAAATACTTTCGGGAATTGCAGAAGTGATTGGAGCTCAGGATAAGCTTATTGATTTTACTGTGGCTTTAGATAAGTTGGATAAAATAGGAGAGGAGAAGGTAAAGGACGAAATGCGAGGTAAGGAAATTTCCGAAGAAGGGATTACAAAACTGCAGCCATTGTTTACGCTTAAAGGTAACTTTGGAAATCAAATTGAAGAATTGAAAACAATTCTCAATGCTTCCGAAGAAGGAAAAAAAGGAATTGAAGAATTAGAGTTCATAAATAAAGGGATTGCAAGCTTAGGTTTAAAAACTGCAAAACTGCAACTGGATGTTACACTCGCTCGCGGACTCAATTATTACACAGGCGCTATTTTTGAAGTTGCTGCGCCAGATGGTGTAAAAATGGGATCGATTGGTGGAGGAGGTCGTTATGATGATCTCACAGGAATTTTTGGACTTAAGGATATGAGTGGTGTTGGGATTAGTTTTGGTCTCGATCGTATTGCTTTGGTACTTGAGGATTTAGATTTATTTCCAGAAACGATTACTAATACCGTTAAAGTATTATTCATCAATTTTGGTGAAGCAGAGGCTATGGCAAGCATGAAGGCCATTAAAGCGTTGCGGGAAAACGGAGTGAGCGCAGAGTTATTTCCAGACAATAAGAACACGAAAAAGCAATTTAATTATGCCGATAAGCGTGATATCCCGTATGTTGTTCTTTTGGGTGAATCTGAAATGAACAATAATGTGTACACGTTAAAGAACATGAAAACTGGAGATCAGCAAGAAGTCTCTTTAGAACAGTTGATCGCTAGTTTGAGTTAAAATTTCCGAAGAAAATTTATTATCTATAAAATTAAAAAGCCTCTTTCCAATTAAGGATCGAGGCTTTTTTCAAGTTAAGATTATGATAGATTTGGGATCTATTTTTACTTGACTAGAACTTTTTTAGATATCAAACCGCTTAAAGTATTTATCTTAATAATGTAAGTTCCAGTACTAAGGTTCTTAACTTGGTATTCAGAATAGTCCGATTCTGAAATGTTTTCAATTTTTGTAATCTCTTGTCCGATGAGATTATATAAAGCTATGGACTTCACATCGATAAAGTTAGGGTTATATAAGGCAATACTCTCTGATTCTATGTTATAGAATGCATCTATTGAATTTAATTCGAAATCATCTACTCCAAGAGAATTTTCACTTGCATTGCTGAACGTTAATGTAAACCTGTCTAAATATTCTCCCGCAGGAAGGAAGAATTCGAAATCTCCTTCTCTTAGGTTATGATACGTATCGTTTTCTAGATCATGAATAAAGATATTGATATTATCTGGAACATTTTCTAACTTATCTATAGTGATTGTATTGAGACCATCATCCTCTGTATTAATGCCTAAAGGATATACAGTTTGTGGCTCAACTTCATTACTACCTTGAATGGTGTACTTCTCATTATCGATCAACCAATATAGATCATCCATTTGGTTATCATAAATTTTAGCATCATAAGCCCAGTCGTAACCAGTTGTAGTCGCATCGTCGATAGTTAGTAACAATTGTCTGTGAATTGTATTGATGGAATTAAAACCAATTCTAAATCTCATACGCTCGTCAACAATCTCATTTTCATCTTGAGTGCCTGATGAGGTGTCTGCACTTCTAATAAACACAGAGTCATCTGCTCCTGTTGTTTTTTCTCTTTTAAAGTCACGTTGACCATTATTAAATTTAATGGTTCCTGTATTTTCTCCAACTACGAAGAATCCTTGACTTACTGGTATAAATCTTCCAGGTACTTTGGTAGGTACTCCACCTGTACCAACATCTGGATCGTTTGTGCCTAATGATGGTGCAGCAACACCTCCAGAGAAGTTATAGGTCGCATAACCACCTTGGTAATCTGCAAGGTTGTGACTTCCGCCACCCCAATGCTCCCAGAAGTAAAGCGTACCGCTAATTAAAGGATTAGCTCCTTCACCTTCTAAAGTTGGTCCATTATCTGTAATAAACGTATTGGCATCAATTGCAGAAGGGTAAGGGTTACCAACCAGGTAGTCGTTACCTGCATTAAGTGTTAAGGTTATATCTCCATTATTTGGTTTTCCAAGGAAAACATAATTCTGCCGGTCTGAGATAGCCCCAGAGCCAGGACCTTTCATTGTGAATCCTTCACCAGTTAGTAATGTACCGTTTCTTCTCACATGTTGCCAAGCGGAGTAGTCGTCATCTAATTGATTGGCGAATTTCCAAATCCAGTAATCTGCAATTGTTATGATTCCACCATCAGACCCATTATAACCAGTATTGATAAAGTTAATAGGGTTAACACCATCAAACATGACATCTGTTACAGAATATGAGTTATTATTTGTTGTCGTGTTGGTTTCTCCAACAGGAGAAGACCAATAATTATATGTAAAAACATCTGCTGTACCTTGTTGGTCTTTTTCAAGAGAGCCAGAAGAAGTTGGATCTAAATCACTACCGAGTGTTTGTACAAGTTGAGATTGACCTTCTAAATCAATTTTGCCATCCAGTTTCAAATAGTGGGAAACTGTAAAACCATTCCCAGCTGTGGCATCTGTATTATCACCATCAATAGTAAGTGTTCCAGAATTTACATAGAGTCCTAATACTTGTCTTTCTCGACCTAATACAGGTTGAGTGTCTACTGTTATATCATGGCTCATGCTTACAATGTTCCAATCAATAGGAGTAGAATTATCTACGATTGATAATGAATTTGCTAAGGCTTGAGTATTACCATTTAACCAAGTATCGGTATTTGACCAATCACCATTAGATTGTGATACGTAAGGTAATGGAGCGGTTTGCCTGTCAACAGTGTTTAGATTTCTTAAAGCGCCTTGATTACTGTTACCCGAAGCGTCTTCAGTATTTGTGTAGGTATAAACAGACATTGGATAGTATCCTGCAAGCTGTGACCAAGGTATTGTTGCCACATCATTCTTAGTGATCGTTGTTGGTAATACTTTACCAGCTACAAAATTAGAATTATTTTCAATTTCTTGATTCATTATAAATCTTAGCTGTTCTGGAGTTAAGTCAATATCCCAAACTCTTACTTCATCTATATTTCCTCGGAAATGTTGCGTCGGTGAGTTTTTAGCTGCTGCACCAATATAAAATGACTCATCTGTATCTATAGGTGGGACACGATTACGCTGACTATCTAAAACACCATCAATATAGAGAAATGATTGTGATCCATCATATATTGCAGCGACATGATGCCACTCATCATCAGGAATACTTACATTAGTCGTATTTGTTTGGAAACCACCATTTACCCATCTCAATTGTACTCTATTATCGTTTAATATTCTAAAATCATAACCATTGTTGAAGGCAACATCTCTTTTGGAAATTATTGATTTAGTTCCACTATCTGCAGCATCTCTTTTTATCCAAGCTGAAATAGTAAATCCAGTTGGATCAAGATTTAATGCATTCTCCATATCAACATAATCATTAACTCCGTCAAAATATATTGATCGTGTTACTTCTACTCTTGGGGCATATCCAAAAGTGATATATTTTGTTCCGTCGAAATCATAGTCGGTTTCTAGGTTTCCGTTACCGTCTGATGTCATTATCCTGTAATCTGCTGTAGGATCAAAAACACCAGTGCTAGATATGAACATATAAAAGTTACCAGGAGGTGTAATGTTTCTAACAGCATCTTGTGGGATTCTTATTTTTACTGAAGGAATATCTCCTCCAGTCTCAACCACTTTCCAGATACGCTGCATAGCTACAAAAGACACATCAGTTGAAAGTGATGGAGTTATGCCTGAACTCATGTTTACAGCTACTTCTGTTGCCGGAAGATTAAGATTTACTCCATTATTTCCCCAGACTAAGAAATTTTTATTGTCAAAAGTTGTGGCATTTGAAGATACGTGTTCGTTATTGGTGGTGTAAATTTCGTTCAATCCCATTGTAATTAGTCCTTGAGTACGACCTATTCCATCATTTCCATTGTTTACGCTTCTAGATTGTTTTTGGTTTAATTCAGAAGCATCATCACGTCCAATACCTGCGATATCATGGTTATAGCCAACGTTAGAAGATTCATCCCAAATGACATTACCATCGCTATTAACGTAATCCTGAGAAATTCCATTTGTTCCTAATGTGATTCCATATTTGATGGCTAAGTATGATTGAATTTTATTGCGTTCTTGTGTAAGATCATTGTCTGATTTTCTACTAGAATAAGTAATCACCTCTGCTATTCTTGCGTTGATTGTTGCTTTACTTCCTTCAGTTCTACCTAGCCAAAAGCGGGTATCATCACTTTCTAAATATTCAGCAATATCATTTTGTGTAGTACCAATATTGTTGGCGTTATAAAACAGCTCTTGTAGGGTACTAGAAGTATTAGCTCTTGTGTTTAAGATGCCAACATTATCATAAGTTGATCCAGTGCCTATCTCTGCTACACCATATCCATCATCAGGATTATTGTCATAGGTGTCATGTGCATAACATATAATTTCATTTGAAAAACGACCTGTTAAGTTGCCAAATGCCATACCTGTAGTATCAACAGCATTTAGTTCAGAATCTGAGTCACCACAAATAATATACATCGAACCAAATGTGCTGTTCACAACTGTATCATCAGGTATAATGACTACAAACACTTCTTCTGTATAATATCCAAAGTCGCCTCCTAAAAATTGTTTCGAAGTGTCATCATACCTAAATTGGGTGTCAAATTGAGAATTGACAAAATTATTATCAAACTCTACAACGGGATTAAAATTGACATTTTTATTAATATTATCTCTAAAAGTAGGTTCTTGTCCAGGGGTATGAACTCGTACATCGCTACCAAGTCCTTGATCTAGCCATTGGCTAACAATTCCTCCATCAGAGACACTTAATCCAGCATCTGCTTTTAGCCAAGTTGACAAACCAGATATTACGCCACCAGGAGCAGTTGTTGGATCAGGTCGATCTGAAAGTACTAAATTATCTATTGACATATCGCTCGCATAATTGTTGCCAGTAGTACCTTGGAACCTAAATTTTATTGTCTGACCAATATAATCCTTGAGATCTATACTAATTGGTATCCAAGCTGAGACAGTGTTGTTTTGTACTTGTCCTGTATTTGTCCAGAGGACGGTATTATAATCAGCACCACCGTTTAAGCTGAGTTCAAGGGTTAGTGTCCCCATATCCTCTCCAAACATATGATGAAAAAATGTAAATCTTGGATTTCTAGCAGAGGAAAGGTCATAACAAGGACTCGTTAAATTTGAGACATTATTAAAGTTGCTTGTAGCTTCTGTAAAATAATAGAAATTACCATCTTTAGCTCTGCTAGGACCAGTGTTTCCACTTGGGGTATTCAAATTGGTTCTTGACCAGTTAAAGTCATCAACGATAACATTTAAATCTTGAGTCCATGACGAAATAACAGATTCAAAGCTCTCTACATGTGGGAATGATGAAATAGAAGTTATACAAACAGTTGATGATCCTCCATTTCCAGAAATAGTAAAATTATAAGGGTCTTCATCACTGTCATTATTTGCAATGCTCACAGTCGCAGTTCTAAAACCGTTTGCACTTGGGTCAAATGTTATTGTAAAAGAAGAGGTGTTGTTTGCAGCGATTGGTGAAGACGGAGCAGATGTTAAAATAAAATCACCAGCATTGGCACCACTTATTACTACATATGGATTAGCACCTGTTAGAATTAAATTTTCACTTCCACTATTACTTATTGTAAAACTATTTGAATTCGTTCCAGTTGCAACATTTACGTTTCCAAAATCTGTATTATCTGCGAAATTTGGTGTTGTATCACCGTCTGAAATAGTAATTGAGTTACCAGTAATTTCAATTTCAGGTTTAGGAGCAGTGAAAAAAGACAAATCATCAATTGCCATATCACTTTGATAAAAATCTGAAGTTTCCCCTCTAAAACGTAAGTTTACGGTTTGACCTACATAGGCATCTAAATTAACAACTTCTTGAATCCACGCATCCGTATCATCTGTTTGAACTTGACCTGCAGTTTGAGACCATAAAACCGTAGGAAAGGTGGACCCACTATCTGTACTGATTTCTAAAAACAAATCTCCCATTTCAGATCCAAACATATGATAGTAAAACGAAAAGTTTGCACTTGTTTCTGCGTTTAGGTCAAAACATGGACTTACTAGATTAAATGTATTGTTAAAGTTTGGGCTACTCGCCTCAGTAAACATATAGAAGTTGCCTTCGTTGGCAGAGGAAGGACCGGTATTTCCACTAGGTGTTCCACCAGATTGTCTTGTCCAATCATTATCATCATTTATATCCTGAGTCCAATCGCCAATACCTGTTTCAAAACCTTCGGTATACGGAAAACTATTTATAGTTTCTCCACAACCTTGAGCAATTATTGATATATCATCAAAAACAGAATACTCATTAGTCTCACTCATTTGACCAATGAAACGAAAAGCTGAGTTTGTAGAAAATATATGAGTAGAACTATCTAACGTATATGAAAATGAATAATTTGTACCATCGCTATTTGCAAAGTCCGTTCCTCTTCTGTAAGTTTCAATTGTGCTCCAGTTAGAACCGTTAAAATATTGCAAATCAAAGCCATCACCATTATCTAAATTTAGCGATGTTAAACAAAATGAGAATACAATTTCATTATAACTTGTTAAGTCTATTGTAGGAGATTCAATTCTACTTGAAATATCATCATCAAAATCGTATTGTATAAAAATTGCTCCAGCGTTAGAGCATCTATAGGTGCCACTAGTTGTTCTTCCTGCATAAGTGCCAGTGTCTGTCCAACCTTGAAAGTTAAAGTCAAAATCGTAAGAATCGATAATAATTTGTGAGTTCGATATGCCAAAGGTCATTATACAAATAACTAATAGGGCATACTTTTTCCTAATAAAAGTAGAAATATTCATAAGCGGTTAAGTTTTAATTTGGGACTAATAAATTAACGGTACAAATCTAATTACAATATCCACGAAATGCAAATAAATTCGACGAAATGCAATTATAATCTTCAAATAATTGATTTTCAGTATATTATAAAATGTAAAATTTAATGGTTTTCTTGCAGTTATCGACGCTAATTATTAATAAGAAAATATTGATGATATATTTAATAATTTTAAAAAGTTGCTAAGCGCATGAGTTATCTATAACACTTAAGATTAATTCCGCAGTTATCATTTGAGTTAATATTATTTCTTTTACCGTTTATGACTTGGAAATACTAGACTTAATTTTATGCTTAATCTAAAAATAAATACAATTATGGGTTTTTTAAATAAAGTGTTATCTATATCTGCGGTTCTTTTAGGGACAGCAGTAATTTATAAAATGTCGAATAGCAAAAGACAGTTAAGATTTGAGAATTTGCCAAACCAATCGAATGTTAGTGCTGATAACAATTACAGCACTCAATCAAATCGATATGAAGAATCGACTGAATCTGATGATAGAGTACAGAAAATGTTCAAGGATTTAGAAATGACTGAAAATCAAAAAGAGCGTTATAACAGAAGTATTAAATCGGTTTTAAGTGATTGGAAGTTAAATAATCCAAACGTTGACATCGATAGCAAAAGTCTTTATGCGGAAGAAGATAAATCTCTCAAAGCTGTTTTAAATGAAGTTCAGTATGGGATGTATCGCGACTGGACTGAAAAATATATGAACTAGAATTGTTTAAATTTCAGAAATTTTATTTTCTGAAAAATAGAGTAGAGGCCAGTTAGTTGCATCTAATAAAAAGCTAAACTGAAATTAACAATATAAAAACCCTTTAAAATCAATCGATTTTAAAGGGTTTTTCGTTTCAATGTGAGTAATTATACTATTCTTTAGCTACAATAAATCTCTTAATCAAAACTTTATTCTTGGTTTTTAAATGAATAAAGTAAATGCCTTCAGCTAAATTTTCAATATTTAATTTTTGGTTAATTTCTCCAGTTTCAATGTGATTTTTTGAAAGAGATTGGATTTCTCTACCCATTGTATTATAAATTCGATATTCTATATCGCTCTCATTTTCAAGATAGAAATCCAATTGAATCTCCTTAGAGGCTGGATTAGGGCTTAACGTTAAATTGTCAATATGATTAACAACCTTTGGTTGGTCTTCTAATTTGATATTTGAGTTCCTATTTGTTTCCGAAGATCTATAAACCCTCATTTCAGCTATGTTTCCCCAACCGTTATTTGGAGAAAGGTAACGTATATATCTTGCAGAAACTCCGTTTGTGCTTCCAGTAGAAATAAAGTAATTCTGAAAATTTAAATTAGCATTCGAGGGAATCGTATAGATTGTCGTTGGATTACTAAAATTAGCATTATTGCTTATTTGAAATTTACCACCACGCATTCTGTACCCAAAATTATTACGTGGTCTAAATCGAATACATGTGATGTTTTGATTGCTTAATAAATCCATGCCAACCCATTGGTTATTTCCATTTGGACCATCAAAAAAGGTGTTATTATTACTGTCAAATGGCTTGTCCCTGGTTGATGAAGAGCCATTATAAGAACCCGTAGTTCCTAAAACAGGTCCATAATAGGCCTGAACACCTGTGACGCAGGAATTAGTACTACTAAAATTTGGTGTCGGGAAATCGTAATTATTGTTCGTTGTAAAAAAGTTGGTCCCAAACTTATTTGCAGCCAGACCATAGAGCATTGTTGAATAATCAATGCCTTGAATTTGATCTGAATTCCAGTTTACCTCATCCAGACTGTATCTCCATAGCAATTTTTCTCCAGTTCCTAAAGTATAGATACCCTTTGTTCCATTCATCATTTGTTGAAGGTCATTTCTTGCACTTGCCTGTATAGGAATGTAACCAGCCACTATATGAGGCGACACAATGCGTGCTGGGTGATTATTAATATGATCTGCATTGTAACCATATGGCGTGTAAAAATTACCATTAAATGTTGCTGGAGAATTTCCTGCTCCCAATCCCCATTCATAAGCATTCAAGTTTGGATACATTCCAGCTATTTGGCCATAATAAAACTTATCTGCAGATGCCATATTAGACATATACGTTTTATATAAGGTGCTGTTATGAGCCCAAAACATAAGGTAATAAGGAAATTGAACGGTAAAGTCAGATTGAAATGCATTTACATTGTTACTATCGGCTAAAAGATCATAGCCCCAATAATTTGCATTCGCAAAATTATTTAGTTGTTGCCAAACATTCCAGGCTGAAGTGCCTACACCTCCCGAATTACCTTCAGATTTCATTGCAAAATAGGCAACGATTATATATTCATTAAATGGTAATGCACTTGTACCTTGGCCAGCTCCATTAGGCTGGAGCTCTCTCCATATAGCACCTGTAGAGGGATTGCTTATTGCTGCAGACCATTCTACAGATAAAAATAACTCATCTGCCAGTGCAGAAATTTCAGCATCATTAAAATATTTTTTAGCAAATAGGGCACCTGCAGCTAATAATGCAGTATCGATAGTACTATATTCTGAATTCCAAGCCTGTTGTCCATTATCTATTTCTAGGAAATGTCTATAAAACCCTTTGCTGTTTCTATCAGGATTAAACCCAGCAGTATAGCCTAACATTGTTCGTAATGTTTGAGCAGCTAAATCTCTTCCAAAATTAATATAACCAGCTTCTTCTGCTATACATAAAGAAATCAAACCGACTCCTGTATTTGCTGCTGAACTTGGATGATAATCTGTCCCGTTGATTATTTTTGAGTCACGATAAACACCATTGTATTGCCTTTGGTAATCATATAATTTATAGGTGTTTTCTAAAAGTTGATCTGTTGTTATTTGAGCAGATGTATCATAAAAATAAAACTGAAAAAACAATATAGTTATGGCTTTGAGAAATAAAGATGTCTTCATAATATTTTGAATTAAATTAATATAAAATGTATCGTTAAGTGCTCATCATAAGCAATACGGATCTGGAGTTTTTTTAATGATTTAGATTAATAAAGCATGAATTTTATAGACAATATTGCTTCAGCTTTATACTTAAACACATTTTTATATTATTAAGGTGCTTCGAATCTTATATCATCAACATAATAGATATCTGCTGGAGTACCGTCAATATTTCCTGCATTGAAAAATAGAACTAAAGTCGTGTTGCCATTACCCTGTGCTTCACTAAAGTCGAAAGTATATTCCGCCCACTCATTAACAACTGTAATGTCTGCGAAAATTTCAACAGCTGCACCTCCTTCTAGTTTTGCCAATAAAGGAACTGCCATAGTAGATAGCACTTTTATTTTAAGCTGGTTATTTACAGAAAGATCTATCGGTGCTCCAAAGTTTACCAAAAGAAAATCAAAAGGATCATTCCCGTTATCACTATATTCACCAACATTAGAACTGCGGTTCTCACAGCTAACATTAGGATTTTGAACTACAGGAGCAGCGTCTGGATTAGAGAAATTATAATTTTGCTGACAATCAAAGTCATTGATTATGCTCAGGTTTGGCGTAACACCATCGCAATCTTCAACAATTTGAGAACATGGATTAGAATCAAAACGAAGATCATCAATGTAATATACATCTGTTAAAGTACCTGTATCTTGACCAGCATTAAAGAATAAAATCAATTTATCATTACCTTCTCCTATAACAGGTGAAAAATCAAAACTCAGTTCAACCCATTCGTTTACAGTAGTAACATTGTTGGTTATTTCAAGTGGAGTGGTTCCACCCTCTAACTTAGCCAAAACAGGAATTGGTGCTGAACTATAGATTTTAATTTTAAATAATGAGTTTTCAGATAGATCAATTGGCATTCCATAATCAATTAGCAAATTATCAAATGGTTGCGTACCGTCATCAATATATTCACCAATAAAATCACTTGTATTAATTCCGCTAGGATCTATATTTTCTACTACGGAAATCAGCGTAGGATCTAACCCAAGCGTATAATTTTGTTGACACTCAAAATCTGAAATGATAGATAAATCTTCAGTAATACCAAGACAAGGGTCTATAAATTCTTCAAATCTTAAATCATCAATCAAATATGTGTCTGCTGTTGTACCTGTTGTACCACCAGCGTTAAAGAACAATACCAATTTGTCATTTCCAGCGTCTAAAGCTTCATTAAAATTGAACGTATATTCAACCCATTGGTTGAGCATTGTTATTGGCTTAGTAATTTCAATTGGAGTTGTTCCACCCTCTAATTTAACCAAAAGAGGTCCTGTTGTTGTAGCGTATACCTTTATTTTAAAAAGAGGATTTTCAGCAAGATCAATAGGATTTTCAAAATTGATAATAAGATTATCAAAAGGTTCTGTACCATTATCTATATATTCCCCAACATTTTCACTAAGGTTTATTCCTGAAATAAATGGATTTTCAATTAATTGAACGCTTGTTTGAGTAGGATCTTCACCAAGAAAAAAGTTTTGCTGGCAATCAAAATCGTTGATAATCGATAAATCTGTAACCACATCCTCACAAGGATCAATTGTTGGGTCAAATTTAATATCATCAACTAAATAAATATCAGTACCGCTATTTTCAATTCCGTTATTGAAAATTAAATTGAATTGGGTAAACGTTTCATCTTGTAGATCTATGAGATCTAATTCATATTCATTCCAAAACTCATCACCATCTATAATAATATTGAAGTTAAGTGTGCCATTAGATCCTCCAATTAATTCTACTCTTAAAGTACCTGTTGTAGTAGTTTTTACTTTAAATTTAAATAAAGCATTTGTTGATAAATCTAGACCACCATCAAAATTTATTGTCAATGCATCGTTAGCACTTGCGCCATCAATATATTCCCCAACAAATCTAGACGTATTTATACCAGTTTCACTTGGGTTTCTAATAACGGAAACATCACTGATCTCAATATTTGATTGACATTCAAAATCTGTAACTATAAAAGGATTTACAGTGACATTCTCTAATTCGCATCGCTCATAATTAATTAACTCATAGTTTGTTAATTCTCTTTCACAAGTGTAAAAAAGACTAAAAACCATTATTAAAAAAGATACTCTGATTAGTGATGTTTTCATTATTAAAATATTTTAATTGTTATTTTTTAATAAACTTAATTACCGAGCTAGAGGTGGCAGTATTGAGTCTAATAAAATAGATACCATCTTTTAAATGACTAATTGAAATTTCATTAGATATCATTTCTGTACTAGTTGAAGCGACATTTTTTCCTAGAATATCGAAAATCTTATAGTTTTCAATATTTTCTGAAGAAAAGATGTTTAAAATCTCTCTTGCTGGATTTGGATATACCTTTACTGTATTGTTATTTAAAGACACATTGTTGAGGGACAGAGTCGTATCAAACAATAAGTCATCTATATAATATATGTCAGAAGGTGTTCCTGAAGTAACAGTTGGGTTTACAAATAATACAACTTTTGTATTGCCTTGTCCCGCAAATGCACTAAAGTCAAAAGTGAATTCCTCCCAAGTATTAACTGCACTAAAATCTGAATAGATTTCTGGATTACTGCCACCTTCCAATTTGGCTAGGATTTGTACAGATGTTGGCGAATAGAATTTCAGCTTTAAAATATTGTTTGAAGATAAATCTATTGGCATGCCATAATCTACTACCAATGCGTCAAAACCAGCTGTACCATCATCTGTATATTGTCCAACATTTGCACTTGTGTTAATTCCTCCAGATACTGGGTTGGGTATGTTTACCAACGCTCCAATAATAGTATTTGATGGTGCAGAACATTCAAAGTTTGTTATAACTGGTTGTTCACAAGGAGGAGTAGCTAGTGAATCGAATAAGAAGTCGTCTATATAATAAACATCTGCTGTACCTGTGATAACATTAGGATTAAAAAAGAGTACAACTTTGTTATTGCCTTGTCCTGCAAAAGCACTGAAATCAAACGTAAATTCTTGCCATGTATTTACAGCGCTAAAATCTGAAAAAATTTCTGGATTACTACCACCTTCCAGTTTAGCTAAAATCTGTACTGAAGTTGTAGAGTAGAATTTAACCTTCAATTGATTATTTGTAGATAAGTCTATTGGCGCTCCGTAATCAACAACCAGCGCATCAAAACCGTCGTTGCCATTATCTGTATATTCCCCAATGTTAGGGCTGGTATTTATGCCTCCAGAAACCGTATTTGGTACCGTAACCAATGCACCAGTAATTGGATGAGAAGGTTGAGAGCATTCGAAGTCTGTTATTACAGGATCTGTACATTGTGCATAACCTATATAAGCCATAATGCTAAAAATAAAAAGTAAAGATTTTTTCATGTTGTAAATTTTTAAAGATTAATTATTTATAAGTGTAAAACTATTGGTGAACTCATGGTTTGAGCTACCTGCCACAAACAAATCGTAGTCACCAGGTTCATTTTTGAATTCTAAATTATTGTTGTAAAACTTTAGATTTTCCGCAGAAATGATAAACTCAACGGTTTGGGATTCACCTTTTTTTAATGTTATTTTTTTAAAGTTTTTTAGCTCTTTTGTAGGGCGTGTAACGCTTCCGAAGCGATCCTTGATATAGAGTTGAACAATCTCTTCACCGTTTCTATCTCCAGTATTGGTGATTGTTGTTTTTACTGTTATTGGTTGATTATTTGATAGGGTTTGATTTGAAAGCACTGGTTTTCCGTAGCTAAAAGAAGTATAGCTCAACCCATACCCAAAAGGAAACAATGGTGAATTTTCGACATCAATATATTTTGAGACATAACGTGAATGCGCACCCTCAGCATCTTCTGGTCTTCCCGTATTTTTCATGTTATAATAAATAGGAACCTGACCAACATTTCTAGGAAAAGTCACTGTTAATTTACCTGATGGATTATAATCTCCATACAATACATCGGTAACCGCATGGCCACCACTTGTACCAGGAAACCAAGCTTCTACAATCGCGTCAACAGTTTCATTTTCATAAGAAAGATTTAAAGGTCTCCCATTATAGAGTACTAACACAATGGGTTTGCCAATTTTTTTTATTTCTGAAATGAGCTGTTGTTGCAAACCTGGTAATTTCAAATTACTTCTACTTGCAGCTTCACCGCTCATTCGTTCACTTTCTCCCATAACCATCACTACCACATCTGAAGCTTTGGCTACAGCTATTGCCTCTTTAAAGCTTTTGGTATCACCACCTTCAATTTCACAGCCTTTTGCAAATTTGAACGATTTGTTTTGAGCCTCAAAACCCTCTTTAACGCTTACAGCAGTGCCATCTCTATCTCCTTTGGCTGCCCAATTACCTATAATATGAAATTGATCATCTGCCAAGGGCCCAATTAAAGCTACTTTTTTAGAATTGTTTAATGGAAGAATATTGTTATCGTTTTTTAATAAAACGATTGATTTTCGGGCAGCATCTCGTGCAGTTTCTAGATGATCTTTATGTAAAATGATATTAGCTTCTTCAGCTTCATTGCAATATTTATAAGGGTCATCAAATAAACCAAGTTTAAATTTTAATCTTAAGACATCTCTAACTGCTTCATCCAATCTGGATATCTCAACTTTGCCTTCATCAATGGCTGTTTTTAGATGGTTTTTAAAAACTCCACCTTGCATATCCATATCAACGCCTGCATTCATCGCTAATTCTCCAGCATGCTGAAGATTCTCTGCATACCCATGAAGTACCATTTCATTGATTGACGTATAATCGGTTACAACGAAACCACTAAAATTCCATTCGTCTCTTAATATATCTTTAAGTAGAAATTCATTTCCAGTGGCAGGAACACCATTCAACTCGTTAAATGAAGTCATGAATGTTGCAACATCTGCATCTACTGCAGCTTTAAAAGGAGGTAGATATGTTTCCCTAAGTGTATTTAATGATATGTCAACTGTGTGGTAATCACGACCTGCCTGCGCTGCGCCATAAGCTGCATAATGCTTAGCACAAGCCAACACGGTATGTTTATTGGAAAGATCGTCTCCCTGAAATCCCTTCACTCTGGCTTTGGCAATCAAGCTTCCTAAGTATGTGTCTTCCCCAGCACCTTCGGCAATTCTTCCCCATCTTGGATCTCTTGAAATGTCTACCATTGGAGCAAATGTCCAATGTAAACCTTCCGCAGAGGCCTCTTTAGCAGCAATTCTAGCGGTTTTCTCCATGAGCTCTAAATCCCAACTCGAAGCTTCTCCCATAGGTATTGGGAAAATGGTTTTATAGCCATGGATCACGTCATATCCAAAAATTAATGGAATACCCAATCGTGTTTCTTCAACAGCAATTTTTTGAAGTTTTCTAGTAAATGCCGATCCTGTTGCATTGAAGATAGCACCCATTTGTCCGTTTTTTAGATACGTTGTATAATTCTTGTCTAAAATTGGGCCTGTGACATCTTCTACACTTGAATAAATTACAGTTTGACCTATTTTTTCTTCAATAGTCATGATTGCCAGTAGTGAATCAATCTTTTTTTCGATAAGATCATCGTTTTTAGGTTCTAGAGTATCGACATTTAGATTGTTCCACCCAATAAAGGTGATGCTCAGTATGGTTAAGGCGATATAGAAATGTATTTTTTTCATAAACTTAAAATGTAAATTCTAAAGTATTTAAGCCATTGATGACATCTTGATCCTGCATAAATAAATTCCAAAGCAATTGGCTTCTATAGTTTTCAATCATAGCTACAATTGGTCCTTGGTCTATAGCTAAATACCCATCGTCAAACCAATTGAATTCTTCTGAAAATGCATCATAAAACCCATATTCTCCCCAAAGTCTATCATTAAGATTATAGTAGAAATACTCTAAAGCTTTTTTGGATTGCTCTGGTGTATAAGGAAAAGAGGAAAGTGCTGCGGTTGGTGTGATCACACCTATATCGTTTAAGGGATCATGCACCGCATAACCATTGAAATCATTACTAGCGGTTAGTCCCCAACTATCTCCACCATAACCAATATAATCGTTTGGGTTATTTTTACAATATTCATAGTTGATAAGTGAGTGCGCTACATTTTGCTCAAAATAATTGGCATATTGATCACTCAAGTTAGTTGGATTTAAACCTATAAATGAATAATGTGAGTAGAATAGTGGACCACCAAAATCGACACCAAGTGGTAATACTGTACCTACATAAGTGTTGTTGTTGATCATTTGACCGTTTCGTGCCCAACCATTATCATAAGTTGCTTTAGTAATTGGGAATGTTGGCGATCCAGCAGCTAAGACATAGACCATTAATGCTTCATTCCAGCCTTGTATTTGTAAATCTATTGCAAATCCATTATCTGGCGACCAATGCCAGGTCATGACGTTTTCACCTCTTTCAAAGAAGCTCCATTCTATATTTTCATAAATGGTTGTAATTCGATTTATTAAAAGGGCCTCTTCGGTGTCTGATGCTGACAAATATTGTCTATTGATCAATAGACCTTGTAATAAAAAAGCGGTTTCTACAATATCTGCACCATCATCTAACGCACTAAATTCTCTAGTTACTCCTGTATCTCCAAAATACCAGTGTGAAAACACACCATGGTATGTTTCGCAACCTTCCAAAAAGGTTAAAATTTTATCTAATCTCTCTACAGCTTCCGCTCTAGTGATCCATCCTCTTTCAACAGCTGCAGGAAAACAAGCGATTCCAAATCCAGAGCCTCCAGTAGTTACAATTCTTGCCCCATCTCCACCGAGAGCTGCATCTTGCGACGTTTCTCTTGCCAAACCACTTACAGGTTCAGCAAAATCCCAGAAATAATTGAAGGTGCGTTGTTGCACGAGATCTAATAGTTCTTCAAAAGGAATAGTCTCGACAGTAGGTTCATCTACAGAACCAACATCTGGTGGTGGAGGTGTAATGTCTTGATTAGTACAGTTACTCATCATTAAGAGCGTAATTACTATTATTACTGGTTTGATTAGACTCATTGCTTTTATGTTAATAGTCATGTTTTAAATGTCGTTTCAATTAATAATTTGGGTTTTGGATAAGTGCTCCTCCGCTAATATCGATCTGCTCTTGTGGTATAGGGAATACCTCATGTTTACCTTCAATAAATGGAATACCTTTAGAATTTAGTACTTGTGAAGCTCGACCTTGTCTAACGAGGTCAAAATAACGATCGTGTTCAAACGCCATTTCTAAGCGTCTTTCTTCCCAAATAGCTAAAGTGGTCAAATCTACAGCAGCATTTAATCCAGCTCTAAGTCTTACCGCATTTAATGGAGTTGCGACGTCTCCACCTACGATAGATTTTGCTTCAGCATTCATTAATAAAACCTCTGCATATCTTAAAAGTCTCACGTTTTTACCTGTTTCTTCAGATTCAGTAAGAATACTGGAATACGCCTTTTGGTTATATCTAGGGTTAGGTGCATTTATACTTATAACTCTACCATCATATAAAGTTTCTCCAGCGAACATAATGGTTGCATCCCTTCTTAAATCATTTGCACTATAGGCATCATCTAAGTCTTGAGAAGGTGTGTTAAAACCCCAGCCCCAACCGCCTTCTCCACGAGCTCCTTGGATCGTACTATATTTATCAACTCCTGCAGCAGGATCATTACCTCTTGCTTGAATTTCAAATATGGATTCTATATTATTTTCTGAAGTTTCTTTCCAAATATCTACATAGTTTGGAGTCAAGCCATATTCTTGAGATGCCATGACAGCTTCTGTGAGCTCTATCACATTAGACCATTTAGACTGATACATACTCACTTTAGCCAACAATGTTTGTGCAGCACCTTTTGTAGCTCTTCCTAATTCTGAAGCTGGATATTCACTTTTGAGAGGTAGTGCGTCAATAGCAAAGAGCAAATCTTCTTCTATGAATGCATAACATTCTTCTTTTGTTTTTCTTGATAAAACATCTGCATTGATTTGGTCTAATGAAGTAATATCTGTGATCAAAGGTACACCGCCATAAGTCTGTACCAATCTAAAATAAAATAGAGCTCTCAAAAAACGTGCTTCACCTAAAAGACGTTGTTGGAGATCTACATCCATTTCAAATTGGGAAATTCTATTTATGGCTTGGTTAGCGCGTTGAATCCCGTTGTAATGACCGCTCCATACTTCTCCAACTGAAATTATTGTTGGTGTTATATCCAAAGCATCCAATAAGGCTTTGTCCGCACCAGTATCACTTGGTATACTTCCTTTATCTGCGTCATCTGAAGCTATACTTGTCAACCCTGTCCAACCAAACGAACTCATTTCCCATGCTAAAAGACTATTGTAAACAGCGTTTACTAGTTCTGGAGCTCTGTCTGGTGTTAGGGCATCTTCCGTTTCCTGATTAGCTTCAACGTCTATAAAATCATCAGAACAAGACTGAAAAATTAGAAAAGAGACCAATATAATCACAGAAAGTTTTTTGGGTATGTTACTTATTGTTTTCATAATTTTTTAATTAAAATGATGTATTTAATCCTACGTAAAATGATTTAAGGGTTGGGTAAGCATCGAGTTCTATACCTGCATTACCTAGAGGTGCTCCTGGTAATTCTGGAGTGAAACCTGTAAATTTTTGAAAAATAAATGGGTTTTTTGCGGTGGCATACACACGAATAGACTTGAAAAATCCTTTTTCGTTATTTGGAAGCGTATAGCCAATAGTAATATTATTTATTCTGAAGAAATCTCCATCTTCTAAATAATATGTTGAAGATAAAGGCACGTCATTAAAAGCTCTTGGTGTTGTATTACTTGGTCGACCTGTGGTATAGCGACTGTTGAAATCTACGAGTTCTATGTTTTCGTTTCCAAAGCGTTGGGCTTTTTTACCATTGTAGATCTTGTTTCCGAAGTTAGCAAACGTATCTACATTAAAATCAAATTGTTTGTATTGAACTCCCAAATTGAGTCCGCCAAAAACTTTTGGTAAGTACGATCCAAAATAGTCTCTGTCGCTTTCATCTACGACACCGTCACCGTTTAAATCTTTATAAACCAGGTCTCCATTGTCATCGATACCCGCAACGTCATATAAATAGAAACTACCTAAAGGTTGACCAACAGCGATTTTTTTGGTATACTGCCCATTATTTATAAAACCACCTAGCTGTTCGCTAAAAAAGGGATTTGTTACTTTTGAAATCTGGTTTTTATTATAGGACACATTGAATCCTATATTATACTTTAAATCTTGGCCTATGTTATCTTTCCAGTTTAGTGCAAACTCAATTCCTTTGTTTTCAATTTCTCCCACGTCGGAATTAAAGGGGTCAAAGCCAATAATATCTGGTAATTCTATAAGTAAAGTAGCATTTCTATTTAATCGTCTGTAAGCATCAATTTCTCCAGATAATCTATAATCTAATAGCGTAAACTCTAGTCCTAGATTAAACTCCTCTGTCGTTTCCCAAGTTAAGTTTTCTTGTATGGCGCCAGTAATGGTAATACCTTGCTGTAAATCTTGATTTTGCCCAAACGCATAAAAACCTGCAGCTCCCGTTGTAGCAGCGAGAACATTTAGCGGAACATTTTGATTTCCCAATTCACCGTAACTCCCTCTTAATTTTAGGATGTTGAATATGCTATTTTCCATAAAACTTTCTTCGGTCATTACCCAACCTGCACTTAGAGCAAAAAAGTTACCATACTGTTGACCTTTTTGAAACTTACTAGAGCCATCTCTTCTAAAAGAACCACCCAGCAAATATTTATCCTCATAATCATAATTTATTCTTGCAATGTACGAGTACAAGCGGTCAACAACGCTTAATGCGCCCGAGTTGAGTTGTGTATCATCTTCATCTCCAGTATTTAAATTGAAGTTTAAATTGCTACTTAAAGGGACATTATTTCTAGTAGCTGAAAGAAATTCGCTTCTGTTTTCTTCCGAAGTAATACCTAAAGTGGCATTAATGGAATGTTTATCATTAAAGGTTTTTTGATAGGTAAAATAGTTATCAAGAAACCATCTATAAGTATTAGTGTGTGTAACAGTAAGTCTTGTATTTGCTGGATTTTCTGAATCTCCTTCAAAGCTGCTTTCTGTATTGAAAGGGTTTTGAGCCAAGAAATTGCCTAGCCTATTTCTGAAGGAATAAAACCTACCATATTCTGTTTCGATTGAAAAGCGAGAGGTGAAAGTCAAATCTTCAAGTAATTGATAGTCTAATTTGAAAGCACCTTGTATTTTAAAGAATTTATTTTTATCTCTTTTAAAATCGTTACTTGCCTCTACTGCTGGATTAGCCACATTATTGATGTTGACCGATGAGCCATAATTACCATTGTCATCTCGTACAGGAATAATTGGTGCTTGTTTATAGGCAGAAGTGAACAATGCATAATTTTGCGGTGTCCCAGAGGCTAATTGTACACCTACATTATGTGAAAAGTTTATCTTATCGCTAATGGTATAATCTACATTACTTCTAAGTGTAAGTCTATTGAATTCGTCATTTAATAAAACGCCCTCTTCTTCATTGAAACCAGCACTAAAAAATGCTTTGATATTTTCTGACCCTCCAGATGCAGAAATATTAAAATTGGATATTAATCCTGGCTGGGTTATGACATCCAGCCAATTAGTATCATATCTTTGGTTAGTTGGTATAAAACCAAAAGTACTATCATCATTTGTTGGATCATTGTCCAGTAAATAATCTCTTCTTGCAGCTTCATTACTATAAGTGACATATTGGGCAGCATTAGCCATTTCCACCCGACTTAAAATATCTCTTACGCCAGTATATGTATCAAATTGAACAACCATTGTACCAGCTTTACCTTTCTTCGTGGTCACAATAATAACACCGTTAGCTCCTCTGTTACCATAGATTGCTAACGATGCAGCATCCTTTAAAACGTTTATAGATTCAATATCTGAAGTATTAATATTGTTAATATTATCTGTTAAAACGCCATCAACAACATATAAAGGGTCTCTGCCACCTTGAACTGTTCCCAAGCCTCTTATGATTACAGTAGATGCCTGTCCTGGCGCATCTGAAGCAATAATTTGAACTCCTGATGCTTTACCCTGTAGTGCTTGCGTAGCATTTAAAACGGGTTCTTTAGCAAGTTCTTCTCCTTTAATTTGAGAAACAGAACTCGTTAATATTGCTTTCTTCTGTGTACCGTAACCTACAATCACAACCTCATCCAGCTCGCTTAAATCTTCTTTTAGAATAATATTGTATTCGGTTTTGTCCCCAACGATAATTTCTTGATCTACATAACCAATATAGGTTATACTAAGTAAATCACCTTTACTTGCTGTTATACTAAATTGTCCATCAAAATCTGTTTGAGTACCTTTATTTTTAGATTTAATGGTAACGTTTGCACCTGGTAGAGGTATATTATTTACATCTGTAATTTTACCTGTTATTTCATTTTGGGCAGTCATTGCACAACATGAAATAAGACACATAAGACAAGTTAAAATTTGGATTTTGTAGCGCATATATATTTATTCAAATATTTTAAATATCCAGTTAATAATCTGAATGAATCAAAATTAGAGGAATAAATACAACTTATGGGCGAGTGCTAAAGATGTAGGATTAATTAATTTTTAAAAAACTGGTTTACAGTTGTTTATTTATTTAAAAAGATTAAAAATTAACAAATTGATGTGGTAATGATGGGGCTTAAAATCTGTTAAATTTAGGAAATTCGCATTAAAATTGCCTTAAAAATTCGATAAAACTAATATCGGTATCTAAATTTAGCTTTTTTCGTAATCGATAACGTTGTAGCTCTACACTTCTCACAGTAATACCTAATAAAGGAGCAATTTCTTTAGAAATTAAGCCTACTTTTATATAGGCACAAAGCTTACGATCTTTAGTTGTTAGTTTAGGAAATTCCTTAGAAAGACTTTTAAAAAAATCTTCATTGAGTTCATTAAATTTGGTTTCGAAAATATGCCAATCATTTTTGCTGTCTAATTGCTCTCCAGATCTGTGAAGTATGTTTTTAGTTCTGGTAATGTTGGGGGATATTTTTTCAAGTCTCTTCAATTCATTCCGAAGCAATATGATCGTTTCATTTTTTTTGACTATTGAAGCTGTACTGTTGGTGAGTTCTTTTTTTCTTGAATCTATTTCATTTATTAAATTGTTTTTTTCTAACAACTGAAGTTTTCTGTCTGCCTCTTCTTTTAGTTTTTGTTGTGTTTTTAAATGAGCTTTTTCTGCTTTATGTTTTTGGAATTTTCCCACAGAATAAATAGCAATTAAAATAAGGATTAGATAACATACTTTCATTACTGTGCTTAAATACCATGGAGGCAGAATCTCAATTTGAATTGTGGTTTTTTTGCTGGAATGTCCTTTTACAAAAACGTCTAAACTATAATTTCCTGCGGGTAAATTTTGAATGCTGAACCTACCTTTTGCGATATCATCATTTTGATTAATCTCTCCTGTAAGTTCGTATTGTAAAACAGTCTCAAAATTACCGGGAGTGTAAACTTCAAAAGTTACTAATTGTGCTTGTTTATGATTGAGCTGAATTGAATTTTTTTCAGAAATTTTAAATAAATTTTTGTTAACGTAGATTTTTTCAATTTTAGGATTAGAATGTTTTGATTCAATGTCCTTTTTTAAATCAACAGTTGAAAAACCGTCTTTTAGATTGAAAATTATTGTAGAATCATTTTTATAAATGATTTTTTCGTAACCAGTAACAAACTTTGAAACTAAGTTATTATTAATCAAAACAGAATTAGGCTGAAAATCTTCGTGATATTTAATAATACTTGAAGTTTGATAGTCAAGCATCCAAAAGTCATTTTTCCGCTCACTTAGTAGACTTTTATTTTTAAAATCAATTACAGAATTTGACGACTTAGTATTTGTGAGGTTTTTGTACCAATTATTGTTAATTACAAAATACAGTTGGTTTTTCAAACTTTCAATTTCAACTTTGTTTCCTGAAATAATTGAATTATCACTTAAGTCTATTAAATTCCCCAATACATTATTTTGAAAATTAATTTTAAACAAACCCTTGTAATTACCGGTAGCCCAAAGGGTGGTATCATTTTCAAATATTAATTTATCTATAGGAATATTTATGCCTTCAAGTTTTGATATCACAAATTGATTGTTGTCTTTTTTTAAAATACCAATACCAGAATAGGTAGAAACTAATAAATCTTTTGATTTTGGTATTGGCAAATAACTATAAACACCACTAAAAGAACCTTCAATTGGCAGAAGGCTATCTTCTTCTAAAATGAAAGCACCCTTATTATGCGCGCAGAATAATGTATTTTGATATTGCAAAAATCCCCAACAATGTCCTTCTGAGTTTTTTATCAAGGATAATTTATTATCGTAGAATGTATAGACTCCAGTATTGCTTGCCAAAAAGTACTTGTCGTTATAATAAGCAACATCATAAACAGCACCCAATGAACCAGTAATATCATTAAAATAGGAGTACTTGCTTTTTATGTTTATTCTGCTAATACCGTTATCTAAAGCTGCCCATAAGTAGTCGTCACTTAACTTTAAATCTAAGACCGTATTATTTCTTAACCCAGCCTGTTTATTAATTATCTGAAAATTATCTTCAATGAAATCATAAATAATTACTCCGTTTTTTACGGTACCAAATGAAAGTGTATGATTATCTATAAAAACTACTTTATTTAATGAATAGTTTTTTAGGGTTTTATTAATAGTATCTGATAATTTAGAAACTTTCTCATCTCCAATTAAATAGCCACCCTCATCTTGATCAAAAACAAATAATAAATTTTTAAATGATGAAACATGACTAACAGAGTTTAAATTATCTAATACTTTATATCGATTATAGGGTTTAATTTCAGAATTGGTAATTTCTAACAATCCACTATTTAAACTTCCAAAAACTAATTTTCCGTTGTAAATGGCTAAACTAGATATATTAAAATCATTAGCTATTTGTTTTATAACGAAGCCATCATAAGCGTAGATAGATCCAAAAGATCTGAAAATAATTTTATCATCATACTTTATAATTTGCCAAAATTCTTCACTTTTTTGGGGATAATTATCTTCAAACTTATCTTTTAATGAATGGTATTCTAATTTACCTAATGTATTGTTTTTCCAATACCCAAATTCTTCATAAGATCCCGTATAAATTTTGTCGCCATCACATAACACTGAACGAATAATCATATTTTTAGGCAACTTATGCATCTCCCAAAACTGTCCGTTGAAGGTTGATAAGCCTGAGTTATTGGCTACCGCTATAGATTGTTCCAAATTAACATCAATACTCCAATTTTGACTACTGCCAAATGAGTAATTAGTAATTTCAGGAAATAGGGTTTGGGCTATTGAAAAATTGCTTAGAAAAAAGCAAGAAAGCAAAATAGTTAACTTTAAGTTTAAAGTTGTTTCTTTTGTGAATGGTTGTTTCAATGGCTCTTTATACTTTAATCTAATTTTAGGTGTTTTGAGTATCCTTGTAATTATGATTTTAAAATTAAGGAAACTTTTTAAAAGTACTTATTAATATAAAGATTAAGAAATCCTGTTAAAAAATATAATTATTAAACTGAAACTTTCTCAAAAAGTACAGCCCCAAATAATGATTTTTAAAGGTTTAGGCATATTGTATGTTTTTAAATGAATAATAGCCTTGTAATTGTGTTAAGATTAGTGCAACAAGAATAGGTTTAAATCAATAGGTATTAATAATTGCAGTATAAAAAAATTAGAAGAACCATAAACTAAAGGTTTAGAAAAACTAAGCCTTTTGTTTCTAGCTGATTAAAAATGTAGCGAGAACGAGAATTGAACTCGTGGCCTCCGGGTTATGAATTTCAAAAAGCCATTTTAAGGATTTTTAAAATATTGGTTTTCAATTACTTGAAAATTACCGTGTTCTTAATCGTGTTCCAAAACGTGTTCAGTTTTGTGTTCACTTTTTGTTTGTACATTTCTTAATCAAATTTAAGAGAAATAATCATAAACTACTATTTTTTAGCCATATAATAATTAAAAGTATGCTTTAGCCTTATTTATAGTAATCTGATTCCGTACTTACATTGCCCATTATATTTTTAAATTGCTTAAAAATATAATTTGGTAAGTTGTTTGATAATTGATAATGATAAAAACGCTGTTGGTTTGATAAAAACTGTAGGTCATGATTTTTCTGAATTTTCTTTTAGAGATACAGATGAAGATCAAGATTGCGCTTTGAATATTATTTTAAAAGAAAAACCAGATCTTATTATAATTAATATTGAATCTTCTAACATAAATTTTTTAGAGTTTCTTTTTGAAATTCATAAGCTATGTGAGAAAAAACCTTATTTCATATCAACATCAAATTTAAAAGACCATGCGTTTGATTCTTACAGATATGATTTTTTAGATTTCATTCTTAAGCCATTGAGCGAACTCTCAATAAGAAAAAGCTTATTGAAATTCTTAAAAAGAAACCCAATTGTTCAAATAGAGACGATTTGTTTAAAATCATACAAGGACTATCAATATTTAAATATTGATGACATTCTTTACTTAAAGGCTGATAATAATACTACTGATTTTCATATGTGCGATGGAAGATTGATTGGAGCCTATAAAACTTTAAAAGTTTTTGAAAATTCACTGCCTAAAACATTTTTTAGAATACATAAGAGCTACATAATAAATAAAAAATGTATTTCAAGAATTCATTATGGAAAATCTGTTTGCATTTTAAATAATGAGCATGAGATTCCTTTCACAAAAACATTCATATCGAACATAGATTTAATCAACATTGAGTTGTCAAAAAACACAATGATTACTTTAAATTAATTTCCCTATCAAAAAGTAGTGTTTCACTCACAGACACCCATAGTTCACTATAAGTGTGGTTTAATTCTAGCTAACTCTTAACAAGCTAACTAATTTAGCCTTTGAATATTCAAACGTTCGATAAAAAAAACGTAAACAATTGTGCACAATTTTAATCAACTGAGCTATATAAATAGCTCAGATAACCATTATTAATACTAAAATTTTGTAACATGAAAAATCTAAAAATTTTATTTTCCTTAATAGTACTTTTAATATTAGTAGTCTCCTGTACTCCTCAAGCATTAGATGATGAGCAAAATAATATTACTGATAATATTCATTCAACTGGGGATGATGATGCAGTTGATGACGGAAGCAAAGATTAAAATCATTAATATATTATGATTAGATTAGCCTTTAATAATTTTATTAAAGGCTTTTTAATAGATTTGTCTTTAACATTTTAATTTTTGAAGTTTAATCGAAGATACCTACTCTTATTAACAATAGCTATTAATCTTTTTTTTCTATCATGTTTTGATAAAAAAGATAGTGGTATAGAAAAAGATGTTATAAAATTGAGAGACAGTGTTAACGTTTTGATGTCATCTTCAAAGAATAATTCCTACTCAATTTTAGAGAGGAAAAATTTCTTAAATAAATCTTATAATCTCATCAAATCTTCAGAAATAGATACTTTATTAGTAAGGAATCTAAGTGTATTAGCCTATCAAAATTTAAAATTTGGAGATACTTTATTATTTATGGAACGTAATAAAGAGGTGCTGCATATAGCGGAGAAAATAAAGGATTCTTTTGCTTTAGGCGATATACATTGGAATTTTGCTAGTTATTATAATAAAAAGCATGTTTTTGATAGCGCTTACTATCACTTTTATTTAGCTCATGAGTTTTTTGATAAAAGCAATTTTATTTTTGAGTCTGCAAAAACTCAGTATGGAATGGCTTATATAAAAGGTATATATAAGGACTATTCAGGAAGTGAAGTTTTAACTTTTAAAGCCATAAATAAATTCAAAAAAATTGAAGATAATGAATCTCTTTTTTCATGCTATAATCATTTAGGTGCACTTCAAAATGATATTTATGAATACGATAAGTCCTTGTTTTATTACAACAAGTCCTTAGGGTATTTAGATAAAATAGAAAGTAGCGAAATACAGCATGGAGCAATTCAAAACAATATTGGAAACACTTATTTAAAAAAAGGAGAATACTCTAAAGCTATAGAACATTTTAAAGTAGTATTAAATATAAATAATATTAGATCTAAAAATCCTAGCCATTATGCCAGGGTTTTAAGTAATAAGGCTTTTGCGGAACTTTTAAATAGAGATACAATTAATGTAGAAAGCACTCTACTAGAATCCCTTAAAATAAGGGACAGTTTAAAAAATAAGGGCGGAATTATAATTAGTAAAATTCACTTATCTCATTTTTATGACTATAAAAAAGATGTAGTAAAAGCTATCGAATATGCTACTGAAGCAAATATTCTAGCAAATGAAATTAAAAATAGTAGAGATTACTTAGAGAGTTTGATGTTGTTATCAAATATCGATACAGTAAATTCTTCCAAGTATTATAGAAGATACATACAATTTAATGACAGTATACAAATGATGGATCGTAAAATTCAGAATAAGTTTACGAGAATAGCATATGAAACTGATGAATATATTGAAGAAACAAAACGTTTAACAAAGCAAAACATATGGATTTTAATATCTAGTTTTGGATTAATTTCAATACTTGTTTTATTGTATTTAATTAAAATTCAAAAAACAAAAAATGAAAAATTATTATTGGAGAACGAGGAGCAGAAAGCTAATGAGCAAATCTATTTAATAACTTTAAGACAGCAAGAAAAATTAGAAAAGGAAAAAATAAATGAAAGAAATAGAATTGCAGAAGAATTGCATGATGGAATTTTAGGAAAATTGTTTGGTACTAGAGTTGGTCTAGGATTTCTAGAAATTGAAGGCAATAAAAATTTAAAAGATCAGCATCAGTTGTTTTTGGAAGAATTACAGAACATAGAGAAAGAAATAAGGGAGGTCTCTCATAAGTTAAGCGATAACTTTGAAACCATCCAAATTAGTTTTACAACTATTATTAAACAACTTGTAGAAAATAAATCAAAATTAGGCAACTTCAAATATAGAGTTGAAATCAATGAAAATATTCATTGGGAAAATATTGATAAGATTATAAAGGTTAACCTTTATAGAATAATTCAAGAGGCATTACAGAATATTATAAAATATTCATTCTCTAAGAATGTCAATTTAATTTTTTTCTTTGCAGAAAACGAACTTACAGTAACCATAAGCGATGATGGCGTTGGATTTGATATAAGACATAAGAAAAAGGGTATAGGTTTAAAAAACATGAATTCAAGAGTTAAAAAGTTAAATGGTTCATTTGAAATTCATTCGCAAATTAATAAGGGGACATTAATTAAAATTATAATCCCTATATAATTCAGTAAAAAATGGAAAAGAAGTTTTCAGTATTAATAATTGATGATCATCCATTAATAATAGAAGCCTATAAAACAGCTTTTAATTATTATAGTAAAGAAAATGACTCCATTCTATTTCATATTCAAATTGCTCAAGATTGTGACAGTGCGATTGATTTAATTAATGATATCAAAAAGAAGAATAAAAGACTGGATATAGTTCTTTTGGATATCAAACTACCTCCGTCAAAAGATGGAAAAATTTTATCTGGAGAAGATATTGGATTAAAAATAAATCAAATATTGCCAGATACAAAAATCATAGTTTCTACAACGTTCAACGATAATTATCGTGTTCATAGTATTTTTAAAAGTATAGATCCTGATGGTTTTCTCGTTAAAAATGATTTAACCCCTAAAGAACTTATAAACACAATTCATACTGTAATAAATGATCCTCCTTATTATAGTAAAACTGTTATAAAATTACTTCGTAAACAAGTTGCTAACGACTTATTACTTGACAATATTGATAGGAAAATTCTTTATGAACTTTCTATTGGAACTAGAATGAAGGATATGCCTGATGTTCTACCTCTATCTATTGCAGGAGTAGAGAAAAGAAAAAGACATCTCAAATATATCTTTAATGTAGAGGGAAGTGATGATCGAGAATTACTTCAAATAGCTAAGAATAAAGGTTTTGTTTAAAATTTTAGTAAATATAATAAGTAAAAAGTAAGGTCTAGCCTTACTTTTTTTATTGAACGTCATAATAGTTGACGATGCTATTTCTCTAAATTTACTAAAGGGGAAATGTAGTAAAAAAAAAGAATGTTTTTATCGTTTGAAGTTTACTTAACAATCTCAGAATTTCAGCCGATTAAAGTCAAATAAAAATTGACTCTACTTGTCTTGATATTATAAATCCTAAATCATAATACTACAAGCCTTATTAATCATTTAGGATTGGCTGGATTTTTTACTAAAACTAATAATTATAATTCTCCTAAGCATTAATGAATCAAAAAAACTTAAGGTGAGAGCAACCTTGCGAAGAATCAAATAAAGAGGATTTGTGGAATTTGAGGATACAAAGTGAATTTATGTATTAAACTAAGTTTCCATTAATGGAAATTATTTTAAAAAGTAATATTCATGGGTATAAAAAATAAGTCGGACTAACCGAAACAGCGACTTTAAATTTCTGAAAGTAGGTCAATTTAAATTCTTTTATTATGAATGCTAAAATTTTATTTTACAGCCTTTTCGCTTTGATGTTTGCGGGATCAATTAGTTTGACGGAAATGGACAATTCTAAACTTGCAGATGTCGTAACTGTTGCATCAACAGTAAGTTCTGATGAACTTCGTTCACCAGCAGAAAAAAGAGAAGAAGGCTATGAGCTTCAAGAATCTCAAGCTGAGTATGATCTTCCAGATGCAATTACTACTGCTCCTTAATCATTATTAATTAGTATGAACACAATACGATTCAGAAATGTCGTGCTTAAATCGACATTAAAAATCGTCTTATGTAAATTTTTAAATAGCTGTATTTTTTAAACATACAGCTATTTATATTTTAAATTAAATAGATGAAGACATTATTGAAAATAGTAGAAAAATATTTGATATGCATTTTACTAATTATTGTTGCATTAATTCAATTATATAACTCCCAGTTTGACAGCTTAACACCATGGAAAGGCGGAGGCTTCGGAATGTTTTCTACTAATAAAAGAGCAAACATTACTGCTGTTGGATACACAAAGAACGGTGATTCTATATTAATCAATGTCATAGGAAGTAAGTACGATGTACCCATATCAAGAAGTTTTCTAACATCAACTAAAAATTACCCAAAAAGAAAAAAATTAGAGAAGTTGGGTGGTCTAATAGTTAACTCGTATCTCACTCCAAAAAAATTAGAAATTCCAGTCAATATTGATACTGTTAGTGCTCAAATAATAGATAATAATAAAAGTTTCTATAATTCAATTTATGTTCCCAAATATTATCAAAGTCAAAAAATAGCAGAAACCGAAAAAGCTATTGAAGTTGAGAGTGTAAAAATTACCTTATATGAAACGAATTTTTTCGAAAAAGACCTTTTGTTTAAAAAGCGATATGTTGATGAAATACTTGTAAAAAAATTATAAAAATATGTCAAATAGAGTTTTTTCATTTGTTCAAAAATTTAATATAGTCTCTAATTCTTCTTCTGAGGATTTAATTTTAAAGTTTTCACTAATACTTTTAGTTTTAGATGGGACTACAGGTTGGGGACTAGATATTTTTTTGAGAATTATATGTGTATTAATGTTAGCTTTTAATCAATATACTTCAAACAAATTTCTTTGGCTTTTAATTGCCTGTCTTTTGCTTTTTTTTAATGGTCTTCAGTTTTACAATATAGATAACCATAAAATTTTATTTGTTTATTGGATTTTATTGTTAACTGTATATATGTGGACAAATAAGGATATGGATTACATTAGATCTAATTCAAAATTGTTGATAGGTTTGGTGATGTTTTTTGCAGCTTTTCAAAAGCTTATTAATGAGTTCACAATGCCAGGATTTCTTCATGGTTGTTTTTTGTTTGACAGTAGGTTTATGTTAATCACTCATTTTATGATAGATACACCTTATCAAGAACTCATAAATAATAGAAATTCTACAGCCATATTAAATTTAATACCAATTAATAATAGCTCTGTAAGTCTAACTTCTTCAACCTATATGGGCACAATTCTTTATGCGTTTCAAATCTTCGGTTTGATATTTGAAGGTTTAGTAGCAATGCTTTTTTTATTCAGTAAAAGGAAAAGTGTTATAAAGGATATAGCTTTAATAATGTTTTGTATTGGGACTTATTTTATTTTTCCAGTAATTGGATTCAGTTCAATACTGCTCATCTTAGGAATCGCTCAGGCAAATGCTAAATTTAGAAAATATTATATTTTCACATTTGTACTTCTTCAATTTATAATGGTTCCATGGCAAGAATTAATCTTTTATTTTCAAAACTCTTTATAAAATTAAATATATGTGGAATCGCCCAATTTTATCAATCATACTTGTTAGTATCAGCTGTTTCCTTAGTTGCAGTTCAGAAAAGGATATTTGTAATCTCTCAAGTGAGGAGGCTATTTCGGAAATAGAAAAAATAGAGATTCTTCTTAACGATAATTCTCCTTATATGAATATTAATAATGTTAGAGTCAAAAAGGCATTAGATATTTTTATTGACAATCTTAATGAAAAGGATAAAATAAGCAAAAATGAGTTTTCAAATAAACTCAAATCAGTACTGGCAGAGTTGGGTGATAGACATTTTTTATTGGAATATCAGGGAGAATGTAATAAAGAAATTAAATATTACTTACCATTTTCTGTAGCTCCTTGGGAAGGTGATAAAGCAATAGCGCTAATTAAAAAGCCAAAAATTACGTTTTCTTATTTTCTAGATAATTATCCCTTATTAATAAGTATTAATGATCAAGAAATTGAAAGTTTTTTAAAAGAGAATGATCCCGAGAATAAACACGCACCTAATTTATCTAAGCAAGCTTTGGGTATAGAGAAATTGAATGAATTTCATAAAATCAAATCTGGTTTTAACGTAGATGATAAAATTAAATTCACTTTTTCTAGTATGGATTCCAAATCAGACACTACAATGGTTTTGAGTTTGACTGAATCCAAAAATAAGTGGCGGGACGTTAATAGTTTTTTGTCTTACAGCGAGGGTAATGAAAAAATAAATAGCTTACTGTTCAAAAAATATGAAAATGAAGTCGCTTATATTAAGATCCCAGAAATGTATAGTTATTCAAAAGATGAAGATTTTTTTAAATGGCTGAATCAAAAAATGGATACAGTAAGGGATTCTAATGCTTTGATTCTGGATCTTAGAAATAATTCTGGCGGAAATAGGGATTTAATAGATTTTTTTTCCAAATACTTCATAGCACCAAATAAGAATGTCATAGGTAATTTATCTCGATATAGAGGAAATGTATCACAAGACACAAAAGAGGGTCTTCAATCAAGGAACTTGTTCGCATATGATGTTTTTAAGGATGATGAGTCAAAACAAGCAATTGATAGTTTTTCACAAATTTTTAAGCCTGCTGTTGGAATAGATGAAAAACTTTATAGTGAATATTATTACATGGTAATGAGCAATAAGGATAATGGTAATTCTCATTACTTTAATTATCCTGTCTATATCATGACGAACGAAATGACTTTTAGCGCAGCAAGTGTTTTTGCTTCTTCATTCAAGTATTTAGATAATATAAATATTGTTGGTGTGTCTACAGATGGGGCAAGTGGTATGAAAAAAACATATGAACTTCCGAATTCGGAAATACGAATTACTATGTCTCACATGCTATCTTACCAAAAAGATGGAGAGTTATTTGATGGCACAGGAACAGCCCCTGATATTGAAATTAAAAGATCAGTAGATCAAATACTTGGTCTTGAAGATTTTCAATTAAAAAAATTATTAGAGATCATTAACAGTACCGAGCAATAGAAATCCTACATGAAAAATTTTAAAACAAATCTGTTATTTTTAATACTATTCTTAATTATAACAGGGAGGTCTTTTTCTCAAGATCAAATATATACCATTAAAGGAAATATAGTAGATAAAAACGAAGATGTAGCCATCGAAGGTGCATGGGTTTCAGTCTTAGATTTAAAAAGTAATTTGATAATTAAAAAAATTGAGACAACATCTGAAGGTGTATTTGAAATTGATTTTGAAAAAGGAAAATATCACCTTTCTTTTGGTTCTGAAAAACACCAAACTTTATTGTTGCAAGTAGATTATTCATATTTTAAAGACAGGATTTATGATATGGGGAGTGTGAAATTGGAGCCCCTTGCATATACTGAGTTAGATGAGGTTATGATCACAACGAAAGACTACCGAATAGAAAATGTTAGAGGTAAAAAAGTTTTTCATATTGGTTCAGGTTTAAAAGATGTTGCAGGTTCAATGTCAAACCTTTTAAGCTATTTGCCATCAGTATTCGTTGATATTGAAGGTAAGGTGCAGTTAAGGGGAAGAGAGCCTATAATTATGATAAACGGTAGAAAATCTAATTTATCCAAATCTGAGGCTTTGCAAATGTTGCCTAGTGATATGGTTAAAAAAATTGAGATAATTTCCAATCCATCGACTAGAGAAGGTGAGACGGAACCAATTATTAATATTATAACAGATAAAAAGAGAAAAGGACTTATAGGCGGTGTTAACCTAGCAGCGGGTGCTCCTTCGACCTATAAAGGAGGTTTGCATCTTGCTTTAAATAAAAAAAAATTCAGTGGCTACGGTTTATACGGGGCTAAAAAGGAGATTGATATAAAGAGTTTTTCAAATGAAATTTTAGAAAGTAATACTGAAAGTTTAAATTATTTGGAAAAAGAAAGTAGTGAGAATAATAAAAACAGTTTTAATCATTTTGGAGAAGTACAATATGAATATCTTCCAAATGAAAGAAGCGAATTGGTAGGAAGTGTATCAATATATTCAGATGATAATGAATTTGGATATACAGGTTTAAGAACAATTAGTGAAAACTCAGTTTCATCAGATGAAATAAATCAACTTAGTAATAATACAGTGAAAACATTTTCTGTATCTAAGGAAATTGAGTACGAAATTAAGTTAAATGATGAGAAAGATTTATTTAAGGCAGAATTAGAGTACGAATATGAAGAAAAGAAAAAAATTGAAAGTTTTTTCGAAAATTCTTCTTCTCTGGATGATACAACAACTTCAAGTTCTTTTGATAAATTTAAAGGAGATGAATTAAAAATTCAAACTCGCTATGATAAAACTTTAAAAAATGAGGCTTACTTTACGGTTGGTTATAGATTAGATAGAAATGTCGTTAATCAAAATCAAACATTTGAATCAAGTAATATAGAATCAGTTTTTCTTGATAATAATGTGAAATATACTCAATATGATAACACGGGATTTGTAGATTATTCTGATGAATTTAAAGGGGTTTATTATAATTTGGGTTTGAGGTTAAAAAATACTAATCGTATTCTTGAAGACGAAAGTGCAGATGAGAATGCCAAACGAAGTTTTTTAAACTTATTACCTACCATAAATTTAAGTTATGAATATGGTGAAAATAATGAGCTTAGTTTTAATTACTATACTTTGTTGAGTCAGCCAAGGCTAAGCTATTTAAATAACTTTAATACAAGTACAGATCTACAACGAGTAAGGGTGGGTAATTCAGATTTAGATCCCCAAATGACTCATGCTCTAGAATTTCAATTTTTTAAAGAGTTTGAAAATTCTACAGTGACAACAACCTTATACTCTAAATTTACAAAAGATATAATTCAATATATTTCAACTCTAGATGAAGATACTAACATTACTTTTTCAAGACCAGAAAATATTGGAAAAGCAAATACTTACGGAGTTGATTTTTCATATAGCTTAAACTCTCCAAAATGGTTGAATACAATAGTTAAGCTAAACGGTAAATTCGGAACTATTTCAGGAAACGATAGAAGATCAGACGAATTTTATTCTTTAAATACATCTTTGATAAATATTTTCAGACTAAAGTCTTACAAATTAGAATTTAGTTGGTTTTACAATGCTCCCCAGCAAATTAATTTTCAATTAAAAGAAGAGTCTAATCAATATTTTAAATTGGGTTTAAGTAAAAGAGTATTTGATAATAATGGGAATTTAGTATTATCTGTATTAGACCCCTTTAATACGGGTAGAAGAATTCAAAATATCAATGGTTCAAACTTTAGTTATAGAAATGAGTATGATCCAAATCAAAGGAGAATTTTTTTAAGTCTTTTTCTAAGGTTCAGTGCCAAAAGTAGATTTAGAAATACTGAAAAAGACATACCAGAAAAGGGAGTGCTTCAATAATTATAGCACATACAATTTTAGTTAAAAGTTAAAAGTGAAATGAAGAAACTCATAGTTTATTATGATGACTGGTGTCCTAACTGTACAAAATTTATGAAATTCATAAAAAAACTTGATTGGTTGTGTTTAATAAATTTTAAGAAATTAAGGGCATTTGATAAAAGTAATTCTTTAGACGTTAAGCAAGCAGAAAATAAAATGGCATCTACTGTAAATAATATTTCATGGAATTACGGTTATTCTTCAATCTATAAAATATTTATAAGAACACCTTTACTCTGGATTTTCTTCCCTTTTTTGATTTTTTTAAAAATAACAAGATTGGGTGATTTTTTATATAACGAGCTAGCTTTAAAAAGAAATATTATTCCAATGCACTGTGATGAGCATTGCAGCATAAAGTAATAAATGTTTGCTTCCTACAATTAAAATTACGGAAAACTTGTAATTATTTTTACTTTCCTTTTGATACTAGCACGCTTTTTCTATCTTTAAACTCTCCCGATAAAATTAATGAAACTATTGACATATTTAAGATGTTTATAAATAGTTGTTAGATGGCAATTATTTATAAGGATTTCCTGTGATAAAAAACATAATAAATTGAAATAATTTAATGCCGAAAAACCTAACCAAAGCCGACATCAATTTCGAGCAAGAACTCTGGAAAGCAGCTAACGAACTTCGTGGCGCAGTAGCAGAAAACCAGTATAAAGATTACATCTTACCACTTATATTCTTAAAGCATGTATCTGAACGTTACGAGTTACGACGCGATATGTTAAAAAACTTATTGAACGATCCAGAGTCTGAGTACTACACCCAGGACATCGAAGAACAAAACTATGTTTTGGAAGACCCAGACGAATACCTTTCTAAAAACAGCTACATCATCCCAAAAGAAGCCACTTGGCAATTCTTACAGAATAATGCAGAACAGGATAATATCAAGGTCTTAGTTGATGATGCTTTTGATATTCTGGATCAAACCCTTGCAACATATAGACCAGATTTAAAAGGCATCCTGCCACGCATCTTTGTAAAAAGCCAGTTAACAGCCAAACAAGTGGCAGGCTTAATCAACCTCTTAGCCAATCCTAAGCTATCCGAAAAAGAAAATCCAGATAGTGATATCCTAGGGCGTGTGTACGAATATTACATTGGCAAGTTCGCCATTGCCGAAGGCTCTGGCGCAGGACAATTCTTTACACCTGGTAGTATTGTGCGTTTATTGGTTGAAATAATTGAGCCTTACGAAGGTAAAATCTTTGATAACGCCTGCGGTTCTGGTGGTATGTTTGTGCAATCGCTTAAGTTTTTACAAGCGCATGGAGTCGACAAAAAGAATATTTCCATTTACGGACAAGAACGTTACGACGGTACGCTAAGACTTTGTAAAATGAACCTCGCCTTAAGAGACCTGTCTTTTGATGTGCGTTTGGGAGATTCACTCTTACAAGATAAGTTCCCAGACCTAAAGGCAGACTTCATCATTGTTAATCCACCCTTTAACGTCAGCCAATGGCACCCAGAGGATTTACCAGAAAATGACCCACGCTTATTTGGACCAAAAGAAGAGTTTACTACAGATGGCAGTGCCAACTATATGTGGATGCAAACCTTTTGGAGCCACCTTAGCGACAAAGGGACAGCAGCTGTAGTGATGGCAAACGGCGCCATGACCTCAAATAACAAAGGTGAAAAAAATGTACGCCAGCATATGGTAGACAACACTATGGTAGATTGTATTGTGCGCCTACCAGACAAACTCTTTTTAACTACGGGCATACCAGCCTGTATATTTATACTCAGTAAAAACCGAGATGGTAAAGATGGCATCCATCGCCAACGTACTAATGAAGTCTTGTTTATAGACACCTCTAAAATGGGGACTATGGAAAGTAGAAAGCTTCGCATCTTTTCCGATGAGGACATCCAAAAAGTCACCGACACCTACCACGCTTGGCGCAACATTAATAAGAACGGTCATTTCGAGGACGAAGAACCAAAAACGCTCGAGGAAGCTAAAAACAGAATTAATAATATTCTCAATACTTCCGGAGCTTACAAAGATGAACTTGGATTTTGTTACTCCGCTACAATTGGTGATATAGCCAAACAAGACTACAAACTCACACCAGGCATCTACGTAGGCACCGAAGCCATAGAAGACGACGGCATCCCCTTTGAAGATAAAATGGAAACTTTAAAAGCACAATTGCAAGAGCAGTTTGCCAAAGGCAATGAATTACAGCAACAGATTTTAGAGAATTTTGAAAAATTATAAGAGGAAATGTTCAACTTAACAAGTTGTTCATGTAACATGAACAGTTAATAAAAATGAACAAAAAATTTTTAAATCTATGATAATCAATAAATGTTCAATATATTTGAATGTTCATGTTTCATGAACAAAACTAAAAAATGAACAAAATATGGATTTTGTATATATTATAGAATGGTTTGACAAATTAGATTTTAAAATAGATGTTATATATCAAAATTATGACAAAGAAAAAGGTGAAAGCGTCTATTTACTTAATGATGAACCTGTATATATTGAAACTAAAAACGAAGTGAGACCACAAAACATAAATATATTTGAAAAAAGCAGAAGTAAAAACCTTCCCGTTTTAGTGGCCTCAAAATATATTACACCAAAATCAAAAAAAATATTTAGAGAAAAGCATATAAATTATATCGATAGTTTCGGAAATGCCTATATAGATTTAAAAAATCTAAAAGTTTATATAGAACAAGGAAATGCTAAGCCATATAACAGTGAATACTCAAACATATTCACACAATCTGGTGGACAAATATTATTTCACTTACTTAAAAACCCAGAGTTAATTAATGAAACGCAAAGGCATTTAGCACATATCAGTGATGTGTCTTTAGGTAGCGTCAGTAAGTTTTTAAAAGGTTTATTTGATGAAGGTTACAGTGTAAAATGGAAAAACGAGCAAAAATACCAGTTGGTAAATAAAGAAGCATTATTAGAAAAGTGGATTGTAATACTTAATGAAAAAATACTGCCTGCTCATAAAATAGGCAATTTTACGTTTTCTAAAACAAATAATGAAAATTGGAAAAACCAATTGATGTATCCCAATGTATTGTGGAGTGGTGAGCCTGCAGCAGCGCTAGTAACAGAGTATTTAAATCCAGAAAAGTTTTCAATGTTTACACGTTTGCCCAAATCAGAAATTATCAAAGACTTAAAACTATTGCCTGACCCAAAGGGTGAGATAAGTATATACAAACCTTTTTGGTTAGAAAACAACACAATGGATCGTCTAATTAATTATATGAATAACCAAAACGCAGTTCACCCATTAATTATATACGCACAATTAATTTATAGCGGAAACAGCCGAAATATAGAAACAGCGCAATTAATTTATGATGAGCACATCAAACCAAACATATAAAGACTATTCTTTTCAATATCATGGAGAAGTCTATGCAATTTTGGAGCAAGTATTCGCCAAAAATAATATTGTTTATTATTTAATTGGTGCGAATGCTAGAGACGTGCATTTATATAAAAAAGGTATCAAACCTGCGCGAGGTACAGCAGATATCGATTTTGCGGTAATGATTCCAGATTTTCATGCGTATAATTTACTTTTTGCTGAATTATGCGCTCTTGGCTTTAGAAAAGTTAATGAACCTTATCGCTTAATTTTTGATAAAACAAACACGGTTTTAGACCTTATGCCTTATGGCGAAATCGAAGAACAATACACGGTAAACTTTACAGAAAGAGCCCTTTCTTTATCCGTTTTAGGCTTTAAGGAAGTAGGAGAGCACATTCAAAACGTTGAAATACCTGAGGAAGGTTATATAATTCCTGTAACACCTATAGAAGGCATTTTTATTCTAAAGCTTATCTCATGGCAAGATAAACCCAATTTTAGAACAAAGGATTTAGATGATTTATCATTTTTACTAAAACACGCTTGGGATATGTATGAAGAAGAAGCTTGGGCAGACCATCCAGATGTATTTGAAGATGAAAATTTTGATATGCAAACCGCAGCAGCTAAAATTATTGGTAAAAAAATGGCACCGATTTTAGCCAAAAACAGCATGTTGTTTACTACAATTGTCACAATTCTAGAGGAAGGAGTAAAAGAAGGTGGTAATGCAAAAAACCCAGAATTGGCGGTTGCACAACATCTAAATATTACCATAGAAAAAGCCAAAACTATATTAACCTACCTACTAGCAGGTATTACACAAACTACGGTCTAATGTCCAAAAACTGGAAAACATATAAACTCTCTGAAGTTACAACCAAAATAGGAAGCGGAGCAACACCGAGAGGAGGAAAAGAGGCTTATAAAGATTCAGGAACTTCTTTAATCAGAAGTCAAAATATTTTGGACTTCAAATTTACAACAGATGGTCTTGCTTTTATTGATGATACACAGGCTTCAAAACTAAACAATGTTACAATCGAGGAAAACGATGTGCTTTTAAATATCACTGGTGACTCTGTTGCAAGGGTTTGTTCAGTTCCTAAGGAGTTTTTACCTGCCAGAGTTAACCAACATGTTGCCATATTAAGAGCAGATAATGAGTCGTTAGACAGTAATTATTTGAAATATTCATTGCTAGAAATTTCTTACAAAAATTTACTACTGACATTAGCAAGTGCTGGCGCAACAAGAAATGCATTAACAAAATCCATGATAGAAGATTTTGAATTGTTTTTGCCATCTATCTCAGAACAAAAAGCCATAGCCAACATCCTCTCAGCCATAGACGACAAAATAGAAAATAACCTAGCCATCAACAACACCTTAGAAGACATGGCGATGGCACTTTACAAACATTGGTTTGTAGATTTTGGACCTTTTCAAGATGGTGCCTTTGTAGAGAGTGAACTTGAGTTAATCCCTGAGGGATGGGAGGTGAAACGAGTTAAAGATTTTGGTACTGTAGTTTGTGGTAAAACACCATTAAAAAAGAAACCGGAATATTATGAATATGATGATTATCCATTTATAAAAATCCCTGATATGCATGGTAATGTTTGGGTATTAAATACAAATGAATATATATCAGAAAAAGGAAACGAATCACAGATAAAAAAACTATTACCTGCCGAAAGTATAAATGTTAGTTGTATTGCTACCGTTGGTTTGGTGACAATGAATATTAATCCATCTCACACAAATCAACAGATAAACTCTATTGTGCCAAGTAATATAGAGTTTAGATATTATTTGTATTTAACAATGATTAATTTGAAAGAAACTTTTCTAAATGAAGCTAGTGGAGGTTCGGCAACATTAAATATGAATACCTCGACTTTTTCAAACGTTGAATTAATTAATCCAAATCATGAAGTCATCTCTAACTTTCATAAGGATGTATCACCCTTATTTGATAATATTAAAAACAATCAAATAGAAAATGAAACCTTAACCAAGCTTCGCGACACTCTATTACCAAAACTAATCAGTGGAGAAGTGCGTTTAAAGGAATTTCAAGAACAAGTAGAAAATATAATTTAAAACATGAGTAAAGTCAACTTAGTACGGCCAAAAAAGTTAAGCCTCAAAAATCACAGTTCACTAAATGAAGCTTGGTTGCAAGACGTCATTGCAAAAGAGCCTGAGATTTTAGGTTTAGGTGACTTAATTCTTAAAGATAAAGAACGTAAACAACCTCGAGCGGGAAGATTAGATATATTACTGCAAGATCCAGAAATTAATAAACGATACGAAGTTGAAATTCAACTGGGTAAAACCGATGAGAGCCATATCATTCGAACTATTGAATACTGGGATATAGAAAGAAAAAGATACCCTCAATACGAACATTGTGCAGTAATTATTGCGGAAGAAATTACTAGTCGTTTTCTAAACGTCATTGGCTTGTTTAACGGTACAATTCCTTTAATTGCCATTCAACTGACCGCTTATCAATATGGAGAAGATATTTTCTTAACCTTTAATAAGGTACTGGATGAAATGAATTTAGGTTTGGTGGATGAGGATGAAGAGGTAAGTGTGGTAACTGATCGAAATTACTGGGAGACTAAAAAGGGAACACCAAAAACCGTAAAGATCGTAGACGAGGCGTTAAATTTAATCAAAGAGATCATCCCTGAGTATAAATTAAAATATAATAAATTCTACATTGGCTTAGAAAAAAATGGTCAAACAGATAATTTTATAATTTTTAGGGCTCAAAAAAATAATGCTCGCTTTGAAATAAGGCTAGAACAATCGGATGTATTAGAAGCTAAAATTGAGAGAGCGGGCCTAGACTTAATGGATTACGATAAACGAACTGGAAGATATCGTATTAAGATAAATACTAAGGATTTAAACAAAAACAAACTGTTTTTTCAAGAATTGATTAAACTGTCAAAGGACTTAGATAAAAGTGTATTAGTTGATCATGGGTAAATTCATGAGTTGAAAGAGATATGACCACAGAAGCCACCATAGAACAAGCCACCATAGACTGGTTATCCGATTTAGGATATACGCACCAATTGGGCACAGACTTAGCACAAAACCATAAAGAAGTTGTGCTAAAGGACCAGTTGCTGGTCTTTATAGAGCAGCAGTATCCGCATATTCCTAAAGAGATTCAACAGTTTGCAGTGGCAGAGTTTACCAATAATGTGGGTGCAGACCTAGAGCATCGCAACCGTACCTTCCATTTAAAATGTACCAAAGGCATTGAGTTTGCTTATGAAGATGCAAACGGCCATGAAAAAGCGGTGCATATCTATCCTATAGATTTTTCAAACGCTAATAAGAATAGCTTTTTAGCTGTCAACCAGTTTAGCATCACTGGCAAAAACAAACGGCGTCCAGATATCATTATTTATATCAACGGTTTGCCTTTGGTACTGTTTGAACTCAAAAACTGGTATGATGAAAATACCAACATTAAAGAAGCATACAACCAGATTCAGCATTATAAAAAGGATATTTCTTTGTTATTCGAGTACAACGCGGTAACCATTATCAGCGATGGTAACGAAGCCCAACATGGTATGTTTAGTTCGGGTATGGAGTGGTTTTCAGCTTGGAAAAGCATTAATGGCATAGACACAGTACAAGACGATGATTTCCAAATGCACACGCTCTTGTTTGGGGTGTTTCCAAAAGAGCGGTTGTTGAACTATATTAAAAATTTCATCTTTCACGAAGATCATAATGGCACACTTATCAAAAAAGGAGCCAAGTACCATCAGTTTTTCGGAGTTAACTTTGCTGTAGAAGCGGCTAAAAAATCGGTACGTCCTTTTGGTGATGGGCGTATTGGTGTCATTTGGCACACGCAAGGGTCTGGTAAAAGCATCTCTATGGCAATGTATACAGGGATTTTGCGGAGTTTGCCAGAGTTAAAGAACCCAACCATCGTCGTGCAAGTGGATCGTAGTGATTTAGATTTACAATTGTATGAAAACTTTGTTCTTGCCAAAGATTTGGTAGGCGATGTGCAGCATGCAGAAACTACAGAAGATTTACGCACCCTATTAAGTGCAGGAGCTGGTGGTGTTATTTTTACCACCATAGAGAAGTTTCGTTTAAAGCAAACCACAGACGAAGCGCTTGGTGAATTAGAACATCCTGTATTGTCCGAGCGTGAGAATATTATCGTTATGGCAGACGAAGCGCATCGCACCCAATACGGCTTGTTAGATGGTTTTGCCTCTAACTTGCGCAAAGCCTTACCTCAGGCGTCCTTTATTGGGTTTACGGGAACACCTGTAGATTCTAAAGATGCCGATACCCAAGAAGTGTTTGGGTCTGTCATTCATACCTATGATATTAAACAAGCGGTTGACGATAATGCGACCGTCAATATTTTTTACGAACCACGCTTGGCAAAACTGCATCTGTGGAATGAAAATATTGATAATGATGTTGACGCAGTCACAGAAGGTAATGAAGATAGCGACAATTTAAAATGGGCAGCTATTGAAGATGCGGCAGGAAGCAAAGACCGTGTCAATAAAATAGCGAAAGACATTTTAACGCATTTTATCAACCGTACCAATACCTTGAAAGGAAAAGCCATGGTGGTCTCTATGAGCAGACGTAATTGCGTAAAAATATATGATGCCTTAACCGCTTTAGAAGATTGTCCTGAAGTGGCTGTAGTGATGACGGGTAATATCTCAAAAGACCCTATTGCTTGGAACGAGCATATCAGAACAAAAGATGCCACCGAAGGCTTAAAAAAACGCTTCAGAAAAGAAGACGATCCCTTACAAATTGTGATCGTTAGAGATATGTGGCTCACGGGTTTTGATGCGCCTTGTGTACATACCATGTATGTCGATAAGATTATGAAAGGACATAACCTAATGCAAGCCATTACCAGAACCAATCGTGTGTTTAAGGATAAGAGAAATGGCGTTATTGTAGATTATATTGGTATTGGCGATAATTTAAAAACAGCCACTAATAAATACACAGGAAGCGGAGGTCATGGGCAACCTACCATAGATATGGAGCAAGCCTTAGAACTGTTTTTCAATCAGGTTGAGGTATGCAAAGCCATGCTTCCAGATACCATTGAGTATTCCGAATGGAAACGTTTACGTGATGCCGATAAAGTCTTATTGGTTAAGCAAGGCTTAAATGCCATAATTAAGTACGATGAAGATGCAGAAAACTTCATGAAAGCCGAAAAAACCTTGTCCAGCTTGTTATCCATTGTTAAAAGTCAGCCACAAATTCAAGAATATGCTATAGATGTCTTGTTTATACAACATGTCTCAAAAGCCGTACGTAATGCCAAATCGGTAAAGTCAAGTAGAAGTGAGCAACAGGAAAAAATTAAGGATTTAATCAGTCAGAGTATAGATTCAGAAGATATTGTGGATGTGTTCGCCATGGCAGGTATTGAAAAACCAGACATATCAATTTTGGACGAAACCTTTTTATTAGGCGCTAAGCAAGAAAAAGATAGTCATGCCCTAAAAATAGAATTGATTAAAAACATTTTAAAAGACGAAATCAAATTACGACTTCATAAGAACATTAAAAAGTACACTTCGCTAAGAGAAGAAATTGAAAAGGTAATAGACCGTTACCATAACAATGCCTTAGATAGTTACGCCACCATTGCCGAATTGATAGAACGCGCCAAAGACTTACAAAATGATGACAAACGTACCGAAGAATTAGGCTTAAGCGAAGAAGAATTGGCGTTTTATGATATCCTAGCCGCCAAACAAGATATTATCAAAGAAGAAGGTCTAGTCAAAGACATTGTACATGCCGTTGTAAAAGCTGTGAAAAGGAACTTGCAACTCGACTGGACAAAGAAAGAAAATGCAAAAGCAGGCATTCGTTTAGCGGTTAAAAAAGAACTAAGAGGAAAAGTGTCCATAACAAAACTCAACGATATCCTAGCGGAAATTATGGAACAAGCTGAGGGGCAGTTTAGTGACTGGAGTGCTTAATTAAAATAGAAACAAACAAACCTTAACAAAACCAAATCGATAACTTACAATGAGTACATTTTTAACAGGAGACAGCCTTAACAACGCTATTGATGGTATTATAACAAATGCGAAAAAGTTTATTATTATTACGTCACCATACATAAAGCTAGACGATCATTTTAAAGAACGGTTTAATTTAATTAAAAATGATCCCTCTATTTATCTTCAAATCTTATTTGGTAAAAATGAAGATAATTTTTACCGTAGTATGAAAAGTGAAGACTTAGAGTATTTTAAATCTTTTCCAAACGTATCCATTATTTACGAGCCAAGACTTCATGCAAAAAGTTACATTAATGAGTCTGATGGTATTATTACTTCAATGAATTTATATGATTACTCTGCTGAAAATAACGTAGAATATGGAGTGGCTTTCTCTAAATTAGCGTTAACCGAAAAAGTGTATCAAGAACATAAAGACCATCATTTTTTTCTATTAGAAGAAAGCGCTCATTGTATATATATAAAGCGTCCTGTATTTAAAAAGGCATTGTTAGGTTTAAGCAAAAATTATCTAAGGTCAGAAGTTTTATTAGATCTATTTGAAACTTTCGATCCAAGTAATAAAGAATATGAGCGTGTTGTTTATCAAGATATAGATGTTATTAGCTTAGATGATAAAGATGTAGTTCCTGTATTGAAAACTAGATCACAAAAGAGGTTGGAAAGAGATCCTGAATTGGTTTCTGAAACTAGAATAAAGAATGAAAACGTGGATTTTAAACCTTATAATCAAAAAGTGGGTTATTGTATAAGAACTGGCGAAGAGATTTCTTATAACCCAGAGCGACCATTTTCATATAATGCTTATAGAACATGGGTTCAGTTTGAAAATTATGATTTTCCTGAAAATTATTGTCATAAAACAGGAAAGACTTCAAATGGTAAAACCAGTATGGCTAATCCTATTTTATATTAATTTTTTATGCGGAAATAGATGTATAAAATTACTTATTTATAAAAAGTTAAAATATAAAATTAAAGAAATGTTATTATGTTGGAAATTCTTATTTAGCAAATTGCTAGTTAAGTGTCTTTTTTTAGAGGATAGGAAAATTTGACTCGTCTTGATTAAAGGTTAGAAGATTTTATACACTATGCACAGAAATGAACAAGCATTTAGACCAATTTAAAGGAAAAAAATCACTCTAATCATATTTGAAAATTTCCATTTGAAAAATAAAAATCACCTTAATTGAGTATAAGGTAATTTATAAATGCTTTTTTATTAACAAATAATTACGTAGAACTACGTATATGATATTTCGTTTATTTTCAGTTTCTTGTATGCTGAATAAAATGAAATCATAAACAAACAGTTTATGATTTATATAAAATGGATATAGGTAATTGTCTATATCTAATTGTTGTAAGTCATTAAAAACAACCATAATATGAAACTAAAAATTGTAATTCTGATTCAACTGATTTCAATATCAGTATTTAGTCAATCACACACAATTGATTTGTCTAAAACAATCAACGAAACTCAAAAAAGGACTGTTATTCATAACAAAACCTTTGAAATATCAATAGATAATAAAATACCTTTAAAAGAATACAATATCAGCATCACCAAAAAAGCAATTCCAATAGAAGAGTTAATTATTCCTTCAGAAGCTAAAGAAATTGAAACAACTGGAGGTGGAATGACAATGTGTGCAGGTTTTATTACAGAGGTTTATGAAATTTATGAACTTGATAATGAAGAAGAACTATCTTCAAAACTAAAAGATATTAGAAAAAGAATTAAGGAAATAGAAAAAGTCCTTGTCGAAAGAGATACCACAGATGAAGGATGCTTAAAAAGTCATCTCAAAGACGCAAAAGCAATAATTGAATTAACAAAAAATAAGATTTGGGAAGGTAGTCTTAAACGTGGAGAACAATTGGAAGTTGTAATAACTCGAACTAATGAAGATGGTAAGACTTTAAAGTGGACACAAATTTATTCAACAGAATCAAGAGGTCAATGGCAAGTTTCATATGGATTTTCATTTATAACACAAGGATTTAATAAAGAAAATATTTTTTATGCTAAAGAAATGGATTCAGTTTATTCCATTACTAAAACGAATAACCGAAAATCAATGAATTTTGCACCATCAATATTTTTCACTTGGATGCCAACAAAATCTATAAATAAACCTTGGAATATCGGACTTTCTGGAGGTCTTGGTTTTGATTTTGAAAGTCCAACAGTATTTTTAAGCCCAACAATTTCTTATAATCAAAATTTAAGAATACATATTGGATTAGTTGCTCATAAGCAAAACGTCTTGTTAGGACAATATGAAGAAGGACAAATAATAACTGAAAACTTGAACAAAGACCAGCTTCACGAAGAATTATATAAACTAAATCCTTTTATATCTATTTCTTTTAGATTCAATCAAAATCCATTTAACCAAAGTGATAAATAACGCCTTACAACACCGTATATAATTTATTGCTGGCTTCTTGCCTACTTGTGAAAGTCCTCGCGGACTTTCTTGCTCGGTAATTACTTACTAAATTAAGTGCTAAAAACACGCAACAAACCATATACAACAACGTTACCTGCAAGCTAAAAAAAACAAACTGAATGACAGAAGAATTAAGACTAGATTATGATGCTTTTTTAAGGTCTTTTAAAAGAAATACTGATGTTCCTCATTCAATCTTGTTAGGAGCTGGTGCTTCAATAAGTTCAGGAATTCAATCTGCATATGACTGTATTTGGGAATGGAAAAAAGACATTTATCTCTCTAAGAATATAAACGCATCTGATTATTATAAAAATTACAAAGAGGATTCTGTTAGAAAAAGCATACAAAAATGGCTGGATAGTCAAGGAGAATATCCTGAATTAGACTCTAATGAAGAATATTCCTTTTTTGCAGAAAAGGCATATCCAATTAGTGATGATAGAAGAAAATACTTTTTAAGTCTAATAGAAAATAAAGAGCCCTATATTGGATATAAACTATTATGCTTACTTGCAGAGCATAATATCATCAAGTCTGTTTGGACTACTAATTTTGACGGACTTATTGTTCGTTCAGCTCATCAGAACAAGCTGACACCAATAGAAATAAATCTAGATAATGTAGACAGAATCTATCGGAATCAAAGCAATAAAGAACTTCTTGCAATCGCTCTTCACGGTGATTATAAATTCAGTTCATTAAAAAACACAGTAGAAGAGTTAGATTCACAAAATGAAGTGTTTATTGAAAATCTATCTAATTATCATCTAGATAAAAATTTGATAATTACTGGTTATAGTGGAAGAGATAAATCTTTAATGGACGCATTAACAAAAGCTTTTACTCGAAAAGGGGCTGGAAGATTGTATTGGTGTGGTTATGGAAGTGAAATATCGGACGAAGTAGCTAGGTTGCTTAGAACTGTTCGAGATTCTGGAAGAGAAGCTCATTACGTAACAACAGACGGATTTGATAAGACTATAATTCATTTAGCTAAATCAGCATTTGAGGATAATGATTCTCTTTCACAAGAAATTCAAAATGCACTTGAAAGCTCAGAAAATGAAGAGTATTTAAAAACAGAGTTTCATTTAAATTTTTCAAATACAGGGAAATATATTAAAAGTAATTTACACCCTGTTGTTTTTCCAAAAGAGATATTTCAATTTGAAATTGACTATAAGGATGAAAAACCTTGGAGTTTTTTAAAAACCATTTGCCAAGCAAATAATATTTGTGCAGTTCCCTTTAAAAGAAAAGTATTTGCAATTGGAACACTAACCGATATTTCAAAGGCATTTAATGGTCTTTTAAAAAGTGATATTAAAAGAGAATCTATAAGTAAGTTTGATGTAGAAAATGTATCAGCTTTCAAGTCTTTAATGCTGCAAGCAATTTTGAAACATTTTGCCAATGACAAAAGAATTTCCACCAATAATAAAAATAAAATATGGTTGACTTCAAATGAAAGTGAATATAAAAGCATCAAAATTCATAAAGCGTTATTTCTTTCATTTTACTTTGATAAAAACAAAAGCTTTGGCTACTTAACTTTTACACCAACAATAAACTTAACCTCTGACCAAGAAATTTCAAAAACAGACAAACTAACTATTAGTAAATACAACTTAGAGAAATTATATAACAATAAGTATGACGAAATATTAGAAAACTGGAATAAGCTTTTATTTAATAAACCTAGAATAAAATTTGAATATCCGCTTCAATCTGGTAGTGGTCTTGAATTTCAAATATCTTCAAGTACAGCGTTTGGAGAAATAAATGTTCTAGACCCTAAATTTAGAGGTTACGCACCAAAAGAATACGATAATAGACAAACTCAATTTAAAGGTGTTCAATTTTTAGAACCACAACTTGTTTTCCGTAACATTTCATCAGATATGGAGTTCAAAGATTACCATCCAATGAGAGGTTTAGTAAATAATCGTCCTTATGATGTTAATCTAAATGGATTAATCTTATCTAATGAAATAAACTTATCTGTTATTTGTGGAGGAAAATATTCAAATAAGTTTTATGCCTTTCTTTCCCAACTACAAACAAAACACTCAACTGACAATATAAACCCTGATTACTTAATAGATTACCCAGGCTTTTCATCAATTTATAATATTCCCTTAAACATTCCATACTTTGAGAATGATGGAAGTTGGTTGGATATTGATTTTAGAGGTGAAAATGAACTTGAAGCACACGAAAATGCAATTAAACTCGCTAGACTTATAACTTCAAAAATTGAACAAATAGCGAATACCCAAAGTCAAAGTACAATCGTTATTTTTATTCCAAACGAATGGCAAAATTTTGAAAGTTTTGTAAACAAAGAAGAAAGTTTTGACTTACACGATTATGTAAAAGCATTTGCTGCTTCAAAAGGAATTGCGACACAATTAATTAGAGAGAAAACATTAGAAGACAATTTAACTTGTCAGATTAATTGGTGGTTATCATTATCATTTTATGTGAAATCTTTAAGAACACCTTGGATTTTAAATAATCAGGAAAAAAACACAGCATATGCTGGAATTGGGTATAGTATTTCAAAAATAAAAGATAAATCAGAAATTGTTATTGGTTGTAGTCACATTTATGATTCAAACGGTCAGGGTTTAAAATATAAGTTATCTAAAATCGACAACTATTTCCTTGATAAGCAAAACAATCCTTTTTTATCATTTAAAGATGCTTTTCAATTTGGAGTTTCAATTAGAGAGCTGTTTTACGAATCACTAGATAAACTTCCTGAAAGAGTAGTTATACACAAAAGAACAAAGTTTACACAAGATGAAATAGACGGAATTAAAGCTAGTTTACATAAGGCTGGAATCAAAAAAATAGACCTTATTGAAATCAGTTTTGAACCTGATGCACGTTTTGTGGCAATGAGCGTATATAATAAAGAATTACAAGTAGATAAGTTTCCCATTTCAAGAGGAACCTGTATTGTAACGAATAAACACACTGCCCTATTATGGACTCACGGAATTGTGCCTTCTGTTCGACAACCGAATTATAAATTCTACTTAGGCGGTAGAAGTATCCCAGCACCAGTAAAAATAACTAAGCATTACGGAGAATCTAATATTGACTTAATTTCAACAGAAATTTTAAGCTTAACTAAAATGAATTGGAATTCATTGGATTTATACTCAAAGCTTCCTTCAACTATCGACTCATCAAATAAGATTGCGAGAATTGGAAAATTACTTTCAAGATTTGAAGGTAGAACATATGATTACAGATTATTTATATAAGACAAAAAGCCAAACTATGGAAAATTTATTATACTATCCTTACATAAATATTCCAAGAACGGATTGGACAACTCGTTCTCTATTATATTATGAAACAGTAGGTTCGATTGTTCCTCAAAACTACTTTTACGAACCTAAAAACTATGAACCATTTATGCGAGAATTGGTTCAAAATGAATTAGTAATTCCAATAAATCCAATGGAGGTTTTAGATGAACCATTCCAATTATCAAAAACTTTTATAGATTATACAAAAAGTGAAAATTTCAAACTACAGTCACGTTTACATAGATTTGAAAGAGGTAGGTATGGAAGAATAAATGAAAATAAATTTAGGCTTAATGGACCAAGAATTAGCGTAAATAAATTTGACAATGAAATCTTTAATCACCTAGAAGAGATAGGTTTAGCTGAAAGGGAAAACTACGAATGGTTTATTGTTGAGCAAAAGACAGCTAACGAAATGATGACATACTTGGCTTCAGTAGTTGGTAAAAAACTCAATTATTTACCAACCACCGATGTTTTTTACAAACGGTTTACACTCGCAACAAAATCGAAGAAAGTTTTTAAAACCAAACAGAAAGAACAACATAAAAGAGAAACTATTTTAGACCAACTAATACCATTTCCTGAAAATATTGATTTAATGCAACTTAGAAAGTTTAAGGATAAGCATAGAGATATTTTGAACGCTTTTAAAACTAAAGTCGAATTAATCGCTTTAAATCCAAATATAGAAGAAGAAAGTCCTTTATTCATAGAAACGATTAAAGACTTAGAGCATAGTAAATTGGAACTAAGTGCAAAAATGGGAGAAAGCAAATTTGGTCAAGTCTTTTTCGGTACTGTGTGCGGAATTGTTTCAAGTTCAATTGGTTTAGCTACTGCTGGAACAGATGGAGCTATAATTGGAGGTGCAACTGCTTTAGCTGGAGCAATATATGCTGCTACTCAAATTGAAAATGATACTGATATTCCAAATCAAAATGGAATGAAATATTTAGCTTTAGTTGATAAGAGGCTGAGGAAAGCCAGCAGGTGGCAACGTGTATAAAACATAGCTATTATAGGCTTTCCGAGAGGTTTTTGCTTATATACAAAGTACGCCAAATTTTTATTTTTATATATTTATAAAGTAAAATTTAAACATAAAAAATAAAAATTCGGCTCGTTCTAAATCCAAAAAGTTAGCGTTTATTTATCCGCTACGTTTCATACACAAGACCGTTAGCAACAAGGCTAAAGAAACATTCGAATATTAATTAATGTTAGAAAAATTATTTAAAAATTGGGAATTAGATACTTGGGCAAATGTTCTTGAGATTGTTGGTTTTGGAATAACAATTATTTCTTTGATTGTAGCATTATTTGTTAAATCGGAACTATCTAAACTTAAGTTAAGTTACATATTTGATACACGAATCAAGGGACATTTAAAATCAATTCGTCAAATAGCTGGCAGACTCAATAATCTAACAAATGATTACGATGAAAATCGAGATGTAATAAAAAAAGAGCTTCGAATTTGTAGTTCAGAATTAAGAGATTTAAAAAGTAAAATGGGCTATTGGGAAAAGAAAAAAGCTAGTAATCTCGCAAAATTCATAGAGAAAAGATTAGAAAAACCTTTTGCTCAAAAAAACAACGAAGAGAAAACTTTTGTTTCGTACATTAAAAAATATCCAAATAGACTTTATAAAACAACATACGATGATGTTTGGGAAATTTATGGACGCCTTTATGAAGTTATAAATCAAGTGGATAATATTAGAAAGAATAAAGACAAATCATTATAAATATGACTAGCAAAGTATCTAGAACTGTTTTAAAGTTAAACGACTTGACAAAAGCAGACGAAATAAAATGGAAGTTATGGACTATTCCAATTGACTCATTATCTGGAATGGAAAGATTAATTGGAAATCCTTATGTAACAGTTGTTTCAGATAAAAAATTCAGAATTTACAAATATGAATTCCGACACTATACTGATGAAGATAATTGGGATTGGGTTCCTAGATGTAGATTAGAATTTATTGATGAAAACGGAAAAGGCGGATGGCAATTTCCCGATGACGAACGAATTGTTGATTTAATGGAAACTGTTTTATTTAAAGTGTCAGGAGCTTCTGATTTCTTTGATAACTTTTTAGCTGATGAATAAAAGCCCAGTTGCTAACACCGTATATAATTTATTGCTAGTTCTAGCCTACTTACGAAAATCCTCACGGATTTTCTATTCGGTTTTTATTTGCTAAAGTAGGTGCTTAAACCACCCAACAAACCGTATACAACAACGTTACCACACATTTGAGAAAAACTGAATGAATATCGACAAGCAAATAGAAATCCTAAAGAAAATATCCATTCGCGGAAGATTAGCTTACGGAATGAAATGCTTGGAACAATATGTAAAAGAGAATGAGATTAATGATGAATTGATTGATAAAGTTTTTGATATTTTATGGGAGTTTACGACTTCCGATGAATTAGATGTTTGGGACGAAAAAATAAGCGACTTCAATCCTAAACATATTCTGAATATTAAACCAGAAAAAATAGAATCTGAATACCCAACTATTACTATAAATGAATATTATGAATTGAAGAAGTTTTATGAAAATTCTGATACTGACTTTATAAGTATGATAGAAAAAGTAATAGAAATCGGAACAGGAAATCTTTATGGCGGAACTGACGAATATAGTAGTTGGACACTCGAACCAACTTTGGAAGTAATCAAAATGTCTGAATTAAAATTAGAACACATTCCAGATATTACAAAGTTTAAGTCCTTTGAGTATTCGGAAGATAAAGGTTGGGGAAAGAAAATTAATAGAGTTACTTGTGAATAAAAACGTGTGGTAACAATGTATATAAAAAATAGCGTAAGTCATTGCAAATACAAAGGCTTATGCATTTTTAGAAAGTCGCCAAATTTTTAAATTTGACGATTTCCAACAAAAAAGATAAATAGTAAAATTTAAAAATCTGGCTTGTGCTCAACCGAAAAATTATCGCTAATTTGCACGCTACGAGCCATATACAAGAACCTTAGCAAAAATTAAAGACTGAATGCAAAAACAAGAAATAATTAGAGACACAATAGTAAAAATTATTGAAAAAACTATTCATCCAGTTTCTGACAATTCAGAAATTTATAAGGAAATTATTAATTCTCAGAACCAAACATATAATTTAATAATAGTTGTTTTTTTAGGAATAATTGCTCTGTTTGCAGGAGCAACTTGGCTGTATAACAAAAAGATTGTTAAAACGGAAATCATTAAAGAGACTGATAAAATATTTCAAGAAGAAAAGGATAAATTAATACAGGAATTTAAAGCAGAGTTTGAAGGAGAATTAAATTTCGTCAAAGGAGAAAGTGCCAGATTGTTTGCTAATAGCATCAAAGGGAAAAAACCTGGAGATTATTCAAATAAGTTTTATTGGTGGATGCAATGTGTAAAATATTACAAAGCAATTGACAAAGGAAAAGGTGTAAGAATATCAACCGAAAACGCCTTACATGCTTTAGAGAAATGCATTGAAACAACGGAAGAATCCAAAAAATTCATATTAGAGACATATCCTGAATTAGCTTCTAATTTTTATGACATAATAGAAATTATTCCTAATGAATTGGATAAAGAGAAATCTGAAATAAAAAAATTAACAGACGAATTATTAAAATAACTATTGCTAACACCGTATAAAAATAATTGCGGTTTAGTGCTCAATCAAAGGGCGTTGCGTGTTTGTAACGTCTGATTTCTTCGGAAAATCCTCGCATACAAACCCGCAACTATTCTTATACATAAACGTTGGCAGTAAGTGAAGAGAACAATTTCCGAAATCAAAAAAATTAAATAGAAAAAATAATGTTAGACCAATCCTTTTCAAGTAGTAATTTTAATAAATTATTTTTAAAAGAAAACAGAAAGGGAAACTTTGATAAATCTCATTTTACTCAAGAATATTTAAATAAACATCAAGAGTTTAAAAATACTGTTGGAGAAAAATTAAGCCTAAAGAAACAAAAAACACTTTCTAAAGAAGAATTAGATGATTTTGCAGAAAGATTAGAAGTAATAAATAACGAAAAAGAAGAAATTAGGCTATCTATTTTTGAAAATTACTCTAATACAATTAATAGCCAAAACACTCCTTTTCAATTCAAAATAATATATAATTCAACAAAAGAAGTTTATACAGTTGAAAATGATCCTGCTTCATATTATGCTGTAAAGCAACTACAACTAAACATATTTAAGACTTTTAAGGTAATACAAGCAGACAGAAATAAGATTATAAAGCAAATATTTGATATTGCTTCCGATGGATTTCCTAAAATAATTATTAAGACTGATATAAAATCATTTTATGAGTCTATACCTCAAGATAAGCTCTTTAAAAAAATAGAGAACAACACTTTACTTTCTCCATTTTCTAAAAAATTGATAAAAAGACTTTTCTATGAATTTGAGGATAAAAAAGACAAAACTAAAATACCATTGGGAAAAGGTGTTCCAAGAGGTATTGGTATTAGCGCATATTTATCTGAATTATATATGCGAGATATAGATAATGAGATTAAAGCATTAGAAGATGTAATTTATTACGCACGCTATGTTGATGATATAATTGTAATTATTTGCCCTAAAACAGAATCAACAAAAAGAGATTACTTACACGAAATAAAAAATATAATTTGCGTTAAAAACAATCTTATTCTTAAAGATGGTAGTGATGGAGAATCTTCAAAAACAGAAATAATCAATTTACCCAAAAAAGGTAACTATAATAAATCATTTAACTACTTACGCTATTGTTTTAATTTAAAAAGAACTGAAACAACAGATAATAAATCAAACTTTCAATTACTTCTAGAAATTTCAGATAATAAAATTGAAAGGTATAACGAGAGATTAAAAAAATCAGTCACAAACTATAATCAAAATTCAAAATATAACGAAAAAGAAGCCAGAAATATTTTAATCGCGAGATTAAAATTCCTTACCGGAAATTTCCATCTTAACAATAACAAAAGAAATGTAAAGGCAGGCGTCTATTACTCTAATCAAATGCTGAAACTAAATAAGGTTACTTATAATAGTTTAAAAATATTAGACAGAAAACTATCTACAGCATTACGTGATTTAAATCCACCTCCTAAAATTGGAATTGATAAAATAAAATTGAAACTTTTCTTAATGCAGAAATATAGTTTCCAAAAAGGATTTAATAATAAAGAAAAAAACTTTTATTCTTTTAAACTAAACCCAAGAGAAACAAGTTTTTATTTTAAAAAATTCAAAAGAGCAACAAACAAGTTTGAGGTAATTAAATCTATTTGGAAGTAATGAGCAAAAAGAAAAAACATATAAAATACACCATAGAGAGAGCCATTATTTCTGACGTACTACCATATGAGGTTCCTATTACATTTTCAAACAGATATTTGTATCGGTTTCTAGTCAATAATGAATTAGAATTTAAAAATAATACGATTAAGTATAAAACAAATTTTAAGGATGATTACTTTGATGCTTTTAAAATAATTTTAAAAATATTATTTTCTACAAATATTTCAGACCCTAATACTAGAAAAATTCCATTTACTTATAAAATAGGTCATAAAGAAAAAGACTTTAGAGAACTTGCATTAGTTCATCCAATTAACCAATTAGAGTTGATAGAGTTTTACGAGCAATATAAAGAATCCATTATTTACTCTTGTTCTTTAAGTAATTATAGTATAAGAAAACCAGACAATGTAGCTAAGTTTACTTTCTTTAATGACAAACTTCATCAAACAAATAAAGGGGACGTTTCTGATTTTTTAGAACTAAGTGGGAAAGAATATGAAAACTTAAAAACTTTTTTTTCTTATAGCAAATACACTAACATCTATCAATTCTTCGAACATTATAGGTATCAAAGAGCAGAAAAGAAATTTAATCATTTATTTAAATTTGATATTTCTAAGTGCTTTGACAGTATTTATACTCATTCAATTTCTTGGGCTGTATTAGGTTTAGATGTTGTAAAAGAAAACGTAAATAGTTCTAAAAATACCTTTACAGGAAAATTCGATAAATTTATTCAATATGCGAATTACGGAGAAACCAACGGTATCTTGATAGGCCCAGAATTTTCTAGAATATTTGCTGAAATTATTTTACAAAAAATAGATATAACAATAGAGAAAAAGTTAAAAGAAAATAATTTTTTACTTAAAGTAGACTATGAAATGTATCGTTATGTTGATGATTATTTCTTGTTCTGCGATGATAACGTTTTAAAAGACGAAATTTTAAAATTACTTAAACACGAATTAAAAAAATATAAATTATCAATTAATAATTCTAAAACAGAAGAATATAACAAGCCAATTATAACTGAGATAACAATTGCAAAAAACAAAATTATTGATTTATTTTCTGATAACCCTAAATTTAAAATAACGGAAATAGAAGAAAAGGAAATAGACAAGAAAGATGAAGATGATGAAGTTTCTTTACTAAACCACAAATTTGAATTATCATTCAATCCTAATAAATTAGCAACACGTTACAAAATAATCATAAAAGAATCTCAAGTTGATTATAAAGATGTTTTGAATTACAGTTTAGCTCTTCTTTCGAGCAAAATTGAAAAGAACTTAATTTCTTTTGAAAATATATTTTTTAAATATCTTGAAGATAATGAAGACAAAGCATTCTCTAAATCTGATTTACTAAAACTTAGAAAAACGGAAAGTTTATTTACTTCCCATATTGAAGGTGTAATTGATTTTATTTTCTTTATTTATTCAGTTTCTCCAAGAGTAAACTCAACAATTAAAGTGAGTCTAATTCTTTCAAAAATAATTCAACTTTTTAAAGAAAAAAATAAAGCAACTAAAAAATTTAAACTTAGTCAAAATAACAGAGAACGTGTGTTCAAAAAAATACTTGATGAGTCAAGTTTTATTTTAAGGAAAAATGCTCTGAATGAGTATGCACAAGTAGAATCTCTTTATCTATTTACACTATTAAGGGATATAGGAAAAGAATATAGATTACCAGAAGAAATATTAATAAAATTCTTAAACGTTTCACAAGAAAAAGATTTAGAAAAAATCATAATTAATAATAATACATTAAATTATTTTTCAATAGTTGTCTTGTTTTATTACATAGGACATTCTCAAAAATATAAAAAGGTAAAAGAAGCTTTAATAGCATATACTTTCAATTACATAAGAGAATACCCAAATGAAAAAAGAGGCAAATCTTCGGAAATGGCACATTTAATACTTGACTTATTAGCTTGTCCATATTTAGAATTAAGAATAAAAACAAAACTGCTAGTTCATTATCGTGAGGATAAAAATTTTTCACAAATAAAAAAGACAATTTCAGACTCTGAAAAATTACTTAAATTCCATAAAAATCATAAATATTGGTTTACTAAATGGGAAAGGTTTAACTTAGCGAAAGAATTAGAAAATAAAAAGAGTCAAGAAGTTTACTCTTAACAATAATGCCAATGCCAATCTCCAGGTTATATCAAGCATTTATGTTAGATATAATTATTTTCACACACTTGCAGAGGCAACAGTCCTTGGTAAAAGAGGTCAAAAACAAAAAGGTAGCTGGAGATTTTGCTACCTTTTTAACATTTAGAACATCTGAACAAAACACCTACTGCCAACACCGTATATAATTAATGGCTAGTTCTCGCTTACTTACGAAAATCCTCGCGGATTTTCTATTCGGTTTGTATTTGCTAAATTCTATGCTTTGCCACGCAACTAAACACACACAGAAACGTTGCCAATAATGCTGCCCCGTCCTGAATAAAGGCTACATAGTCTTAATATAAACCAAAATACCATCCACTAAATCAAAATAAGGATATTCACCTTTAAAGTTCGGATTCATATTAGTTATTAAATGATATCTACCATTCAATTTTTCCACTAGTTGAATTAGATCACCTTTAGTGGCAGGTTTATTGGATTCTTTTGTGAATAATTTTGTTAAGGCTTGTGCAGCTAAAGTTCCAGTAGCAGCATTTCCAACACCAGCCATAGACATACCCTCTTTTTTAGGAGCAGGGATATTATCGGGAACTGAAATTTTTTCGGATTTGGTTAAGCCTGAAACTTTTTTTGTCTTCCTCGCATGATGAGCTTTTGAACGACAAGTATTGCTGCAAAACTTCTGTACTCGTCGTCTTTTTGGAGTAAATTCTTGATAACAATACTTACAGATATAAAATTCAGAATCTTTCATTTAGCGTATAATAAACGTTTGTTTGACGCTAAATTAGTAAATTTTTCTAAATTATTCGAATTATTGACTACAATTGTACTCAAAAATTACAGCTTAACACTAAATACAGTCTCCAACAAAAATTCATCAATCTCTTTATCAGTAAAAGATTTTTTTCTCTTCCTTTCAGCGATAGTTTTTATCTTTTTTGATTTTTTATGCTTTTCAAAAACGATAGGATTAGTTGTTTCTATAGATTTTGAAAACTGAGATTTTAACGTTTTAAAAATATCAGTATCAGTAATTGTTGGTTCTGGTTTCTCAATTCGAAATTGATGTTTCACTTTTAAGCAGTGTTGAGTGAAATAATCTGCCTGAATTTTAAAAGCATTTATAATTATGTCGTTTACATCTGGGAAAACAGATCTAATATTTTCATGCATCCAAGTGGTAATGTATTGGTGACCGTTGATGTATTTTATGTAATCTTCCAATATCATGTCAAATACAGCAGGACTAATTTTTGATTTGGTATCCAATAAGAGCACCAAGTTCTTTTTTAAAATTCTTTCCTTGGTAAGGATTTCAGGTATAATTATGCTTTCCAGATCATTTGAAATCGCATTTCCTTTTTCCTTGTAATATACAATATCATCATAGCCCTCTTTGGGTATAAAACCTTTTAATACTGAATTTTCAACTTTTGAATGTACAGAACTAGGTATATAAAATAAATATTTCTGGATGATGTTGGCGTTTAGAATATCCGTAGTATCAATCATTATTCAAATGTTTAGAATAGTCCTTTGGTAAAACAGCATCAATATCTCTCAAATACTTTTCTAGAGCATCCATGGTAGAATGTCCAGTAATCCCCATCAACTCACTTTTAGCTGCATGAGGAGATGAGTTTTTGACAAGAGATTGGTATAAAATCGTAATGAATGTATGTCTAAAACTATAAAGGGTTTGATCTTTATCTAGATTAAAATGATCCTTTACAACATTCTTAAAACGCTTAGAGAAATAATTACTCTTATTTACATCCGCAGTATCCCATTCACCGCCAATTTTTATAGGAGTGAATAGAAAAGCATCTGGATTTAATTTACTTAAATCGGGTAATTCTTCTAATATGATCTGCGGAATTAGTTTAGTCTTTAACGGACTATTCTTAGCTTTAAATTGCAGTGTTTTGTCCTTTACATTAACATCCCTTACCCTCAATCTGCAAACTTCCACTGGTCTCAATAAATTATAACTGATAAATTTAATATAGAGTAGTAGTATAGGGTCTTCACCTTTTAAATAATCAAAGATCTTTTTATGTTCTTCGGTGGTATAGGATTTATTACGTTTGGGAATACTTCGCAATGCAGGAATCTTTTTAATGGGATTGGAACTAATTATCTCATTATCCTCTAGTGTTTGAAAAAGGCTACTCAAGTGAAGTCTGATATTATTTCTGTTTCTAGAACTAGATCTCAACAATACAGAGTTTAGAAAATCCAGTGCAGCTTTTTTGTTGATCTGCTCAATAGATTTGAGTTTAGGTCTGTTTTCTTCGAGCCATTTAACTAAAGCGTTACTCGTGTATTCATAATCTTTATGCGATCGAGCACCAATTTGTTTTTCCTTGATTTTTAAACTAAAATCAAGTGCTTCTCTAATTGGCATTCCTAAATCCTCTGGTGTATCTTCTTTTAATTCGGTTTTAGAGATAGTTTCAGAAGGTTTGAGGTTAGCTGTGGCTTTTGGATATTCAATTTGCGGTACAAATGACTTTTCGGCTTTTTCAGCTAAAGAATTTTTTAGATCGGTTTTAAGCAACTGAGATTTATGAAACTCGGTATTATCTATGTTCGGGTTGTAACCTGCCTTAAGTAGTTTTAAAAGTCTTCTACGGTAGCGTGATAACAATGCCAACCTATCTTCCTTATTTGTATAGTTATTGGCATTGCCATAAATGTTGTTTTGTCTTTCAAGTTTGCCAGTATCTGGATTTCTAAAAGAGAAACGCACATACCATCTCTTAGATAGATCGCCATTGGCGCTATATATCTTAGGTACGGAAAAATCTTTTTTGTGTGCCAAATCGTGTTCTGAATCGTGTTCCAAATCGTGTTCAAAGGTAATAAAGTCATTTAATGTAATCATAAAAAAAAGGTTTAGAGTGAACTAAACCTTTTGTTTGAAACCGATTAAGACTGTAGCGAGAACGAGAATTGAACTCGTGACCTCCGGGTTATGAACTCATAGGTGTAAATATCTTAACGTATTTACTGGGGTTTCTAGCTCATAATACAGAAAAACGTATGCAGAATCGTATGTAGTTTAAACTTTCAATTATTAATTAATTTCATTGGGAATATAGATAAATTAATTGATTCTGGAAAATTTGATTAATCTTAGTAATTATGTTAATCATATACTTTGAAGTTTTGATTAAAACTCTTAATACTTTTTTTTGCAAATTGTAAATTGAAACTAGAGGTATAAAATGCCGTTGCTATAAATTAGAATAATTTTTAACGAAAATATATTCGAAATTATAGCATATAAAGATTGACAGCTTCGGCTGTTGGTGATTTGGAGACATAGTGTTTTTGAAATCGAGAGTTTTTACAATAGGTAGGTGGGAATTGAAAGCTGAACGTCGTCAATAAGAATTTTTTTTGGGAACTGGTATTTTTCAAAATTATCTGAGTTAAAATTCTAAAAAAAAATCGCTCCGCGAGAAGGTGTTAGAAGCTAGCGTTATGAGCGGTTTTGGCTATGATTTCGTTGCGGAAAAATCCGCAGGATTCTTTCCGCCGTAGCCGAAAGATAGCAAAATTGTGGTGAATTCCGATTAGGAATTCAGCCGCAATGAATTATAGCCGTTGTTGCCTACAGTATTTATTTATTCCGTTTTTTAGTCAATTCGTATTGCTTTTCCACAAAGTGATATATGTCATCCAAGTTTTTGTCAGTCAAATTCGGAAACGAAAACATTAACGCCCAACCTTGATTTCTTAATTCAATCGCAATGCTATCGCCATTTTTATACATTTCACTTGAGTTTCTTGTATAGTTATAAAGCCATTCTTTATTACGCCTTTCTGTTATTCCGCCTAATGCTGGTGCGGTCGCTATTTTGTTCATTCCGATATAATGGCAAGCAACACAATTCTCTTTGAATAAGGTTTTCCCTTTTTCGAATGAATTGTCTTGTTCCGATTTTTGATTTATCATTGCTAAATTCGGTTCGTAACTTTTTTTATCAGAGTTGCAATTCCAATTTAGAATTCCAATTATTAATATCAAAAGAGCTTTTTTCATATTGTGGGCAACGTCTCTGTATATGGCTCGTAGCGTGCAAATTATGAAATTATTTTCAGATGAAGCACGAGCCGAATTTTTTAATTTTCTTATTATCTTTTTTACTCAATAAGCCAAATTAAAAAATTTGGCGGACTTGCAAATAAGCCTTAACTTTGATTAATCAACTAACTAGCTATGAGATATATACGTTGTTGTAACACGTTTTTTATCGACTGTATATTAATGAATTCTCAATTCCTTTTACGGTTTGAAGCCAACTTTCATCTTCCAACATAAACATTTCTAATGGTAATTCTAAAGTTTCTCCATCCATAGAATTCTGTATAGTATGAATACAAGCAGTTCTCGAATTATCTGTATATGTGTCAAGTACATATCCAAGTACTAAAATACTCTCGTTATTTCGAACCATTGCATATTGATAAACTTCTTTAATCACATCAACTTTTGCGAAATTCTGCTGGAACTTTATCAGATTTTTTGCAGAAATCGGTTTCATTGGCGTTCCAACTTGTACTTCTGTTTCTTCTTGAATTGTTTCAGTTTTTACATTTTCCTTATTTCTCTCTAAAATGAACATTGTTGATGAATCTGAATCGATTACAATTCGGTCAATTCCGTGAGTTTGGCAAAAATCAATCGCATCTTTTGCGTTCATCGCTGTGTATTCAGTTTCTTTCTTTGACCATTCCAAAAGTTTTTCTGGTGTTGTAAAAGCTCCCAAAACTTTTAAGCCATCTTGATTAAAAACAGAAGTTAATTTTAATGTCGAATCTTTTTTGAGTGTTTTCCATTCGTTTTTGTCATTTCCATCATTAATGGAAGGAAGGATTAAGAAAGAATTCCCGTCAACTATTTCATTAAAAGCTTTTTGATAATTTTCTTTACTTTGGTTCTTTCCATAGCTTTCTAAAAGACTAATTAATTTGTCATTATTTGGTATTTTAACCTCAATTTTGGAATCGGTTTTTTTAGAACCAAAAAGCTTATCAAATATTCCCATAGTTTTTTTGAAATGTGTTACAACGTTAATGTGTAAAGGACGTTGCGTGCTTGCTTGCGAGGATTTTCCGCAGGAAAATCGGAAGCTGGCAAACACGCAATGCCCAAACGATTGAACTAAAATAAGCAATGTTTTTTACACGGTGTTGTACACAGTACTTTTTCGTTACCATATTTGTCCATTGGTTCGCTTTAAAGCTTTCAAAAGTGGTTCTTTGTCTCCATCTTCACTGTTATTCAGTAAATTATGTATTCCAACAAGTTCAAGCTCGTTAAGTGAATTAAGGAATTTGAACGAATCGATTTCTTTAGCCTCTAATTGTAAGTATTTCAACCTCGTTAGTTTAATCAAATACTCGTTGACTTTAAACAATTTTGGTGCTATATAGATATAGATTTTTTTAAGTTTAATATGGTTTTCTGTTATTCCTTCAAGACTTAATAAACTCCTGTTATGAAATAACTCCAAACTCTCTAATTCAGGGAAACTCTCTAATCCCTTCAGAGATGTTAATTTACTTCCTCTGATTGTAAGTTGTTTCATTTTTTTGTTTCCAGAAATTTTGTTTAAGTCCGTTTCACTATATTTATTCATAAGACTTAATCTTTCTAAATTTGTTGTCATCGATAATTTGTCGATTATATATTTGTCAACTATATTTATTCCAACAGATTTTAGATTTTCAAATTGAGTATAATCAATATTAGAGTTTTTAGAACTTATGGCTTTTAAGTTTTTCAAACTATAAATACCGTCTATGTTTTTGATTGAATCACTCAATATATCAATAGATTCAATAAAACTCAAATCATAATTTTTTAAAAAATCAATATTGTCAAGTTTGTAATTATGAGTAGTTAATCGAATGGTATTAATTCCATCTTCGTTCAATAGATTAATTACATCTTCTTTTATTGTGTCAGAATAAATAAAAATTATATTTCTTTCAATAAGATGATTTTCATTAAACCTTGGGGGTTTGCAAAATCGTGTATTGTTTTTAATATATTCTCCTTCTAACATTCAGTTTCGGGTTTGAGTGGGTATTGTGTACAACGTTTGTGTATAAGAACAGTAGGGCGGAAAATATGCTGTTACCATTCGGTTGAACACAAGCCGAATTTTTAAATTATTCTTATTATTTTTTTTTGTCAATAAGCCAAATTTAAAAATTTGGCGACATCGCAAATGCGCCCGAACCATTCGGTTTTGCTACAATTGCCCTATTGTTTTTATACGTTGTTGTGCGCTGGCTTTATTACCAATCTAGTTGCAAAGCTTTATCAGAATCAGGTTCTACTTTTAATTCTTCTCTACAGTATTGAACGGTTTTGTTTATTATTTTCTTTATTTCTCCAAAATTGTCAATTCGTTTTCCGTCAAACTTTGGTGTAACATCTAAGTTTGATTTTATTGAATTAAATGTGTTTTCATAAAGTTCAGCCGTTTTTTCGTCATTTCTAAGTATAACATACGAAACTCTAATCGCATCAAAAGGTCCGTCATTGTGATAAACTTCTTCTCCATTTATTATTGGAAATAACCAAAGTTTTACATCATCTCCATTTTCCGTTTCGTTTTTGATTGCGAAATAGTCATCAGTTTGTTCAAATCCTAATTCAGCAAGTTTTTCAAATTCTCTACTGTTCGGAATAAAATTAGGGTTTTCAAAACCAACAATTAAAAACAAATCTCCGAAAGTCGGTTTGTCCGCATTAAATTGAAAATCTATACTTATTCCCTCAAATGCTAGAGTTTCTAAATCCGCAATTTGTGATTCCATTTTATCTTTTTTTTGATTTCCATTATTACAACTTAAAAGTCCGAAAATCAGTATTATGAATGTTAGTCGATTCATTTTTTCAGCTTACGCACAACGTTTATGTATAAGGAAAGTTGCGTGTTTGTGTGCGAGGATTTTCCGAAGGAAAATCAGAAGCTAGCAAACGAGCAACTAACTTTGGTTTAGCTAAAACTAGCAATTTTTTTTATACGGTGTTGTGCATAGTATTTTATTCAGTTTTCGGTGTGTAATAAAATCGGAAGTTTTCAAAAGGCGTTCCCTCAACAGCTTTTCCAGCTGGAATAAGAGTTATGCTTTCCGCTTTTAAATCCGCTATTTTTCCATTTATTTCTCCATTGTCACGTTTCGTGTAAATGATTTTTTCATCGCTATTATATTCCCACGTTCCAGTCATATAAGTTTCATCCTCGTTGAAAAGAAGATATTCTCCATTCTGTTTGAATTCGTAGTCATTACTTGGTGATTTTGGAAGTCCGCTTATTTTTTCTCCGTTTACCATTCCGTAATCCAATTTCCAACGTTGGAAAAGTTCTTTTGGTAATTCAGAATTTGAGTTAGATTTCACATTTTTATTTACTCCGCAAGAGTAAGTAAAAAGTAGAATTCCGATTAGTAATATTGTTCTCAAAGCTTGGTTTTTCATATTATGCACAACGTTTTGTGTATGGTTAGTTGCGTGGTTCAGCAACTAATTTAGTAAACAAATACTTGCCATAGAAAATTCCGAAGGAATTTTCCAGATAAGCACTTGCCATAGCAATTAATTATACACGTTGTTACCCATAGGCTTTTTCTTTTATTTCAGTTGGAAATGTATGTGGTCATCGTGTCTTACTGCTTGACATCCGTGAAACCGTACTTTTCCGTTGTTCAAATTCAGTCGGGTTTTTAAATGCGGTTCGATGAATAATTTACCAATATTATCTTCTTTTAAAATCAGTTTTGCCAATTGTCGAGTTCCTTTTTCGGAAAACTCAATGTCTTTATTGATGGTGCCTAAAGTCAGATATTTCGGAAAATCATATTGCCAATTTCCTTTAACCTTACAAACTTCGGCTTGGTCATATTCTTTTTCCGTTGGCATTTCATAAACTCCATATCCACTAATTGATGGCTTTTTATTTGTCAATTGTCCGTTATCATTTTCGTAAATCAGAGAAACGTCAATTTTTTTTCCATCGTTGTGGCTCAAATGAGGCAAAAGAGGAAATTTGTTTATGAAAGGAAAATTGGCATCGAGATAAACCATTTTTATTCCTGTGTTCTGTATTTCAAATTCGGTTGCAATTTGTCCGATAGTTTTGTTCAATTCTGGTCTCACATAGTTTCTATTAGCAAGTTTGTAAAATAAAGAATGAGCTTTTAAAAATTCCGATTCTTTTATTTTTTCACGCCCGAAAATCGGTGCGACATTTGGAACGATTAAAAATGTTGTAAGCAAATATAGAACTGCGAAAATTCCAATGCGTTTCAATCGTTTCTTTTCCGCACTTTTCTTAACCAGCAAAATTGCAATCAAATATATTATTCCACCAATTTGAGTTACAACAGTCAAAAAAACAATAATTATTATGTGAAGTAGTATTTTCAATGGTTGGTTCAGCTTATGGGTAACGTTGATGTATATGGGCTGTGGCGTGTCTCGGCACAGACCTTTCCTGATAAAAACTGACTTTGGAAAATCCGGAGGATTTTCCAAGTGTGGACTGACCAAGCCATAGCTTATATACGGTGTTGTAAAACGTTTTTTTCTAACACCATTCTATTATTTTCGTTTCAAAATCGATTGGTGTCGGTCCCCCAGAACATCCTCCAATTTCCTCCGCATTTTGGTCATTTTCAGTTTCTCCGATAATCCACTTTCCAGTTTTGTGTTTTAATAAAATTCCCTCAATTAATATTTTTCCACCTGTCAGAGGATTTTTTTCGTTATTATATACAATTATTTTATTTCCAGTTATTTTTATTTCTACAGGCAAATTGTCCATTCGCCCACCAAATTCCGAAAAATATAATTCATAATCCATTTTTCTTTGAGGAATAGTGTCCGTTAAAATTAATTCGGATTTAGGATTCTGTTTTTCGGAAATTAAATACTCTGTAGAGGTATATTCTGTATTACCACCTCTTTTTCCTAAAGCTGTTGCAACGAAAATCGTAAAGGCGATAAGCAATAAACTTCCTATTCCAATCAGTATTAATAATATGTTCCAGAGTTTCTTCAAAATGTTTTACAACGGTTTTGTATATGGTTTGTTGCGTGGTTTAAGCACATAATTTAGAAAATAAAAACCGAATAGAAAATCCGCGGGGATTTTCGTAAGTAGGCTATAACTAGCAATAAATTATATACGGTGTTGGCAAACGTATTTATTTCGGTTTTATTCCGTTTTCTTTCATTATTTCAATCAGTTTCTTATCAGGTGACTTGTCAATCCTTATCCATTTCGTTGTGAATTTTAATCCAATTCCGTCTGTAAACGTAGTTTCTGTAAATGAGCTATTCTTCTCATATTTGTCAAGAACTATAGTTTGCGTCAAGGAATCAAATTTGCTGGTTTTATTTATAGTTTCTAATTCATAACCAGATTTTTTCCACGTTATTTTCGATAATTTGTTTCCACCAGGATGAGATTCCGAATAGATATATTGATAATCAAAATTCCGATATAAATATTTCACCGTATTTAATTCAGTCGTAGTTTTAAAAACTCCAACTTTTAATTCTTCAGGATATCCTTGAGAACAACTTTGTAAAGAAGCGAAAAGAACGAATGTTAATATTAGTAGATTGATTTTTCTCATATGTTTGCCAACGGTCTTGTGTATGAGCTGTGGCGTGGGTTCGTTACGGACAATTCCAAACCGATACTTGCCAGAGGAAAATCCGCAGGATTTTCCAAGTGGGCGAGGACAAGCCATAGCTTATACACGGTGTTACCACACGTTTTTTATTTTTCAGATTCATATCCGTGAACATTCCAAGTTTTTAAAAAATCATAACCTTTATGTCTCAAATATGTTATTCCGTCCAATTTGAATTTTGTTTTAGTTAAAGATTCGATTTCGGTCGTGTCAGAACCTCCTAAACCAACAAATTCCAGTTGGATTTTACTATTTAATTTTATTAATCCAGCAATTGTTCCACAAGAAGTCATTGGTAGTGCTTCAGTTCGTTTAATTTTTTCTGTATAAGGTATTGTTTCCCAAGTCGCGAAATTCTTCTCTTTATGAAAGTCCAACCACAATATGTTTTCTCCGTTAATATTGTTTTCAGGAATCCAAAATCCGTTTAGGTTTTCACGTACAGAATCTAAATCGGTTAAGTCAATTTCATAGTCATTAGCAACCAGAATCAAATTCTGATTAGCATTTTGTCTAACATCTTCTTTTACTCCTTTTGCAAAGTCAAACATTTGAAATCCAAAATATCCAATTCCGATAATTATAATGCCAATTATTGTTATTAAAATTCCTTTTCTCATCGGTTTTGCCAAATGTGTGGTAACGTGATTGTGTATGGTTAGTTGCGTGGTTAAGCAACTAAGTTAGTAAACATTTACGAACCCGTGAATATTCCGCAGGAATTTTCGCAAGTAGGCTAGAACCAAGCAATTAATTATACACGGTGTTGCCCACAGTTTTTATTCCACGTTGTAATTTCCATTCGCCCACTTTATTGTCGGTTCAATCCATTCATTTAATGGTTTAAATAAAAATCCGTGTCCCATTCCTGTATTCAGTTCGATTTCTTTAAAGTGTTTTATTTCGCAATTCGAGATTTTCTTTCGTTCCAATGAAGAAACTCCAAATGGGTCGGACTTTTCGTAAATCGTTAAAATATTTCCGCAAAAATTGATTTCAGGTATATTTTGAATATCACTATTCCTAAAACTTGCAATAAATACAAAATTCAAATCTTGATTATTTGCTAAAGTCGAAACGTATTGAGCAATATATCCGCCTTTTGAAGTTCCAACCACAGTTATTTTTCTCGGTTCTATTTCGTTCTTTATTAAACTGTCAATTTGGGTTACGATTCCGATTGCGTATTCTCTTGCGTTAACATTTCCATTCCGTTTTTCGGATATTACTTTAAGTCCTCCTTTTTTAAATTCAGCAATAATTTCGTTATATTCAGTCCGCCCAAATTCGGGATGCAACTCATTCAGTTCGTGTTCTTCTAAAAATCGATTGTGAAGGAAGAAAACAAATCTGTCATCATTTTTGTTTCCGCACGCAAATAAAGTTGAGCCAAAAAGAATTCCAATTAATAGACTTATTTTCATTGATTTACGATTTTTCTCAAATTGTGGGCAACGGTAACGTATAACCGTCAGTTACGGGTTGGTATGCGTTAATTTTCGGTTTGGCACAGACTTTAGCAATTCCGAGTGGATTCGGACGTATCCGAATCCGCCGTAATTGCGGTTATACAATGTTGTAGCACGTTTAATATGTTACTCTCTGGCTGACAAAATTTTCTTCTTGGTTATAACAATACCAAAGTCCTAAATGTTCGTCTCTTTCCTGTTTAACGCAATTAAGATTGTCCTCAAAGCCGAATAAAGATTCTAATTTTCCACCAGTAGAATCAAAAAACTCCCAATCGTTACGAGGAATGCTAAAGTCTATTTCTTCATTTTCATCACATCTGGTGGAAATGGTCGTCTTTACAGGAACAAAAGATCCCTTAGCTTTTAATTCTCCATTTGGATAATAGAAACTCCAAGTTCCGATCCGATATTTGTATTCAATTTTTTCAATTCCTCCAGGACCGCAATCCTCAAAAATTCCTGTTTTATAATCACCAACTGCTTCACTTTCTGATCCTGTAGATTGTGCTTTTCCATTGTGCTGAGTCGTGCCGCACGAACTTAAAAGTCCTAAAAAGAATAAAAAAATTGTTTTGAACATTTTATTTTGTTTAATGTGCTACAACGTTTGGTATATGAGCTGTGGCGTGTTTCGGCACAGATCTTTCCTAATAAAAACTGGCTTTGGAAAATCCGCAGGATTTTCCAAGTGAGGACTGACCAAGCCATAGTTTATATACGGTGTTGTGCAACGTTTTTTACGTTCAGTTTTTCAGAATTCAAATTCAAGTTACGTTATAAATTAATAATCCGCCAAATAAAAATGCAAAAGGCGAGATAAATTGGAAATAAATTGGTTTAAGAATATCTGCACTTTTCATTGAAAATTTGTGATGTATTTTTCTCGGGACAATATAAAGTATGAGAGATGTTATGAGCATTATCCATCCAAAAACTTTAAACGCAATAGGGAATTTAGAAAATTCCGAACATAATATCAAAGCTATTGCTGGAATCAATCGAAGTGTTATTTCTGCGTAATTGATGAAATTTGTACTACCAGCTTTTCTCAATGTATTTCTCGCTTTTATTGGATTAATAAGCATTACAAACCCAATGAAAATTATAAAAATTCCGAAAAGTATCACAACCCATTTTGCAATTTCAACTATCATAATTGAGGTCGTTTTTTTAGAATTTGTTCTATTATTGAACATTTTTGGTCAAATGTTGCACAACGTTTGGTGTATGGTTAGTTGCGTGGTTAAGCAACTAATTTAGTAAACAAAAACTTGCCAGAGAAAATTCCGAAGGAATTTTCCAGATGAGCACTAGCCAAAGCAATTAATTATACACGGTGTTAGCAACTGGCTTTTATTCCATTTCATATTTCCAATATAAGTTAGAATAAATTAGATAAGTAACAATTAATCTTTGCGTTTCACTTTTAAAATCTACTTTACCTATTAATTCGGTCAATATTTTTTTGTTCGGATAGGAATTTAGTTGAACCTTGTCCTTTGTTTCTAAAATAAAGTCATAATGTATTTGGTTCTTGAAGGAACTCATAACACAATCATAAAATAATTCTTCAAAAAACAATGCGGTCATCAGATTATTCTCTATGAAATAATGACTTGATTTAAATTCCTCAAACTCTTTTTCAAGAAATTCAGCTTGGTCAATTTCAGTGATTAATGCTAAATATCCATTTTTATTTAATTCAGATAAGTGTCCTGTTTTATTTAAATGATGTTCAAATTTTTTAATTGAATCAAATACACTTACTGAACTCGCTATGTCAGATTCCGACGTTTCCACTGGGTAAAGGATTCCTCTATCAAAAGTTTTGTCATTTATGCATTTTTGGTATCCAGATTCCAATTCATTCCGTTTGTCATTACAAGAGAAAAAGGTCAGAATGATTGATAATGCGATTAATAATTTCAAATTTCAGAGTTGTTTTTTCAGCTTGTTGCTAACGGTCTCGTATAACCGTCAGTTACGGGTTTAAAGTTGCTGTTTTTTCGGTTGAACACTGGCTTTAGCAATTCCGAGTGGATTCGGACGTAGTCGAATCCGCCGTAATTGCGGTTATACATTGTTGTGTGCAGTATTTTATTCAATTTTCGTTATTTCACTTTTATAGGCAAAGTCATTATCAATGTCAAATTTTGATTCTTGCGTATACTTGTTTCCATTAACATTTGTGATTTTTACAATCAAATCAGGTGTCGGTTTGTCTTTTGGTCTCGATTTCCAAAACGCTTCATTTCCGTCCAAAAATTTCAGTCGATAACTACAACCATCAATCCAGATTATTTTCAGCGTTATTTTCTTTTCTCCATATTCTTCAGTTTGGATAGAGTCATTCCTTTGAATTTTAGCTTTTAAAATTCCGTTTTCAATATTCTGAAATTCACCTATTTTAAATTTATCACAATTTTCTTGCGAGTAAGAAAGTCCGTAAACCAGAATTAAAATCGATAGTGAGATTATTCTTTTCATAAGTTTTGTTTTCATATTGCACACAACGGTTTTGTGTATGGTTAGTTGCGTGGTTAAGCAACTAATTTAGTAAACAAAAACGAACGCGAGAAAATTCCGAAGGAATTTTCCAAATAAGCACTTGCCAAAGCAATTAATTATACACGGTGTTACCATACGTTTTTATTCTGCTTTTTATTATCCAGATATTAATTCTTCAGGGATTTAATTGGTACAACAATAGTTTTTGCCCATAAATCACCAACTCTTTGATTTAAATCAGTATTCTTAATTGTTATAATTCCAACCAACCCAAAAAAGAACATATCAATAGGGTCAAGCAAATGTCTTTTAAAAGATTCGCCAAAAGTCAGTTTTCTTTTTATTCCGTTTTTAGGAATCGGTTTTAGTCCAACTAATGAATTTCCGAGTGTTGCTCCGAATCCAATTTCAAGCGCAACAGTCATAAACAACCATAGTAAAATTGGCAAATAACTAAATGTTCCACTTAATGCCAATCCGCCATCGTCTGTTCGATCTCCAAGAAAATAAATTAAAAATAAGGTTCCGAAGAATATTATTCCATAATCAATTAAGCCAGCAATAAATCGTAGAATTGTATTAGGTTTAGTTTTAATTTTAGAATGCAAGTTTGTTTGCTTTATGGGTTTACTTAAATGTATGGTAACGGTCTCGGCTATGAGTAGTTGCGTGGTTTAGCACAAAACTTTGCAAGTACACACCAAACTGAAAATCCGTGAGGATTTTCAGAAGTGGCGAGAACAAGCAATTACTTATAGCCATTGTTGTGCAACGTTTTTTATTTTCTTTACCACGAATGAAAGTAATACATAAAACTTCCATCGTTTTTTAAATATAGTGTAAATCTTTCTCCTTCAGAATACATATGAGCAACAGTTGCAACAGAATTATATTCCATTGGATTTTCGGTGAAATGTAATTCGGTTAAATTTCTGTCCGACAATCCTGTAATTGACTTTTGCCAAATTATATTTCCGTTTTTGTCTTTACTCGCAAGTATTGTTTTATCATCAGCTTTTGAAACAGTTAAAGTTCCAAATTCAGTTTCCTGCATTTTAGTTGGCTTTAATTCCGATTCCACATTATAGTCGACTCCATAAAAAGGTCCATCATCGAAAGTTGCTGTCATTTTCGGCAAATAATCTACGCTTTCTACTTGAGAATAGAAGTCAGTTCTTATGAAGTCAATTTTTTCAGAGATTGATTTTTGTTGAAATTCGGTCGAGTCAATTTCTCTAATTTTCAGATAGATTTCTGAAATTTTATTAAAATAACTCGTATCAATTTCTTTATTACAATTCGGATGATATTCCTTTAATTGATATACAATCATTGGAATAATGAAGTTAGTTTTAATTTCAGATTGACCTCTGTCTTTGTCAAAATCCATTTTCGATAGTCCGTCAAGTTCAGATTCTGGCCATTTTATAATTTCCATTTCGTCTAAACCAAAAAAGTCAAGATACTTTATTTCATAACAGTCTTTTGAATCTTGTCCAAATAAAGTCAGATTTATAGCTAAAAATAATATTGTTAAAATTCGATTTCTCATTTTTTGGTCAAATGTTGCACAACGTTTATGTATATGAGCTGTGGCGTGTTAAAGCACGAACCTCGCCAAATAAAAACTGGCTTTGGAAAATCCGCAGGATTTTCCAAGTGTGGACTGACCAAGCCATAGCTTATATACTGTGTTGTGCAACGTTTATTTCTTTTTCAATTCGGTTAGTTTCTGACTCAACTAATGGTTTTAAATTAAGTTCTCTAACTTTTTTAATATATTCAGTCGCCTTATTAAAATCTTTTCTTAAAAGTTCAATATTCGCTAAATTCAACAATACAATAGATTTATCATTTTCAGTTCTTAAACCTATATTCAGAGCTTGAGTCAAGTCAGAATGACTTTTTTTATATTCCTTTTTCTCTAAAGCAATAATTCCAGTTGTAAAATAATAATAGCTTTTGTGTCCTTTAGTCAGTTTTTCTGGATTCTTAATTTTTGAAATTAGTTCTTCGGCTTTATTTATGTTTTCCTTTTTCATTTGCTGGAAAGCAGCATACACAGTTCCGTATTTAAAATATCCATAAATGAAAAGTCCGCCCGCAATTAGCATCATTGACATATTGGTAAAATCCTCTTTTGAGTAAAAGTATGCAGCTGCTATTAGGCTAAATATAACAAGAACGATTCTTATAATTGGTGTAAACATATTTTTTCAGAATTATTCAGCCAAGTTAATTTCTAAATCAATATGTTTTTCTTTTTGCCATTCAGGAAAACTATCTCTAAAATGCATATGACAATTATCATTATTTTCGATATGATTTTTGACCGTCTCAAAAAAATCACATAATTTTAAAATATCATCTTTTGATGAAAAGATAATTCCTGATTTTCCTTGGTCAGGAAAAAAATCGTCATCATCAGAATGAGATTTTGAAAGGTATATTTTCATATTGTCTATATGTTTTTCAAATGTTGCACAACGTGCTTGTGTATGGTTAGTTGCGTGGTTAAGCAACTAATTTAGCAAATAAATCACAGATAGAATATTCCGCAGGAATGTTCTTAAGTCGGCAGTGGCCAAGCAATTAATTATACACGGTGTTACCACCAGTTATTTTTATTTAAGTTCAACCTGAATTTTATTAAGTTCAGGCTGAATTTTAATCCAATCTGTATTTTCTTTTTCAGGAATGCAGTCTATTAAACTCAATCCGTTTAAATAATTCTCAACTGCTTTTTTTCCAAGTTTTATTTCGATTTCATAAACTCCTTGTCCATCTTCTCCAATCCAAGCACGAGTCAATATCGATTTGTTTTTCTTTATGTTATCTTTTGATAGTGATTTTAAGTCAAACGGAATTGGGTCAACTCCGTCGCACCAAAACCTTTTTACACTTTCGATTCCTAAATTTTCAAAATGAAGTTTCCATTCCAAATGCGTGCAAAAATCATTGTTATAAATCGGTTCATCAAGATTATAGTTAAAGGCTCCGCATTTCGGGCATTCAGTGTTTTGGCTTTCCAGCTCGTCAAAATCACATCGCTGACATTTTCCGTTTTCCGCATTCAGATGTGTTACTATTATTTTGGCTTCTTTATGACTAAATCCGAAATCGTCAATTAGTTTTTTAATAGCAAACAGATTTAGGTCTTGCTTAACCATTCCAATAACCTCAAATTTCTGTTCTTCAGATAAATTCAGCTCATTTATTTCGTTTTTGCACTTTTTGCAGTAGAATTTCACTTGAGTGGTTTTAATTGGTGGTAACGGTTCGGTGTATGGTTAGTTGCGTGGTTAAGCCACTAATTTAGCAAATAAATCACAGATAGAATATTCCAAAGGAATGTTCGTAAGTCGGCAGTGACCTAGCAATTAATTATACACGGTGTTACCTGCTGGCTTTTATTTCTTTAAATTTCACTTCAGTTAGGATTTCGACTAATTCCAATTCGATTACTTTATTAGGAATATGTCGTTCATATTTTACCATACCAATATTTTCAGCATAAAACGTATTTTGGTAAAATCCATATTCATCGTTTTGGTCAATTGCATTGATTAAATAGTCATCTCTAAACTTTACTGCTCGGTATTTCTTTCCGTTTACAGTAATATTTTCAAGTCCAGATTTAGCTCTTTTCTTTTTAAAATCAAAGCGACCATATTTATTTACATACTTAACAGAATAAGTGTATTCATTATTTCCATTCCACTTGTAAACATCTTTATCTATTACTTTGGCTTTGATTTCTTTTCTGTCTCCATTGTCATTCAATTCAAAGTCAGAATAAGCAGTTAATTCAGCTCCGGTTTCTGTTATAACTTCGTCGAAAGTGTTATAAATATTGAAATCAGAATCATAAGAAATTGTTTTCAATTCATTCGTTTCTGGAATTGATATCACTTTCCAATACTCAATTTTTGTCGAGTCGTTTTTATCTACATATTTGTAAACTTTGGTTTCTGTTTTATTGGAAAACGGATAATAAAAGTCTTTTAAATTTTCTTGTGCAGAGCAGCTTGAAATTATAAAAATTAAAATCAGAAGTATAATGTTTTTTGGCATTCTCAATGTTTTTTCAGCTTGCAGGTAACGTTTTGTGTATGGTTAGTTGCGTGGTTTAGCAACTAATTTAGTAAACAAAAGCTTGCCAGAGAAAATTCCGAAGGAATTTTCCAGATAAGCACTAGCCAAAGCAATTAATTATACACTGTGTTGTAGCCAGTTTTTATTTATTATTATTCAGTTCGTCAAAAAAATTAGTTGGATTTTTTAAAAATCGGTCGGCATCTGAACCTTTTATTATTTGTCTTAAATCCGAAATATTTGGGTTGCATAAATTTCCGTTTCTGTCCATTAAAATCCAGTCATTTTCTTTACAGATTTTTAGCATTGAGTTTAGGAAATTCAGATTAATATCGGTTAAGTCAGTGCGAAACATAAATTCATCTATAAACTCATTTGTATTGTTTAATCCAATACTCACGTCGTGGTCAAATTCGGCTTTTTCACTTTTCCAAATTCTGTCGTCAGTCCAACTTGCACGAGTGATTATTTTGTCAATTTCCGTTTCTAATTCCGTTATATTAATCTTTGTTTCTTTCCACCAATTAATGGTTCTCGCATCTTCAAAATCAGGTTCCAAATCTTCTTTGTCAGATGAAGTATATTTTTCCCAAAACTTTTCCCATTCGGAATGTTTAATTTCCAACTGACTTGGTATCTCTCCAAATTTTGCTTCAATTGCCTTTTTTGGTAGTATGTAAGTTATAAATTGGTTAATTGCCATAGGGTTTTCTTAAATTGGCTACAACGTTTATGTATAAGATTAGTTGCGTGTTTAAGCACCTAATTTAGCAAATACAAACCGAATAGAAAATCCGCGAGGATTTTCGTAAGTAAGCTTGTACTAGCAATTAATTTTATACTGTGTTGTAGGTAGTTTTTTTATTCCACCATACATATCCAATCAGTCCAATTCCAACAACTGTCATTCCTGCTATTCCAATTTTCAGTCCTAACAGTGGATTGTCATATAATTTGTCGTTAAACAGACCAAAAATTAAAGAAATTAATCTTGTCGGTAAAAATGCTAAACTCATTAGAATTGCCAAGTATTTTGGATTTGCATATTTTGTCAAAATCGAATGAATTATTGGTGCAATATGAATTTCCGAAATTCCGAGAAAAACCAATGAAATTAAATATGTAATTGTATGATTTTCTGTTGGGATTTCTGGAATTAGAAATAATATTCCAAGTGATATTGCTCCAAAAATAAAACCAACCATTAATTTAAAAAATTGAGAACTGTAGAAAAAAGTCCAAAGAACAATTGCAACTAATGAAATAGGAAGAGTGAAAATGGAACCAATAGTTTGCCACATACTTTTAGAGATATTCCACGCTGAAATTTCGCTGAATTGCATTTGTAAGTCAAAAATCCGAATATTTGATATTTCGTAAATACCCCAAAATAGTCCAACCACAATAAAAGCAATTAGAATGTTTAAAATTCTTTTGCTTATTGATATATCGCTTTTTTCAAATTCTTCTAAATTAATTTCTTTTGAAATAATGATCGGAACAATTGACAATAACATAAGTATACCAGATAATATAAACCCAATATTGTAGCCAAATTTTTCTCCAGAATAACCAATTAATGAAATTCCAAGAAATGAGCCTAAATTTATTGCGAGATAAAAGATTGTAAATCCTGAATCCAACAATTTAGTTTTGTTCAAATATGATTTCCCAAAATTTGAAAGGATATTTGGTGTGAAAAATCCGCTACCTAAAACGACAAGAAATAACCCTAAATAAAGACCAGTTGTCGAAGGTATACACAAACTAAAAGCTCCGATTGCTTGAATAATTCCACCAATTATTATGGCTTTTTTATTTCCAATAAGTAAGTCTCCAAAAAGTCCTCCGATAATTTGAGAAAAAACCATTGAACCTGCAAACCAGCCATAGATACTTAACGCTTCAGTTCTGTCCATTTTCAGGATTTCTCCTGTCATATACAGAATCACTAAAGCTCTGAAACCATAATAAGATGCTCTTTCGAACATTCTTGATAAAGAGTAGTAAAAAGTTTCTTTTGTGTGTTTCTGATTTTGAATTTTTTCCATTCAGTTTCTTGGGTTGGCAAATTACCTACAACGTTGTTGTGTAAGAAAAGTTGCGTGGTTTAAGCAATAGAGTTTGTAAATAAAACACGAACCAAGAATATCCGCGAGGATTTTCGTAAATAGGCTTTTACCAGCAATTTTTTTTACACGGTGTTGTAATTAGTTTTTTTCTTTTTCAGATTCAACTTTCTTTTTTAGGTTTTCATAAATATCTTTTGTCAAGTGTTTGTTTTCAATTTTTAGATATTTAGTTCCTCTCTTATCTTTTGACAAATATTCAATCGTTATTGTCGGTTTTTTGTATTCAATCGTGGTTGGATGAGCTCCAGAATCCAAAATAGTAAGTAAAAAGTCTCCAATTAAATTACTTTTAGTTTTTCCTTTGTCAACTTTCTTTTCAGCGTATTTTATTTTCTTAATATTTTCCAGAGGAATTTCAAATTCTTCCAATTCTCCAAGAAAGTCTTCTTTCTCATAATAAAGAGTTTTTTCCAAAATTCCAATCATATTCCTTGAATCTATTTCAATTTTAAAAAGATTCAAATTATTGTGATTTTTCTCCATCTTGGTTTTTTTCGTAAATTAATTACAACGTTGATGTATAAGAATAGTTGCGGATTTGTATGCGAGGATTTTCCGAAGGAAAATCAGACGTTACAAACACGCAACGACCTTTGATTAAGCACTAAACCGCAATTATTTTTATACGGTGTTGTAAACAGTACTTTATATCCATTTTCTTATTAATTCATTTATTCCGAGTAAAATTCCATCGTTATAATTTCCTTTTTTAAATTCAGGAATCATATTTTCATCGATTACTTTTTGGCAAAATTCATCTGTCAAATAGTTTCGAGTTTTTTCGGTTGTTGATATTCTTACTTTTCTTAATTTTTTACTCAACACAACAGTTAGTCCGTTTCCGTCATTATTTTTTCCGACATTCCAATTGTCCGACATTCTGATAGCGTATTGGTAAAATTCCGTATTTTCTGGTACAGATTCGATTGTAATTATTGCGATTTCTCTATTAGAGTTTTCTTTGTAATACAAAAGAGCATTTTCTAAAAATTTAATATCATCTTCCGTGAATATTTTTTCAAAGTCATTTATAAAACCTATTTGTTGAGGAAATTCAGACGCATTTATTTCCGTTTTTGGTTGTTCAATTTTGGTTTCAACTTTTGCAGTTTTACAAGAGAAGAAAGTCAAAATTAAAATTATTATTATGTTCCGAAATGTCATTTTTCGTATTGTTTACAACGTTTATGTATATGAGCTGTGGCGTGTCTCGGCACAGACCTTTCCTGATAAAAACTGGCTTTGGAAAATCCGCAGGATTTTCCAAGTGTGGACTGACCAAGCCATAGCTTATATACTGTGTTGTACACCGTTTTTTATTCGGTTAATATTAATTTTTCATCGTACCAAACATCTTCGTATCCTTTTTTGTCAATTAAGAAACGATATCCAATATCAAGTCCGAAATATTTAATTAAATCCGGTCGTATTTGAAGTAAATGTTCAGCACAAATTGGTTTAAAAAAATTATCGGATTCCGAATATTCTCCTGTCCAAATATACCAACCAGTTGTTCCTTTTTCTTGCGGATGTCTTATTCCGTGAATTGGGTCAGTATTTAAGTTAGAACCAAATCCAATCTTTAATTTTTTATTTATCGGATTCCACTTGGAATGATATTTTTCGCAAATTTCTTTTTGTCTATCAATATGTACATTCCACAAATTATAATCCGCTAAAAGGTTTTCTTCCGTTTCTAATTGGTGTTTCCACAATTCAATATTTTTCTTATTTATCGGAAAATTAATTTCTGGACTATCCCATTGAAAAATGATGTCAGAAATAATTTCATCATCCCAATCGAAAAAATCTTTTCCAATCAAATCCGATGCGTAATTTTCCAAATCCGATTTTTTAAGTTCTCCATTCAGATATTGGTCGCATTTCGCAATTAAATTTGAGCGTGATATTTTGATTTCTTGGTTCAATTTCGGTTTTTCTTAAATGGTGTACAACGTGTTTGTATATGGTTTGTTGCGTGGTTAAACACGTAATTTAGCAAATAAAAACCGAATAGAAAGTCCGCGAGGACTTTCGTAAGTAGGCTAGAACTAGCAATAAATTATATACGGTGTTAGCAGTAGTATTTTATTTCAAATCTGTTTCAAATACAAAATTTTCTATTTTATATAATCCAGATTGAATTATCTTATTTTCAAACCCTTTTTCTTTTAATTGTTCTTTAATTTTCAAATAGGTTTCCTTTGGGATTCTCGGGTCAACAACAATTTCTTCAAACGATTCATTTGGGTTAATCTTATATTTAAAAACTTTGTCTGTCGTTTTACCATTTGTATTATGAAAAACAAAACGAACTTCTTTTTCGTGAGTAAAAGCTAATCTTTTTAACATTAGTGTTTCTGCTTGTCCTTTTCCAGTGCCATCTAGTAAGTATTCAGAAGCATTATTTAAAAGTTCTACTAACTTTTGTTTCTTTTTATATTGAACTTTTCCTGCGAAAGTAAATAGGTTATAAGGTTTTCTGTTGTATGGATTTATATGATTTTCTTGTGTTTCAAACAAGTCCTCAAAAATTTTCCCTATAGTTGACTTAACTTTGATGCCTATATTATCTATTATTAATTCTTTAGTTTTAGAATCTTTAATGTGTTGAGAGTATATTCTCCACATAGCATCGCTTTCTTTTTTTAAACTCCAACATTGTCCGTAATATTTATTTCTAGAATTAACCGTGAAAAGTTCTCCACTTGGCAACTTTCCTGTAGATTTCAAAATAAAGTTTTCAAATGGGTCTTCCCATTCCTCTGTTTTTACAAGTACATTTTGTTTGGTTTCAAGTAATTCTAAAATTCGAAATAAAGGATAAATTCTATAAATATTTTTATTTAAATCTTTTTCTGAAAGGTTTATAAGATTGTTGGTCATATGTTTTTTATATTACTGCTAACGGTTTGTATATGAAAAGTAGCGCTGAAAATAAGCGATAACTTTTCAGATTAAACACAAGCCGAATTTTTAAATTTTACTAATTATTTTATTTTTGGGATTTGTCAAATTTAAAAATTTGGCGACCTCCTAAAAATGCCCGAACCTTTGTGTTAGCAAAGACTCGCGCTATTTTTTATATACGTTGTTACCCGCTGGCTTTATTTCCTCACATACTTTCTAAATGCTGAAATAAATTGAAATACAAAAAAGCCTACAATTATTTTATTTCCAAAATCGAGAAACAAAGTCCAAAATGTATATTCCGATTTAGATATTAAAAAATCCTTTCTGTGAGTTAAATCCAAGAATGAAAAATAATGTCCGACTAAATTCCAGTCAACTTCTGTGGACTTAAAAATTCTACCAATACTTAAAAGATATAAAACGTAGAAGAGTATTGAGAAGATAAAAAGTCCAAAAAGAGGTCTTTTAATTGATAATCCGTGATTGTTTGAAATACTGTTCAAACCAAGGATAAAATTATCAGATTTCGGTAAACTTGAAATCCTTTTCAAAGAATCTTTTGAAATAGCACCAAGTTTTTGTGCCTCAAAATAATTCCCAGAACCTTCTAAAGATTTCCTCAATTGAAGAAACGTTTCATATTGGTCTTTATAATAGTTTTGTGGTTTTTTTTCAGGGTAATGTATGTTTTCTAACGTCATAAACTTTTCAAAACTTAAACTATCCTTTGGAAAATTACAGCTTGTAAAAGTTGCTTTAGCAAAACGTGTTCTATAAAATGATAATGTTTTATAGCCATTGAAATCAATGTTATCGAACCAACTGTTGTCCATATTAGATTTATGGACTTCAACTTTAGAATCAATTGAGTAAGGCGAAATATTATAAAGTAACATTTCAGATTCAGAGCTAAAATCTCTAATGTAAAGATTGCTTATTTCAGTATTTTCAATGGAAATTTTTTCATTGGCAGAACCTCTTAATGATAGAGAATTTAAAATGCAATTTTCAATCTTTAGCTGTTCATCAATTACCTTGGAAAAATCTATGCTCAAATTTATATTTAGTTTTTTCTTTTCCCCGTTTGTTAAAAAATATCGAGTCTTATATTCCGTTATTTGTTCGTTTAGTGTACAGTAAACTCCTGATTCTTCTTCTTTGCTGTGGTTAAAGCGGAAATTTATTTTTTTTGAGTGATTAACGTAAATTGACTGTTTCAGACTTAACAAAGTATCTATTGACTTTACATCAGAGCCTTTAAGTAAAGTTTTCCATTTACTTAAAAATATATTTTCTTCCGTGTAAGATATATCGATTCGTTTTTGATATTGTAAAAATAGAGAAGGCGTAATGCAATTATTAATTGAAATATTTTTAATTAAATTGTTATTAATATTCCCGCTAATTATAGAACCGCCGAAATGAAATGAAATTTGTTCGGTGTTTATTTTGCCTATTTGAATATCTTGAATTTGGCAGGATGAAAAGTTTAAAGATATATTTTTGAAGTCAATTGCATTTTCGTTGATAATAATTAGCTTTTGAAATCGACAATTGTTAAAGTTCAGAACTGTTTTATTATCTATAAATATAACGTCGTCAAAAACTTCCTGCGTTATTTTTATTTCCGCTGTTCCAAAATCCTTATTCTTAATCGTTTTGTATGGTTCTAATTGTATTTCCAATGTTTCTTTAGCTTGCGGGTAACGTTTATGTATAAGAATAGTTGCGGTTTTGTGTGCGAGGATTTTCCGAAGGAAAATCAGACGTAGCAAAAGCGCAACAACCTTTGTTTAAGCACTAATTTAGCAATTATTTTTATACGGTGTTAGGCAACGTATTTTATTCTTTTTTTTTGCGTTCTGGTTTAATTCTTAACACAATGTCTTGTCTCGATTTCCAATTGATTGGTGATATATTTTTTTCCTCACAGAATAATTTAAGTCTTCGCTCCAATTCATTTGCTAAATTTTTCAGATTATCAATAATTTCATCTAAATCTGTTTCAATAAGTTCAGCTTTACGGTTAACAGAATGAATTCTTATAGTATTTAGTTCTTTATTACTATTAGTCAAATCTGGCACAGTTTGTTTTGCGTTTGGGCCAAAAATCACGTTTCCACTTACCAACTGAAATAAATCAAAATCCTCTGAATTCGGATATTTATAAACCCAAGATATAACTCCGAAAAAGGGTGTTTCTGTTTTTAAAAGAGATTCATTAATTCTTTCGTCAAGATGTTGATGAGTATGTCGAAATTCTTTTAAATAGTGTAAATGTCCTACTATTTCAGATTCATTTTCCCAAGGTAGTTGTTTACAGATATTTGCTAGACGGACAGCATTGTCAATTATAGACCAAGCATATCCAAATATTGCAGGCGTATTTCTATTCGGGTTATCGTTTGATATTTTTAGTAAGGCACTTGTCAATTGAGAATATGAGTGGTCAATAAGTTCAAAAGCAAACCGCATTGAATCAAAAATCAAAAGTTCAGAACTACTGAATTCACGAGGTAAATTTTTCAGAATTGAATTGTTCTCTATGAGTTTTGTCATATGTTGCCTAACGGTCTAGTGTATGATTTCGTTGCGTGATTAAGCACTAAAGTTAGCAAATAAATCACAGATAGAAGGTCCGCGAGGACTTTCGTAAGAGGCTATAACTAGCAATGAATTATACACATTGTTGGCAGTAGTTTTTATTCCTTTTCAACTTTTTCTATATGAATTTTAGTTAAAGTCTCTAATAGTTCTAAATTATATTGTATATTTACAATAGATAAGGCGTAAAAATACAATAATGGAAGGTAAGACAAGAACAGAGAACTCAAATAAAAAACAAGGTTCAGTAAAATTGAGTGTTGCTAGAAAAGGAAAAAATCCAGTAAGGTCAAGACATAGTAAGTTTTCACCATCTTGGGTTGTTGTTCATTCTAAAGATGCTCCTGGGTTCAAAATGGAATTAATAGGACGTATTAGAGAAGGTGTGAAAAAGTCAGATTGGAAACAATTGATTCAATATACAGATTCTACTGAAAAAGAGTTTGAACATATACTTCCTGCATCTATAAGTAGTATGCAAAAGAAAGCTGTTTATGGAAAAGAGACGTCTGAGCGTATTTATGAATTAGCTAGATTATTTGGATTAGGTTATGAGGTCTTTGATTCAAAGGAAGATTTTAAGAAATGGTTAATGACTCCGTCGAAAACTCTCGGCAATAAAGTTCCATTTGAGCTACTTGATAGTAGTTTTGGTTTTGAAATGGTAGAAAACGAAATCATTAGGGTTCAATATAACGTTTATAGCTAATGATTGTCTATAGAGTAGCTAATGTAAAATACAAAGACAAAACATTATCAGGAATTGGTGCTGAAAAAGTTGGCGGAAGATGGAATTCAGTTGGTACGAGGGCTGTTTATTGTTCAGAAAATATTTCATTAGCGTTATTAGAATATTATGTTCATTCCGAAAACATAGCATATTTACCTAAAGAAATTTTAATTGCAAAAATTCAATTTCCAGACGAGTTTTTAATAGAAGAATTAAAAGAACTTCCCGAAAGATGGAATCAATATCCGTATTCTTCTAAAACAACAGAGGTTTTTACTGATTTAGCAAAAGATCGAAATAGATTTGCTTTAAGAGTGCCATCTACTATTGTCGGTCTTGAATCAAATATTATTCTAAATCCTTTATTTAAAGATTTTGGAAGAGTTGAAGTAGTCGAGTTTATTGAATTACCAATTGATGACAGGCTGAAAAAAGATAAACGTTAATAATCTAGTTTGTTGGGTCTGAGTAATTACTGCCAACGTTGATGTGTATGATTAGTTGCGTGTTTTAAGCACTAAAGTTAGCAAATAAAACACAGATAGAAAGTCCGCGAGGACTTTCGTAAATTAGCTAAAACCAAGCAATTAATTATACACGGCTTAAGTTTACAATTCATTAAATTAGAGTATAAATCAGAAAGAACAAAAGAGAGGAATAAGGTTAATATACACGCAGAAGCTTTGGACTTCGTCAACATTGAAAACCCCCTCTCTTTTCTACACAGATTCCGTACAGTTCTATGAGGCCTTTCGGACCTCGGTTTTAAGTCGTTGGAACTCGCGTAGATTGTCCTTTCACAAAACATTTTCTTATGGATAAAGATATCAAATATTTTGGGATTGACATCAGCCATCTGGTCTTCGATGTCACGGATCCTGAAGGGACCCACTATCAGTTCAAGAACAATCCCTCTGGCTTCAGAAAGTTTGCAAAACTATTGGACGGTGACAGCCACTGTGTGATGGAGGCCACGGGCTACTACCATTACCAGCTTGCCTACCACCTGCTAGAGTCCGGCATTAAAGTATCCGTGGAGAACCCATTGGCGGTAAAGCGCTTCATACAGATGAAGCTCTCGAAGGTCAAGACCGACAAGAGCGATTCCAGACTCATCTGCGAGTATGCAAAACAGGTGGAACTGAAACTCTGGAAGGGCAATTCCAGGGAGCAGACAGAATGCCTGCAGATGGCAAGGCTCCTTGACGTGTACACAAAGCAGTGCACCATGATAAAGAACAAACTGCATGGAGAGGAGGTTCTGGGAAACCCGAGCAGGGCAGTGGTATCATCCCTGAACCGCTCCAAAAAACATATTGAGAAAGAGATGGCGGAACTGGAGAAAAGACTGCTCATGGCCGTAAAACGGGCGCACCAAGAGGTACTGACCTGCGTGAGGAGCATACCTGGCATCGGTACCAAGACAGGTGTCATGCTGATAGTCCTCACTGGTGGGTTCGAGCGTTTTTCAAGTGCAAGCGAACTCTGCAGCTATGCAGGCCTGACACCAATAATAAGGAACAGTGGGAGCAGCGTGAGCGGGCGCAGCAGGATCAGTAAGATGGGCAACCAGAAGCTGCGGAGCCTATTGTTCATGTGCAGTTTCAGTGCGGTTAAATATAACAGGGCATGCAAGGCGATCTATGATCGTATAGTGGCAAAGGGAAAGAGCAAAAAACTGGCATTGATAGCGGTGTGTAACAAGCTGTTGAAACAAGCTTTTGCAGTTGCTAAATCAGGGTTGAAATATGATAGGGAATATAAAAGTGTGTTGGTGAAAAATTAATGGGGTTTTACTTGTTTTTTAACACAGTACTTTGTTGTGAGCAGTTATTTTCCGCTCAATTTATTCCGTTTGTTTATTGATTCGGATATTGTAAGTCCGTTTTAATTATTTCATCATTCGAATCGGAATAAAATAATCGATAAAGAAAAATCTCTTGATTATTAAAAACCCAAACATCCCTTTTCATATTTTCATTCTTCAATTCCGTAATTATTCCGCCAATTTCATTTTCAGTTTCTAAATCCGTTGATTTTGATTTTAGATAAACGTGAAAAAATCCTTTCAAACACTTATCGTTATACATTGAGTCAATCCGTTTTGCATTCCGATTGAGTTCCGCTATTTTCTCGTATTCTTTCTTGGTCAATTTTTCATAATTACAGTCAATGTAATTACAACTTGTGACAACGACTAATATTATTAAAATCCCAAAATATTTGATTCTCACAGGCTTTTTTTTTAATTGCTCACAACGTTTTTGTATATGGTTTGTTGCGTGGTTTAAGCACTAAAGTTAGCAAATAAAAACCGAATAGAAAATCCGCGAGGATTTTCGTAAGTAGGCTAAAACTAGCAATAAATTATATACGGTGTTGGCAAATCGTTTTTTATAAATCGTAAACTTTTTTAAATTCCATTTTATTTTCCCAACAATCGTTAAATTCAGATTCGCAATTTAATTCAAACCCTAATTCAGTCAATTGTCCAGAATATTTTAAAGGGCTTTTCGAAATTCCGATTGCGATTTCTTTTTTCGGCTTTTCATCCGCTTTGTAAACTTTATTTCGTGTAGTTTCAAATAATTCTCTTTGTCCAATTTCAAACGCAATTTCTTTATCGGTCAGTTTAAAATTCAAGAGCGGATTTCCGTAATGAAAAATACCGTGTCCACTTCCATCTTCAGTTCCAAAATAGAATCCAACTAATTTGTTGTCAACTATGTCAATAAAAATGGAATGATTTTCTTCTTTATTTTCGGCTTGATATTCGTAAACTCCAATTATTTCATTATCGGCCAGTTGAGTTTCCAGATGCTCTTTTTCAACTTCTTTCCATACTTGTTGAGAATTCCACGCTGCAAATGGTACTGCAATAAATTTCGGAAAAGCATAAGCTAAAAAGAAATATACAATTAAAAGTATTCCGATGATTTTTAATATGCGTTTCATAAATGTTTGCCAACGTCTCCGTATATGAAACGTAGCGTTAAAAAAGACGCTATCGTTTCGGATTATACACGAGCCGAATTTTTAAATTTTTCTTTTTATCTTTATTTTACTAAAAGCCAAATTTAAAAATTTGGCGGTCTCCACAAATACACGAAAACCTCTCGGAAAGCCTATAATAGCTATGTTTTATATACATTGTTGTGCATAGTGTTTTCGCGTTCTGGTTTTATTTTCCATATTATCCAACATATAAAACAAGATATAAAAATCATAAATACAGATACTAAAATATCCTTTATTTTCCACATTGAATTAGGTGCATAGTCACGATGAAAATTTGATAATCCAGCGAAAACTATTTTATAAATTGTCCAAATTGTGTGCATTATTGAAAACCCTAAAGCACCAATCCAAAATATTCGTCTATTTATTAGAATTGGCAAAATCAGAATTATTGTCGGAATTATTATTGCGTAAAGAATATCAAAATAGAAAGGGCTAAAGTCATATTTATATTTAACCATATTCAGTCCGCCAAAAATCCATAACAAAGTAATTCCGCCATATATTAAACGTTGGGTTTTGTCATTTTTTAAAAATTCGGCTTTTCCGTCTTTACTCTTCAATTCCTATTAGTCAGCTTTAATTCGTTTTGGTATTCATAAGTTACTTTCTCTGCACGATGTTTTTTTACATTATGCACAACGGTTTTGTATAAGATTAGTTGCGTGATTTAGCAACGAATTTAGCAAATACAAACCGAATAGAAAATCCGCGAGGATTTTCGTAAGTAGGCTTGTACTAGCAATTAATTTTATACGGTGTTGTGCAACGTATTTTTATTTCGTTTATCTATTTCTATCGCTCTTTTATAAAATTCTCTAAATTCGTTTTCATTATATTTTACTCGCATAGCAGATAAAACATCATATAAACCTAAACTGCACCAGTCCCAAAGCATTGTGTCGAAGTTGTATTTATACATTTGTTTTCCAACTTCGCTACGAATTTTTTCGGTTTCGATTTTGTCTATTCCAACTTCGGTTAGACACTTTTCAATTCGTTTTTCATTGTCAGACGTAAATTCAGTATCAAGATATGGTTCTAAAATCCAATCCCAATTCCAACTATGTTTTGTAAGTCTTATTTTGTTCATTTCCGCAAACTTTAGCAACTTCGTTTTTTGTTCCGCTGAAATGAAAATAATGTCTTTATCTACATATATTCTACAAAGTCCGAAATCCGCAGTTATTAATTTGATTTCGCTTGCACTTATTATTTTTTCAGGATAAGCAATTGAAGGTTCAAATGGATATTCGGTTATTGATATCTTATTTTCTTGAATATCGGATTTTCCAATTCCGCAGAAAAAGTTTTTCATTTCATATTCAGTCGCACTAAAAAAAGCTCCGTTTGAAGTCTTGTTTTTTTTAATTCCGAAAATGTTTTTAATGAAATTCACAGTTTTTTTTATATGTTGCACAACGTTTTGTGTATGGTTAGTTGCGTGGTTTAGCAACTAATTTAGTAAACAAAAGCTTGCCAGAGAAAATTCCGAAGGAATTTTCCAGATAAGCACTAGCCAAAGCAATTAATTATACACTGTGTTGTAGCCAGTTTTTATTTATTATTATTCAGTTCGTCAAAAAAATTAGTTGGATTTTTTAAAAATCGGTCGGCATCTGAACCTTTTATTATTTGTCTTAAATCCGAAATATTTGGGTTGCATAAATTTCCGTTTCTGTCCATTAAAATCCAGTCATTTTCTTTACAGATTTTTAGCATTGAGTTTAGGAAATTCAGATTAATATCGGTTAAGTCAGTGCGAAACATAAATTCATCTATAAACTCATTTGTATTGTTTAATCCAATACTCACGTCGTGGTCAAATTCGGCTTTTTCACTTTTCCAAATTCTGTCGTCAGTCCAACTTGCACGAGTGATTATTTTGTCAATTTCCGTTTCTAATTCCGTTATATTAATCTTTGTTTCTTTCCACCAATTAATGGTTCTCGCATCTTCAAAATCAGGTTCCAAATCTTCTTTGTCAGATGAAGTATATTTTTCCCAAAACTTTTCCCATTCGGAATGTTTAATTTCCAACTGACTTGGTATCTCTCCAAATTTTGCTTCAATTGCCTTTTTTGGTAGTATGTAAGTTATAAATTGGTTAATTGCCATAGGGTTTTCTTAAATTGGCTACAACGTTTGGTATATGAGCTGTGGCGTGTTTCGGCACAGATCTTTCCTAATAAAAACTGGCTTTGGAAAATCCGCAGGATTTTCCAAGTGAGGACTGACCAAGCCATAGTTTATATACGGTGTTGTGCAACGTTTTTTACGTTCAGTTTTTCAGAATTCAAATTCAAGTTACGTTATAAATTAATAATCCGCCAAATAAAAATGCAAAAGGCGAGATAAATTGGAAATAAATTGGTTTAAGAATATCTGCACTTTTCATTGAAAATTTGTGATGTATTTTTCTCGGGACAATATAAAGTATGAGAGATGTTATGAGCATTATCCATCCAAAAACTTTAAACGCAATAGGGAATTTAGAAAATTCCGAACATAATATCAAAGCTATTGCTGGAATCAATCGAAGTGTTATTTCTGCGTAATTGATGAAATTTGTACTACCAGCTTTTCTCAATGTATTTCTCGCTTTTATTGGATTAATAAGCATTACAAACCCAATGAAAATTATAAAAATTCCGAAAAGTATCACAACCCATTTTGCAATTTCAACTATCATAATTGAGGTCGTTTTTTTAGAATTTGTTCTATTATTGAACATTTTTGGTCAAATGTTGCACAACGTGATTGTGTATGGTTAGTTGCGTGGTTAAGCAACTAAGTTAGTAAACATTTACGAACCCGTGAATATTCCGCAGGAATTTTCGCAAGTAGGCTAGAACCAAGCAATTAATTATACACGGTGTTGCCCACAGTTTTTATTCCACGTTGTAATTTCCATTCGCCCACTTTATTGTCGGTTCAATCCATTCATTTAATGGTTTAAATAAAAATCCGTGTCCCATTCCTGTATTCAGTTCGATTTCTTTAAAGTGTTTTATTTCGCAATTCGAGATTTTCTTTCGTTCCAATGAAGAAACTCCAAATGGGTCGGACTTTTCGTAAATCGTTAAAATATTTCCGCAAAAATTGATTTCAGGTATATTTTGAATATCACTATTCCTAAAACTTGCAATAAATACAAAATTCAAATCTTGATTATTTGCTAAAGTCGAAACGTATTGAGCAATATATCCGCCTTTTGAAGTTCCAACCACAGTTATTTTTCTCGGTTCTATTTCGTTCTTTATTAAACTGTCAATTTGGGTTACGATTCCGATTGCGTATTCTCTTGCGTTAACATTTCCATTCCGTTTTTCGGATATTACTTTAAGTCCTCCTTTTTTAAATTCAGCAATAATTTCGTTATATTCAGTCCGCCCAAATTCGGGATGCAACTCATTCAGTTCGTGTTCTTCTAAAAATCGATTGTGAAGGAAGAAAACAAATCTGTCATCATTTTTGTTTCCGCACGCAAATAAAGTTGAGCCAAAAAGAATTCCAATTAATAGACTTATTTTCATTGATTTACGATTTTTCTCAAATTGTGGGCAACGTTTATGTATAAGAATAGTTGCGGTTTTGTGTGCGAGGATTTTCCGCAGGAAAATCAGACGTAGCAAAAGCGCAACGACCTTTGGTTAAGCACTAATTTAGCAATTATTTTTATACGGTGTTGTGTGCAGTTTTTTTTCTTTGTTTATATTTTCTTTTAGTTCTAATTAATCTATATCTCAAATCGTCATAAAATAGGCTTATTAATAATATTATCGCTCCAAAAATCAGAGAGTTCAACTTCAAGTCAAGTCTTGAGTAAAGAAATCCGCCAATTATTCCACCAAAAAAGAAGAAGCATATTATATAAATTCGCAGTTTTATAGTTGCTTTAATTTTTTCTCTATGTGGATGAGATTCAGGGAAAAAGAGTTGCGATAGTTCAATTCCTAAATCTGTAAACAGTCCAGTCAGATGTGTTGTCCTTACGATAGCATTTGAAATTTTAGTTACAAAAGAGTTTTGAAGTCCCATAGCAAAGAGAAGCGAGCAAACAATTAAGTCAGGATATTTTATTTCTCCTGTATTACTTATGATTGCAATTGATAATAAAATCACACATTCAATTATTGTTGGTAAAACAAAAACATTTAGTTTTCTATTTTTCTTGAATTTTTCGATTAGGAAACTTGAAAAAAAAGAACCAAAGAGAAAAGAAAAAATATAAATAAAATAAATTGTTCCTTTCCAAACCTCAAAATTAGCGACATCACTTATAAAAAGAGCAAAATGTCCAGTTACATTTGTTGTCAATTGTGTAAATGCCAAAAATCCCGTCACATTGACAATTCCAGCAACAAAGGACAATATCGTAGCAATTCGCAGATTGTGTTTTAAAGTTCTGCTTTTGCCTTGATGTCTAAACATTTAATTCCCATTTGGTTTGGTTTTTCAAATTGCACACAACGGTCTTGTGTATGAAACGTAGCGTATAAATAGTCGCTAACTTATCGGATTTAGCACGAGCCGAATTTTTTATTTTTATGTTTAATTTTCTTTTCTAAATATAACCAAATAAAAAATTTGGCGTACTTTGTAAATATACAAAAACCTCTCGGAAAGCCTGTAATAGCTATGTTTTATACACGTTGTTGTGCATAGTGCTTTTCACGTTCAGCTTAGTTTTCCGATGTTTGTTATTTAGTTCGGAAGTGAGCGTTGGCGAGACATACTCTTTTGCAATTTTGGGCGTAGCGTTGGCTGTAGCGAATTGCGAATGTGTATGGCTTTGAGCGTTGGCTTTTTGCTATTCAAATAATGATTCAAATACTTCATTGGAATCAAAATCAGGCGAACCTTGTCTGGAATAATAATAAGAAAATCGTGCTACAACATCTTTAGTAAAACTGCCGTTAATTGAAGCAACCCTAGCATAATTATCATTAAAATCTTTAACTCTTAATGAATGTAGCTTTTGAAAATTTATTAATCCTCCATCAATATTTTTATACTTAGGCAAAAAGTGATATTTATTCGAATATGCGTTGTGAATTAGCTTCCGTAAAATTTGTTCGGCATCTTCCAATTGTTCTTTTTCCGCTTTTCCCTTTTTTAGAATCCCAATTTTTTCTCCTGCAATTGTATTCTTTATTGGTTCAATTGCTACGAGTAAAATATCCTTTGCTTTTCCTTGAGCTAAATCACAAGAAGGTGTTAGTACAACATAATTCAAAGAGTCATTAGTATTTTGAACAATATCTCCAGTAAATACGTGTGGTTTTATTACTGGTGTAATATAAATTTCAGAGGGATGGTAATTTTCAAATTCAGAATCTTCCGTAATCTCTAAATATTCTTGCAAGTGTAATAGAGTATATCTAAGTAAAGATTTTTGTTTTTCTTCAGGACTCCTTTTTTTGTCATCAGTCCATAAGTCTAATGAACTGGATAAATGGTTCCAAAATATATCATTAATATAGCTTTCTATTGTTCCTTTACGATTTAATATTTCCGTAATACCAGTATTGTAAATAGCGACAATTTCTTCAATAAAATCGAAATCATCATCTCTATTGCGTACTTTGAAGAAAGAGGTTTCTTCACTAAGAGATGGGTCAATATTGTGTGATGTACCAGAAATAACAAAAACAGGAAACCTCAAATTGTTCTTTACTTCTCTAATCACTTCATTTCCTGAACTGTCACTACCTCCTGATTGTTTTAAATCTAAATCAATAACAGCTCCGTCAAAAACATTATCGGAATTTTTAAGCATATCAATAGCTTGGTCTTTATCCGAAAGAATTGTTAACTCAATTTTAATGTCAGAATTTGTTTTGTTGTAAGAGTCTATATCTCTAGTATATATTGCAATAACGTTTGAATCGTCTTCGACAATTAGTAAATTTAGTTCCTTCATATTATTTGTTGATTTCAATCTGAAAATAGGCTCCTTCTGTACTCTTTCTTGCAGAAAGTTCGCCATTTAATCTATCGATAGATTCTCCAGCAATTGCCAAACCTAAGCCTGTCCCATTAATTTTTTTCGAATAACCAGGCTCAAATATTGCACTTGATTCTATTTCTAAATTTGATAGTCCTGGTCCAGAGTCCTTATAATCAATAATTACAGAATTGTTATTTTCCAATACATCAATTTTTATTTCTTTAGTTTTGGACTTAGAGATAGAAAGCCAATAAACACTATTTTCAATTAGATTAGTCAAAGCGATATATAAGTCTTCAGACCAGCCATATATTTCTATATTCTTGTTTCCCATAACCGTGAATTTTATATTCTTATCTTCTAAATGGGATTTAAAAACATCTTTACTTTCATTAATAACTTGAACTACAGGGAAGTTTCTTTTCTTGTCTCGTTTTTGCTTTGCAAGAGGTGAAATTCTCTTAAAAAGATTTGAAATGAATTTGCTATTTACTTTAAAACCATTGATGCTTTGTGTTAATTCATCTAGGTTTTCTTCATCTTTTGTTGCTCTATAAAACTTTAAATAACGTTCCATCACTTTAGTTTCGGAATTAAAAAACTGTAATGGTTTACGACCCTCGTGAAGAATGAAATTAACAATCTTTCCTAAAGTAGCTTGACCTTGGTAAATTGCTATTGTTTTTTCAATTTCTTCTTTTAACTCTAATTTTTTCTCTTCTTCTTTTGTTAATATTGTTTCAATTTCATCAATCGCTTTTTTATCAATTTTGAATTCTGAAAGCTTTTTTCCTATCGTTGTCTTAACTTCTGCTAAACTGAATAAAGAATTTATGGTGTCTTGTACTTTGGTTTGTTTACCTCTGCTTTTTTCGCTTTTAATTCTATAAGCTAATCTTCTAGTTTCTAGTTCGAATAAGGCTTTCTGAGCAAGCTCCTTTAAACCAAAGTAATATTCGTTTTCTTTTAATCCATCTCTTGCACTTTTCTCTTCAAGTCCAGATTTTTCTTCGGATTGTATTGTAACAAAACCAACAATTTGATTATTACTGATTTTTAAAGTAAAGTTTTGGATTCTATCTTTATCTAAATCCAACCAATCTATTCCACCATTTCCATAAGGTCTAATTCGGAAAAAGTTTTTATAAACATTAACACCATAAACTTCATCAAGCAACCTTTTTGCTTGCCTTTTTCCCATTAGATTTTTTGATACAGGGTTTATTAGACCTTTATTTATCAAATTGTCAATTGCTTCTGGCTCTCTATCAAAAACCCTGAAGTCGACTTTCATTGCACCACAATACTTGTTATTGCCGGTTACTTCGAAAGTTGTAGAAATTTTTTCTTTTTGTAGAACTTCTGGATTTACATTGTTTTCAAATAAAAGATTTGCCTTTCCTTGCTCTGAAATGGTTCCTGAAATACGGTAATCGTAAAATTGAATAATTGGGTAAGTATCAATTTTTATGTTCTCATCTATTTCTGGAAATGGTGAGTTTTCAAACGATAAATTAATTTTAAATTCATCATCAATTGATTCTTCAAAAGGTGAAATGAGTTTTCGTAATTCATTAATTAACTGTTCTAAAGTGTCTCTATTCCAATAGGATAATTTAGAATCAATTTTTTCAACAGTTTCCTCTAATCCTTCATCATTTAAAATTATTTCTTCATACTTCTCATCTTTGGCGATAATTAGTATTTCTGTGCCAGATGGCTCGTTTGTTTTGTTCTTATCAACAAGAATTTCTATATTTTCTAAATAATCATCTGTTTTGAAAATTCTCCAATCGATAACAGTCTCTGATTTTTCTCCATTTTCATCAACAGTCGAAAGTGTCATTTCTTGTCCTAGAATTGAAGCAGCAAATCGACCAATACCTTTTCTTCCTTGAAGAATTCTTGTTCCATTTTTACTAATTTTTCTATTGAGTTTGTCATTAGTTGCTGGAACAAGCCATTTATTTATAACTGTGTCAAAATCCATTCCGTGACCATTATCTCTTATGGATATAAACAAGGCGTTTTCTTTTTCTATTTCTGCATATTTAAATACTATGTCAACGTTAGTTGCATCTGCGTCATAAGAGTTTTTAACGAGTTCAACCAATGCAGCATAGGAATCGCCAATTAAATCACTTCCAATGGTGTGAATTAATCTAGCTGCTGGTCTTATTTTGTAAGTTGTATCACTCATTGTAGCTGTGCTTTAATTTGTTTTGCAATTTCTTTTGCCATCAAAGGTGGGACTGCATTTCCTATTTGTCTAAAAGCAGCACTTCTGCCACCTTCAAAAAAGAAGTCGTCTGGAAATGATTGAATCCTTGCAGCTTCTCTGACTGAAATTGACCTTATTTGCCTATTGTCTGGGTAGATATAATGATGACCATCTTTTGCTATATGAGCAACCATTGTGTGAGAAAGCCCATTAATGTCGACAACTTTGTATCTGTCAATAAATGATTTTTCGTTTTTATGAGTTTTGAGTTCAGTCGGTAAATCAGGATACTTTAATCGTTCTGATTTTTTCAACCACTTGTTTATTGCAATTTTGTAAATGTTTAAATCTCTTTCATTGTGAGGTCTAGCTATATGTTGAGTTACAAAGTCAACTCCATTTCTTAATTCAAATCTTTCAAGATATACTGTTGTAGGTTTAGCATAATTTGTGACATTTTTTTGGTCTCCAGGTTTTAGTTTTTTTAAATCGGATAGAATTTGACTTATAGTAAATTTCTCGTTGAGTTTGTCAAATTTTGGGTATTTAAAATCTGTGCCTTTTTGCCAACCTATTAAAATAATTCTTCTTCTTTTTTGTAACACTCCGAAATGCTCCGATTTTTGAATTGTATAATCTAATTCATAACCAATACGTTTAAAATATGCTTGCATATTTTTAAAATAACTTCCTTTTTCGGCAGTTATTAATCCCATAACATTCTCAAAGACAAATACTTTTGGTTCGTACTTTTTAAGGAATTTTGCGTATTCTTTATAGAGAAAATTTCGAGGGTCGTTCTTCATACCATCTTTGTCTCTTGACCTTCCGACAAGAGAGTAGGCTTGACAAGGTGGTCCACCGACAATTAAGTCAATTTGTTTTCCATTGGCTAGTTCATCTATTTTTTTAAAAATGATTTTGTTGTTATCTCCGCCAATTGGAATATTTATAACAGAATCGGAAAGTTCAGAATTGCCAAAGTTTTTTATAAACTCTTCTCTGGTCATTTTTTCGGAAATATAATCGTAATATTTTTCTGTTTTATTTTCAGAATTTAATTTATGATATATCAAACGAGTTTCTAAAGTGTCACAAGCTTTTTTGTCTATTTCTACGTGAGCAATAGGTTTGAAACCAGCCTTTATAAAACCTTCAGATAAGCCACCTGCACCTGAAAATAAATCTATGAAATTGAAATTTCCCATAATTATTTATTCAGTTTTAAATGCCCATAAACTTTTTCGAGAATTTCATTTGAGTCAGCATCAATTGCTTTAGATATAAGATATAATTCCTCCGCTTTGAGATTAGCGTTTTCTTTATTGCTGAGATTACTAAGTCTCGACTTGCTAATTCCAGTTTTTCTAGAAACTTCAGCTTTGTTTATCGATTTGTTAGTAAGATACTTACCAAGAAAAGTCATAATATTTGCATTGAGTTGGTTTCTCAAAAGTAAACAATAGTTACGATTTAACCAATTTTTGTACCTCAATAGATAACTATCGTCTCAAATCCAATTATTCAGCGTTGGGAAAAGGCAAGCTCTTTTTATTTTTTGAGGCACGAAAAAAAATGAAATGTGCTTGACTGTGCGGTTGGCATTTTTAGTTCAAATGTTGAATTTCAGCTCGATTTTCGCATTATGCACAACTTGTTTATATGCGTTATTGAATGTTCCATAATAAACCAAATTGGAGGTATAACGATGGTTTTTGCCAATTTTTCACATCCATATAGTTCACATCAATATTTCGTTATCCAACATAAATATATTTTATAGATTTTCGAAAGGATTTTTTATTTCACTTAGGTTTGTAGACGATACATGGGTATAGATCATAGTTGTTTTGGGACTATTGTGCCCCAAGAGTTCCTGAATATATCTTATATCCGTCCCGCTCTCCAATAAATGCGTAGCAAAGCTGTGCCTTAGAGTGTGCAAGGTAGCATATTTCGTAATTTCCGCCATACTCAGAGCCTTTTTGAATACCTGTCTTGCGCTCACCTGAGTATAGGCCTCTTCGCTTCGCCCCTCGAAAAGGAAACTGTTCGGTCTATAATGTGCTATATAGGATTCCAGTAAAGGAACCAGGCTAGGGGCTAGGAGTGTATATCTGTCTTTTCGACCCTTTGCGGACTTTACCTTTATAAGCCCTCGTGCGGTATCAATGTCATTCGGTCTCAGCTTCAGTGCCTCACCAATTCTAAGACCCGCGGAATATACCAAGCTCAGTAATGTTCTGTGCTTTAGGTTTGTGGTAACATCCAAAATTGCCCTGACCTCACCCTTGCTCAGCACGGTTGGCAGTTTTTTATCCTTTTTCGGTCTCTCTATCTCAATACCCTCAGTCGTTAAGCCCTTAAAACCGAAGTAGTGTTTAATGCCACTGATGCATTGGTTTTGATAGGAGACCGATTTTTTCGTCTTGAAAATAAAGTCGTAGTTGAACTGTTCGATACTTCTTGTTGATAATGAGGCGATGTCTTTGGATTCGAGATAACGCAGGAAAAGACCTGTTACCTCGACATAAGTATGTACCGTGTTTTGACTGAACCGCTTTTGCTGGAGCCATTTCTTGAATCCCTCAAGTTCTTTTAGTTTTTCCATATTTAAGGACGGTAGCTTATAGTTGTCCTTAAATTCTATTTTTTTATTGCTTTTAGAAGTATTTGACTTAAAACCCGAATAATCTACGTACCAGCCCTTATCCCTGAAATGGTCGAAAAGCTCATTAATTACATTTTCGTGATAAACCGTATAGAAGGTACTATAGGTTTTGCTATAGCGCACGTCATCGAAGGCCATAACGTGATTTTTCACATTGTCGTTGGCGCCAAAGTGAATCGCAACTAACCTAAGGTTGTTGTGCTGAAGGGGTGTAAGCGTTATTTGTACTCTAGGTTTCATACTGAGGATACCAAAAATAAGATTTGGAAAAATAAAAGGCGTACCTTATTCGAATATCTTTCGCATAATATACCGCTAAGTTAATAAATGATGAGATTACAGGAGAAATGCCTTCACTGTGGGAGGCGACTTGAGGGAAGAATCGACAAAAAGTACTGCGATCCACAATGCAAGAGTGCCGATCAGTATAAAAGAGAGAAGGAACAACCTGAAAGATTTTATAATAGGGTCGACAATCAATTAAGGTTAAACAGAAAGCTGCTCAAAGCGCATAACAGAGCGGGCAAGGCCATTGTAAGGCAAAATATTTTAATGGAACAGGGCTTTAATCCAAAGTTCTTTACCCATTATTGGAAGAACAAAAAAGGTGAGGTCTATCTGTTTGTCTATGAATATGGATTCTTGAGCAAGTATGAAAATAGCTCACGGAAATTTGTACTTATAACATGGCAGGATTATATGGAGTGATCTAACAATCAATATTTACTAAATGTATATATAACATTCTCCGTTTCAATATCGTAAAAGGCTTTCCTGCCAAAACTATCTAAAGCCATATTTTTCACTGGAAAATAGCGCTGCCCCTTTATAATTGAAGAAAGTTTTCTGACATCTTCCTTGGTGGCGTTCTTTTTTGGTTCTGGTGTAAATATATGTTTGGTGATGTCTACAGCGGCAGTTCCAATAGCGGCATTTCCTATTCCAGCAGCGGTTATTTTATTGCTTGCTGTTGGCTCATTTTTTTTTGGTAGTTCTTCTTTTTTGCCAGACGTCAATAATCCATTGCGTTTTTGTTTAACTTGCCAACTTCTACTTCTGCAGGAGTTACTGCAAAACTTTTGGGCACCTCTTCGATTAGGTTCATATTCCTTTCCGCAATGTGCACAAAAATCGATATTTTTCATAGATAAGCGTAAATTAAACGTTTAATTTACGGTAAATTAAAAATTTTAATCTATACCGAAGTAAGTTTTCAATAAAACTTTTTTAGCTTCTTCCTCCGATAAAATTGATTTTTTCTGTTTTGGTTCTTGTGGTGGCATGCTTTGATGAACAGTAGAAGATTGTTTTGGACTGTCCATTTTAGCAACTGTCAACTTTTGCGTGTTGAGCAAACCGGAAACTGTGTCCTTGGAAAAACTTTTTGCCAGATCGGGAAAGAATTCATCTATGATTTTTTTAGAATCAAAATATTGAGATGATGGAACGGATCTGGAATCGTAGAATGTGCTGAAGACCGTTTCAAGATGCTTTCTGTAGACAGAAAACTGATAGCGAAACAAATTTTCTAAGTTTTCATTATCTTGATGAAGTTTGCCCAAGTTATCGTTCATCCATTGACTGTATGAAAAAAGTGTTTCTACAAGAAATCTGTATTTCTCCAAAAGATATTTAAATTCAGTTTCGGAAACTTCTCCTTTTTTCTCAAGTAGACCAAAAATTTTCTTTTCAAGATTTGCGGATATTGAGAACAATCCTTTCTTACTACTTTTTGAATTGTATTCCACTGGTCCCCTATATTCATCAAATGCAAAAACCTGATTGAAAAAGTCATGGTTGGCTAATTTCATCAGTTCATCAATGACCTCAAGAGGTAACTCGGTCTTGGGTATGTAAAAAAGCAATCCCGTGACCAGGTTGGGGATTAGGCTTATGTAATAATCGTGGAGTTTAGTCTTGGCCATCGTTTCTTTTTAGCATGTCGGAAAAATCTTTTGGCAATTCGGCATCGATATCCCTTAAATATTTTTCAAGGGCTGACATTGTGGAATGGCCGGTAATTTGCATCAATCTACTTTTCGCCTCATTTGGAGAGTACTTCTTTGAAAGCTCCTTGTAAAGTTTTGTGACAAATGTATGCCTGAAACTGTAGAGGCCATAATCTATTCCAAGCCTGAAGTGGTCCTTGACAACTTTTTTGAATCTTTTAGTAAAGTGATCCCTTCTGCTGTTCTCACTAGCTTCCCAATCGCCACCAATTCCTTCAGGGGTAAAAAGCAGTGTGTTTGGCTTGAGTTTAGATAGATCGGGAAGGTCATCCAGTAATATCTGTGGAAGTATTTTCGTTTTTAATTTGCTGTTCTTAGCTTTAAATTGAACCGTTCTATCTTTTACATTGATATTCTTGACCTTGATCCTGCATACTTCAATGGGTCTCATAAAAGTATATGAGTAGAATTTAATGAAGAGTAATAAAATTGGATCGTTATCCTTTAGGTAATCAAAGATTTTAGTTTCGGTCTCACTGGAATATGTCTTATGGCGCTCAGGTTTTGAATTAAGTTTTATTATTCCCCTGAGATAATTTAATTGGACGATTTCATTGTCTACTAAAACTTGTAGGACACTGCTCAGATCAGTTCTGTAATTATTTCTGTTGCGAGGGGAGGAATTGGCAAGAATATCGTTTAGGAAATTCTGAAATATGCTCTTGTTCAATTTGTCTACCGTTGGTGCATCTGGATGATTGCTTTTGAGCCAGTTCAAAAAAGAATTTGTTTTATTCTCATAATCCTTCAAGGTGCGCTTACTTACAACTCTTTCCTTTTGTTTCAATCCAAACTGAAAAGCTTGATCGATTCGCATTTTGGGTTCTTCAACCTGGGTTGCTTCACCGCTTTTCTCCGAAGGTAGATTCTGTTCACTCTCGGTTTTCCTGGTTTGTGTAAGCTTACTGTGTAAAGCTGAATTATCCTCAAAGGGATTGTATCCAAGATTTAGTAATTTGAGTAGGGTTTTCCTGTAAACGGTTAGAACTTCCAATCGTTCTTCTTTCGTATTGTATTGATTGGCTGTTCCATAAAATGGTGTAAGCCGCTTTAATTTTCCATTATCGGGATTCCTAAATGAAAAATAAACGTACCAGCGCTTTTTCAAGTTACCTCTAGCGGTATATATTTTTGGATTAGAAAAAGATCGTTGTTTTGACAAATCGTATGCATTATCGTATTCACATTCGTATGCAAAAGTAATAAAATCTTTAATTGTAAACATAAAAAAACGGTTTAGTGAGAATCTAAACCGCTTAATTTCATTTGTTTACGTTTTGTAGCGAGAACGAGAATTGAACTCGTGACCTCCGGGTTATGAATTTCAAAAAGCCATTTTAAGGATTTTTAAAATATTGGTTTTCAATTACTTGAAAATTACCGTGTTCTTAATCGTGTTCCAAAACGTGTTCAGTTTTGTGTTCACTTTTTGTTTGTAAATGTTTGATATCAAACATAATATAAATATTGATTTAATAATACTTTTTTAAAAATATATTTCTAGATAAAATTATAATTTAGATTAATTACAGATGTACTTATCAATCATATAATGAGTAATTGGTTTAAGAGATTTTCCTGTTTGTGGATGTAGGCCAAGAGCTGTAAAATATTCTAACTTTTTATCCTTGTTTTTTCCATACCAAATATTAACGCTACCATCACCATTAAAAAAAATTGTTTCCAAGCAGTCTGGAGAGATTTTTTTAAATAGTCTAATACGCTCTTCTTTGAACAATTTAAGTTGATTGACATTATATTTCTCAGCGTCAAATTCTACTTCTACATAATGATCTTCTTGCCAAACCATCCATCTTGTTTGATTACCTATCGTATTACTTAGGGGAATAGTTATTATTACCAAAACAATAATAGAAAAAACTATAATTAACAATTTATTGAGAGCCGAAGAACTACGAAACCGTGCAAACAATGTTTTGTTTTTAAGTTTATCTATATTCGTGGATTCTCCATCTTGATCAATATGTACAATGTCATTTACATCATTATCATTATTTTTTTTTGAATTTAAAATGTAATCTTCATAATTTTTATAACCTAAATATCTACATAGCCCATTGACTACATCAAGTTGAGCAATATTGATGTCTTCATTTGTCTCTTTAATTTCCAATGATTTGTCAAAGTAGTTCTTCAAACTTCTTTCACCTATAGAGAAATTCATCTCACTAAAAATATAATCAGATAAAACTTTAGATAAACGATTTTTTGAGGGTATTCTAGCTCCCTTTTTTTGTTCGTTTTCTTTCGCTTTTTGAAAAGCTCCAAGTGTTATTTTTTTATGCATTTTGGGTTGGTTTAAATTTTGGTTAATGTAAAGTTTCCTGTTGGAAAAATGTTGGAATTTTTTTTCCTACAAATTACCAAATACTTACCAGCTACTTTCCATTAATAGTTTGTTATTCTCTTTTTATTTGCTTCACAATCAAGAATAGCTATGCATTGCTAACATAACTAAAGTGCAAAATTGATTGATACGGAAACCCGTAAAATAAGATATCTGCTATCGAGAAAGGGAAGCGATACTTGACTTTTATTTTGCAATTCCAAATTCCCGAAATAGTAATCATAAAGCTTGGCTTTAAAACAATTTGAGATTTCTCAATCAGCCACACTTTTGCAAAATTTTAAAATTATGAAGAAAATAACTTATATGTTTTTGTTATTATTTATTGGAGCAAATTTTACATCCTGTACACCAGAAAATATTGTAGATGAAATTATGGAGCCTCAATCTTGTTGTGGTGAAACAGGTGAAATACCTCCGCCACCTCCACCGCCGCCTGGAGATGAAGTAGGTGGTTGAAAATGAAAATTTGTTAGTACATTAGAGGAATGAAATCAACCAAAACTTCATTCCTCTTTTTTTATATAATCTATTGTCTCTTTTTTTTTATTGGAATTGAGAATGTTTTAGCTCAAGAATCAATTGATAGCTTAAAATATTATTCCTTACGAGTACTTAATCCTAAAAATGGAAATGACTTGTCTAAAGCTTACAAATACTTTAGTAAGTGTTATGATAGTGCAATTAAAAATGATAACATAGATACTACTTTAAGGTGTCTTTATTTTTTATCAAGTATAGATTATAAAAACGGTGATTACACTACTGCCGAAAAAACTGCGGTAAAAGGTTTAAAAATTATAGATAATTCAAAAAGCTTAATTGATTTGTCAAATTTTGAAACCAGCTTCTATAATCTCTTAGGGAATATTTATAATGAAAATGGAAATAAGGATAAAACATTAAAATTATATAATAAGGTTTTATCAATTTCCGATACAGCAAAAGACAGTTTGATTGTATTTAATAATATTTCAATTTTACATAAAAAATATAATGAGACAACAATAGCCCAAGATCAGCTATTAAAGGCATTAAAGATTTTTCCAAGAGTTGATAGTAAATTATCCAAAGCTCTTGTTTTAGATAATTTAGGAGTGATTAATTCGCTGCAAAATAACCCTGATGGTTTAGTGTTTATGAAGCAAGCTTTGGAGCTTAGAGAGCAAGCAAATGACACGTCAAGTATCTATACTAGTTATTCACATTTAGCGAAATATTTTAACGGTATTGGAAATGCAAATGAAGCAAGAAAGTATGCTTTAAAAGCGAATGAATTAGCCAATAAGATTAACTCAGCTTCATATAGAAATGATGCACTTGGTTTATTAACAGATTTAAGCGAAGATGAATTTGCAAAAGCTTATAAAAAGTTAAATGATAGTTTATATAAAGCTGAAAAAGACACCTCGGAAAAGTTCGCATTGATGAAATACGATTTAAGCAAGAGTGAATTAAAAACGCAGGAGGCAAATGCAAAAAGTCGACTTCTTTTTGTAATAGCAAGTTTCCTAATAATATTAGGTTTTGTTTTTTATTTTTTACTTAGATCTAAACACAGGAGAGATAAACTTCAACAAGCTTTTAGTACCGAATCACAAATATCAAAAAAAGTTCATGATGAAATAGCAAATGAAGTTTTTCATATTATGATGAAGTTACAAAGTATCAATCCAGATGATGAACTAATTGATGACATGGAGCATATTTATCATAAAACCAGAGATATTTCAAAAGAACATAGTCTAATAGATTTGAAGGGTGATTTTCAAGATATTTTAAATGATTTAATTTTAAGTTACAATGATTCTAATACAAATGTTATAGTAAAAGGGAACATAAAATTAAATTGGGCTAATTTTTCAGAAATTAAGAGAATCACTATATATAAAGTGGTGCAAGAGTTATTAATAAATATGAAAAAGCATAGTAAGGCTTCAATTGTTGTACTGACTTTTGAAACCAATCGGAAAACTATGTATGTAAACTACAGTGATAATGGTATTGGTGGCCTATTGAAAAAAGGTACGGGTTTGCGGAATGTGGAAAACCGTATTGCATCATTAAATGGAACGACTACTTTTGAAACAGAAATGAACAAAGGGTTTAAGGCAAAATTTAAGATTTAATGATGTTTAAAAAAGTTTTAATAGTAGATGATCATGACGATGTTAATAAAAGTGTATTGGATGTTTTACAATCACTTGATATTGGCAATATTCAAAAAGCTCAATATTGTGATGATGCTTTTCTAAAAATCAAAAAAGCAGAATTTGATAAAGAACCGTTTGATCTAATTATTTCAGATTTATCATTTAAAGGAGATCATCGCGAGTGCAAATTTTGTTCTGGAGAAGATCTAATTGATGCTTTGAGAAAAGACTATAAAGACTTACCTATAATTGTTTATTCAATGAAAGATCAACTTCAAAAAGTGAGGTTGCTTATTAATAATTTTAATGTTAATGCATACGTTTGTAAAGATAGAAATGGGACAGCAGAATTGGAAAAAGCAATTACAGCAATAAATAATAAAGAGCAATTTTTATCCCCTCAAGTTCAGCAAGCTCTAAGCCCAAAAACTAATTTAGAAATAGACGATTATGATCTTGAGCTTCTAAAACAATTGTCTTTTGGTTATTCTAAAGAACAAATTAGTCTTTTGTTTAAAGAGAAATTAATCAGACCTAGTAGTTTAAGCTCTGTTGAAAAACGTCAAAACAAACTCCTCATTCAATTTAAGGCTAATAATGCTACTCATTTGATCAGTATTGTTAAAGACTTAGGATTGATTTAATTCCTTTAAAACAACTTAATTTAAAGATTTTTTCTTGATCTCTGCGGTTTCCCGTAAGGATTCGTTTTTTAATGGTTTTATATTTGATGTAGAACTTTAAATTATAAAATAATGGCAAAAGTATCACCATTTTACAGTATCAACTCACATGTACACCATAATAACAATAGGTGTACTGAAGGAAATAATATTGAAAAACAAAACAGAAAGTCCGGCACGGGAGGAAAACCCTTATGTAGTCATTGTAATAGACTTTAAGTTTGTAATTAAATAGGGAAAAGTAGAAAGTAATTGAGTCGATAAAATTTTCTGGCATTAAATATATGGGCATGAATTTATATTAATGAAATAAAAGTCCTTACGGTTTTCCGTAAGGACTTTTATTGAATAATCTATGTTTGAGAATGAATTTAGAAAGAATAGGACATTTTAATTATTTTAATTTTCTATATTTAATTAACTAACCAATTTTATGCTAAAAACTATTCTAAATACATTTAAATGTAATTTAATAAGCTCTCATGTATGTAGTTATGATGGTAATGACAAACAACTCTTTCGAGTATCGCTTTATTTTAAAAATTGTACAAAAGTTTATATAAACGATGTTTTAGTCCCTAAACAGAGTGTTTATCTAGTTTCGACGCATAAAAATACAGATTCGATAAAAGTTAAACTTCAAGGATTATTTAGTAATCAAACTATCTTTCTTCAGGTAAAAGCAGCCTCCATTGAAGTCAATTTTTCACTATTTTAGAAGAGAAGCGATATAACTACAATTAAATCCACAAAAATAATATCTCACAAAAAATTTCATCTTTCTTCATTAATAAGGCAAAAGCATATGAAGATTTATAAAAGATTGGAAAGAACACAAACAGTTAATGTTTCAAAAACTGTAAAGCTAGAATCAGAAATAAGAAAACAAAATTATAGTCTAACCAATATAACCAACAAGTATGAGCAAGCAAACTTATCAAACACCTAAACCTTCTAAAATAATGAAGTTGTTTTGGAAAGCAGCTGGAGGGGATCAATACATCTTAAGTCAATCTACTTACAGTGACCAAATTAAATATTTTTGTTTAGGAGGTATTGTTGTCGCAACGGCGATAATGGCTGGATTATCTGGTGGTTACGCTTTTTATACCATATTTAAACCTAAAGCTTCAGATGTATCTGAGTTATGGGAGAAGACTGGTGGTTCTGATGCAATTAATACTGTTGCCGGATTTACAGAAAGTACGGATGTAGGCACTACAATCATAGCATTAATTTTTGGTTTAGTTTGGGGCTTAATTATTTACAATATAGATCGCTTTATTGTTACTAGCACTGGTACAGGTGATGGAAGTGAAGCTATTACTTGGGGTGAATTAAAAAGTGCTTTACCAAGAATTATTATGGGCTGTATAATTGCTATTTCTATATCAAAACCTTTAGAAATAAGAATTTTGAAAGGGGAGATTGATGCCAAGTTACAAGTAAAACAAGAACGATTAAAAGAAGACGCTGTTAAAACTATTGAAGATAAATATGTGTCTAGAATTGCTGAAAAAAATGCAACTATTGCTAAATATCAAAGAGAAATTGATAAAGCCGAAGATGCATATACATTATCAGAACAAAACTATCAAGAAGAAATAACAAGACCGGGAAGACGAGGTGTTGGAGAAATTGCAAGGAGGTTGGAAATTATAAAGAAAGATAGATTAAATGACCGAAATGTTTTAAGAGGAAGGTTAGATCCTCTTATAACAGATTTAAATAAAGAAATTAAAGGTTATGTTGAAGAAAAAAATAAAGAAATTGATAATATAAGCGTAGGGTTATCTGGTCTAGATGGTTTGGCTGAGAGAATTACAATAGCAGAGGAAGAGTATCCTATGGTTTCAATTTTCTTAATGCTCTTGTTTTTAGCCATAGAGTTGACACCTATTTTCTTTAAACTAATGCTTATAAAATCACCATACGATTACATGTCTAGTAATTATAAGGCATTAGAATTAGCTCAAAGTGGAATTTACATTGAAGAAGATTATTATGAAGATAAACAAGGAGTACAGAGAGAGTTAGTCCGTTTTCTTAATGCAGAAAAAGAAATTCAAGAAAAAAAAGAATTTCATGATGCTCAAATAAGGATCACTAAATATGCTATTGAGAAATTTGAAGAATCTGAAAAGAAAAAAATAGACAGTAATCCAGAGGATTTTATTAAGTATTCTTAAATGAAATTTAAATTTCTAGAACATAGTAAATTTCTTTGGTGGTTTGCAGGTGAAGACCCTTACATACTATCTGAATGCCCTAAAAAAATAAGGGTTAAGTTTAGTGTTATGGGTTTAATTGTAATTACTATTTTATTAATTACTGGAATTAGTTTTACTTATGGTGTTTATGAATTATTAGAATCCTATTATTTTGGTTTTGCTATTGGTGTTTATTTTGCTTTCGTAATATTGTTTCTTTATTTATTCATCTTATATACGCTTACTAAAAATGTATTACCTAAGAAAAGCGTCAGTAAAATTGGAAGAATTGCTTCGTATGTAATACGGATTGGGTTTCTAGTATTTTTAGGAGTAATTGTTTCTCAACCCATAGAGTATAGCTTGTTTTCTAATAAAGTAGATACACTACTAAATGATAATATTATTAAGGAAATAGAAATAAGAAATCAAATATTAAATAAAGAATATGTCTATAAATTAAAAGAAAGCCAAAATTTAAATTTATCACAAGATCTATTAGCAGAAGAAGTTGCAAACTTTCAATGGGATAAAACAAGTCGATTAGAAAATTTTATTAACTATCAATATTCAAGAAACTTTTTTATTAGAAAAATGATATTGATGGATACCAGTTCTGAGACTTGGTATATATGGATTTTTTCGGGATTATTTGTTTTCATTTTTATATCACCAATTTTAATTAAATCTCGTATATCCATTGATTCTGGTTATTACAGAAATAAAAAAAGAATTCAAAGTAAATTGGTTTTAGAAAATCATTATACATTCGTCGAACAATATAATAGTATACTTAAAAGAAATTATGAGGCACTAAATTTAACTTGGCAAACAACGTATCAAGACCCTCCTTTTAATACAATAAAAATTAATGATTTAGAATTACAAAGTGATTCTGAATTTTCTAAATGGTTACTCAATGAAAATAATTGAAACAGTAATCGTTTATGAGGACTACAATTATGTGGAGGGTAATTTAAAACTTAAGTTTTCAGGTGTTAAATTAAATCAATTTATTAATGGTGATGAATTTTCAATAGAAAATATACTTTCCACTAAATTATATGTTTATAAAAAGTACATTGCACCAAATGTACCAACAGGAATAAATAAAGATCGTGTTTTTGCTCTTCAATTACCGTATAACATTTCTACATATGTTAATGATGGAGATAAAGAACTAGCTTTTAACGCCAATTTTGATAAAATAATCTGTGATGATGCTTTTGTTACAGAAAAGGGCGAACTAAAAATTGATAGATATAACACGGTTAAAGATGAAGGAAAAATATTTTCAACCATAAATGTTAAAGTATTTGGGCTTAAAAAGAATAATAGAGAAGAAATTGAAAAAGTAAGTTTTTATGAACTTTTCCCTAGTGTTGTTGGTGAAGGTGAAATAGAGATAGAGCCTAAAAAAGAATATTATGCTTTTGGAGAAAAAGTAAAAATCAAAGCTATTCCAAAGAATAATTCTAAATTTATTGAATGGCGAAAAGATTTTAGTCATTTCGACTCAGATGAAATTGATTTAGGAATAGAAAAGGATGTTTATTTTAAAGCAGTATTTGTTGAATCCGAAATAATTGATAGTTCAAAATCAAGTACTTTCTTAGATGATTTCAAAATAGCGTATAAATCGAATAAAAGGCTAAACTCTATTATAGGTAAATCCAAAGCTTCATTTAATTCAAATACAGCTTATAATAACACAAAACCAAGTAATATAAATGTGGGTTGCTTTGGGGCTTTTTTTGAAGGAGTAGGTATATTATTTCAAGTTATAGGTTATCTGATTTCTGCATTATTCTTTATTGGCTTTCTTACGGTTTTAATTTCAATATTCGGATGGTATAGTTTATGGATAGCGGTTTTTATTGCTGCAATGTGGCTCATTCCAAAACTGTTTCAGTTTTTAGGACGATTTAATATATTAGGTTACTTATTTAACTTACTTTTTATAGGTATTGTACTTTTATCTTTTTATAATTTATTTAATGTTATTAATACTGGTAGTAGCTCTATACCAACCAAACCAAAAAGAGTCCCGAAAACCATTGAAAACGTAAAGGAAAATACCTCAATAGATTTTATCCATTTTGTTGAATGGGAAGATTCCGATAAAAATAAATATAGTACCAATTTAAAAGTAAACAGTGATTATGTTTTGTATGAAAGTAATATTAAACAAACTTTTCCAAATCTATATACAGAGCTAGACTATAATAGTTTACTAGGTAAACTTTCTATTGAATCTAAAGAGTCTTTATATTTTGTCTTTAGATCCTTAGATTCCATTAAATCAAGCAATGATATTTCATACCTTAAATTCCCAGATGTTGTAGTGTCTATGATTCAAAGTATTCCTTATTATGCCATCTTAGATGATTCGTGTAACCCTTTTGATTATCAAGATAAATCATTGAGGCAGTTACTTCAAAATAATCCCTGTCAAGGCTACATAAAACATGGAATTAAATCGCCTGCAGAATTTTTAAAAGATCTTAAAGCTGACTGTGATTCTAGGACACTTTTGTTATTTACAATATTGAAACATTATAAATATGATGTTGCTATTTTTGGAAGTGAGTACTATAAACATTCTTTGTTAGGAATTAATACTGGTCAAAAGTTAAATGAATTAACATATAAAGAGTATAATGACAAACGCTATTATTTATGGGAAACCACAACGAAAAATTTTGGAATTGGAGAAATTTCAAATGAAATTAAAAACACAAATTACTGGAACTTAAATCTAAAATAAGTAAACTATGGAATCATCAAAATATTTAATAATGTTGCTATTTATGTTGCTATTCTATGTATTAACATTGATTGTTCTAAATAGAGCTATAATCTATAAAAGTTTTAAAACTTTTAGCTTAGAAGAAGGTGCGATAACTGCGAAAATGCCACTATTAATCGCAGGAAATATTTCGATTTTTATATCCATATTTTTTTTAATAAAACCATTTGTTAACTTCATCACTTATCAAGTGAGTAATGATGATGCGTTCTTTTTGATATTTAGTATATCCTCAATTGTTTTTATTTTAAATATCTTATTACTTATTACATCCTACAGTTTAAGTAAACTAATTTTAAATTTTTCAATAAAACAGGATAGCATTTTAATACAATCAATTATATGGTTGGTAATCTGTTCTATTTTAATAGTGCTTACAAGCGAATTGTATAACCAAATAACTAGTACAAATGCGTTTAATATTTATTAGTATAATAGTCGTACTGTGTTTTCTTACTAGTTGTAAAAATGACAGTAAATTATCTGAATTTAGTATTGAAGAACTTCAGAAAAGAGAGCACGATTCCGTAAAGCAATTGTTAAGTCTTTCAAGATTTTTTTATGAAAAAAAAGATTATGAAAACGCGATAATAAATCTTGAAAATTTGATTGATAGTTACGCAACCTATTCTGAGGTTTTGGAGGCTCAAAACCTTCTGGAAAATGCTAGAGTAAATCTCATTTTTATAAAAATAATAGAAGCCAAAAGTATTCAAGAAGTCTTAATTTTGTTAGAGAATAACACAAACGCAGAAATAACTATTGCAGCAAGTAATAAGGTAAATGAATTAATTAAAAATGCAGATAATATTGGTCAATTAGAAGATTATATAAATCAAAATAAACTAAGAGAACATTCAGCGTTAGCAACAAATAAAATTGCAGAGTTAAAAGAGAAGAAAAAACAAGAATCCTATGCTTCTGCAATAGAAAGTGAATCCTCTAGTCAATGGAAAACGTTTTTAGAAGATTATCCTAATCACCCTAAACGAAATGAAATTGAGGAAACAATAATTATGCTCGAGGTTGCAGAAATTTTTAGTGGTGAATATGGTGAAATCCCTGCTTCTCAATTGTCTGGTGAGAGAAATAATAATCAATCAGTTGTTGGTATAAAAAATGATACCAAATACACATTGACTTTGCGTTATAGTGGTACTGACGTAAAAAAAATAAGTATTCAACCTTATGGAAAGGCAACTATTAAATTAAAAAGTGGTATTTATAAGATAGCCGCTTCTGTTAATGCTTCAAATGTTAGAAATTTTGCTGGTACAGAAAGTTTATTTGGTGAATATTCAAGTTCTTATTATATATCTAATTACTAACCAAAAAAATGAAAACAATCTTAGGACTATTTTTGATTATATCTACTGTACTATTTATAGGTATAGTTAATTTACAAAAAGAAGTTATAACAGGCAAAATTACAGCTATTACAGATGGAGACACATTCAAACTTTTAAAAAAAGATTCAACATTAATTAGAGTTCGCTTAGCCAATATAGATTGTCCAGAGCGTAAGCAACCTTTTTCTAAGCGCGCCAAACAATTTACGTCAGATGCTATTTTTGGTAAAAATGTTGAGATTTTAGTATTAAATAAAGATCGTTACGGACGATTTATTGCAAACGTTATTTATGATGATAAAAAAAATCTAAGTAAAGAGTTATTGAAAAATGGTTTTGCATGGCACTTTGTTAAATATTCAAATGATTCTACTTTACAGATATTGGAAGACAAAGCAAGAAAAGATAAAGTAGGACTTTGGCAAGATCCAAATTCAATAGCGCCATGGGAATGGAGAAGTAATAAAAAGAAAAGAGCAAAACAATGAAACAGTTAAGACTTTTATTATTTATTCTATCGTTTGCCTTTTCCTCAAATGTTTTGTCACAAACAGTTTATACATCCAAAACTGGCGAGAAGTATCATAAGGAAACATGTAGATACCTCAAATATTCTAAAAAAGAAACTACTATTGACAAAGCAAAAGTGCTTGGTTATTCCGCATGTAGTGTTTGTAAACCAACAAAAGAAAACACAAAAGCAAGTTCTAATACAGCATCTAATGCCATAACACCAAAAGCGGAAAATAAAACAACTAAAAAGAGAGCGATAGCAACGCAATGTACTGGCAAAACCAAATCAGGTAAACGTTGTAAGCGTAATACTACTAATGTGAATGGGCGTTGTTACCAGCATTAAATTCTGAGAAATTACGGTTTTCCCCAATAATAATATTTTGTAATGCTTTAATTTTGATAGTATAATAATTTACTTAAATAATTTCTGTTGTTTTAGTTAAGTTATCTATTGATTGATAAATAACAATCAGTATTTTCAAAATATATTGAGATGAAAAAAAGTATACTTTTTGCGTTATTTTGTTTTTTTACTACGGTTTTGTTTGGACAGTTTCATGTTTCTACCAACTCTAGATTAGATTTTAGTTGGGACAAATCAAGTGACGATTGGAAATTTGAAAGCGAAGACCCTGAATCATTAACTTTCTTTGAATTTAATAATGACTTTACCCTCGTAAAGCATACAACTTCTTCAACTACTTCAGGATATTTGATTAAATCACAAGAACATGATGAAGATGATGGGAATAATCAATATCTCTTTAAAATTGTTAGTGATGTTGGAAATAAATACATTATGATTTATGATATTAAAAATAACAATATTCGTTTTATTCCTGAAGATTTTTCAACAATGATAAAATTTAAAATTAAAAGCACTTGGACAGATGAATAAAAATATCTTTTTTCTTTTTACATTTTTAATATCAATAATAGCATCAGGTCAAACGATGCATCTTTATGGTGGTAGTAATCATGATGTCTATCTGGGATGTTTGAATTGTAATAGTTATGATAGCAATTCAATTTGGAACGAATACGGAACTTATGGGAGTAGTTATAATACAAAGTCTATTTGGAATGAATACGGTACATATGGCAGTAAATATAATACCTTCTCTCCTTGGAATTCATATTCTAATGATCCTCCTATAGTTGTGGATAAAGATGGAAATTTTTATGGGTATTTCACGGTCAACGCTTACAAGTCTAAAAGAGCAGATTTTGAGTTAGCATTAACTATATATAAATACCATAACGAGATCCGAGAGGATGTAAGTGAGTGGTACGATAATATATTTGACTAGATAGCCTTATATAATTTAGTCCAAGTCATGGCTTTTTGTATATTTAAAGTCAAATAATTAAAAAGTAAATAGGGACTTTAGTGAGTCCTTTATTAGTTTAAAATGCCATAAATGACCCAACAAAACATAAAACAATTAGAAACCGAACTTTGGGATGCAGCAGACGATCTTAGAGCTAATTCAAAATTAACAGCTGCCGAATACAAAGATCCACTTTTAGGTTTAGTATTACTGCGTTTTGCCCAAAATAGATACGAAGATGCTAAAATTGAAGTGCAAAATAACCTACCTATAAATCCACGCACCAAAGAAAAACGCGAAGCACGAAAAGAAGATTACACAGCAGCAGGAGCCATAATGCTTCCTGAAAAAGCAAAATACGATTACTTAGCTAATTTACCAGAAGGCGAAAACATAGCCGAAGCCATAAACAATGCAATGAAGCTTATTGAAGCCGAGTATCCAGACTTAGAAGGTATTCTACCAAAAAGCTACCAAGAGTTTGATGATAAACTACTTCGAGATCTCGTGCGTGTCTTTAACAAAGACGCTGTAAAAAACGCCAAAGGTGATGTGTTTGGACGTATTTACGAGTTTTTCTTAATGAAATTCTCAATGCAAGGGGCAGGTGCACAAGAAGGAGGCGAGTTCTTTACACCTCCATCTTTAGTAAACCTAATTGTGAATTTTATACAACCCAATCATGGTATCGTACACGATCCAGCTTGTGGTTCTGGTGGTATGTTTGTGCAAACAGCACATTTTATAAAAGACCACGAAAACAAAAGCGTTAACGAAGCCATAACCGTTTATGGTACAGAGCTAAAAAGCAACAACACACGTTTGGCAAAAATGAACCTTGCCATTCATGGTATAGAAGGTAAAATTATAGAAAGCAATAGTTTTTACACCAATCCTCATAACTTAGCAGGCAAGTGCAATTTCGTCATGGCAAATCCACCATTTAATGTGGATAAAATTGATGCCAAGAATAAGTTTCTAGCAGATGACGACAGATTACCCTTTGGTCCACCATTAACAGGAAAAGGCACCATAAGCAATGGTAACTATTTATGGATGCAGTATTTTCATAGTTATTTAAACAAAACAGGACGCGCAGGTTTTGTTATGGCAAGTTCTGCAACAGATGCAGGAAATGCCGAAAAACTAATAAGACAAAAACTCATAGAAACTGGCGACGTAGAATGTATTGTAGCCATAAGCAACAACTTTTTTTACACACGTAGTTTACCATGTCACGTTTGGTTTTTTAACAAAGGAAAAAAAGCAGTAAACAAAGACAAAGTCTTAATGATTGATGCTCGTAATGTATATAGAAAAGTAAGCACAACCATTAACGACTTTAGTGATGAACATCTAGAAGGTTTAACAGCAATAATGAATTCGTTTAGGAGTAACAATGTCAACCTAAATGTGGACACTGAGCGAAGTCGAAGTGCCAGCTTGCCAAAAGGGAATTCTTGGCTAAACCAACACTTCCCAGAAAACAACTACCAAGACATAGAAGGCTTATGCAAAATAGCCACACTAGAAGAAATTGAAGAACAAGACTACAGCCTTACACCAGGACGTTACGTTGGTGTGAAGATTGATATAGACATGGATTTTGACTACAAAGGTAGAATGACCGAAATACATACCGAATTAGCACAACTCAATACCGAAGCCAATAGTTTAATGGAGCAAATTCAATCGGTTAAATTATGATGGAAGGTTGGAAAGAGGTTAAAATAAAAGACTTAGGACAAGTTGTTACTGGTAATACACCACCAAGAAAACAACCAGAATTATATGGAAAACACACGCTTTTTATTAAACCTACAGATATAAATATTGGAGAGAAATACTGTCGTGAACCAGAAGAATGTTATTCTGAAAAAGGATTTCATAAATACAAAAAAAGTCTTATTCCCAAAAATGCAACATGCGTTGTAACCATTGGTAGTATTGGAAAAAAAATGATTAAATCACATACTGATTTATTTATTAATCAGGCAATGAATGCTATAATTCCAAATGAAAATTATGATGAAGATTTCATATTTTATCTTTTAAAATTAAATCTTTTTCAATTAAAAACATTTGATTCAGGAACAGCTTCTGGTAGAGAGAATGTGTCAAAATCGTCTTTTTCTAATATAAAGATTAGTGTTCCAAAATCGAAAGAAACCCAACGCAAAATAGCATCCATTTTATCGGCTTATGATGATTTAATAGAAAACAACCTCAAGCGCATAAAATTATTAGAAGAAAAAGCACAACAAACCTATGAAGAGTGGTTTGTACGTTTTAAATTTCCTGGTTATGAAACTGTGGCGTTTGATGAGGTTAGTGGGTTGCCTGTTGATTGGGAGAAGGTAAAGTTAAATGAAGTCTTGAAATTCAATCAAGGAGTTCAAGTAGCTATTGATGATCAACTACCAGATAACAATAACGAAAGAGTTAGATTTATTAGAATAGTTGATGTTACGCAAAGTGGTCAGGAAAAGAGATTTATACAACGCCCGCGAGAAAGCCAGATAGTTAATAGAAAAGACCTATTTATGGTCAGATATGGTGCGCCACAAGTTGTAACTAATTTTGAAGGAGCAATTGCTAATAATTTTTTTAAAATAAATATTATTAATACGAATCAAGTTTTTGCAAAATATGTTTACTCATTTCTAAATAGAAAAGAAATTAGAGATTATTTAATGGGTGTTTCTGTTTCTGCAACTATGCCAGCAATATCATTTAAAAGTTTTGGGCAAATAAAAATGAATTTACCTGAAAAAGATTTGCAACAAAAATTTCATAAATATGTTGATTCAATTTTTGAATTGATTCTAAACCTTCAAAACCAAAACCAACACTTAAAAGAAGCACGCGATATTTTGTTACCACGTTTAATGTCTGGGATGATAGATGTTGATGGTTTGGATTCTGGTGAGGCTTTGGGGATGGTTGCGGAGGAGAATGAGAAATATTAATAAAGTTTAAAAAATGAATAACGAGATATCTTTACTTTCAATAAGCGATATATTAGAGCGAAACTTCTTAATTCCATCATATCAAAGAGGTTATCGTTGGAATAAACAACAAGTAGAAGATTTGTTAGATGATATATATTCTTTTTCAGTAAAAAGAAATAAAGCTGATGGAGAGTTCTATTGTTTACAACCGATTGTTGTAAAACAAGTAGTTGGTAGTGCGACTGATAATGAAACAAATGAAAAATGGGAAGTTGTAGATGGACAACAGCGTTTAACAACAATTCGTATTTTATTCTTGTATTTAATAAGAGAGCTTTTAAACGGTAAAGATTTAAAAGAAAATTACGGAAAAGGTTTGTACACTATAGAGTATCAAACAAGAGAAAAAATAGCAAGTTTTTTAGATGAAATTCCAGAAGGAAATAAAGAAAATATTGATTATTACCATATTTCAAAAGCATATGAGTATTTAAGAAAATGGTTTGAGCGAAAAGATCAACCGCGTTCAGTAAGAGAAGCTATTATTAAAACTTTAGTGCATAACTATAAAGACGAAACAAACTCTAATGGAGTAGTACAAGTTATATGGTATCAAATTAATGAAAATGAAAATGCCATCGACACTTTTATTCGTATTAATCTTGGTAAAATTTCATTAACAAATTCAGAACTTATTAAAGCTTTGTTTTTGCAAGAACGTTTTTATGGTAAAAACAAAGAGAATAGTGAAAATGAAATAGCAAAATTAAAACAATTAGAAATTGCTAACGATTGGGATAGAATAGAAAACACGCTTCAAGATGATGATTTTTGGTGGTTTTTAAATAAGGATGAAAACAAAATACCAGCTAGAATAGAGTTTATTTTTGATCTTGTTTGTGAACTAGAAAAAAAACAAAATCCAGAAATAATAAAAGAAATAGGTACAGATAGATATGCTACTTTTAGACTTTTTTATTTAAAATTAGATAACGTTAAGAGTTTTGAGATTTTAAGTGACACATGGAAAATTGTAAAGGATTATTTTTTAACGTTTCAAGAATGGTATAATAATCCTGTATTGTATCATTACATTGGGTTTTTAATAGCATCTGGTGAGGCTATTGCGAATATTAAACTATATACAGAAAAAGATTTTGGAGAATTGGAAATTAATAAAGGAAAACTTGATGCAATTCCATTTATTCAAACAAAAGATGGTATTGAAGTATCATTAAAAAAGAGAATTAAAAAGCAATTTGAACATCTTAAATGGAAATCAATTAAAGACGGAGCACCCTTTTTAGATTTATCGTTTAGTATTAAAAACAAAAAATCAATTAGAGAAGTATTATTACTCTTTAATTTACAATATATCATTCAGCAAAGTAAATCTAAGGTTGTACTCACTAAGTTTCCGTTTAAAGCATTTAAGGAAATTATAGATGAAAAAGGCAAAAAGACAAGTTGGGATGTTGAACATATAGATTCGTTTAATACCAACGGTTTAAAAAATGACAAAACAAGAGTTGAATGGCTTAAAACTGCTATTATAGATATTAAAATTGAGGATGAACAATTATTAAAACAAGTAAATACATATATTAAAAACCCAAAGACAAGTGGTGAATTTGATGTGCTTCAAAGTAAAATAATTGAATTAGCAGGTGAGTCTGAAAATGGAGAAGAAATAAAAAATAATATTGGTAATCTTACGCTGTTAGACGCTGGAACTAATAGAGGTTATGGTAATGCACTCTTTCCTACAAAAAGAAGAATAATAATAGAAAAGGATAAGTTAGGTGTATTTATTCCAATTTGTACAAAGAATTTATTTTTAAAGTATTTTGACACAAAAGGGACTTCAAGAACAAAATGGACTTCAGAAGATGTTACTAATTATAGAGAAGTAATTGAGGATACATTAAAAGAATTCTTACCATTAAAACCTGAGAAAAAAGAGACAAATGAATAAGTATAATTTATTAAACTTATTATCTGAAACTATCGTTATAAAAACTTTAGAAGAAGATAAAGAGTATACTTTTGATGGTATTCAAATACCAATGATTCAACGCGACTATGCTCATGGACGAGAAGGCGCAAGTGTAATACGTAAACGTTTTTTAAATTCAATTTTTGAAGCTTTAAAAAATGATAAGATTCTTGAATTGGATTTTATATATGGCTCTATAAAACAATTGGATGCTAAGGATTATTTTATACCATTAGATGGACAACAACGCCTAACTACTTTGTTTTTGTTGTATTGGTACATTGGTAATAAAGAACTAGTTGCAGAAGATAAAGAAAAACTTAAAAATAAACTGGCAAATTTTACTTATGCTACAAGAGCATCAGCAAGAGACTTTTGTGATAAATTATGTGAAATAAATCTAAGTTTTAAAGAGTTACCTAGTAAAGAAATAAAGAACTCTGCTTGGTTTTTTGAAATTCTAGAAAAAGACCCAACGGTAAAATCGATGTTGGTCATGCTAGATGATATTCATGAGAAATATAAATCTAGCGCTAAAAACTTATATTCTAACCTTTCTAATTTAACTTTTTATATACTTCCATTAGATGGTTTTGAACTTTCAGATGAGTTATATATAAAAATGAATGCAAGAGGAAAGCAATTAACAGATTTTGAAAATTTTAAAGCAGATTTAATTAATTGGCTTAAGGATGAAAAAAACCCTAATAGTTCTGTTTTTCAAGAAAAAGTTAAACATCTTGAGCAAGTAATGCCATATTACTTGGTCTATGCAACTAAATTAGATACAGATTGGACAAATATGTTCTGGGATTTATGTATACAAGATATAGAAAATCAAGAAGATGAAAACAGGGATGAAAGCAAGGCTATTGTAGATCCATATTTTACTAGGTTTTGGAATAGATATCTATTAAATTCTTCATTGGTTGGTAGTAATGAGTCAAATGAAAATATTCAGAAATTACCATTCTTCACCAAGTTTTATGGTAAAGATGGAGACGAGTCTTCAATGTCTTATGAAAATTTTGATTTGCATCAATCAATTTTCAATCAACAAAGTGTTATTAAAAATTCAGAAGTAGTTTTAGATTCACTTTCTAAAAACTATTACAATATTGAAAGCTTAATATATCCTTCTTGGGATAAAGATAGTAATTGGAGTTTGTTTAGTAATGAAATAAATCAACGACAACGTATATTATTTTATGGTATAACCATATACCTAGAAAAAAATAAATTTGAAATTGATAAATTCAAAAATTGGATTCGTGTGGTTTGGAATATTATAATAGATCCTGATATTAGAACTATTCCTAACATGATTAATGCCATGAGACTAATTAATCGGCTTTCAATTGGGTCAAATAATATATACCAATTTTTAATCGAAGATGAAGTTTTAAAAATTATTGAAGACTCCACGCTTAAAGAACAATTAGAGGAGGAAAGGTTAAAGTCGAAACTAATCTTGTCTGATGATAATTGGGAACAGGAAATTATTGAAGCTGAAAGTCATGCAATGTTTATGGGTAATATTGGTTTTTTATTAAACGAGAATATTCAAATTTCAGAGTTCAAATCTAAATTCAAAATAGCAAAGATTCTCTTTAATGATAAAGGTTCGAATAATGATGTTTTTAAGGAGCATTTAATAATGCGCTCTTTGTTATATAAAATACAGAATTGGTCAACTTTAGAGTCATTTAATTTTGAAGACTCACATTTTAATTGGCAATTTCTACTCAGAAAAAAAGAATGGGTTGGTAAAGTAATTAATGCTTTTTGTAATTATGATTCAATTGAAAAGCTTCAAGGATATTTTAAGGAATTAGTCAGTTCAGATTCTAAAATAGAAAGTTGGAATGAAGAAGAGCAAGCTATTTTAAGAGCGAAAAATGCACATAAAAATATTTACCATAATGGTCGTTTTCACAGTTGGTTGCAAGACCCAGAGCATAAAGCAGTAAATTTTAAATGGTGGGATCATCACTTCTATGTGCACAGACCTAGAAGTTGGTACGATTGGGTAATGATTGATATTAAAAGGAATGAAATAATTAGTCGTTTAATAAAAGATTACGATTTTGAAACAGATCAAGATTGTAATGGAACTAATTATTATTATGGTTTTAGAATTATATTAGAAAAAAAAGATAAAGACTTCACTTTGAATATCATATTAGATAATTTTGGATATTTAAATGTTGGTTTTTCAAAAACAAAAATAGGTTTTATTGATAAGTTTGATTTTGTAGAAATGGATACGGAAACTAATATGTTTTTCGTTGGAAAATACAATTATTCTAATGTTATTACGGACAAAGACGTCAATAAATTTATATCTAAATTAGATAAGAAGATATTTAATAAAACGAGGAAGAAAAGTGTTTTTTATAAGATAGATAAACTATGAGTTACGAATATTCAGAAGACGGTTTAATAGAAAACGCAACGCAAGAGGTTCTCGAGGAATTGGGTTGGACAGTCCTTTCTGCTTGGAAAAAAGAATCTTTTGGAGCAGATGGTTTATTAGGTAGAGAATATAAAAGTGAAGTCATCTTATCACGCTATGTATTACAAGCGCTTAAAAAACTAAATCCACATCATCCAGAATTAGCCTATCAGCAAGCTGTAGATAGAATCACTCAAAATGTAGCAGACCAAACCTTAGGGAGTATAAATAAAGAAAAAAGCAACTTGCTTAAAAATGGTGTTCCTGTAAGTTATACCAATGATAAAGGCGAGTTGGTAAAAACTAAACTCAAAGTTTTTAATTTTAATAACTACCAAGACAATCACTTTTTAGCTGTAAGACAATTAGAAGTTATAGGAGAGTTATATTCCAGAAGACCAGATGTGGTTGGTTTTGTAAATGGGATTCCGTTAGTGTTTTTTGAGTTGAAAGCGCATCATCAAGATTTGCGTCATGCCTATAATGACAATTTAAAAGATTATAAAGACGCAATTCCGCATGTGTTCCATAATAATGGATTCGTCATTTTAAGTAATGGCTTAGATGCCAAAGTAGGAACCATAACAAGTAAATATAAATACTTTTTAGACTGGAAACGTATTGAAGAACACGAAGAAGGTGAAGTAAGTTTAGATACCATGCTTCGTGGGACTTGCGACAAGCATCGTTTAATGGATATTTTTGAAAACTTTTTATTATTTGATGATTCGGAAGGTGACGTTGTAAAACTTATGGCTAAAAACCACCAATATATTGGTGTAAATAAAGTCATAGAGAATGTCGATAATATTGAGGATTTAGAGGGGAAATTAGGAGTGTTTTGGCATACACAAGGTTCTGGTAAATCATATTCTATGGTGTTTTTATGCGAGAAAATTCATAGAAAATTAGGGGGTTCGTACACCTTTTTAATTGCTGTTGACAGAACCGAATTAGAAAACCAATTGTACGATACGTTTTCTGGAGTTGGCGTCGTAAACGATAAAAATGTAATAGCAGGTAAAAAGAAAGGCATGACTGGTCGGGAGCATTTACGAGAACTGCTCTCTGAAAATCACAGATATGTGTTTACACTCATTCATAAATTTTCAATAGATCCAAAACTAGAAAGTGAATATCCCTTAATCACAGAACGTAAAAACGTCATCGTCATTAGTGACGAAGCACACCGAACCCAATCTGGTACTTATGCAAGAAATATGCGTTTTCATGGTTTGCCAAATGCATCTTATTTAGGGTTTACAGGAACACCAATTATAAAGGAAGAGGAAGAGCTAACCAAAAATATCTTTGGTGAATATGTGTCGGTATATGACTTTAAACGTGCCATAGAAGATGAAGCCACCTTACCATTACGTTATTTAAATCGTGGCGAAAAGTTAGATATCACTAATCCAGAATTAGACGACCAAATGGCTGAGGTCTTTGAAAACGAAGACCTTGATGATGACCAAAAGAAAAAACTTGAATATTTATTTAGTAGAAACTATCCTATACTTACAGCACAACCGCGTTTAGAAGCTATTGCCAAAGATTTGGTTTGGCATTTTAACGAAAGAGGGTATCAAGGTAAGGCGATGTATGTGGCTTTAGATAAGCCAACAGCAGTTAGAATGTACGAATTGATTCAAAGCTATTGGCCAGAATATTTAAAAGAATTAGAAGAGCGCATTAAAAATGCAGAAGACCAACAAGAAGAACAAGAACTTAAACGCAAATACAACAAAATAAAAGAAACCGAAATTTGTGTGGTCGTGAGTAGTGAGCAAAATGAAGTAGATAAGTTCCGTAAAATGGATTTAGATATTGAGGTGCATCGCAGAAAAATGGTGGAAAGAAACTTAGAGAAAGAGTTTAAAGATGAAGACAATCCGTTTCGATTAGCCATAGTTTGTGCCATGTGGATTACTGGTTTTGATGCACCTTGCGTTTCAACAGTATATCTAGATAAACCTATAAAAGGACACACGCTAATGCAAACCATTGCAAGAGCCAATCGTGTCTATGATGATGAAAAAGAAAACGGTTTAATTATAGATTATGGTAATGTTTATAAACAATTAGAACATGCCTATTCTATTTATGGTGAAGGCGGGAAGTCTGGTGGAAAAGGAAAACTTGGAAAACCTGTTGAACCTTTAGAAGATGTAGAAATAGAATTAAAGCAAGCTATTAAAGATGTAAAAGCGTATTTAATAGAATTGAAGTTTTCCCTTCAAGACTTAAAGGATGCCAAACCAATGTCTAAAATTGCAAAAATAAAAGAGGCTACAGATTGTGTGTGTTTAAATGAAACCACAAGAACCACTTTTGAAGCCATGGCTCGAGTTGTTTTTAGAAAATACAAAGCGTTGTTTCCTAATGATAAATTAAAGAAACACGAGAGAGATTACAATGCAATTGAGGCTATTTATACTGCATTAAATCAAAATGTGAAATCAGCAGATGTTACTCAAATCATTATGGACTTGCAAGCTATAGTGAGTGACAGTGTTGTTATTCAAGATCAAATTTTAGTCAATGAACCTCATAAAGAAGTTTATGTGGATTTATCATCTTTAGATTTCGATAAGCTAAGAGCTGCTTTCGCAAAAACACCTCGTAAAAACACCTTGGTATTTAATTTACAAGAAGCCATTGAGCAGCGCTTAGAACAAATGCTTAAAGAAAATCCATTACGTATTGCCTTTTATGAGCGTTACAAAGAAATAATTGATGAGTACAACAAAGGAAAAAGTTTAGAAGATACTATTGAAACTTTCGGAAATCTTACAAAATTCATTGAGGATTTATCAGTTGAAGAACAACGTGTAGTTAGAGAAAATTTAAAAGATCAAGAAACATTGGCTATTTTCGATTTACTGAAGGAAGGCAAAGAACTTTCAATTAAAGAATTAAAAGAAGTTAAAAAAGTAGCTGCAAAAACGTTAGAAACTTTAAAATCTGAAAAGCTTAAAATTGAAAATTGGAGAGAAAGTAGGCAAATAAAAGCACAGGTTAAAAGTGCAATTTATGATAACTTATTGTATTTACCACAAGACTTTTATACAGATGAAGAGGTAGGTGTTAAAACAGCTAATGTTTACCAACATATTTATTCTAACTATTATGGCAATAGTAGGAGTGTTTATAATCAAAAGGCTAGTTAATAATGGATATGATTTTTAAATATCTAGATTCTAAACTTAGCCCTCAATTTACCAACAAAACCTATTTTTTCTTTAGCTGTTACTTCAAATGTTTCTTTACTATCATATAAGCTTATAATGGTGTTGTCTCTTTCTTTTAAATGGGATAAATTGATAATCGTACTTTGGTTAATTTTCTCAAAATTATCAGTCGATAATAATTTAGATAATTTAGATAATTTGGTTATGGTTATATAAACATTCTTAAAAAGAATTTTATCATTTCTTCCATAAATATATACATGGTTTTTATCTGGTTGTTCTCCATTAATATTTCTAGATGTATTTATATAAAAGGTTTGTTCAGGTGAAAATCTTACATCTTTATTTACTCCTATATGTAATGTAATTTGATGATTTGTTTTTTTTGACTTAGTAGTTTTTATTTTGCCTATAATCTTATGTTTCAGAATATTTTCAAACTCCTTAATGTCAAAAGGTTTGCTTAAATATCCAGAAATATCTAAACTATTTATTACTTTTTGTTCGTTATTTGATGTGGAAGTTAGAAAAATAATTTTTTTATTATTTGCTATTTTTTTGCTAACTCAAAAGCATTGTATACTGGCATTTCAAAGTCTATAACAAGTAAATTGTAATCATTTTCATTAGCTTCTTCAAGGCTTTTTTAGAATTATCAGCATACAAATTTTAATGGGCAAAAAATCACTCCAATCATATTTGAAAACTTCCAGTAGAAAAATAAAAATTACCCTCATCGGGGAAAAGGCACTTTACATTTTTTTTTATAATAAATAATTACGTAGAACTACGTATATGATATTTCGTTTATTTTCAGTTTCTTGTATGCTGAATAAAATGAAATCATAAACAAATAGTTTATGACTCATATAATAGGGATATAGGTAATTTTCTATATCTAATTGTTACCTGCAAGCTGAAAATGAGAATCCGAAACTACATACTGACAATAATGATTTTGATTTTTTGCTCTTGCAAGGAAAAATCGGAAAATCAAAAAACGGAACAGAATTCTGAACCAAATACCGAAACCCAAGCTGAACTAAACACAGAATCAGAATTAGATACTGATTACTCAATTTCTGCTGAACTTTTTGCAAAAGACGTATTAAAAGAGAATTTAAGAAAACACACTTTTGACATTGCTGATTTAGAAAAGCCAGTACACACTCAAATTTTTCATAACGTCGGATTACAGAAAATAGAAGCTTACTCTAACAAGGACTATCCGAAAAATTCTGAACCTAATTATTACGAACATTTTACTCTTTTTATTGCTACTTATCATAGCGAACTTAATGCTCTAAAGACATTTGAGTTGATTAAAATGACCTCTAAAGAAAATCTGGCTGAATACCAATTAGCTCAAAAGGAATTTGTTAATCGTGTTAAAGCACTTAATATCGGAGCAAAACCAGGTGGAATGATTGTGCAATCACGAAGACATATATTTAGTTTAGTCAAGACTTGCCGAGAAACATCAATTGGCGGAACTTGGAATGATTACGAAAAGAAGTTTATTAAATATTTGACAAAACGTGGCGATGAAGAATTTAAAGTTTTGAATTCACATTGCGGAATGAATAAATACGAATTGAAAACAATAAAAGCCAGCAGGTAACACCGTATAAAATTAATTGCTAGTGCAAGCCTACTTTCGAAAATCCTCGCGGATTTTCTATTCGGTTTGTATTTGCTAAATTAGGTGCTTAAAACACGCAACTAATCTTATACATAAACGTTGTAAATAATGCGAAAATCGTGTTTAGCATCAACATTTGAACTAAAAAAGCCAAACGCATAAACAGCACATTTGTTTTTTTTGCCGATACAAAGGGCAACACTAAAAAAACCAAAACAGCTGTTTCTTGACAACGCTCAACTTTGTAGGAAATTGATAATAATGACTTAAATTGACAAAAAAATTGAATGCTTAAACGATTAATAATATTAAACTCTGACATCTACTCAAAAGCGGATATAGAACTTGACAATTGTAATTCTCTTCAAATTGTAGGACCAAACAACATCGGAAAAAGTACGCTGATTTACGCTCTAAACTTTCTATTTATAATTGATGGAAGAGAAATGACTTTTAGCGGAAATCGAACAGGAGACAAAACTACTTTTAACCATTATTTCCCTTCAATAAATTCTAGTTTTATAATCTTTGAAATTTTCAAAAATCGCTACTACTCTATTTTAGTCAAGAAAAATGCCGAAGGCAATCTAGATTACTACAAAATTGACAGTGAATACAAAGAGGAGCTCTATTTTACAGAAACAAATAGCGGTCAAAAAATAAGAAAATTTGACTCATTATTATCTGAATTTACTACAAATGCTATTGAGTACAAAAAATTCTCTAAGCGTTCAGAGGTTTTTAATTTTGTATACCAAAAAGGAAAAAGAAACAACGGAGTTGTTTGGCTAAATCAAAACGTAAATCAAGATGGACGTGGAATTAGCAATAATTTTTCTAAAATCTACAAGTACTTAATAAACTCAAAATTAATCAACAACGATTCCCTTAAAGAATCTTTAATTATAGCAGATAACAAAGAAAATGAGAGTGTTTCTTTTTCAAAGAAAAATCAAAAAGACATTCAAACTTTATTAAAGCATAATCGAGATATAAAAGTAATCAAAAGCATACAACGAAGCTTTACTGATTTCAAGGAATTGGTAAATCAATACAAAGGAAGAAGTGGAATTTTGTCTGAATTAATTTTTGCATTTGACCAACAATATTCTTCACTTTATTCTGAGTTGGGAACTTCTGTTTCTAAAATGAAAACAGAAAGAGATAAAAACCGAACTTATTTAAATGAAACCCTAAATCCAAAAAAAGACAGATTGAACCAAGAATTGGGTAAAATAAAAACCCAATTGGAGCAGAAACAGAAAGATATTGACAAAAAAGATGAACTGATAAAAGAAGTTAAGTCGTTTGAGAGTTTGCAATTTTTGGAACAATCTCTTGAAAATTTGGATACTGAAAGAAAAACAATAGAAAGTCAAATAACTCAAATAGAGCATCAAAATCTAAGCAGTAAAGACATTGAGAGCAAAATTGAAAAATTCAAATCTCAAATCGATAAACTCACAAAACAAGTTGAGAGCTATTCAAATCAATTGATTCATCAGATTTCAGATAATCAAGAGAACAAAGAATTACTAAATAGAATTCTGTCAACAGAGATAACCAGTCTGCCATCAGAAAATATTTCTTCAAAAATCAATCATATAGAGAACTTGATGAAACTTTTTGATGGAGCAATAGAATTACCTAATGACTTGAAAGGGAAATCAATTTATTCAATTGAAGATTTAAAAAAACAAGTAAGGGAATTTGAGAAAGAAAAGATTTACAATGAAAAGTTACTACCAATTGCTAAAGATTTAGAAAAGCATCAAAAAGATTTAGAAGAAATAAAGAAAAAAATCAAAAATGTATCCGATAATATTGAGAAGCTAAACAAACTACCAACTTTAGAGAAGGAACTAGAAATATTAAAAGCTGAATTCAGTAAGCTACTAGAACAACAAGAGAAATCTACAAGTGATATTAAACTTCTTGAGGAAGAAATAAGAAAGCTAGATGAGTCTATAAGGCAAGACGATAGAGAAATTACTACAAAAGAAAATCGAATCAAAGAAATCCAAACTTGGAAAGTAGAACTTGAGCAACTTGGAATTAAACCTATTGAATATCAATCAACAGATTCACTTGACAATATCTACAAAAATCTTAAAAGAAACTTTGAAGAAAGAAGAGAAATCAAACTCAAAAAAGATAGTTTATTTGAACGCTTAAAGCTCAAAACAGAAACATCTTTTGCAAGTGAAACTGATTTTATAAAACACGTTAGTTCTGAATTAGTAACATTAGAAGATAAACAAAAGGCAATTGATGGTTTGCTTAAAAATATATCAACCCAATTTGCAAATCCTTGTCGTACAATTTATTCGAGATTTGAAGAATTTAACTCATTTATTACAAATCAATTCAATTCAAAAATTAAGAAAATAAAAATCTCTGATATCGATACATTAAAAATTGAAATTGTAGAAAACGAGAAACTCATAAAAGACTTAAATAAAATCATTCAAATTAGAGATTTAACGTCCGAACTAATTTTTGATGACCAGTCAGAAAATCTAAACACACTTAATAAATATTTAGATAATCAAACCACAATTACATTTAATGATTTATTTGATATCAAACTTCATCTACATAAAAAAGGACAGCACAAAGTTGTTGACCTGAAAAATCAAATTGAATCTGATGGAACGGATAAAATGATTCGATTGGTTCTAATTATGTCTATTATTAATCAAATAGTTGTAAAAGATGACGAAAACAAAATTGTCCTGTTTGTTGATGAAATAGGAACGATTGACGAAGCAAACAGAATTGAAATTTTGAACTTCTGCAAAGAACATAATTTTATACCAATTTCAGCTGCACCACTTCATCCTTATGATGGTTTTGATAAATACTATCTAGTCAGGAGAAACAAAGGTAAAATCGTAGTTAGTGAAAAGAATGGAAATGTTATATTAAGAAAACCGATTGAAGCGTAATGAAAGAAGTGGACTTCAAAACATATAAACTTTTACTTGAAAGCAAATCGGTTTCTAAATCAGCAATTCCTAAAAGCGTTTTAAAATCTGATACTTTTCAAAACTTGCTTCGTGCAGAAATTTTAGAATCATTAAAACTTGGAAGAGGTTTCAAAATTACAGTTTGTAAAGAAAATGAATTTGAAAAATTTTTTAAAACATCTTTTCCAGAATTAAATGTTAGTAAAAGCAAATCTGGGAATATTAAAAAATATAGAAACTCAAAAGCAACAAAAATTGATAATAGCCCAATATTCTTGCTAAGAGGTTTTAATTCAATTCAAATAAACAATCAACTTGTAGATATTAAAAAACAAACTCTTGATTTTGGTTTATTTTCTGTAATTCCTAATTCAATTATTGCTGATAACATCTGTTTTGTAGAAAATTTAGAAACTTTCTTAAATGCAGAAAAACTCTTAGGTAACAAATATTTGTACCTACATAAATATGGTAGAATCGGAAAAGAATCCATTTCAAAAATTAGAGCAAAGGAAGTTTTGGTTTTTGTGGATTTTGACTTTAATGGACTTGATGAATATTTACGAATAAAAGAGGTTTTTACTAATGCTAAATTGTATTTACCATCCAATTACAATGAACTTTTTGACAAACATTCTGCGTCATTAAAAGGGAACAAAGCAAAAATGAGCATTCCAGTAAAAAACTCAAAAGATTCATTCGTTATTCAAATTAGAGAACAAGTTGCTCGAACAAATAGATTTTTAGAACAAGAAATTTTAATTAATGTTTAAGTCAGAACCAAAAACCATATTACAATTTTTGGCAACTCATTTTGACTTGCTAAGGCAACTTTTTGACATACAAGTTAAGAATGAAATTATCTTAAAAAGTCAAGTTTCTGATGCACTTAAAGAATTTGGAAGTGATATTGAAAACCAACTTTTTGAACACAAATTACTTGTTGAACAAAATGACGATTATGTAATTAATGAACCATATTTTGTCTTATTTGAATTTGTTCTTCAACAATTCAAACCTTTACTTCCAGAAGAGATTGAAAAATTCGGTCAATCTATAAGAACATTATTTCTTGAAATCAAAAAAGAAAGTAACGATAAAAACCTTCTTTTGGCTAGGATAGAAGCTATTTCCAAGGAAATAAATCAGTTTAAGAATGCAGTGACAAATAATACAATAAGCCTTTTAAATGAAAGTAGAGAACTAAAAGCAAATACTCGAAAAATAGAATATCAAGAGAAAGTCCAAAAAGCGAGATATTTAATTGATAATTATATTATTCCATTAAATAATATTTTAGATGTTAACCATTCTCAATCAATATATAATGAACTGTTGAGTATCTCTCAATTTTCAAATAACAAACGTTTTGATTACACAGACGAAAGTATAAGAAGACAGTTCGAAAAACTTTACAATTTGTTGAGGCAAATAGAGAAGGATGTCTCTAAACAATCTAATATATTAACAAATGAACTTTTACCACTTATTGATAGAATTAGAACAGAGAGTGAGTATTTACAAGGTTTTCACTTATACTTAACAAACGGAAATTGCTACAAAGAAATTAAACCACCAGAGCTTTTTAATACAAAAAGAGATAATCTCTACAATCCGTTTATTTACGAAAACACAAAAGAGTATTTTGACCAATTTAAAAATGAAGAAGATGTATTTATTGAAGAGGAAACTGATATTGTAGAACAATGGATTTTCAACAAAAGTGAATACAAATCTCAACTAAATTCAAAACTTCCAGTAAATGACTTTTTTAGTTGGTGTAAAACAGCATTTGAAAATGAAAACAAGAATTTTGATTTTGACAATTATTTTATGGTTACCAGTTTAATATTTGAAGAAGATTATGAAGTACAGCGAGACAAAGAGAACCGAAATATTTCTTTTAAAACAGAACAAGGAGAGCTAATAATGCCAAAACTAAAAATCACTAAAAAAGAAAATGTATCCGAATAAACACAAACAAATAGTTACATCTTTAATGGATGGAAGATTTATAACCATTGACGAATCTTATTTTGATATCGTAAAGGAGAATCAAGATTTCTATGTAGAATTTTTTGATAAGTCATTTGGTTTTGAATTAAAGAACACGCAAGAGTTTTATTATCTAATTTCAGAAGAAACAAATGAAAATACTTCTCGTGATATAAGCATATTCTTCTCAATCTTTTGCTATGAACTAGACAAAGACGGAAAGAATTTTATGGATGAATTAGGGTTTTCGGACTTTCACATTGAGGAAATAATCGACTACATCAAAAACAGTTCTTGGAGTGATATTGTAAAATCAAATAAGCAGTTAAATGATGCAGATAGTATAAAAAGGTTAGTTGGTTCTACAATGGTAAAAAGGAACATAGCTGTTAAACATTCAGATGACAACTATTCATTTACAAAAGCATATAAATTTTTTATTGATTTTGCACGTGAATTGTTAAAATCAGAACCGAATAATGCCAAAGCATAAGCCATACACATTTGCAATTCACTTCAGCCAAAACACAAGCCCAAAATTGCAAAAGAGTATGTCTTGCCAACGCTCAATTCAGAACTAAATAACAAACATCAGAAAACCAAGCAGAACTTAAAAAGCACTACTTACAACAAAGCTGTATATAACTCATAGCTATTAGTTACTGAATCGAAGATTGGGCATATTTGCTAGTCCGCCAAATTTTTTAATTTGGCTTATTGAGAAAAGATAATAAGAAAAATTAAAAAATTGGGCTCGTGATTAATCCGAAAATATTTTCTAATTTGCACGCTAAGAGCTATATATAAGACCGTTGTACACAATGCTGACCCGTCCTGAATAAAGGCTACATAGTCTTAATATAAATCAAAATACCATCCACTAAATCAAAATAAGGATATTCACCTTTAAAATTTGGATTCATATTAGTTATTAAATGATATCTACCATTCAATTTTTCCACTAGTTGAATTAGATCACCTTTAGTGGCAGGTTTGTTGGATTCTTTTGTGAATAATTTTGTTAAGGCTTGTGCAGCTAGAGTTCCAGTAGCAGCATTTCCAACACCAGCCATGGACATACCCTCTTTTTTAGGAGCAGGTATATTATCGGGAACTGAAAGTTTTTCGGATTTGGTTATGCCTGAAACTTTTTTTGTCTTCCTCGCATGATGAGCTTTAGAACGACAAGTATTGCTGCAAAACTTCTGTACTCGTCGTCTTTTTGGGGTAAATTCTTGATAACAGTACTTACAGATATAAAATTCAGAATCTTTCATTTAGCGTATAATAAACGTTTGTTTGACGCTAAATTAGTAAATTTTTCTGAAATTTTAGAATTATTGATTACAATTGTACTCAAAAATTACAGCTTAACATTAAATACAGTCTCTAACAAAAAATCATCAATCTCTTCATCAGTGAAAGATATTTTTCTCTTCTTAGTAGGAGTAGTCTTTTCTTTTTTTGATTCCTTATGTTTCCCAAAAACGATAGGATTCGGTGTCGCGTTAGGTCTTGAAAACTGAGATTTTAAAGTTTTGAAAATTTCAGTATCACTAATCTTTGATTCTCGTTTCTCAATTCGAAATTGATGTTTCACTTTTAAGCAGTGTTGAGTGAAATAATCTGCCTGAATTTTAAAAGCATTTATAATTATATCGTTTACATCTGGGAAAACAGATCTAATATTTTCATGCATCCAAGTGGTAATGTATTGGTGACCGTTGATGTATTTTATGTAATCTTCCAAGATCATGTCAAATACCGAAGGACTAATTTTTGATTTGGTATCCAATAAGAGCACCAAGTTCTTTTTCAAAATTCTTTCTTTGGTAAGGATTTCAGGTATAATTATGCTTTCCAGATCATTTGAAATCGCATTTCCTTTTTCCTTGTAATATACAATATCATCATAGCCCTCTTTGGGTATAAAACCTTTTAGTACTGAATTTTCAACTTTTGAATGTACAGAGCTAGGTATATAAAATAAATATTTCTGGATGATGTTGGCGTTTAGAATATCCGTAGTATCAATCATTATTCAAATGTTTAGAATAGTCCTTTGGTAAAACAGCATCAATATCTCTCAAATACTTTTCTAGAGCATCCATGGTAGAATGTCCAGTAATCCCCATCAACTCACTTTTAGCTGCATGAGGAGATGAGTTTTTGACAAGAGATTGGTATAAAATCGTAATGAATGTATGTCTAAAACTATAAAGGGTTTGGTCTTTATCTAGATTAAAATGATCCTTTACAACATTCTTAAAACGCTTAGAGAAATAATTACTCTTATTTACATCCGCAGTATCCCATTCACCGCCAATTTTTATAGGAGTGAATAGAAAAGCATCTGGATTTAATTTACTTAAATCGGGTAATTCTTCTAATATGATCTGCGGAATTAGTTTAGTCTTTAACGGACTATTCTTAGCTTTAAATTGCAGTGTTTTGTCCTTTACATTAACATCCCTTACCCTCAATCTGCAAACTTCCACCGGTCTCAATAAATTATAACTGATAAATTTAATATAGAGTAGAAGTATAGGGTCTTCGCCTTTTAAATAATCAAAGATCTTTTTGTGTTCTTCGGTGGTATAGGATTTATTACGTTTGGGAATACTTCGCAATGCAGGAATCTTTTTAATGGGATTGGAACTAATTATCTCATTATCCTCTAGTGTTTGAAAAAGGCTACTCAAGTGAAGTCTGATATTATTTCTGTTTCTAGAACTAGATCTCAACAATACGGAGTTTAGAAAATCCAGTGCAGCTTTTTTATTGATCTGCTCAATAGATTTGATTTTGGGTCTGTTTTCTTCGAGCCATTTAACCAAAGCGTTACTGGTGTATTCATAATCTTTATGTGATCGAGCACCAATTTGTTTTTCCTTGATTTTTAAACTAAAATCAAGAGCTTCTCTAATTGGCATCCCTAAATCATCTGGTGTATCTTCTTTTAATTCGGTTTTAGAGATAGTTTCAGAAGGCTTGAGTTTAGATGTGGCTTTTGGATATTCAATTTGCGGTACAAATGACTTTTCGTTTTTTTCAGCCAAAGAATTTTTTAGATCGGTTTTAAGCAACTGAGATTTATGAAACTCGGTATTATCTATGTTCGGGTTGTAACCTGCCTTAAGTAGTTTTAAAAGTCTTCTACGGTAGCGGGATAACAATGCCAACCTATCTTCCTTATTTGTATAGTTATTGGCATTGCCATAAATGTTGTTTTGTCTTTCAAGTTTGCCAGTATCTGGATTCCTAAAAGAGAAACGCACGTACCATCTCTTAGATAGATCGCCATTGGCGCTATATATCTTAGGTACGGAAAAATCTTTTTTGTGTGCCAAATCGTGTTCTGAATCGTGTTCCAAATCGTGTTCAAAGGTAATAAAGTCATTTAATGTAATCATAAAAAAAAGGTTTAGAGTGAACTAAACCTTTTGTTTGAAACCGATTAAGACTGTAGCGAGAACGAGAATTGAACTCGTGACCTCCGGGTTATGAATCCGACGCTCTAACCGACTGAGCTACCTCGCCATTTATGAGGGTGCAAATATAAAAACAATATTTATGTGAGCAAACATAAAATGTGCAAATTATTTTTTTTGATTTTTAGTTTTAAACTCAACAATTAATGTATATATTGACCACATAATATTATATCTATGGAAGACAAAGTTAAAATTGAGATGGAATTCGTAATTCACGCCTCCCCTCAACTTTTATATCAATATATATCAACGCCATCTGGATTATCAGAATGGTTTGCAGATAACGTAAATTCTAGAGGAGAATTTTTTACCTTTATTTGGGATGGTAGCGAAGAAAAAGCAAAGTTAGTAAGCAAAAAAAGTGGAGAACGCATCAAATTTAGATGGATGAGTGACGATGAAGAAGGTAATTCGTACTTTTTTGAAATTAGGATCCAGGTAGATGAGATCACTAAGGACGTTTCTATAATAGTAACAGATTTTACAGATGAAGATGAGGTTGAAGAAGCTAAAATGCTTTGGGATAATCAAATTTCAGATTTAAAACAAGTTTTAGGTTCTGCATAGAACCTCTACGTAATATTAATTTTATATTTGTCTCGACTAAAAATCGAGACTTTTTTTATGATAAATTTTAACGGTAATCTAATTGAAAATTTAAATTTTATTTCTTCGGAAAACAGAGGTTATAAATACGGTGACGCCCTCTTTGAGACTCTTAAAGTCGTTCACGGTAAGATTTTGTTTTGGGAAGACCACTATTTTAGGTTAATGGCTTCCATGAGAATCATGCGTATGGAAATCCCAATGAATTTCACAATGGAATATCTAGAATCTGAAATTTTAAAAACCGTTAAGGCTAACCAATTATCAAAGGCAACTGCAAGAGTTAGAATTAATGTAGATAGAGGAGAAGGAGGTAAATATCTTCCGAAGAAAAAAAATATTAACTACAGTATCAATGCGGAGATTTTAAAACAAGATTTTTATGCATTATCAAATGCATCTAGCTACACTGTAGATTTATTTAAAGACTATTTTGTCTCACCAGGATTGTTATCAACCTTAAAAACTAACAATAAGGCAATCAATGTACTAGGAAGTATTTATGCAGAAGAAAACGAGCTGGAAAATTGCCTTTTACTCAATACGGATAAAAAAGTCATTGAGGCATTAAATGGTAATTTATTTCTCATCTCTGGAGAAAATATAAAGACTCCGCCTTTAGAGGATGGATGTTTAAAGGGTATTATGAGAAAACAGATTATTGATGTGGTATTAAATTCAGGTGATTACGTGCTTGATGAATCATCAATCTCTCCTTTTGAACTTCAAAAATCAGACGAGTTGTTTGTGACCAATGTTATTGTGGGTATTCAGCCTATTCTAAAATATCGTAAAAAGGAATATGTAACTAAAATTTCCGAAGATATTTTGAAGCGCTTAAATACAAAGATAAGGTTAGGCTAGTTATAGCTAGGGTTTTCTGGAGCATTGGACCAAAGTGAATAATCACCACCAAGTTCTAGCATTTTTTCTTTCCAGAATGAACCGCAGCATTTTTCAATAAGCTCATTTTGGTAAATATTTTCTGAAATTATCCATGCATTAGATTTGAGTTCCTTTTCCAATTGGTTGGCTTCCCAGCCAGAATAACCGAGAAAAAACCTAATGTCTGACGATGTTAATTTATTATCGTCTAATAACTCCAGTACAATTTCAAAATTACCTCCCCAAAAAACACCGTGTGAGATTTCTATACTGTCTGGTATGAGATGAGGTACTTTATGAATAAAATATAAATTGTCCTGCTCAACTGGGCCACCATTATGAACATTAAAAGTAGCTTCGGTTTGTGGTACTAAATCGTTGAGTTTATATTCTAAGGGCTTATTTAAGATGAAGCCAATAGAACCCTCATCATTGTAATCTGCCAAAAGTATAACAGATCTATTGAATGATAAATCGCCGATGATAGATGGTTCGGCAATTAAAAGGTGACCTTTTTTTGGCTTTTCTATGATCATGCATATATAATTATCTAACTAATCTAAAACATATTTTCTAAATAACCAACAAAATGAGTCAATTACTAATGTATTAAAAGCAAAAAAGCTCACTTTAAGTGAGCTTTTCGTAATCTATTTAATAAGATACTAGTTTACAGCACTACTTAAATCAGAACCAGCTTTAAACTTTACTACGTTTTTAGCTTTGATTTGTATTGTTTTACCAGTTTGAGGATTTCTTCCTTCTCTTGCAGATCTTTTAGAAACTGACCAAGAACCAAAACCTACTAAAGATACTCTGTTACCTTTTTGTAAAGATCCTTCGATGTCAACTAATAATGAATCTAATGCTTTTTTTGCAGCTGCTTTAGTAATTCCTGCATTCTCTGCCATTCCATTGATTAAATCTGTTTTGTTCATAAAATTATATTTTAAATTGTTAAAAAATAGTTGGGTTAACTGTTTTTGTTATAATCCCTCTACAAATTTATACGTAAAATCCATCTACGCAAGTAATAGCAAGGGAAATGCCAATTTTTGTTGATAACTTCGGGCATTTGTTAATAAAGGGATGCATTTCAACGGATTTTTTATAAATATCAATGAATATAAGGGTTTTAGAGCATTTTGGCATTTTCATTAAAATCATATCCATTTAATAATGATTTGATATCCATTTTTCGTTTTCCAGGAAGTTGTATTTCATGTATAATAATGTAACCATCTCTAACAGCAACTTTTAATTCATTTTTAGTCGCTTTAATCTTCCCATAACTCAAATTATGGTTTTCAAGTTCTTTTTCAACTTTAAAAATCTTAATATTTAATTCCTCATCTCCATTAATAAGTTGGCACCAAGCAGCAGGAAAAGGATTTAATCCACGTATCTTATTGTATATTGTATCAAGATCTAGTTCCCAATCAATTTTACAGTTATCTTTATTAAGCTTATATGCGGTTTTTAAATTTTCTGTTTTTGGTTGGATGGTTGTGATTACTTCATCTTTTTGAATCAACTCAACGGTTTTTAAAACGAGTTGGCTTCCCATATTCATTAATTTGTCATGAAGTGTACCAACAGTTTCATCATCTTCAATAGAAATAGCCTCCTGTAATATGATAGCTCCCGTATCTATTTTTTCGTCTATAAAAAACGTGGTAGCACCAGTAACTTTTTCCCCATTTATAACTGCCCAATGTATTGGCGCAGCACCTCTATAATTTGGAAGTAGCGATGCGTGCAGATTAAATGTACCATATTCTGGCATGCTCCAAACAACTTCTGGCAACATCCTAAAAGCCACAACGATTTGAAGATTGGCTTTCAAAATCTCTAACTCTTTAATAAAAGAATCACTTTTTAAATTAGTTGGTTGTAAAATATGTAGACCTTTAGAGATAGCATACGTTTTAACAGCCGATTCATTGAGCTTTCTCCCACGTCCAGCAGGTCTGTCTGGTGCAGTAATAACACCTACCACATCATATTCATTTTCTACGAGTAGTTTTAATGTGGCAACAGCAAAATCTGGAGTTCCCATAAATATAATTCTCAATGTATCTCTTTTCATGTATAAGTTATTTTGTTTTTATTCTATATGTATTAACCGCTGTCAATTCTATTACGCCAAGTTCTAAAAGTGACTTTAGTGTTTTAAAAACATCATCTTTGCTAAACGGTAGCGTTTCTACTAATTGTCTAGAACTCAATGGTGAATTTTCTAGTTCCAGAATTAAGCGAGTTCTCAATGTTCTCGTTTCAATTTTTACTTCGGAAGTTTTGCCAACAGCGCAAACAGAGCAAATCCCACAATCAACATTAGTTTTTTCTCCAAAATAGTGAAGTAGTTGTCTGTTTTTACAGATACTGTCATTTTCAATATAATTTAAAACAGCATCAATTTGCTCACGTTTTAAACGCTGTTGTTGCTCAACAACATTTGCTATTCTATTTATTGTTTTATCATCTTCTCTGGGCTGGAGAAATACAACCTCAGAGTCTGTGTTAGAAAACAAAAAATCTACAATCCCATCTTTATGGAGTTGATGCAACATGGCGATAATATGTTTTTCATCCACCGAGGATTTATCTGAAACTAGAGTTAAGTTAATGGCGAGTTGATGTTCAAAAATGCCTCCATAAGTTCTCAAAATAGTTTTCACAACAATATTGAACTGTTTGTGGGTTTCCAAATATGAAAACATAGCATTATTGCTCACAATAAATTGCAATTTCGTTTTGTAGTTAAACTGCTGTGATAATTTAATAATACTATTTCTATCTAAAATTTGAAGCGCATTAAATGTCTTAGAACTTTTAAAATCATAAGCTTTGCAAAAATCACTAAAATTAAATCGATGTGTGGTTAATTCTCCCTCACCATAAGAAATTTGAAAAAAGTTGCACAACTTACGATATATCAATTTAATCTCATCAATAGATGGTAAGCTCTTTATAAACTGATTCTTTAAAATCTGCTCATCAGACTTGTTGGTTAATAGAATAGCGTAGGCATTTTCGTTGTTTCTACCAGCGCGTCCAGCTTCTTGATAATAACTTTCAAGACTTTCGGGTAAATTGACATGAATAACCGTTTTTACATCTGGTTTATCAATTCCCATCCCAAAAGCTGTGGTGGCAATCATGATTTCCTTTTGGTTGTGCATCCATTGATACAGTCTTTCTTGCTTATCTTTTGTGGAAATGCCACCATGAAAAAACGTGGTATTAAAGCCTTTTCTTTCTAGAAAACCATGAATCTCAACACTCATTTTTCTACTACGAACGTAAATAATCGATGCGCCCTTATGTTGCTTAAGTTTTTGTTCTAGATCATATAATTTATCCTCACTGTGAATTACCTGATATGCAATATTTGGTCTGGTAAACGAAGCTTTAAATATTTTGGGTGAAATAAAATCGAGTTCTTTTATCGTTTCTTCAATGACCTCGGGCTTAGCGGTTGCTGTTAAAGCAATAACATTGACGGTAGGTTGTAATTCTCTTAAAACGGTGATGTTTTTATAAGCTGGTCTAAAATCGTTTCCCCATTGGCTAATACAATGTGCTTCGTCCACAGCAATGAGGTTAACGTTCATTTGTGCGATGCGTTGCTTGACGATGTCTTGTTGTAAACGTTCGGGCGAAAGGTAAAGGAACTTATAGTTTCCGTAGATACAATTATCGAGAAGCGTGTCTAGTTCACTGTATTTTATCCCACTAGTAATCGCCATAGCTTTTATACCTTTTTCCTTTAGGGTATTTACTTGATCTTTCATCAATGCAATCAATGGTGAGATCACGATGCAAATGCCATCTTTCACCAATGCAGGAATTTGAAAACACACCGATTTCCCTCCACCTGTTGGCAATAGTACAAAGGTATCGTTATTGTCAAGTACCGAGTTGATAATATCTTCTTGATGCGGTCTAAATGACGTATGATTCCAGTATTGCTCTAATATGTTTATTGGATGGGACATCTATAAATTTAGGACATCTAAAATGAAATCTGCGCGATGCTTAATACTTCCAAACGGAACATCAATCAACTCATAACCAAAACGCTTATAGATGTCTAAAAGCGAATGATGGATCTCTACAGCTTGGTCAAAATTTTCGTAACGTTCGCTGTCGCTTATAAAAATGTCTTGCCATGGTGCCAATATAAAAACCGTTTGATAGGTGTGATCCTCGCATGCTTTGGTGAAATCTTGCGGATAATCACTGTTGATGTAATCCATATAAGCCAAAACATCTGGTAAACCTCTGTCTAAGAAAACGATATCTTTATCAATCTTTTCGGCGTCAATAAATTGTTGGGTTCTTGCTTTTAAAAGCAATTCGCTAAAAAGCAATGGTTTTGTCAAAAAAAGCTGGTCGATTCCATCTTTTCTAGCATCGAGAGTTACTTGTCTCGAGACCTCCTCAAAACAAGTGTGATTTCTTGAAATTAATTCTTTTATAATAGACGATTTTCCTGTACCAGGACCACCTGTAATGACAATTTTTCTTGTTTTCAATTTGGCAAGATTTTGGATGTAAAATTACTAATTAATTAACAAAGTAAAATGTAAGTAAATTGTATCTTTACTTCCGAAGAAAAAAAGCTATGAGTACAGAGAAAAAAACCGAAGAATTTTATAATAAACTAAGAGTCCAGTTGTATGAGACTTCAAGTTGGCCATCTGAATATCTTTACAAATTTATTGTCCCAACAGATGCGAAAAAAATCAATCAAATAGAAGATTTGTTCAACAATCTTGGTGCTGTGATTACAACAAAAGAATCTGGTAAGGGGACCTATACAAGTATCTCTGTAAATCTTCAAATGAAAGATCCAGATGCGGTTATTGATAAGTATAAAGAGGTAGCCGACAATGTAGAAGGTGTTATTTCTTTATAAAAAAACGGTTCAATAATTATTTTTTTGTATTTTGCAAGCATGCAGAATCACTTCGTGCATTTTACACAAATACTACACAAATTTATATTTTGATAGACGACATAGAATACAATACAGAGCGTGAGCAATTGATTATTCCAGAATACGGGAGACATTTACAAAAAATGGTCAATTACGCTAAACAATTACCCACAAAAGAAGAGCGTAATAAAGTTGCAAAATCCATCATCAATGTTATGGGGAATTTGCAACCGCATTTACGTGATGTGCCAGATTTTCAGCATAAACTTTGGGATCAACTTTTTATAATCGCAGATTTTGAGCTTGATGCAGACTCTCCATACCCAACGACTTCAAAGGAGGAGCTAAATGAAAAGCCAGAGCCTCTTAAGTACCCTCAAAATTTCCCTAAATACCGTTTCTACGGAAACAATATTAAGACGATGATTGATGTCGCAAACACATGGGAAGATGGAGATTTAAAGGATGCTTTAATTTATACCATTGCAAACCACATGAAAAAATGCTTCCTCAACTGGAACAAGGATACTGTGGAAGACGATGTGATTTTTAATCATTTATATGAATTATCTGGTGGTAAGATAAATTTGAAAGAAACAGATGAAGATCTTACCGATGCAACAAGTTTGATGCGTAATAAAAAGAAGTATTCAAATAGCAATACCAAGAAATCGCATCACAAAAAAAACAACAATTCTAACCGCAACAGAAAACGCTACTAACTACACTTCATGGCAACATTTATAATTGAAGGAGGTCACCAACTAAAAGGAAAAATTCAACCTCAAGGCGCAAAAAACGAAGCTTTACAAATTTTATGTGCAGTACTTTTAACTGCCGAAGAAATTAGAATAGATAATATCCCAGATATTATTGATGTCAATAAATTGATCGCTCTTCTAAAAAAGTTGGGCGTAAAGATTGAAAATGTTGGTAGGGGATCTTATACATTTAAGGCAGATGATCTTAATTTAAAATATTTAGAGTCTGCAGAGTTTAAAGAAGATGGAAAAGGTCTAAGAGGCTCAATCATGATCGTTGGTCCATTATTGGCTCGCTTTGGGAAAGGATACATTCCAAAACCTGGAGGGGATAAGATAGGTCGTCGTCGATTAGATACACATTTTGAAGGTTTTATAAATCTTGGTGCCAAGTTTAGATATAATAAGGAAGATTTATTTTATGGCGTAGAAGCCGATAAATTAAAGGGAACTTACATGCTGCTCGATGAAGCATCTGTAACAGGAACTGCCAATATAGTAATGGCAGCAGTTTTGGCAGAAGGCACAACCACAATCTACAACGCAGCTTGTGAACCTTATTTACAGCAATTATGTAAAATGCTTAATCGCATGGGAGCAAAAATTAGTGGAGTAGGTTCTAATATGTTGATCATTGAAGGTGTCGATACATTAGGTGGTACAGACCACAGAATGCTTCCAGATATGATTGAAATAGGAAGTTGGATTGGTCTCGCTGCAATGACAAAAAGTGAGCTAACCATTACTAATGTGAGCTGGGACGATTTAGGTCAAATTCCGAATGTATTCAGAAAAATAGGGATTACCGTAGAGCGCCAAGGTGATGATATATACATTCCTGCGCACACCAATGGTTATGAGGTATCAAACTATATTGATGGTTCTATTCTTACAGTGTCTGATGCGCCATGGCCAGGATTCACACCAGATTTGATAAGTATTATTCTTACAGTATTGACGCAAGCACGCGGTAGCGCAGTTGTTCACCAAAAAATGTTTGAAAGTCGTTTATTCTTCGTAGATAAATTAATAGATATGGGAGCAAAGATCATACTTTGCGATCCGCATAGAGCAACTGTTATTGGTCACGATTTTAAATCAACACTAAAGGGAACAACAATGACCTCTCCAGATATTAGAGCAGGTGTTTCTTTATTAATTGCAGCATTATCTGCAAAAGGAACATCTACCATTCACAATATTGAACAAATAGATAGAGGTTACGAAAATATAGATGAACGTTTACGGGCTATCGGTGCCAAAATCACCAGAGTGGACGGGAATTAATTTTTCTTCGGAAATTTGGAATTAAAAACAAAAAAACCTCAAATATTTGAGGTTTTTCTGTTTTTAGATTTATCCACGAGGTCTGCCATTGATATGATCATTGATCATTTTATAATGAAAGTCACTTAGTCGTTTTTTATCGTGTTCTTTTTCAATTAATACTGAAATATCTTTAAAGTATTTTGGTTGAGAATGTCTAAAAATGAGCCAGATATTAAGTTTTTGACAATTAATCCTTTCATCACTTATCCAACCATATTGTTTTGTTAGGTCGATTAGTTTTTCGGTATTGTGATCATCAATTTTTCTTTGCAATAATTGCATAGAATCAATCTCTTTTTTGGAATATTTGCTTTTGTGTCTTGAAAATGAATCTGGGAGCTTTGATCTGTATAGTTGATCATTATTTATCATTTCTTTTAGTTCTCTACACATGTTATCGCCATCATAAATTGACTCTTGTGCAAAGCTTCCGAAGAAAAAAAATAATGCCATAATGATGATCGTATTTTTCATGATCTAGCTTTACTACTTTAGGTTTCTAAATAATTCATGAATTAATCTGCGGGTAATGATTATTTAAAATAGATTCCATTTTCTCTTTTCCTTCAATAATGAGTTGAATTTTATGCCATAAACCATCGGTTAACAATTCCCGAAGTGGTTGCTCATTCGAGACAATTTTATTGAAGACTTTTTCAATTTTACCGTCCCATACCTTGTGGTATTTAAGTAAATCATCTGGATACACAATCTTTCTATCTGTGCCTTCATCCATAGCTTCAAAAGGTTCTTTAATATTTAAATAGCCATAATCATCTGTTAATTGTTCTCCAGGATGAATATCTCTAATAGCAATCTCAAAGTCGTACGCGGTCGTTAAACAATTGGAATTAAAACTGTGATTTACATATTTACCATTGTCCCAACACAGAATGAAATTACCTTGGTTATTTCTAAAGGAATAGGTGTCTATTATATTTTGATAATAAGAATTCATTGAATCAACATCAGCTGGACTAAATTCTCTGTCCAACTTATCCAGGACCCAAGTTATGGTTCCCGCAGGAATGAATTTTGTTGCGACAACACCGTATCCAATGTGATCACTTATATGTTTTACTTCAGTATGAGGATGTATCATAAATTATGTTTGTTTAAGCTATTGTGAAATTTCTGCTATCTCGTTAACGTGTAGCATTAATTTAAATGTATTAAATTTCATTGACATTTTAATTGTTTTATTCTTGAAAGGATTTATACTTTAGAATATTACTGATCTAAAATTAATTAAATATTAAAAAGAATTTTAACTGGTTTCTAATAAAAAAAAATCAGTTTCTGTACTACAATAAACCTCGAGCCTTAATCTCTAAGTATTTATTGATGGTATCAATGGTTAAGTCTTCTGGAGAAGTAAGTATGGATTGGATCCCATATTTTTGAAGTTCGTTGACAATCAATCGTTTTTCAAAGGCAAATTTTTCTGCAATGACTTTATCATAAGCTTGCTGTACGGTCTCTGCCTTGTCGTTGATGATTTGGTTGAGTTCAGTATTTTTAAAGAATATGACTACCAATAAATGGTTTTTAGCAATCCCTTTTAAATAAGGAAGTTGCCTGTGTAAACTGTCTAACGTTTCAAAATTGGTGTAAAGCAACATTAAGCTACGTTGTGTGATGTGTCGTTTTACATCTGAGTAAAGCCTACTGTAATCACTTTCGTTAAAATCTGTACTTACATTATAAAGTGTTTCTAAAATGAGGTTCATTTGTGAGGTACGACGCTCTGCAACCACAATGTTCTCTACCTTTTTTGAAAATGCCAAAATACCAGCTTTGTCCTGTTTTTTTAGCGCGACATTAGAAATTACCAACGATGCATTAATGGCGTAGTCTAAAAGCGTCAAGCCATCAAAAGGCATTTTCATCACGCGACCTTTATCTATTATAGAATAGACGGGTTGTGATTTTTCATCTTGAAATTGATTGACCATCAATTCGTTTCGCTTTGCGGTAGCTTTCCAGTTAATGGTTCTTAAATCGTCACCTAAAACATAATCCTTGATTTGCTCAAACTCCATAGTGTGGCCAATCTTTCTTATCTTTTTAATCCCATATTGATGCAGATTATTGCTTATGGCAATCAAGTCGTATTTTCGTAATTGCATAAAACTTGGGTAGGTTGGTACCATGGCATTATCTTCGGAAATGAAACGTCTCGAAATCAGTCCAAAGACAGAAGTGACGTAGATATTCAATTTTCCGAAGTGATATTCTCCACGCTCTACAGGACGGAGTTTGTATTCAATTTCCGAAGAAGTTGAAGCTTCCAATTTCCGAAGAATACTAAAATCCCTCACTTGAAATTGCTCTGGGATTTCATCGATTATATTGATGTTTACACTAAATGTATAATAATTGTTGATGACCAAACGTACTGGGTTTTCATCACCATTTGAGAATTTCTCGGGTAATATACGTGTACCTTTTACGCCTTTTTTTGCTGCAAATAAAATGATGGTATCCAAAACTGTTAGCGTGAACAAAAGTAAGAGCAGTAATTTAACAATGGCAAAACCACGCGGAAAGATAAAGCTCAAAACAAACAATACCATTATGGCTATGCAAGCATAGAAAAATCTGTTTTGGAGAAAAAATGGTTTGATACGTTTCAAAAATGGTTATTTGTTTATTCGTTTAATGGTTGAGTTATATAGTTCTTATTATAATTATTAAATCTACCTAAAATTGTAGTCAGTCAAATCTACTGACCACTGCCTACTATTTTCACCTAGAGTTACTCGTTTTTCTAATCTTTAAATCGGTTTCATATGATTTGTTACCCAAACTATCTTTTAAATGTGTAATGTCAATATCATATTGATAACCATACATTTTGCTAATTTTATCGAGTGTGTTTTTCTTTTTTCTAGCTATTTTTAAATTCGTACTATACATATTTAAAGGAGCAAAAGCAAACCCTAAAGCTGCGAGTCCAATAGTCATGATAATTAATGGTATTGTTGAAATAATACCTTTTTCTAAAATAAATTTTCCCAATAAAAATCCTCCTAAAATTAAGGTAAAAGCAAGAATACCGTACATAATTAAGTGACCAAAAGTATCTGTTTTAGTTTTTAATACAGCTTCATATTCTATATTCACAATTTTAATTTGCTCTTCAAAATTATCTTGCATTTTTATAACACCACACTTATTTTGAAAATCAGGTTTCTTACTTGTTAAACTACATAGTGTTCCAGTCTTAAAATCTATAATTTTATGATCACATAATTTACAATGTAGCGTTAAGTCCATTTATGTTTTGATTTTTAATTCAATCTACCTAAAATTGTAGTCAGTCAAATCTACTGGCTGCTTAAGACTGACCACTGCCTACTATTTTCATCTCGGTATCTCAACAGCTTCAATAATCTGTTTGATAATTTGTTTGGTTGTTACGCCTTCCATCTCACGTTCTGGTGTGACAATCACACGATGTTGGAGAACTGGTATGGCAGAACGTTTAATGTCTTCTGGTGTTACGAAATCTCTTCCGCTCATTGCTGCAAAAGCTTTGCTGGCTTTTAAAATAGCAATGGATGCTCTTGGTGAGGCTCCTAAATATAAAAAAGGATTATTACGCGTGTTTACGATCATATCTGCAATATATTTAATGAGGTGCGATTCTATTTTTATTTGATTGACTAAATCCTGAAACTTATTAATCTGCTCCTTACTTAGATGGGCAGTCACTTGAGCGGTTTTAGATGCTCCCTTTAAATTCTGTTCTCTGTTTAAAATTTCGACTTCTTCCTCAGCACTAGGATAATCAATATCTATTTTAAAGAGAAAACGGTCAAGTTGTGCTTCTGGTAAGCGATAGGTTCCTTCTTGTTCTACTGGGTTTTGGGTTGCCAGAACAATGAACGGGAGTTCTAGTTTAAATTTTTGTCCGTCAATAGTGATTTGGCGTTCTTCCATCACCTCAAATAAAGCTGCTTGCGTTTTTGCGGGTGCTCTGTTAATCTCATCGATGAGGATCATATTGGAGAAAATCGGACCTTGTTTAAAGTCAAACTCGGTAGTTTTCATATTAAAAACAGAGGTACCCAAAATATCACTTGGCATTAAATCTGGAGTGAACTGAATTCTACTAAAACCAATATCCAATGATTTTGCGAGTAGTTTGGCAGATATGGTTTTTGCCACACCAGGAACACCTTCAATAAGCGAATGGCCATTAGCTAAAATGGACGCGATAAGCATGTCAATCATTCCTTTTTGACCAACAATGACTTTGCTAATTTCGTTTTTTATAAGACCAATACCTTCTTGAAGCTCACTAAGATCTATACGGTTTGTAAAGCTAATATCACTTTCTAGAGCCTCCTGGTTTGGTGTGTTTTCAACAGGATCTATTGCATTGGAATCTCCCAATAATGATTCATGAAATTGATCGTTCTTAGGTGTTAAATCTTCATTTTTGTTGTCGTCTAAATGTTCCATAATTTATGTGGTATAAAAATCTTCTATTGCATTATTTAATCGTAATAAATCGGCTTCAGTACAATTGTTTTTTGCTTTTAAATATACAATCTGATTGATTAATTTTTTAATGTCATCTGCGTCTTTTCCAGATTTTAAAGCTAAATTTTTAACGAATTTATCATCTAAAATTTGAGTGTCCAAATAATAAATACGTCTAATATACTCTAAAAAGTAAGTGATTTTTTTCTCTATTAAATTGTCGTGATCTTTGGTTTCGTAATATAGATTACCAATTGTTTTTGTGAAATCGACGGTTGTATTTTTTAGTGGCTCTTTTATCAAAACGATACGTTGCCTTCTTTTGGCATTAAATATCATAAACAATACTGTGGTGATCAGTGCCAAGTACCAAGCCCAGCGCAGTGGCGGTTGACTCAGTACAAAACGCAATGGGGAATCCCCTAATTCTTTGGTAGATTTATTTCTGGAGTCAAAATAAATAGTATCGTCACGCAAGTAAGACATGGCACTTGCTGCATACTTGCTATTTTCTTTTTTTAGAATGTGATAGTTTGTAAATACAATGGGCTGGATATGTAGATAAAAGTTACCGTTGCCCCAAGGTATTTGTATAAAATTGGTGTAGGTCTCATCTCCAAATTTTTGATGGCCAAGAACTGTAGTGGCAAGCGTATCAATTTCAGAAAAATAAATATTGCTCAATCCTTTTTCTACGGAAATTGAATCTCGCTCAAAAGTGGGATTTGTAAATGAAAATTCTGCTTTTCCAGACAATGAAAAGTCATTTTGAGTGTAAAATCCTAAAGAATCCAAAAGACGATCTGGAAAATAATTGCTCGCTATAAATACATCGTTGCCATGCGATGCAAAATCGAGTAATTCTTGTGCAGATGTGTTGTCTAGATCTGGATACTCGTCAATTAAAATATAGGTTCCAGTAATGAGATAGACGCTATCTTCCCAATTGTAATATTCATCGAAATACTCATATGGTGTGACTTTGATATCTTGTGTTTTACTCTCTGGGAATATGTTATTAAGCTCTTCGTAAAACACGAATGTTCCATATGGGATTTTTTGAGTTTCGTTGTAGGTCTTTTGCCAGTTTATTGGCGGAGGTGTAGAAAATTCTATGGCAATGATTCCCACAAAGAGCAGAATTAATAGACCTATGTATATTTTTAGTGTTTTACTCATTTCCAATGGGTTCTTAAAAATTGAGTAAATGCTTTTTTAGCTTTTTCAAACTGTGGCTGGTCAATATCAAATTCGCCATACCAGATGTAATTGTACAAATATGAGGTGTATGAAAATTCCTTTTTTGTGTCTTCATTGGCGATTTCAATAAAATAATCGCTATTTGTTTTTTCTACATCATAGTCAATGATTTCTTTTTCTGAAAGCGTCTTGAGCAACCATAAATAGTAAAACCTAATGGCCAGTCTGTAATTGTTCTCATTTTCTGCTTCTGCAATTAATGTTTTAAAATCGGTTTCGTAAATGTTGTTCTCTATGTCTGTAACGGGAATAATAGACTTATCGCTAGATTTTCCGAAGATCCAATTTCCTTCTTTGTTAATAATGGCTCTGACTATAAAATAAACGACGAGTAAAAAGATAACGACATAGAAAATCTTTAGGGCGATATCTGTAATATTGGCAGCTTTGGCGTCGCTATTGATATCAAATAGGTTTTTAATAAAATCGGACAGCCACTGCTTGAATCTTGTCCACCAGCCAGAGTTATCTACCGTGCGCTCGTAGATAAATTCGTCATCATTATATTTCTCTTTGAGATTGTCGTACTCTCGTTTTTCAATAGGCTCTGTATCTACGTAAACGGAATCCTGCATGGTCTGAACTGTAGTGGTAGTATCTAAACTTGATGCGTTTGATAGTGTTATTCCGAAGAAAAAAAGGATGATATGTAGGTTGATAAATCTACTCACCAGATCCTATTAGGTCAATATCGCTTTTGGTATTGATGTTTTCGTTGTCTTCTTTAAGACTGTAATACACCACGCCTTGATTGAGTTGCACAATGACATTTAAAATGCTACTTACCAAAAATGTTAATAGAAAAATGGCGAGCATCATTACGGTCATCGTTTTTTGTATTGCCATTGGCTCTGGCGCAGTATTGGTTTCAATTTCTGTAAATAGGTTCACCATTCCAAAAATGTACGGTATGAGTGCCACAACATTTTGTGCGATGTAACTCATTAAATAAAATAGCCCAACGCACCCTATTGCTGCCCAAAATTTAGAACTTATCATTTGCCAGGCATATCCAAAACTTTCCCAAATTTGCTTTTTGTTATTTAGATATTCCATGAGCGTGCCTTGATAAAACAGACTTACAGCTCCAATTACTAATGGTAATGCTAACAAACCAATAATTGTAATGGTTAGGATGAACATTAGTATGCCAACTACTAAAATTACTGGGATACCAATGATTATTCCGCAGAGAAGAAATATAAAGATCTTTCCAATATTGGCTTTATATTCATTTATAATATCTGTTGCGTTAAAGTTTTTACCATCATTTTCATTGAACAATTTTAAATAGATGGGCATAAATGAATAAGAGATCACTGCAGCAATTAAACCTACAACCACAAAGATTATAACCAATAGAATGAACACGCCCAAGTTTTCGTTCATGTAATCGTCAATAGCTGAGCCATTACCAGTTAATAAACCTCCAAAAAGAACTTGAGTATAAAACTTACTGAAGAAATAACCTATGACTACTAAGATCAAAAGAAAAATTCCATTGATAATAAAAAAATGCTTGAACAAGTGCTTTCCGTTATGCTTTAGAAATGCAAATGTATCTTGAAAGTATTCTCCAAAGCCTCTCGATTTATATAGTTGCATGGAATTTTTTTAGTTTATGTTTAAGTATAAAGGGGTAGATTAAATAGTAAAATGAAATTAAGCTAAGTGTAAAAAGTATAATCCCAACCGATAGCCAATTGGGCATAGTATTGGAATATCTGGTAACGTAACCTTCTAAAAATCCTGCAGCAATTGTAAAAGGGAAGGTGCTTATTAAAATTTTCACACCATTTTTCACTCCCATTTTAAAGGATGTCATTCTAGAATAGGTTTTAGGAAATAAAATGCTTGCCCCTAAAATTAAACCTGCAGCACCTTCAATCACGATAGCGAAAATCTCCATAGAACCGTGAATCCAAATTCCGCGAACGCTCTCCCAAAGAACTCCTTCTTTATAGAAAAAATACTGAAATGCACCAACCATAATACCGTTATACAGCAATACTAAACCAGTACCTAAGCCAACAAAAACACCATAAATAAATGATTTAATGCCAACGTAGAGATTATTGAGCGTAATCCCAATAAAACTTCCCCAATTACTGCCACTTTTATAAACAGCAACAGGATCTCCAGCTTCAATATTTTCTAAAGTATCATTAACATAGCCATCACTTAAAATCAATCTCACAAAAGAATCATCATAAGCTGCCGAAAGTGCTCCTATGGCAACAAAACTTAAAAATATTAGGAATGCATAAAGCACATAACGTCTATATTCGTAAACAATTAATGGGACTTCGATTTTCCAAAAATGTACAAATCTATTGGTGTCTTCACGCTTGGTTTTATAAATTTTTTGAAAAGCTTTGGCAGCTAAGTTGTTTAAATAAAGAATTGTTTTACTTTTGGGATAGTAAGTTTGAGCGTAAGACAGATCATTTACCAATTGAATATAAAGAGAAGCTAAATCATCAGGATCTTTTAGGGTTTTCCCAAAAATAGCCTTTTCGAAATTGAGCCATTTTTCTTTATTTTGTTTAATAAATGCCACTTCTCTCATACGCTTTCAAATTAAAGCAATTAATGGTAGAGTTACAAATAAATACCACACAAAACGTTAATATAAATTTCATCGCAGCAAGTGTTGGTGAACGCATCTTGGCGTACATTATTGATTTGATAATTAAATTGGCTTATGTGGTTGTAGCATTTCAAATTGTCTTTAACTTACTTGATTGGAACGTTGCTATTGAGCAAATGGATGGATGGTCACAAACTGCTATTTATGTAAGTTTTTTACTTCCCGTTATATTCTATTCACTTGTATTTGAAACCTTTCTCGACGGACAAACCATTGGCAAAAGAATTCTTAAAATAAAAGTCGTAAAAATTGATGGCTACCAAGCCTCATTGGCAGATTATCTAGTAAGGTGGATTTTTAGAATTGTAGATCTTAATATGATGTCTGGTATTGTGGCGCTAATTGCGATCGTTACTAGTAAAAAGAGTCAGCGATTGGGAGATATGACCGCAGGAACATCGGTAATTACCTTAAAAAATAATGTGAATATCAGCCACACTATTTTGGAGGAACTTGAGGATAATTATGTGCCAACTTACCCAAACGTCATCAAGTTGTCAGATAATGATGCTCGAATCATAAAAGAAACCTTCGTGAGAGCAAAAGCAGCAAGGGATTATGAAACACTTATTAAGCTACGAACTAAAATCGTGCAAGTCGTTGAGATAAAAGATTACAACGGTAGCGATATGGAATTTGTGGATACTATTTTAAAAGATTACAACTACTATACCCAAGGTAGTTTTATTACCAATTCATTTTAATTTTTTTTTCTTCGGAAATATGAAATCATTTAAGTAATCCATGCATTATTCATGACATTCAATAGCAGGAAAGACATCACCTTTCAACTGATCGCATTTGGTTTTAGCGCAATTTTTATCACCATCATAGCAGTAAACCTCTTTCAAAGTGGTTTAGAAAATGAGGCATCAATTTGGAATAACTTCATATTATTGATACTATCAGCATTATTGTTGTGGCTCTATTTTGGAACACGATACGAACTGACCCAAACCCATTTAAAATACAAAAGCGGACCATTACGAGGCAGTATCCAAATCGATCAAATAACCGAAATCATAACAAATAAAACCCTCTGGTCTGGATTAAAACCAGCAACCGCAAGAAAAGGGATAATCGTAAAATATGGTAACTACGATGAAATTTACATAAGTCCAGAAACAAATGATACTTTTGTAAAAAAAATATTAGAATTGAAGGCAGATATCAAAATCACAACAGCTTCAACCCTCTAATACAACAATAAAACTAGCGTCATGTTTTTTGAAGTTATAGACATTTTAGGAACAATTGCCTTTGCTATTTCGGGCGTATTGGTGGCACTTAACAAGCGAATGGATCCCTTTGGAGTGCTCATTATTGCATTCGTTACAGCAGTAGGAGGAGGGACTTTGCGAGATGTTATGATTGGCATTGAGCCAGTTTCCTGGATGCGTAACATGACCTACGTGTATGTTATTATTGGTACAACAATTTTTGCTGTTTTACTTCGGAATAAAATTAACTATCTAAGAACCTCACTCTTTTTATTTGACACCATTGGCATAGGATTATACACTGTTGTCGGTATAGAAACCGGATTGGTTGCAGGACTACATCCAATAATTTGTATCGCACTCGGTACAATGACAGCCTGTTTTGGTGGTGTAATTCGTGATATTCTATGTAACGAGATCCCAGTGGTGTTTAGAAAAGAAATCTACGCAACCGCTTGTATTTTAGGAGGTCTTACCTATTTTTTACTTCGGAAATTCATGGCAGATACTAACTTTATTTTCGTCATTGCAGGTGTAATCGTGATCGTAGTGCGGTTAATCGCAGTAAAATTTAAGATTAGCTTGCCTAGTTTGTATAAAGAGGAAGAAGTGTAATTATTAAATGGTCATTACTGCTTTCGAGGAAATAACGACTAAACCTGGAACTAACAACTTTTCAGAAGAAAAAAAACTATAACAACTTCTCAATCTCATTTACTAGCGTTTTCATACTATCTGTAGAATAACCAGTAGAAATATACCTAATCACACCATCTTTATCAATTAAATAATTTTTAGGGATATACTTTGTCGCGTACATATCCCAAATAGTTTTGTTCGGGTCAATACCAACATTAAAATCAATTCCTTTTGTTTTAAGGCTTTCCATTTTTTGTTTTACCAAAAATTCATTTTCACCCCTAGAAATAGGAATAAATACAAAATCGTCATCTTCAAAACGCTCTAATATTTCCTTAGGGATTTCCTTAAACTCACTCATACAAGGTCCACACCAAGTTGCCCAAAAATTCACAAGCACTACTTTTCCTTTTAAATCTGAAAGTGTAATCGTCGTACCATCAATCATCTCTACTGTAAAATCTGCAGCTTTGTCTTTTATATTAAGTATTGAACCTTTGTCTGCTTGAGCAGTAACTATTATACTTGATAAAACAAATAATAGAATAACAATCTTTTTCATTTCTTTTTTTTTTTTTTTTTTTTTTTATGATTTTGAGAAGCTTATCTTGGCTTTTGATTTTTTCTTACTATCTAAATATAGCTCATAACCTTTTAATAGTTCTACTTTCTCTGTCTCTTTTGGTTTAACCGTAATTAATTCTAAAACCTTGCCTTCTTTTTGAATCCTAATAACTAAATCATTTTTTCCGATATTCTCAATAATCCCAAAACTGTTACTTCCAAAATAGGGGTTTATTGCAGCATCTTGACCGGGACCTTTTCCTGTGATTGACATACTCTGGGAGGACTCAAATTCTAAAATAGTTTGTGCAGACATAGAGTATGTACTTAGACCAAATAATAGGAGTATAAAAAGTGATTTTTTCATTCCGTCTATTTTAATGTTTAACAATTAATATAAAATCACTCAATTAAGATAATTATTGAGAGAGTTTGTAAATTTATTCAGTTGGCATAGGAAATCCACGATCTTTCATCAGCGCTTCAATCTTAGCATCACGACCTCTAAATAAGCGATATGCTTCCGCAGGATCCATAGAATTTCTTGGCGCAAATAAATATTTAACGAGTTTTTCTGCAACTTCAGCATCATAAAATCCTTCAGGAGCGTCCCTAAACGCTTCAGAAGCATCGCTTGTCAACACGTCTGCCCACATATATCCGTAATATGCAGTGGCATAACCTTCACCAGAAAAAACATGTCCAAAATGTGGTGTCCTGTGTCGCATTGGTAATTCATCAGGCATATTTAATTCTGCCAAAGTTTCGCGCTCAAACGTATCGATATCAATATTGGTAGGATCTGCTAGGTGTAATTTCATGTCGATTAGTGCAGATGCAAGATATTCCGTAGTACCAAAACCTTGATTAAAGGTGGATGCTTTTTTGATTTTATCTACCAAAGATGCGGGAATTGGCTCGCTAGTTTTGTGGTGTACCAAAAATTGATTGATCACCTCGTCTGTAGATAACCAACGCTCCAACAATTGCGACTGAAACTCGGTATAATCTCTAACACCACTATTTAAGGTTGGATATTTTACATTGCTCGAAAAGAAATGTAATGCATGCCCAAACTCATGAAAAAATGTGGTTGCATCATCCCAAGACACCAAAACTGGTTCTCCAGGAGCAGGCTTCACAAAATTAGAATTGTTAGATGCCAAAACATTGGTCTCGCCTTTGTAGGATGTATAACTTCTGTAGGTTGTAGCCCAAGCTCCAGAACGTTTGCCTTCACGAGCGTAAGGGTCTAAATACCAAAGCCCAATATGTTTTCCAGAATCTTTATCGGTCACTTCCCAAACCTTCACATCTTCATGAAATATTGGTACTTTACCGTCTTCAACAGGAGTGAACTTATAATTAAACAAACGACCAGCCACGTAAAACATAGCTTCGGTTAATTTATCTAATTGGAGATATTGCTTGACTTCATCACTGTCTAGATCGTATTTTTTCTGGCGCACTTTTTCAGCATAATAGCGATAATCCCAAGGCTCGATTTTTATAGAATCACCATTGGCATCTGCAACCGCTTGCATATCTGCAACTTCTTCATCAACACGAGCAATGGCAGCAGGCCAAACAGCCATCATTAAATCCATTGCATTTTCTGGCGTTTTTGCCATGCGATCCTGCAATCTCCACTCTGCATAATTTTCATAGCCCATTAAACCAACACGCTCTTTTCTAAGTCTTAAAATCTCTGCAATAATCTCATTATTATCAAATTCATCTGCATTATCACCTCTAGAATAATAGTTGGTCCAAACGATTTTTCTTAGCTCTCTTTCTGTAGAATAGGTTAAAAAAGGATCCATGGATGAGCGCGAATTTGTAATCGCATATTTGCCATCCTGACCTTTATCTTTTGCGATTTTTGCTGCGGAATTCATAAAAGATTCCGATAATCCACCTAACTGATTTTTATTTAAGTACGTCACATAATTCTCTTCGTCGTGCAATACATTGTTAGAAAATTTGGTGTAAAGCGACGAGAGTTCTTTATTGATCGCTGCGTAGCGTTTTTTCTTTTCTTCGGAAAGATTTGCACCATTCATCTCAAAGCCTTTATACGTTAAATCGACAACACGTTGCTGATCTTCTGGTAATGGGTTTTGTTGTGACGCATCGTAAACCGCTTTCACACGCTTAAACAATTTTTCGTTTTGCGATATTTTAGAGTTGTAGTCTGATAATTTAGGAGCAAGCTCTGCTTGGATATCTCTAAATTCTGGAGACGACATATTACTGCTCAATATTCCGTAGTAAGTAAATACATGATTAAGCTCATCTGCTGAAGCTTCAAGAGGAACAATCGTATTCTCAAAAGTTGGGGCTTCTGTATTATTGGTAATGGCATCAATGTCTTCAAGACCTAATTTCATTCCAGTTTCAACAGCTTCTTTTACATCTTGAACGCTCATTTTGTCAAAAGCAGGTAAGCCTTGGTAAGGTCCTTCCCAGTCTTGAAGTAACACATTGTCATACTCGGTTTTTGCCATTTTTTCTTCTTGATTTTTATCGTCTTTACAACTAAAACATAAAACGATACTGCATAAAATTGCAGTTTTTATAGATTTTGAAATCATTTGATTTTGCTATTGGTTTTGTGAGTTTGAAGATACTCAAAATTGGGGGAACAGATAGTTTTGCTTTTGTTAATTTCTTAGCTTTTTTGCTAAAAGCTAAAAGCTAAAAGCTAAAAGCTAAATGCTAATCCAAAATCTCAACCCGACGTATGTACACATTTTTCAGAGGCCAATCGGCATCATCGGTTTCGACGTTTGCAATTTTATCTGCAACATCTAACCCACTGGTTACTTTTCCGAAGATTGTATAATCGCCATCCAGCTCATGCACATCCCTTAACATGATAAAAAACTCATAGGGCGAGGCGAGTTTATAAGGGTTCTCAATATCACTGCTTGGCATAGAAATCACGCCACGATCGTGGTGAAAGCCACGTTTGGTGTCTGTTGGTAACAAATATCTTCCAATAAAACTGCGCTTTTTCATGACTTCTCGATTGTCTGTACTACCGCCTTGAATGATGTAATTTTCTATCACTCTATAAAATTGCGTGTCATCGAAATAGCCTTTTTTGGCGAGGTAAATAAAGTTAGAACGATGGAATTTTGTTTCTTCAAACAACTCAATATCGATGTTTCCATAATCGGTCACAATACGAACTTTATTTTCTTTATGTTCTTTATCATACTGCAGAAAGAACTCCATGGCGTTCTCATCATTTAAGAGAAACTGCCCATTGATTTCTTCGGAAATGGAATCTGTATCTTCCTCTTTTGCCATTTGCTTTTTGACGGTTGTAGAATCTATAGATTGTGTAGAAGTTTTCTTTTGAGATTGTTTATCTTCACAATTAAAAATTAGCAAGCACATTAATATTACCAAATAAAACCGCATAAGGGAATGAATTTTGAAACGTTCATAAAATCTACTTCAAAAATAAAAAATCTAAAACTTCCAGGACAGAACTCACAATTTAAATTATCGCCTCCGTTTCGCGAAGAACTTATTGAAGAGAATAAAGCAAAAATGAAAAACGCCAAACAAGCTGGTGTGATGGCTTTGTTTTACCCAGATACATCTGGAGAAACCCATCTGATTTTAATTTTAAGACGCACGTATAAAGGCGTACATTCTGCTCAAGTGGGATTTCCCGGAGGTAAATATGAAGATGGTGATTTGGATTTAGAATATACTGCGATTAGAGAAACTTTTGAAGAAATTGGTGTGCCAGAAACAGCTATTGAAGTTTTAAAAGCTCTGACACCGTTGTATATTCCGCCAAGTAATTTTACGGTTTCTCCTTTCTTCGGAATTATGCACCAGACTCCAAATTTTATAAAACAAGATGCAGAGGTTGAAGATTTGATAGAGGTGAAGCTCAAAGATTTTATGGATGATGATAATATCAAGGACGTTAAAGTTATGACATCGTATCAAAGAGAATTGCCTGTTCCTGCCATTATGCTTAATGGTTATGTAGTATGGGGAGCTACTGCAATGATGCTAAGTGAATTAAAAGACTTGTTAAAAATGATGTTGTAAGCTGCAGTTTTTTGTAAGTTTGTCTTTACGCTTAATAATAAATTTTGGATGGGATTATTTAAGAGAAACCCTTTTGGGCATATACTTTTTGTAAAAAAATGGTTAATCAGAATCCTTGGTGCATTAACACACCGACGTTTTAGAGGCTTTAATGAACTACAAATAGAAGGCTCTGAGGTTATTAAAACCTTACCAGATAATAATGTACTTTTTATATCTAACCATCAAACCTATTTTGCCGATGTCATCTCCATGTTTCATGTGTTCAATGCGAGTTTAAGCAATCGTGAAGACTCAATTAAAAATATTGGTTATCTATGGAATCCTAAACTCAATATTTATTACGTTGCTGCAAAAGAAACGATGAGGTCTGGTTTATTACCAAAAATCTTAGCTTATGTAGGTTCTATTAGTATAGAACGTACTTGGAGAGCAGAAGGAAAAGATGTTAACCGCCAAGTTAAAATGAGCGATATTTCTAGTATAGGGAAGGCTTTAGATGATGGTTGGGTAATTACATTTCCTCAAGGTACAACGACACCTTTTAAACCGATTAGAAAGGGAACCGCACATATTATTAAACGATATAAACCTGTAGTCGTGCCAATTGTCATAGATGGGTTTAGACGTTCTTTTGATAAAAAGGGTTTGCGTGTAAAAAAGAAAAATGTATACCAGTCTTTTGAAATTAAAACACCTTTGGAGATCGATTATGAAAATGAATCGATAGATTCCATTGTTGAAAAGATTGAATATGCCATTGAGCAGCACCCTTCTTTTTTAAAGGTGATTCCGCAGGAGGAATTAGAAGAAAAAGAACGATTAAATCGTGAGTTGCGAGATTGGTAACTTCAAACTATTTATCATTCTTTTTTATAGTTAATTTATTGGAATCCTTGTCTTCATCTTTTTGACAGGTTGTGTTGAAAAATGAACTAAATAAACACATCAACCCAATAAATAAAAAGAATTTTGACCAATCAAAAACCATAGAAAAAACTACTAGAACCAAGCCTGTCATAAACAGATCATCGTTTGATTTCTCTTTTATGTGTGTGTTGTTTGTAAATTCAAATGCTATAAACCCTTCATCAATAAGTACATCATTGTGAAATAATTTTACGGTTACAGCTCCAGAAGAAAATGCTTGTTTTGTTTTTATATAAAAGGATTCAGTTTTACCGTAAGCCTCTATAGTGAATTTGTGTTTTCTATATGGTAGTGATAATTTTTTAGATATTTGTTTACCATTAATTACAACGGTTTCAATACCTAACCAATTTGTTTTGAAAACGATGTCGTGGTTGTAGATATTAAATATAACGTCTTTCATAATTATACCTCCAGTTTTTTCAATTCCTTATAGTTTTTGTTGAGTCTTCTAAGTAAAATTCCGTAGATAAGACGATAGAATAACCAGAATAAAAGGACAAAAATTCCAGCAAAAGCCATCATAAGTATTGCGGTAACAAACATTTGTTTATCACTAAACTTAGCAAATTGAGATGAAACCTCGGGATTATTGTATAGCGTATGATACATCGCAAATGTAAAGGACAAAAATGCCATAATGAGATTATAGATCACATAGTACTTGATGATTTTTCTTGTTTTAAGAATCTTTTCCATCAATTTTTTTGCATTATCGGTAACAGATATCGTTTTATAGGATTTATAAAGTAGATACACAAATGTTAGGATAATGGCATAACTAAAAATGGTAATTGCCAAAAGTACATTAGTGTTGCCATACATTGCAGCTAATTCTGCACGATACGTTTCCGAAGCAAAATAAGGATAGCTATTAAGTAGGATCCAAAAAACAAGCTCAGCAATACTGATGTAAAAAAGTGTTTTTACAATAGATGATGATTTCTTGTGCATCATCGGGTAAATTTCTTTGCCTGATATATGTTGATCAACTTTCGTACTGTTAGCCTGCCAATCTTTTTTTAATAATTCTAATTCATCCATCGTATCACGGATTTAGTATTGTTCTTAATTTTTTCTTTACCCTATTCATCTTCACTCGAGCATTTACCTCACTAATACCTAGGGTTTCACTTATTTCGCTATAGTTTTTATCTTCTAAATACAAAAACACCAATGCCTTTTCAATATCATTTAATTGATGTACTGCTTTGTACAATAATTTGAGTTGTTGTTCTTCGGTATCATCATATTCTACAGACTTTATCTTAAAAGAAACACTTTCAAACTCTTGTGTTTTAATGCTACGCTTTGATTTTCTATAGAGCGTAATTGCTGTATTTAAACCCACACGATACATCCACGTACTAAACTTTGCATCGCCTCTAAATTTTGGGTACGCTTTCCATAACTGTATCGTTATTTCTTGAAACAGATCATTATGAGCATCCCTATTATTGGTATATAACCTACATACCTTGTGCACAATATTTTGGTGCTGTTCAAGTTCTTCTACAAATTTATGTTCGAGTTCTTTGTTCAAAATTTGATTAGTTAGTTATCTATAGGTAGCTATAACTTTTAAAATGTTACACCTTATTAAAGATTCTTTCAAAAATAAGGTAATACGTCCCATAAACCGTATCTTTGGTAATAGCATTTATAAGTCGTTTTCCCATGAATATTCCTGAATCAAAACTCCCTAGAGTTGTTGTGATAGGTGGAGGTTTTGCTGGTGTCACTCTAGTTAAAACGCTCGCAAAAAATAAGGTGCAGCTCGTTTTGTTAGATAAGCACAACTACCATACATTCCAACCACTTTTATATCAAGTATCAAGTTCTGGTTTAGAACCAGATTCTATTGCTTACCCCTTACGTAAGATTATAAAAAATTATAAAAATTCGTTTTTTAGACTTGCTGAAGTAAAAGATATAGACCCAAATAAAAAGCAGATAAGCACAACTATTGGAACGCTGGATTACGATTATTTGGTGATTGCTACAGGAACCAAAACCAATTTTTTTGGCAATAAAACAATAGAAGCTAATAGTATGCCAATGAAGAGTATTCCGCAGGCATTAAATATTAGAAGTCTAATACTTCAAAATTTTGAAAAAGCGTCCATTGCAAAGACCGAGAAAGAACGTCAAGCCTTTTTAAATTTTGTGATAGTTGGTGGAGGACCAACAGGTGTTGAATTAGCAGGTGCCATTGCAGAGCTTAAAAACAATATACTCCCTAAAGACTATCGGGATTTAGATAGTGGAGATATGAAAATCCATTTATTGGAAGGTTCAGATCGGTTGTTGCCACCAATGAGCGAGCATGCGTCTAAAAAGTCTGAAGGTTTTTTAAAAGACTTAGGCGTTTTCGTTCATACCAATGTGGTTGTGAAAGATTACGATGGGAAACTCGTCACTACAGATTCTGATCTGTCACTAGAAACCGAAACCCTAATCTGGGCAGCAGGCGTTACAGGTGCGCCAATACATGGTCTCAAAGCCGATTCTTTGATAGAAAAAGCCAACCGATATAAAGTAAATCAATTTAATCAAATTGAAGGCTACGATGATATTTTTGCATTGGGCGATATAGCTTTAATGAGTACAGAGGATTTCCCCAAAGGCCATCCGCAAGTCGCACAACCAGCCATACAACAAGGCAAGCTTCTTGGCAACAATTTAATGCGATTCATAAATAAGCAAACTCCAAAACCATTTGTGTATAACGATAAAGGTTCTATGGCAACCATTGGTCGCAATAAGGCAGTGGTGGATTTAAAACACTATAAATTTGGTGGCTTTTTCGCTTGGTTTATTTGGATGTTCATCCACTTAATGTCGTTGGTTGGTTTTAGAAACCGAGTGATTGTATTCTTTAATTGGACGTACAATTACATCAATTTTGATAAAGCTGCGCGACTTATCATTAGACCTTATAAAAAATAAGTTGTCTTTTAGTTCTTCGGAAATGAGCCTTTAATCTTCATAATTCATCTTCAATATTTCTTGTGTTTGATCACCTTTTTATTTATAAAAGACAACATAATCGGGACGGTTACATTTCCGAAGTGATCCTATTTTACGAGTGATTTTTGACGAAAAACGCAATTCGGTAATGGTTTTTGACAATTCAGTAATCTAGAATTTTATGAATGGTCTTTGTTTCTAATATTTGACCCATCAATAAGAAACGAACAGTTAAAACCAACACTCATGAAATCATTAATCACCACCATCGCCATCTTAATCTCATCAATTTTGGTGGCGCAGACGTCTATCTTCGGAAAAGTAACCGACACCAAAAATCAACCGGTTTTTGGAGCAAACGTCTATCTCGATGGCACCTACGATGGCGCAACAACCGACGAAAACGGAAACTTCAAATTCACAACCACCGAAACAGGAGCACAGGTTCTAAAAATTTCATTTCTATCTTACGAAAGCAAAACCATTGCTGGAGAGGTATCCACTTTAAACGAACTAAAAATCGTGCTAAGGGAAGATATGGAATCCTTGGATGCAGTGGTGATTTCCGCAGGAACCTTTGAAGCTAATGATAATAGCAAGGTTTCGGTTTTAAAACCCTTAGATGTTGTCACAACTGCCAGCGCTTTGGGAGATTTTGTGGGAGCGTTGCAAACATTGCCAGGAACATCAACCGTGTCTGAAGACGGACGATTGTTCGTACGTGGAGGTGATGCAGACGAAACGCAGATTTTTATAGATGGGATTCGTGTGTTCACGCCTTATTCTCCATCGCCAAATAATATCCCAACACGTGGTCGTTACTCACCATTTTTGTTTGATGGGATTACATTTTCTACAGGTGGTTATTCTGCGGAATATGGCAACGCACTATCCAGCGTACTCCTTTTAAACACCATTGATGAGCCAGACCAGGAAAAAACCAATATTGGCATCATGACCGTTGGAGCAAATCTTGGACATACCGAAAAATGGGACAAAACCTCGTTGAGCGTGAGTGCATCTTATATTAATTTAGCGCCATATATTGCCTTGTTTCCAGATCGTAACGATTGGGAGAAACCGTATGAAGGAGCTCAAGGTGAAGCTGTTTATCGTCAGAAATTAAATAATGGCATGCTTAAATTTTACGCAGCATTTGATACCTCAAATTTTGAATTGACCCAAGAGGATATCAATACAACAGAAGGCGTGAGGTTTAAACTCAATAACCGAAATTTTTATACCAACACATCATATCAAGGTGTATTGGGTAGCGGTTGGTCCCTAAATACAGGATTAAGCTACACGATTGCAAAAACAGATTTTGAATTTATTGATAATGATATTACAGATGATGAAAATTCTGCACACCTTAAATTGAAATTAAAAAAACGATTTAATAGTAGGTTCAAATTATACTTTGGAGCAGAGCATTTTACAACAAAATTTGAGGAGCGTTATTCTTCGGAAATCGTCTCACCGGTTAACTATGGTTATACGAATAATAATACTGCGCTTTTTGCTGAGTCTGATATTATTTTCAGTAAAAAATTCGCTGCAAAAGTAGGAGTGAGAGGTGATAATTACGAGTTGTCCAATGAGTTTAAAGTGGCTCCACGTATCTCATTGGCTTATAAAACCTCACAAAACGGACAGTTATCTCTTGCCTACGGTAGTTTTTACCAAAATGCAAATAGCAGTGCCTTAAAGTTTGATCAAACTATTAATTCTCAAAGCACCAACCACTATATCATGAACTACCAATATGTTAATGACGGTCGTTTATTTAGAGCAGAACTTTACCGAAAAGATTATGATCAATTAGTAAAGTATGATACCAATTTTGAGTCTTTTGATAGTAATTTTGATAATTCTGGTTCTGGTTTTGCACAAGGTTTAGATATTTTTTGGAGAGACAATAAGAGTATAAAAAATGTAGATTACTGGTTGAGCTATTCGTACTTAGATACAGAGCGTGATTATCGTAATTACCCAACCAAAGCGCAACCTAGCTTTGCAAACACACATAATTTTTCGGCAGTGGCTAAATATTGGATCGAGGACTTGAAGAGTCAAGTAGGCTTTAGTTATACGTTTGCTTCTGGTCGTCCATATACAGATCCAAACACAAACCAATTTCTTGGTGAAATGACAAAAAGTTACAATAGTGTGAGTTTAAATTGGGCGTATTTAATTTCACCTCAAAAGATTTTATACCTTTCTGTTAACAATGCGCTAGGTTTCAAAAACATAAATGGCTATCAATTTGCAAACACGCCAGATGCGAGTGGTAATTTTGCAAGTAGATCACTACGACCAGCAGCAGACCAATTTTTCTTTATAGGTTTCTTTTGGACGATTAGTGAAGATGGAACAGATAATCAATTGGATAATTTGTAGAGGAACTGGGTTTTTGGATGAGGTTTTTGGGTTATCGTTTAACGTTGTTGTGTATGAGCCGTTGCGTGTCTCGGCACGAACCATTAAAGGTACAAAACTGCGCTGGAAAATTCCAAAGAATTTTCCAGATGAGCGATGACCAAGCAATGGCTTATACACGGTGTTGCCAGTAGTTTTTTACTTCATAAAATGTTTCATTATTTTTTTATGTAAGTCATGAAATTCCATTATTAGTTCGTCTGTAGCTGTTTGTTTAATAACTCCATTTGAATTCATATATCTTATTTGTTTTGGGATAAATAATTTTTGAGAGTTTTCTCCTTGAGTTACAGTTAGGTTTAGTGGTCCACTGATTCGTGCATGAGCAAAATAATTTCGGATTGCACTTATCTTTTGTATATCATTAATAATTTTTTTGTCAAATGAGTTAATATTCTTTAATATTTTAAATTTTCCTCCAATGCTAACTATTGAAGTATTAAGCATAATTTCTATAAAGTCTCCTTTATCTTTTGGTTTAAAATAATCGGAAATTGCTAAATTCATTTGTGATTCAATTTCGTTCATTTTTTCAATTATCAAACCTCTCAATTCTCTATCGCTCTCATTAAGTTTTTCTTTGGATTCAGACATTTTCGTGAATGTGTTTTTAAATTACTGGCAATGCTCTGATAAAAAATTGTTTCAATGTTTTTTATCAATCGTTAAACGAAGTTCGACTAAATTTTTAACAAAGTCAAGTTATTGGATGTTATGGTTTTGAAGTTGTTTTAATGCCTGTTATCACACAATATTTGAATTGGCGGTTCGGTTTTATCTAAAACAGTAAGTGAAGGGCACCCAAAACTGTAACCTAAAAAGTCAAAAATAATAGGTGGTTTGTTTTTGAATAATTTACCTGTCCAATGGGATTGTGAATCTTGATTATTATCCTGCCCTTCAGTAGTTAATCCTGTTAAATAGGTGCCCTCAGTATCATTGTAATATTGGTTAAGCAGTTCTTGTTTTGAGTTTTTGTCTATAATTACTATATGGTAACTGTCCATGTTTTGATTGGATTTCTTTAGATAGAAATCTTGTTCTTTGGTTGAAAATTTATAGGTATTAGCCTTGATCTTAGGGTTTTCTTTTTCAGTTTTAATAGGAAATTGATCATTATCAATCGCTTTCCAAACCATTGGTTTTAATTCGCCAGTTTGAAATGGGTTCTCGTTACCTATATAAACTAAATTTTCCCAATTTGAAATGCCCTCTCCCAAATCAAACCCAAAATAATAATCGTACTCTACATTTTGGTGGTCTTCAGCAGGACCATATGCATTCATACTAGCTATAGCTGGCAGGTCTTTGATGGTCAACGTTTTCACTTCATCTGTTTTCATGGTGTAAATGAATACGTGGTCTGATTCAGAGAGTTTAAGTTTTTCCAGAAATTTTTTCCGTTGACTTTTATTTAATGTAATGAGGTTATTTTCCAGGTTGCTTTCGGTTAAAATCAAATTCGGGTCTTGATTAGCATCCTCGCTGTAGGCGTTATTAAAATAGGTTTCTGAGACATTTAGAAAAGAGGTTGCATTATATAATTTTAAATCTGACTGTACATAAACATCTGATAAAAAACCGTTAAAGACATAAACGGTATCTATTCCTTTTTCTACACCAACCCATTCTCCTTTTATTGTTTTTTCACCGTCCCTAACTTGGTCTGGTATTTTTGTGTAATCGATAATTTTTAATGGAGTGTTTAAATCAAATTTCCCTAAAATTGTTCCTTTTGGTGAGTCTCTATAATGCAAGCCTAAATGTGCAGTGACGTAAAGGTGTACGTAGTGTTTTGGTGCTTCCGCTTTTTCGTCTTTTATAACAGAATCATGATTTTTATTTTGAGTTTGTTTCTGTTGGACTTTTTGCTCAGTTTCAAATGTGTTTTGCTCCTTTACTGCTTCTTTACAAGAAAGCGCAAATAGAGCGAAAGTCATTAAAATGCGTGTTACTGTAAATTTTAGACTTGGTATGTATGGCGTTTTAGAATTAAGGATAAAACTATTTTATGTCGTGTAAATATAAGTTGATCTTTTATTTTTCCACAGTAAAACAAAGTTCGACTAATTATTTAAACATGCCAAGTCTCAAAATATCATGATTTTGCCTTTAAATTTTTAAAGGATTTTTTTTATTCTGAAATGTATATTCTACGATTTTTGAAATAGTAGTAAAAACTCGTTATAATGGCGAGCGAGGAAATTAGGGTCATAATTGTTCCCGGAACAAATTTCACAAAACCACCCAAGTCTAGAAATAGGAAGTAGCCTAGATCTGCCAAACCACCAGTTAGAGCTGCCAAAAAAATAGCATTTTTATTTCCTTTCCAAACAAAAAATGCTGAAATGAAAGTCACAAGGCCAATCCACAATAAGTTAAATCCGTGCTGGCCTATGATAGCTCCTACCGCATTTGGGTAGTCCATTTGTAAAGTCGCTGGATCAGCTGCATCTGCAATACCTGTAATTGAAGAGGAGATATCTTGAGTTAAAATTCCTTTCATGGTCATTACTCCTGCCAGAATATGAACAAGTCCCCAAATAATCCACAAAACAGCAGAAATTTTTAATAGTATAGATACATTTTTCATTTTTATAAATATTGGTTTCTACAAATATCTCTTACTATTTACCAATTTCCATTAATGTAGATTAAGAAATGATTGGATTTTTATTTTAATCGTTCCCTTTTTATTTTGCTTAATGTTTCTGGCGCTATACCTAAATAGGAGGCAATCATTTTTTGAGTTACGCGTTGAATAATTTCTGGATACGTTTCCTCAAAATGTTCATATCGCTTAAGTGCAGAAAAACTCATTAGCATGATTACTCTAGTTTGTAATACAGCAATACGTTTGATAAATGCACCAATATTTTGGGATTCTCTTTTAATGTCTTTGTTCAAAACAATTATTACAGAGTCTTCTAAGGCATCAATAAATAAATCACAAGGTTTTTCTTTTGGTTGACTATCTGCTATAGTCCAATGTTCTGGTGCAAACATAAAGATGTGCTCTTTTCCTTTTTCGTCAATTGTGAAACTTCTTAAAAGCCCAGACACTACTTTATAGATATGAATGTTTAAGTCACCGCTCTTTTGTAAAATGTCTCCTTTATTAACCTTTATTTGTCTCAATTGTAGATTTGTTTTGAAATGTATTTTGAATAAGGCTCAACGAATTTTGTCTCAATTTACGAAATAATCAAGTTTGAATCGCAATAGCTTTTGGGAGAGTACAAAACAAAAAAAGCATTCACAAATGTGAATGCTCTTAAGATTGTGTAACATTAAAGTTACCGTTAGTTAGCTATCAATCTATGCTTTTTTAGCTTTTACCATAATTTTTAATTCCATATCGTCGTTGATGAACTTGTCACCAAGGTTATCGAAAACAGATTTTGAACCGTAGTTTACTCCCCATTTTGTTCTATCAATTGTAAATGGTTCACTTTCAATAGTCATCATGTCACCTTCGTTAGTTATGGTCACAGGAAATGAGATATTATGCTTTTGACCTTTAATTGCTAAGTTACCAGAAAGTCTGGTTTTACCAGCAGCTAAAGATTCTGTGCTCGTAATTTCAAAAGCTGCACTTGGAAATTTAGTTACGTCAAAAAAATCACCTTCTTTACCTTCTACAGTTCCTTTTAAGTGAGCCTCAAGATTTTCTTTTCCATCACCAGCTTCTAAATCTGTCACGTTGATTGATGTCATATCAATTAAAAATGTACCGCTCTGTAATTTACCGTCGTCGGTCTTGAAAATTCCACTTTCTAGACCAATAGTACCAGTATGGGTTCCTGTTGGTTTAAAGCCTTTCCATTCTATCGTAGACTCTCCAATGTTAACCGTGTATTTTTGTGATGTGCTCTCACTTACAGCAGCAGATTCTGCGTTGCTTGTATTCGCTTCCGCAGCTTTATCTTTACAACTTGTAAATGCCATTGCAATAGCTAAAACTATTGAAAATTTAAAAATTTTAGTGTTCATTATATGTTTTGTTTTAGTTGTTAATTGCAACAAAAATAAGCATTGGCAAACGTATCTGCAATACACTACAAAATAATTTGGTGACATTTTGACATTTTATTAATAATGGCAGTACTTTTGCAAACTTAAATCGAAGATTTATAAAATAATCCAGAATATGAGTAAAAAAGATAAAGACCAAACTATAGAAGATTCACAATTTCAAGACAATGAAAATGAGATGATTGATGATTCTCAAACCGAAGAATTATCTATAGAAGACAAGCTTAAAGAAGATTTGGCAAAAGAAAAAGACAAATTTATGCGTCTCTTTGCTGAATTTGAAAACTATAAAAAACGTACGACCAAAGAGCGTATCGATTTCTTTAAAACCGCAAGCGAAGACGTTATGTTGTCAATGCTTCCAGTTTTAGATGATTTTGAGCGCGCTTTACTTCACATAGAAGATGATAAAGAGGCAGAAGAGCTTAGAAAAGGCGTACTGCTCATCTACAACAAATTATTGTCGACACTTGAGAAAAAAGGATTGTCTAAAATTGAAGTCGAGCAAGGTGACACTTTTAATGCAGACGATCACGAGGCAATCACGCAAATACCTGCACCAAGCGATGATTTGAAAGGAAAAATCATTGACGTCGTAGAAAAAGGATATAGACTTGGAGAGAAGGTCATCCGTTTTCCAAAAGTTGTGATAGGACAATAATTAACCAATAAAACAAAACATTTTTTCTTCGGAAAAAAGGAAGCATGCAAGCATGGCAAAAAGAGATTATTACGAGATATTAGGCGTTGATAAAAACGCTACAGCAGCAGAAATAAAAAAAGCCTACCGTAAAATGGCTATCAAATTTCATCCAGATAAAAATCCAGATGATAAAGAAGCAGAAGGTAAATTCAAGGAAGCAGCAGAAGCCTACGAGGTATTAAGCAATGCAGATAAGAAAGCACGTTACGACCAGTTTGGTCATCAAGCTTTTGAAGGTGCTGGAGGATTTGGCGGAGGAGGTATGAATATGGATGACATATTCAGCCAATTCGGTGACATTTTTGGAGGAGCCTTTGGAGGTGGAGGAGGATTCTCAGGCTTTGGTGGTGGTTTTGGCGGAGGCCAAAGACGCGTAAAAGGAAGTAACCTTAGAATACGAGTTGCTCTTACCCTTGAAGAAATTGCCAATGGTGTTGAGAAAAAAATAAAAGTAAAACGTAAAGTCCAGGCAGAAGGTACAACCTATAAAACCTGTTCTACCTGTAATGGTCAAGGTCAAGTTACCAGAGTGACAAATACAATTTTAGGTCGTATGCAAACCGCATCTGCTTGTCCAACATGTGGAGGAGCAGGACAAAGCATCGATAAAAAACCTGCAGATGCTGATGCGCAAGGGCTAAAAGTACAGGAGGAAACCGTTTCTGTAAAAATACCTCCAGGAGTTGTAGATTCTATGCAGCTTAAAGTTACCGGTAAAGGAAACGACGCACCAGGAAATGGTATTTCTGGAGATTTATTGGTAGTTATAGAAGAGAAAGAGCACGAGACCTTAAAGCGTGAAGGTGACAACTTACATTACGATTTGTATGTAAGTTTGCCAGATGCTGTTCTAGGGACTTCAAGAGAAATAGATACCGTGACGGGCAAAGTGAGAATTAAGGTTGAGGCAGGAGTGCAATCTGGTAAGATTTTACGCCTACGCGGTAAAGGAATACCAAGTATAAATGGCTACGGTAGTGGTGATCTTTTGGTACATGTTAATGTATGGACGCCTCAAACATTGAACAAACAGCAAAAAGAATTTTTTGAGAACATGAAAAATGACGAACATTTTGAGCCAAAACCTCAAAGCTCTGATAAATCGTTTTTTGAAAAAGTAAAAGATATGTTTTCATAACAAGATACTTTTTTAATAAAAAACACTATATTTGATTTATCGCTAAATTAAATTAGTGATAATTTTTCTTTTTCATAGCAATTTTTTCCCATCCTTGACTAACCTTAAGGGTGGGTTTTGTTTTTGTAAAAACAGCACTTAAAAACATTTTACAAATCCATTTCAAAACCCTAATTTTTGCTTATAATAGTTAAAAATTTACTTAGATAAGATTACATTACGTCATTAACATTTTTATCTTTACTGTTATTAAATTCAACCAATTTTATCATTACTTATGAATAATTTATTAGTTGTAGATTCAGTATCTAAAAACTTCGGAAACTTTAAAGCATTAAACGATGTTTCTATTACAGTTCCTAAGGGAAGTATCTTTGGTTTATTAGGTCCAAACGGTGCAGGAAAAACAACTCTCATTAGAATTATAAATCAAATCACAATGCCAGATACTGGCAGTGTTACCTTAGATGGTGAGCCTTTAAAGCCTGAGCATATTCAAAATATAGGATACCTGCCAGAAGAGCGAGGTTTATACAAGTCCATGAAAGTTGGTGAACAGGCATTATATCTCGCACAACTAAAGGGGTTGACAAAACAAGAAGCCAAAGATCGCTTAAAGTACTGGTTTGATAAACTGGACATTGGAGATTGGTGGAACAAGAAAATTCAAGAATTGAGTAAAGGACAAGCTCAAAAAATTCAGTTCATAGTTACAGTTCTTCATCAACCTAAATTATTGATTTTTGATGAGCCATTTTCAGGATTTGATCCTATAAATGCTAATTTGATTAAAGATGAAATTCTTCAGCTAAGAGATGAAGGTGCAACAGTTATATTTTCAACACACCGTATGGAATCTGTTGAAGAACTTTGCGACCATATTGCCTTAATCCATAAATCCAATAAAGTACTGGATGGCAAATTAACGGATATCAAACGACACTACAAAACCAATACTTTTGAAGTAGGTTTGCAAACCAACGATGTCAAATTTGTGACCAATGCCATTAAAGAAAAATTTGAGGTCATGCCAGCTACCTTTAAAAACCTTAACGACGACGTGAAACTCAACATTAAGCTTCATAAAAATGACAGCTCCAATGACTTACTTTCATTTTTAACATCTAGAGCGCAGGTACATCATTTTGTAGAAGTGATACCAACTGCCAGTGATATTTTTATTCAAACAGTAAAGAACAATTAAAATGAACCATCTACCACTCATTATAAGAAGAGAATATCTAACTAAAGTAAGGAACAAATCATTTATCATAATGACATTTGTGAGTCCTTTGATTATGGTGGCTTTAATCTTAGTAGTTGCCTATCTGTCACAATTAAATAATGATAAAGAACGCACCATTTCTGTTCTTGACGAGACAGGATTGCTAAGTGACGTTTTTGTAGATACAGAGCATACAACTTACAAGATTTTAGACAAAGACACAGACTTGGAAGCTGCTAAAACTCTGACTAAAGCAAAAGAAGATTTTGGCTTGCTTTACATTGAAAAAAGTTTAGATACAGCAAACATATTTTCTGGAGTTCGTTTTTATTCCGATGAATCCCCATCGCTGGGAATCATGTCTAGTTTAGAGGAAAAAATTGAAAAGAAGCTATCAGATACAAAACTATTTAATGATGGTGTAGATCTCGAAAAAATTGAGGCATCTAAAACGAATATTACAATAGCACAAGAAACCTTTACCGGTGAAAAAACATCCAAAATTGATAGTTATTTAAAGTTAGCTTTTGGTGGAGCAGCGGGATATTTGTTGTTCATGTTTATTATTATCTACGGAAACATGATCATGAGAAGTGTCATCGAGGAAAAGACCAGTAGAATAATCGAAGTTATAATATCCTCAGTGAAACCGATACAACTATTGATGGGAAAAATTATAGGAACATCATTAGCGGGAATTACGCAATTTGTGATTTGGGTATTTTTAGGAAGTATTTTGATGTTAGTGCTGTCTCTAATTTTTGGAATAAGCTTGTCAGAATTACAAACACCACAGCAAGAGATGATGAATCAGGCTATGCAAAATCCAGATGTAGCCAACGAAGTACAAGTGGCAATGCAGTCCTTTTTTAATTTGCCAATTGCTAATCTTATCATTGCATTTATGTTCTTTTTTATAGGAGGGTTTTTATTATACAGCTCATTATATGCTGCAGTTGGAGCAGCAGTTGATAATGAAACAGATACGCAACAATTTATGATGCCTATTATAATGCCTTTAATCTTGGCAGTTTATGTTGGTATTTTCACAGTTATAGAAGATCCTCACGGTACGGTTTCCACCGTTTTTTCATTTATTCCATTCACATCACCTGTAGTTATGTTAATGCGCATCCCGTTTGGTGTTCCCATTTGGCAACAAATACTGTCTTTCGCGATTTTGTTGGGAACTTTTATGTTCACCGTTTGGTTTGCTGCCAAAATATATCGAGTAGGTATTTTGATGTACGGTAAAAAGCCAAGTTATAAGGAACTCTATAAATGGATTAAATACTAAAAATGGTACAGGATTTATCTAAGATAGAAGAAACTATTACCGAAAGTTCAATTTGGGAAAACATTAGATCGTTTCTAAAACAACATGTCGACCTAAGTGAGGACATTAGTATTTCTATTTTTGATGTATTCGTTATAATAGCTGTAATATTTTTAACAACCTTAGTATTAAGGCTTGTTTTAAGAATCATCACTAGAAATCTCCCAGAAGACGATAAAAGCAAGTTCAATGTCGTCTTTGGATATTTTAGGTGGCTTATTTACTTAATTATATTTTTAATAACACTCCATACCGTTGGAGTTAATGTTACTGCTGTTTTCGCAGCGTCTGCAGCGTTGTTAATTGGTGTAGGTCTTGCGTTGCAAACATTGTTTCAGGATATTATTTCTGGAGTTTTTATCTTAATTGATCAATCTGTTCATGTTGGTGATATTATAGAAATTGATGGTAAAGTAGGTCGAGTCGAAGAAATAAAGTTAAGAACAACAAGAGCTGTTACTATTGACAACAAGGTTTTGGTCATACCAAACCATTTATATTTAGAGAACAGTCTCTATAACTGGACACAAAACGGAACGACAACAAGGGAAAATGTAGAAGTGGGTGTGGCCTATGGGAGTGATGTTCAGTTAGTAAAAAAAATATTGCTACAGGCAGCTAGCACGCATCCAGATGTTTTGAGTGAACCAGAACCAACAGTAGTTTTTATGAACTTTGGAGAAAGTTCTCTAGATTTCAAAATCGTATTCACATTGGCAGATAGTTTTAAGGCCCAATTTCCTAAAAGTGATATTCGTTTTGAAATCGATAAACTTTTTAGGGAAAATAATGTTACAATTCCTTTTCCTCAAAGAGATATTCATATTATTCAGAAGCCTGTAAAGTAAAATTGTTTAATTATTTTAATAATTTATGAATCACATATTTAAAAACTTTTTTTTAGTAATTATCTGCACGTTTTCAATTCAAATTGCAAATGCGCAACTCACAGATTTGGCACGTTTAGAATACTCGTTTATACCAAAAAGTGATTCTGAGGATCAATACACCAGATTACGAGCTATGGTCAATTACCCGATCGAAATAAAGCCAGATACTTATTTTATTTTAGGAGCTGAGTATAACAGGATCATTCTTAATTTAGAAGATGATTATCTATTTGATAAATCCCTGTTCGAAACCATTCATATTATAGATTTAAATCTTGGCTATACATTTAAGACAAGTGAAAAGTGGCGCTGGGGTTTTAGGCTTAATCCTAGAATTGCATCCACTTTAACAGAGAAAATTACCATGGATGATTTTTTTATAAACGGAGGTGTGTTTGCGATTATTGATAGAACAAAGGATGAGTCTATGAAACGCCCTTATCGTTTAATTTTAGGATTAACCTATAATGCAACTACAGGTGTTCCATTTCCTTTACCGTTTGTGAGTTATTACAGACGTATTAATGAAGAATGGTCTTTTTCCGCAGGAGTACCAAAATCAAACTTGAAATATTTTTTTGATGAAAAGAATATCGTGCAGGTGTTTGCATCCTTAGATGGATACTTTGCACATTTGCAACGTCCTCAAACAATATTGGGGAAACAGGTTGATGATATTTCGTTATCCTTAGCTGTTGGCGGTTTAGGTTACGAATATAATTTTACAAAGCATTTAGTGGGCTATATGTACACAGGATATACCTTTAGACTTAATAATGTTTTAAGAGATGATAATAGAGATGATGTTTTTAAATTGGATGATGTCAATGCATTTTATTTAAGAACAGGAATTAAATTTAAAATATAAATATGGCGAAGATTTTAGTAATAGAAGACGAAGCAGCAATTAGAAGAGTGTTGGTAAAAATTCTTTCCGAAGAAAGCGATACCTACGAAGTGAGCGAAGCAGAAGACGGTCTAGCAGGAATAGAAATGATCAAAAAAGACGATTATGATTTAGTGCTATGTGATATTAAAATGCCTAAGATGGATGGTATTGAGGTATTAGAGGCTGCTAAAAAAATTAAGCCAGAAGTACCTATGGTCATGATTTCTGGGCATGGCGATTTAGATACAGCTGTCAACACAATGCGTCTGGGAGCGTTTGATTATATCTCAAAACCACCAGATCTAAACAGATTGCTCAATACCGTTAGAATTGCTCTAGATACTAAAGTTTTAGTTGTAGAAAATAAAATGCTCAAAAAGAAAGTGAGCAAAAAATATGAGATGATTGGCGAGAGTGAAGCCATTGACCATATCAAAGACATGATAGAAAAAGTATCTGCTACAGATGCCAGAGTACTAATTACGGGACCCAACGGAACTGGAAAAGAACTCGTTGCACACTGGATCCATCAAAAAAGTGATCGCTCAAAAGGACCATTAATTGAGGTTAATTGTGCTGCGATTCCTTCGGAATTAATTGAAAGTGAGCTATTTGGTCACGTCAAAGGAGCATTCACAAGTGCTGTTAAAGACAGAGCAGGTAAATTTGAAGCTGCCAATGGAGGTACCATTTTTTTAGATGAAATTGGAGATATGAGCTTATCTGCTCAAGCAAAAGTATTGCGTGCTTTACAGGAAAATAAAATTCAGCGAGTTGGTAATGACAGGGATATTAAGGTCGATGTTCGGGTGGTTGCTGCAACTAACAAAAACCTGAAGGAAGAAATTTCCGAAGGTAGATTTAGAGAGGATCTATATCATAGATTGGCGGTAATTCTTATAAAGGTGCCAGCCTTAAATGATAGACGAGAAGATATTCCTTTGTTGGTCGATTATTTTACTAATAAAATTTCCGAAGAACAGGGAACTGCAAAAAAATCGTTTTCTGATAAGGCCATAAAACTGCTTCAAGAATATGATTGGACAGGAAATATTCGTGAACTGCGAAATGTAGTAGAACGTTTGATTATTCTTGGCGAAAAAGAAGTGAGTGAGAACGATGTAAAACTCTTTGCTTCAAAATAATATATTATGAAAAAGGACATAAACATCAACGATTTTAAAGTCACCTCACCAGTCAAAATAGAAGATCTTTCAACAACTTTTGATTTGGATGCCGATAAAAAAGACATTGAAGATGAGTTGCAGGATGTATGCAAGGATTTAGCAAAAATCCAAAATGCCATGTATGCGCACGGTAAATATGCAGTTCTTATTTGTATTCAAGGTATGGATACAGCTGGTAAGGATAGTATGATTCGAGAGGTTTTTAAAGAATTGAATGCAAGAGGCGTTGTAGTTCATAGTTTTAAGGTGCCTACGGAATTAGAGCTAAATCACGACTATTTATGGCGTCATTACATCGCACTTCCTGCTCGCGGGAAATTTGGTGTTTTTAATCGTACACATTATGAAAATGTCCTTGTAACCCGAGTTCATCCTGAGTATATTTTAGGAGAAAGCCTGCCAGATGTAAATGATCTTAATGATATAGATGATGCTTTTTGGGAAAAGCGTTTTACACAAATCAATAATTTTGAAAAGCACATCGCTCAAAACGGGACCATCATTTTTAAATTCTTTCTACACCTTTCAAAGGACGAACAAAAAAATAGATTGTTAAGACGACTTCATAAAGAAGAAAAAAACTGGAAATTTTCGGCAGGAGATCTTGAAGAGCGAGAATTGTGGGACGAGTATCAAGAGTGTTATGAGGATGCTATCAATAGAACTTCTAAAGACCATGCACCATGGTTTACTATACCTGCAGATGATAAACCTACTGCACGCTATATTGTTGCTAAAATATTATACGATACGCTTAAAAAATACGACGATATAAAAGAGCCAGAACTTGATGACGAAACCAAGGCTAATTTAGACGAGTACATTAAGAAATTAGAAAATGAATGACTATTTTAATAGTTTCTTTTAAATAGTATTTATTTAAAAATGTATCTTTAGCTTCAACGATAAAATACACTCATGAAGCATTGTCTTACATTATTATTACTCTGTATTAGTTTTCAATTTTCGGCACAGACCGATGAAGAAAATGTAAAGAATATATACTCAAATTCCTTAACAAATGGGATGAGCTACCTATGGTTAGACCATTTGTCTAATCAAATTGGTGGACGGTTATCTGGATCCTTAAATGCAGAAAAGGCAGTAGAGTACACAAAGGCAGAATTCGAAAAACTAGGTTTAGATAAGGTTTGGCTCCAACCCGTAATGGTACCACGTTGGGTTAGGGGAGCTCCAGAGTTTGCTTATATAGAAACGTCTCCTGGCATGACTACAAATGTAAATATTTGTGCATTGGGTGGCTCAATTGCGACACGTGCAGGTGGTTTAAAAGCCAAAGTTATAGAAGTGAAAGGATTAGAAGAGCTCAAAACTTTGGGTGAAGATAAAATAAAAGGGAAAATTGTTTTTTTTAATAGACCAATGCAAGCCGATTTAATTAGCACGTTTGATGCTTATGGAGGTTGTGTAGATCAACGTTATGCAGGAGCAATGGAAGCTGCTAAATTTGGAGCAGCGGGAGTTATTGTAAGATCTATGAACTTAAGATTAGATGATTTTCCCCATACAGGCAGTATGAGTTATGGAGATTTGCCAAACAGTAAACGAATCCCTTCTGCAGCAATTAGTACTAACGATGCCGAATTATTGAGCGGAATGTTAGCGCTCGATAAAAACATAAATTTCTTTTTCAGTCAAAATTGTAAACAGCTTGACGATGTACAATCGTACAACGTCATAGGTGAAATTACCGGAAGCGAATTTCCTAACGAGATTATCGTTGTTGGTGGTCATTTAGACTCTTGGGATTTGGGAGACGGTTCTCATGATGATGGAGCAGGAGTAGTACAATCTATGGATGTTTTACGATTGCTGAAAGAAAGCGGAATTAAACCAAAGAGAACTATAAGAGCTGTTTTGTTTATGAATGAGGAAAACGGTTTGCGTGGTGGTAATAAATATGCAGAGGTCGCCAAATCCAAAAACGAAAAGCATGTGTTTGCATTAGAAAGTGATGCTGGCGGATTCACGCCAAGAGGTTTCAGTTTTGATTGTAGCGATGTTATGTTTGCAAAGATTGAAAGCTGGAAACCACTTTTCAAACCCTATTTAATTCATTATTTTGAACAAGGCGGTAGTGGCGCAGATATTGGTCCGCTTAAAGACAACAATATTGTTCTTGCAGGCTTGCGACCAGATTCCCAACGTTATTTTGACCACCATCATGCAGCAAACGATATGTTTGAGCATGTCAATAAACGCGAGCTAGAATTGGGAGCAGCATCGATGACAGCATTAATTTATTTGATGGATAAATACGGGACGGAGACAATTTCTAATACTTCAAAATTAAAGGATTAATAAACTGCTTTCTTCGGAAATTTTAAAACTTCAAATAATTTAAAAGACATAAACAATTTTATGATGAAATATTATTTTGTAATACTATTCATGTTTACAACCATATCTGTTACTGCTCAAGATGAAAATAAAGTAGAACTTCCATATTATGAAGTTCCAGAATATTCTAAAGATTATACAGCAGGTACAATGGCTGCAAGAATGGTTGACGCATTGGGTTTCAGATTTTATTGGTCTAGTGAAGGTTTGAACGAAAAAGATTTAGCATACCAACCAAGTGAGGGCGTGCGCTCAACAGCTGAAACAATTGATCATATTTTAGATTTGTCTTACGTAATTGTAAATTCTACTTTGAAAAAACCGAATGGCAAAGTAGATAAAACAGAGATGACTTTTGAAGATAAGCGAAAACAAGCATTATTCAATCTAAAAACTGCAGCAGATCTATTAAGGAAAAGCGATGATATTTCACAGTTCAAAATTATTTTTGGAGAGAATGAAATTCCGTTTTGGAACTTAGTTAACGGTCCAATTGCTGATGCTATTTGGCATTGTGGCCAGTTGGCATCTTTCCGAAGAAATTCTGGAAACCCTATAAATCCCAATGTGAATCATTTTAGTGGAAAAATTAAAGAGTAGTTATGATCAAATTTATTTTAAAACCAAAAAGTTAAAATTTTAAAGATGCTCATTCTCGGTTTCCGGTTGGTTTTTACCATATTCTTCCTTATATATTTTAACCAATGCCATAAACAAGCTAACGAGAAGAGGTCCAAAAATCAAACCAATGAACCCAAATAACGGTACACCTACAATAACACCTATTAGAGTTACTAAAGGATGGACATTATCAAGTTTTTGGAGTACGTACAATCGTATGATATTATCTGTTGAGCCAACAACTACCAAACCGTAAATAAGGATTCCCCACGCTTGAAAATCTTGACCACTTGAGAGTGTCAAGATAAATACCGGTAATATGCCTATAAGTGTTCCAACAAAAGGGATCATCGACCCTATTGTCACAATAACGAACCAAAAGAATGGATCTTCAATACCAAAAATAAGAAATCCAATAAGTGCAATTATTCCTTGAGCTAGGGCCACCAATGGTATACCAATGGCATTTGATTTTACCATGGCTTGAATTTCCTTGCCAATTTGATTTAGATTATCGGTATTCATTGGGATGTATTCACGAAGAGAGTGACGCAGTGCTTTACGATTTGTAAGCATGAAATAGAGCATAAAATACATTAATCCAATCGCAATAAATACATTGAATGTACTGCCTGCCATATTTTGTAAATTTTCTGCAAGCCAGGATGTTATAGATTTTGTATCGATTTGAGAGTTTATATCCATGCCCGTTTTAGTTTCAATGCCAGAAATTTGATGTTTGAATGCTGTAACTACTTTTTCACTATTATTCGCAGCTTCTCCTATTTTGTTGCCTAACATCAAAGCAAAGCCACTTAAAGGAATCAACACTCCAAAAAACGAAGCTAACATTAAAGTTATAGCAGCTAGAGAAGATTTCCATTTATAGTGTTTTACTAATTTAGTCATGGGCTTTCTTAGTAAAATGTAGAAGGTAATAGCTCCCAAAACGCCACTCAAATAAGGGGTGATTTCTCGAAAAATCAAAATACCAGTGAGAATAATAAGCAGTAGAATAAAAATTTGGCGAATGACCTTAGGTGCGATCTGTTTCATGTAATGGTTTAGCAAGATTGATTAATGTATAAATGTACTTTCTATTTCTTCGGAAAAAGTATCTTAAACATTATTTTTTTAATCCATTCAAAGGAGATGGTATTATTTAATTAAAAAATATCAAAAATTTTTAAAAATGAAACAGGTACAATAAAAAAATGCAAGACCTCAATCTTGCATTTTAATTTATAAACTAATTTCAACTTGATTATTCAAAATATCATCAAAAGTCTCCCTTTTTCTAATAAGGTGTGCTTTTTTATTATACCATAGTACTTCTGCTGGGCGATAACGCGAATTATAATTTGATGCCATCGAGTAACAATAAGCACCAGCATTTTTAAACGCTAAAATATCATCCTCGTTGATTTCATTGATCCTTCTGTTATTGGCAAAGGTATCTGTTTCGCAGATATAGCCAACAACAGAGTAAAAACGCTCACGCCCTCCAGGATTTGAAATATTAATAATCTCATGTTGCGATCCATAAAGCATTGGTCTAATTAAATGATTAAAACCACTATCTACTTGTGCAAAAACGGTTGAGGTGGTTTGTTTTACAACGTTTACACGCGTTAAAAAGTAACCAGCCTCACTAACCAAAAACTTACCTGGTTCAAAGGCTAAGGTTAATTGCTTTCCGTATGATTTACAAAAGTCATTAAAACGTTTGGATAATTTTTCGCCCAGTTCTTCAATATTGGTTTCAATATCTCCTTTTTTGTATGGAACTTTAAACCCAGATCCAAAATCTATAAAATCTAAATTCTTAAAGTTTTTAGCAGTATCAAACAATATTTCGCTAGCGTATAAAAAGACATCAATATCAAGAATATCACTGCCTGTATGCATGTGAATTCCGTTGATATTCATTTTTGTATTCTCAACAATGCGAAGCAAATGCGGAATTTGATGAATAGAAATCCCAAACTTACTATCAATATGCCCTACAGAAATGTTAGTGTTACCACCAGCCATCACATGTGGATTGATACGAATACAAACAGGTACTTTGGGGTGTTTCGTTCCAAATTGTTCTAATACCGAAAGATTATCGATATTTATTTGAACGCCAAGTTTTGCAGCTTTTTCAATTTCCGCTAGGGAAACTCCATTAGGCGTATAAATGATTTGCTCAGGTTTAAAACCCGCTTTTAATCCCAATTGTACCTCTTGAATCGAAACAGTATCCAATCCAGAACCCAATTGATCAAATAATTTTAAAACAGAAATATTAGACAACGCTTTAACTGCATAATTGAGTTTTAGTTTTTTTACCTTACTAAACGCAGAGGTTAAACGTTTATACTGAAATTGGATTTTCTCAGCATCGTAAACATAAACCGGACTTCCAAACTCTGCTGCTATTTGCAATAACGTGTTATTTTCCATTAAAAATTTGAATTTATTTAATATTTGAAGGATCAAAAATAAATCTAATCTTTAGTTAAAACATAAAAATTAAAAAATAAGGTTAATTTTACACAAAATGTTAAATAATTAACAATATGAAAACCATTGCATCTTGTGTCCAAGAGATTATCATTTCTAGTCCGTTTTTAGAAGAAGGTCTTTCTCGTGAGATTATAAATTTTTCTGCATTGGCCAAAGATCTAAATAAGCCAATTTCAAATATGTTGAGAAAACCCGTTAAAAATGGTGCGATCATGATGGCTTTACGACGTTATCAACAACCTTTAAATCTTGAAAATTCTAATCGCTTAAAAACAACCTTTAAAGCATTGGGAGATATTACGGTACGCTCCAATTTGAGTGATTTTACATTTCAAAATTCAAAAACATTAATTCGCAGTCATTCTCAAATTTTAGAGAAAATAAGCGCCAACTCTCAAATATTTTATGCCTTTACAAGAGGGATTTTAGAAAGTAATATTATTATATCTTCTTCGGAAAAGGAGAGTATTACAAATGCATTCAAAAACGAAACGCTTATTGGCTCAAAAGATAAATTAAGTGCCATTAGTATTTATTTACCAAACGGAAATTCTGAAATTGCAGGATTATATTATCAAATATTCAAACGATTGGCTTGGGAGAATATCACGCTTTATGAAGTGGTCTCAACAACAAATGAGTTCACTATAGTTGTTGAGGATGATTTGGTGGACAAAGCATTTTCAGTAATAAAACGATTGAAGGATTAATCCCGATAATTATTGGGACCGAAGAAAAAATAGGACACATCTAAATCAATATTAAAAACTATTGGTAAAAACTATTAGTATGTTTATTTTTGTGTTCAATAATTAATACTGAAAAATACTTCGGAAATTATTACGAAGACAAACCATAAATTTCTAAACCAAATGAATTTACACGAATATCAAGGAAAAGAATTATTAAGCAGTTTTGGCGTACGTATTCAACGTGGTATCGTTGCACAAAATGCTGAAGAAGCAGTTGCAGCAGCTAAGAAATTAACTGAAGATACTGGCACAGGATGGCACGTTATTAAAGCTCAGGTTCACGCAGGTGGACGCGGTAAGGGTGGTGGTGTAAAACTTGCTAAAAGCCTTGACGAAGTGAAAACAATCGCGGGACAAATTATTGGGATGGACTTAGTGACACCTCAAACGTCTGCGGAAGGTAAAAGAGTTCACCAGGTTTTGGTAGCAGAAGATGTGTATTATCCTGGAGATTCTGAGCCAGAGGAATATTACATGTCTGTACTTTTAAATAGAGGCACAGGTCGTAATATGATCATGTATTCTACAGAAGGAGGTATGGATATCGAAACTGTTGCAGAGGAAACTCCGCATTTGATTTTCCATGAAGAAATTGATCCAGCAACTGGGATTTTACCTTTTCAAGCGCGTAAGATTGCCTTTAACTTAGGGTTGTCTGGAGCAGCTTTTAAGGATATGACAAAGTTTGTTTCGGCATTATATAAAGCTTATGAGCAATCAGATTCTTCATTATTCGAGATCAATCCAGTTTTAAAAACAAGTGATGATAAAATAATGGCAGTAGATGCTAAAGTGTCTTTAGATGACAATGCTTTATTTAGACATAAGGATTTAGCAGATCTACGTGATTTACGTGAAGAAAATCCAATAGAAGTTGAAGCTGGAGAAAAAGGACTTAACTACGTTGACCTTGACGGTAACGTTGGTTGTATGGTAAATGGAGCAGGTTTGGCAATGGCAACTATGGATTTGATCAAACAAGCAGGAGGAGAGCCAGCAAACTTTTTGGACGTTGGAGGTACTGCAGATGCAGCTAGAGTAGAGGCAGCATTTGAGTTGATCTTAAGAGATCCAGCTGTAAAGGCTATATTAATAAACATATTTGGTGGTATCGTTAGATGTGATCGTGTTGCCCAAGGTGTGATTGACGCTTATAAGAATATGGGTAATATTGAAGTGCCAATTATTGTACGTTTACAGGGAACGAATGCAGATATTGCTAAAAAATTAATTGATAGTTCTGGATTAGATGTAATGAGTGCAACTGAATTTCAAGAAGCTGCAGATAAAGTACAGCAGGTTTTAGCGTAACTTACTAATAATTAAAATGATAAACTCACAAAATTGTATAATTTTGTGAGTTTTTTATGGTCTAATTTTTAGTTTGAACTCTTACATTTTAGTATTTTTGAGCATTAATTAAAAATTGATCTCATGAAAACAAAACTACTCTTATCTTTTTTTGCTTCAATATTATTTGCTGGTGCTCAATCACCTATAAGTAATTATTTTAGTGCCCCATTGTCAGAATTTGCTGTGGTCTCTGGTACAATAGACCAAACTCCAACTGGACCAAATGCAAATTGGAACTTTAGCGGTTTAACATCAACCGAAACCAACGTTGACACCTATACAACGCCAACTGCTGCGCAACTTGCAGATTATCCAGGCACAACACAAGTGTTTACGATTACAGATGGAGCAATGAATACCAATCAAACATTCTACAAAGTTGTTGGGTCTGAACTTTCATTAACTGGAGCAGGAAACACTCAATTTACTTTAGACTATAATACAGACAATGCGTTTATTGGGACCTATCCTTTAACTTATGGTACGTCACCTACTGTAGATAATATTGCAGGTCAAATAGAGGCACAAGGCCAGACGCCAAATTATACTGGAACGATCACGACCGAAGTTGATGCATACGGGACGTTAACTTTCAACGTTACAGTTCAAGGCTCATATACAGGAAACGTAACACGAGTTAGAACTGTACAGGTAATTTCATTTACTGTCGTTATATTTCCAGGAACTGCTACGATTGTTACTAATACCTATTACAAAGATTCAGATGGATCATTGGTTTTTAGAACAAATGACGGTTCCGTAAGTGTTCCAGGTGTTGGAGTTAATGAGTCTTTTTCTACTTCCGAAGCTTTAATCACAAACACATTATCTGTTGAGGATAATAATCCAGTTTCTAATCTTATAGAGATGTATCCAAATCCAGCTCGTGATGTGTTGACGATAAGATCTAACTCTATCGCTATAGAAGATGTGAGCATCATGGATATCAACGGTAGAAGGGTACTAACTTCTAATACAGAAAATGAAACTATCAACATCAGTTCATTAAAAACAGGGATCTATTTGGTTGCGATTTCTTCGGAAAGTGGTACGATCACAAAAAAGCTGATTAAGCAATAAACTTTTACACATATAAAAAAAAACCAGTCAGCTTTTAAAACTGACTGGTTTTTTATGAGTATATGCGGTCTTATTTAAAAGATTCTATAGTTTAAAAATAGTTGAATATTAGTTATTACAAATGTAGTCCGCATTCCGTTTTAGGGCTGTTATTCCAACGACCATCCCGATCTTCACCAGGTACTGTGCAGTGTTTACATCCAATAGAATTATAGCCTTTTGCTACCAAGGGATGAAAAGGTAAATCGTGCTCTTTTATATATGCGTCACGTTTTTCCTTAGAAATATCCAACAGAGGATAAAACTTTAAAATCTCACCTCTCAACTCAAAAATATCGAGCGTCTTACGATGGTCACTTTGCCATTCCATCAACCCAGAGACCCAAACCTTATATTGATTTTTGATGATATCCAAAGGCTTGACCTTATTGATTGAGCAACAAAAATCAGGATTTTTTTTCCAAGTTTCATCTTTTGTAGTGAATTCGTGTTCCTCTTTGAGCGCACTAATAGACGAGACATTTAACCCATAACGCTCGGTCAATTCTTCCTTATATTTAATTGTATCTTCAAAATGATAACCTGTATCAATAAAGAAAACGTTTTGTTCTTTATTTACTTCGGAAAACAGCTTCAATAAAAAAGCTGAGGTCGCAGCAAAGGAACTGGTAAGCATCACCTCAGACACATCAAAATCTTTGTAAAGTTGTTTGATTCTTTCAGTAGCAGATAACGGTTTGTACTTAATGTTAAGTGCTTTTATTTCTGCTTCTGAAATATTAGGAACGACTTTATTTATTGAGGTTGTTTCAAACATAGATTATTTAAATAACGTTGCAAGTTACTATACAATTCCGAAGAATTTATAAGCAGGCATTATTTTTACGATATTGATAATTTAAGGCTTCTTTTTTTGTGGTTTTGGTAAGGGACCTCTCAAATGGATGATTAATGCATTAAGAAAATTTCTCAATACTTGATCACCACACTCCATGTAATTAGGGTGGTCTTCACGTCTAAACATTGCATTTAGTTCACTTTTTGTCATCCTAAAATCTACGAGTTCAAGAATTTTTACAATATCGTCATCACGCAATTTATGGGCTACTCTTAGTTTTTTAAATATATCGTTGTTTGTCATTTTTTAAGTTTTTGGCTATTGGGTTTTTAATTAAAGAGCCATTGAAATGCTTCTGGGAAATTATTGCTCCAAAGTGATTCATTATGTTCTCCTCCTTCTATTACTATGTTTTTAATGTTGTTACTTTCAACACCTTTCTGTTTAAGCAATTTTACCATTTTTTCTTGATCGGGAACCATCGATTCGCTTTCCTTACTTCCAGCCAAAAGGTAAAATTTTGAATTTTTAGATATTTCCGAAGTGGAAACCAAATCATAAATTTTGTCGCTCACCCAAAACGAGGGTGAAAACACACCAGCTTTACTAAAGGTTTCTGGGTATTTTATGGTTGCATAAAATGCCATAAGTCCGCCAAGTGATGCTCCAAAAACACCTGTGCTCTCAGCTTCTGGATGTGTGCGATAAGTGATGTCGATATGTGGTTTTACGGTGTTGATTATAAATTGCATAAATGTATCACCGTTGCCACCACCATATTTTTCGTTTGGGTAAGGCGTAAGTTCTTCTAAACGCTTGTCATTTCCATGTTCAATACCCACAACGATAACATTTTTGTTTTCCAATGTATCGAGATATTCATCAATTTTCCATTCTCCAACATAAGATGTTTCCGCATCAAAAAGATTTTGCGCATCAAACATATATATTACGGGATAGGAGCTTTTAGAATTGGAGTAATTATTTGGTGTGTAAACCCAAATTGTCTTTGTCGTTTTAAGTTGTGGTGCTTCTATTGTAAAGGTATTTACATTTTTGGAAGCAGTACTTTGGGCATTAGAAAAATATAAGGCAACCGTGAGAAATAGTAAAAAAAATAGATGTTTTTTCATTGACATTTTGCTTATAACGAAAGTAATTAAAAATTAATGATTTTATAACATGTATTTCACCGATACTATTTTTTTTAAGTCTAAAAATCGATGAACGGTAAGTTGTTTTTAATTTATTGATTATCAATTGATTAAAAAATAATTAAGTGCAAACGTAGGAAAAATGGGACGAAAAGCACTATATTTTTCGATAAGCTACAACTTATCAACGATTATAAATTAAACATACTTATTAAATTTATAAAAGTAAAAATCATGAATCCCTCTAATATGATAAATCGCGTTGAGAAGCTTAGTTTACTATCAGAAATGATCGCCTTTGCTCAAGCAGATGAAGCTATAAAATCTATTGAATATAAATTCTTGTTTAGTATCGCTAAACAATTAGACATTTCTAAAGAAGACTTTGATTACTTATTTGAACATCCCGTTACTTACGTACATCTAAAATCTCATAGCGAGCGCATCGTACAATTTCACAGGTTGGTTTTGTTGATGAATCTAGACCAGCACATTTCAAATAAAGAATTGGTAAAACTCCATAATTTTGGCCTACGAATGGGATTAAGCCATGAATCTATAAATCGTGTTCTTGATTTAATGGAAAGTTTCCCTAATAAAATGGTTCCACCAGATTTTTTAATTGATATATTTAAAGTGCAGTATAATTAGCATTTTATAATAACTAAGAAGTATTTGAAAAGAGATCTTTTAGTTTTCAGCTAAAACCTAATCAGCCTTCACTTTTTCTAGCTTTTCTTGATAGCCTTTGACTTCGTCTCTCAACTTTGCAGCAACAATAAAATCTAAAGCTTTTGCAGCTTGCTCCATTAGTTTTCGTTTCTCACGGATTTTCTTTTCAAGCTCACCTTTTGTTAAATACTCACTTTCAGGTTCCGCAGCTCTGGCAGCTTCCAGTTCATAACTATAGGTGCTCACTGAATTTTTAGCCAGTACACTGTCTAAGCTCTTTTTCAATGCAGTAGGAGTAATGTTGTGTTTTGTATTATAAGCGATTTGTTTTTCTCGACGATACTCAGTCTCGTCAATCGTTTTTTGCATACTGTTTGTAATCTTATCTGCATACATTATCGCTTTACCATTTAAGTGACGTGCTGCTCTTCCAACGGTTTGGGTGAGTGAACGATTCGATCTTAAAAAGCCTTCTTTATCTGCATCTAAAATGGCAACAAGAGAAACCTCTGGTAAATCCAAACCTTCACGAAGTAAATTAACACCAACCAAGACATCAAAAATTCCTTTTCTCAAATCTTGCATGATTTCTACACGCTCTAAGGTATCTACATCACTATGAATATATCGACAACGTATTTGAATGCGATCCAAGTATTTAGTCAGCTCTTCTGCCATACGCTTGGTTAGCGTCGTGACCAATGTACGCTCATCTTTTTCTATACGTTGCTGCATTTCTTCAATTAAATCGTCAATTTGATTTAAGCTTGGTCGTACTTCTATAATGGGATCTAATAATCCCGTTGGTCTAATTAATTGCTCAACGTAAACACCATCGGTTTTTTGTAGCTCATAATCTGCAGGTGTGGCACTCACATAAATTACTTGGTTTTGTAAAGCTTCAAATTCCTCAAATTTTAATGGTCTGTTATCCATTGCAGCGGGAAGTCTAAATCCGTAATCCACCAAATTCACTTTTCTACTTCTATCGCCACCATACATGGCGTGAACTTGGGAAATAGTCACGTGACTTTCATCAATGACCATTAAATAATCCTCTGGAAAATAATCTAAAAGGCAAAAAGGTCTTGTGCCAGGAAGTCTCCCGTCGAGATAACGAGAATAATTCTCAATCCCAGAGCAATAGCCTAACTCTCTAATCATTTCTAAGTCAAATTCGGTACGTTCTTTTAAGCGTTTTGCTTCAAGATGTTTACCGATATCCTTAAAATAATCGTGTTGTTTTACCAAATCATCTTGAATTTCCCTAATCGCACCTTGCAGTACATCTGGAGATGTAACGAACATATTAGCTGGATAGATATTCAATCTGTTATAATGTTCAATAACTTCATTGGTCTGGATATTAAACTGCTCAATATCTTCAATTTCATCACCAAAAAAGTGAATTCTAAACGCGTCATCTGCATAACTTGGAAAAACATCAACCGTATCTCCTTTTATTCGGAAATTTCCATGCTTGAAATCTGCCTCTGTTCTAGAATATAAGCTCTGGACGAGACGATGGAGTAATTCTGTACGTGAGATTTCCTGATTAATTTCCAAAGAAATCACATTTTTTTGAAATTCAATAGGGTTTCCAATTCCGTATAAACAAGAAACCGAAGCCACTACAATCACATCACGACGTCCCGAAAGTAGGGAAGACGTGGTGCTTAATCTCATTTTTTCAATTTCCTCGTTTATAGAAAGATCTTTTTCTATATAAACTCCCGAAACTGGGATGTAAGCCTCTGGTTGATAGTAATCGTAATAGGAGACGAAATACTCAACTGCATTATCAGGGAAAAACTGTTTAAATTCAGAATATAGCTGAGCTGCCAATGTTTTATTGTGCGCTAAAACCAACGTTGGTTTTTGCACCTCTTCAATCACATTTGCGACTGTAAATGTTTTACCTGAACCTGTAACACCTAAAAGAGTTTGGTATTTTTCTTCGGAATTTATTCCGCCAACCAATTGCTTAATAGCTTGGGGTTGATCTCCAGTAGGCTTAAAATCTGATTTTACTTTGAATCGCATTTAGCAAAGTTACGATAAAGCGATTATATTTTAATTTAGTGTTGGGTTCAATTCTGTTAAAAGTTTTATAACAAATAGATTATTTTATGTAATTAAAAAATAATCAAAAAAAAACTGGGAGTAACCTTTAATCTAGGCTACTTCCAGTTATTGATTCAATAATCTGCGATTATTTACTATTCTATAATAACCTTTTTAGTAATATATCCTTTATTCGTTCCTATTTTTAGGATATAATTACCAGCACTCAAGTGATCTACGGTTATAGATTTAGTGTCTTTTGCAGAGATGACTAACTTCCCTAAAATAGTATAGAGCTTCATTTCATCTACATCTAAATTAGAGGTTACTGATAATATTTCGATTGCTGGATTTGGATGGACCGAAATAGTATGATTTTGTAATTCAACATCGTTTAAACCTAAGGTTTCAAACATAAAATCTTCTTGACCAGGTACCAATCCATTAAAGTAGTTTTGGGTTGTGGTACTATCAATGTTAGAATTATAAAAACTATCTACAGCACCTCCAAGACCTATTGCAATAGGATCTGTATTTGTTAGAAATGCAATTAGTCCAGTACTTGGCATATTGGTGACATCAAAGTTCATAAGTACAAATGGCGTATCCTGAGTATGTGATAAAATGGTTTGTCCAGGAGGCATGTTCATCACGAAAGCATCGCGAGTACCATCTCCCAATCCAACTCCGGTTAATTGTGATGCTGTGACTTGGTTTAGCGTCCAGTTTCTACCATTAAATTGTGAAATGTTTATGATATCTGCATCACCAGCAGGAAGCATTAATGCGAATCCAATATCTGAAATATCTGTGTTTGTGGCATCAAAATCTGGAACAGCTACAATAGAGAAATTATAATTTGAGTTGTGAACAATCCCAAATTGGTACCCTTGCGAAAAGCATACGATTGTGAATGAAAATGCGAAAATAAATAAGTATAGATTTTTCATGATTTTTTAATTTTTTGGTGGAACTGTTGTGTTTATTGTAAAAGTTGGAAGACTGGTTAAATTTGCTGGATGGTTGAGAATATTATCTTTAATTACATTACTGTCACTTGGTGATCCAGAAAATATGGTGGCACTATTTAAATCAATGTCGTACATGAGATAACCTGCGGATACGTATGTAATAAAGTTTAAAATATTGCTAGGATCTGCCAGGATATAATCTTTAATGGCGTTGACATCATTATTGCTTCCAGAGAAAACAATACTATCATCTGCATTAGCGTCTCCAGCCCAAAGTGCTTTACTACCAGAATCTAAGATGACCAAGGCATTGCTTCCAAAAGTTGAAAATCCACTAGTTGTAAAATCAACAGTGCTCGCTGTATTATTAGATAAATTAATTGTTGCTGCACTCATTGCTCCCAAATGGTTTCTATGTTTTACGACCACAAAATAAAAAGTAGGAGCTGCTTGCATGATTACAGATGATGTGCCATCAAAATCTACAACATCACCATCTCGTTGCACTAGTGCAGAACGTGCATTTATGAGCTCTTGATTATCATTGGCAGCTCTCAATTCTAACCAAATCCAATCTACAATTGCATTGTTTCCTGTGGCATTAAATACTGAAGCACTGCAGGTCGCATTATCCTCATATGGACTCGTTGTTGGCAACAGCCCACTCTCTCTAAGGTCATCATTCATGAGTCCGTTTGTGAGAGGTGATAACGAAGGTCCTTGTAAAAAGACTATAGGGTCAATTAAAACTCTAAAATCTGAATTTATAAATCCTTCAGAAATGGAACCACTCGCAGTACTGAACTCCTGCACATTTACTTCGCCAATGGTATAAAGGATTTGAATATTTCCTTCGGAAGCGGATGCACCTCCAGAATCGATACTGAATTTTTGTATGGATTGCGCGTTTCCGAAGAAAAAGCACAATATTAATATGTGTAAAGTTATTGTAGTTTTCATAAGATTATTGTTTGTTGATTAATGTCGTAACAAGTGTTTTGAGTTCATCAATCTGTTTTTGTTGGTTTTCAATAAGCACTTGCTGTTCCTGTATCGCTTTAATGGCAATCACTCCAAAAGCTGCATAGTCAACACCAAATAGATCATCAACTTTAGAATATTGAACGACCTCAGGAAGTATTTTTTGTACTTCTTGGGCTATTAGACCAATAGTTTCTGTTTTACTATCATCACTCTTATAGTAGTAAGTTTTTGGACGTAATTTTAAGATCTTGTCCAATACTGGGTTTAGTTGATTAATATTGTCTTTTAGACGTATATCAGACGCTTGTATATAAGCTCCGTTAACTGCGCTAATTGTGGCCCTTAAACTTCCACCATATATAAAGCTGAGTCCAAAACCATGTCTTATGTCCCAATCTTGGTTTGCTGTACCGTCAGTAAATCGAATACCAGAGTTAGAGGCTTGACCACCCTGAAAAATTTGAAGTCTTCCACCAGTTGGTGTCCCATTAATACCAACTCTACCATCACCTGTAACTACCATTTTATTTCCAGCTCCAGAGCTATTTCTGAAATAAAAATTAAGTCTTGCATTTTCTGCTGTTGTACTTGGAAGTCCTGCGATGTCCCAATTACCATCTGTGCTAGTATTTGTAAATCCTAATCTAGCATAATCTGTACCTTCTTCTTCTAATAATATATGTTGTTTAATTATTGATGAATTTTGTTTTATATGCACCCATGCATCTAGTGTACTAATGTCTCCAACTTGAAACTCCCCATCTTGTCTCATTCTAAATTTGGTTAGGAAAGTATTAGAACCAGATTCTTTTGATTGAAATTGCCAATCAGCTCCTTGATTTCTTGTGCTCAATTGCCATTGATTGCCATTGTTGGGAAATCCCATCACTAGGTCGCCTAAGTTGGTTTGTATAAATAAATCTCCACCTACATGCATCTTCATTTCTGGTTCTTCAATACCAATACCAACGTTTCCTAAGCCAGTGGTTAACGCTGCTTGACCGCTAGAGGTTGTATAAAAGTGACCACCAACACCTCCTCCAATACCATAACCTTGAACACCAACTCCTGTTGATGATTCTGAAACACCTTGTACACCCGCGAAAAAGCTTGTTTTTGCAACACCATATACACCATGTCCTTCAACACCTTGTCCAAAAACTCCAGCATTGTTGCTAGGCAGAGTTTCCGCGCCTGTTCCAACAGATCCTGCAATTCCGTATCGACCATTGCTAAAATCATTTTGTACGTGAAATGCTGCTCCAGATTCACTGGTTTCATCATAGTAGGGTAAATCTACTTGTTGTGTGGTTAATGCTTTATTTGCGGTTAAGGCATATGGGACAGATTTAAACGCGGTAGTTTCTTCAATATCATAGCTGCCATTTTGTTCTAGGTCTATTTCTGATCTTAAAGAAAAGACTCCGTTTCCCCATACTAGTGTTGAGAAATTTCCTGATACTAATGTACCTTCACCAATGTTTACAATTATGATTCCATTGCTATCTGTCGTTACATCGTGAGTTTCTTGGTAAGAGTTAATCGCACCTTGTAAGATTGTAAATCTTATGTCAATATTTTGATTGGCTACTACATTACCGAGATCATCTTTAATGACCGCTTTGTAATTGATTCCGTTTTGTGCAAATCCTATTAAACTAAATAATAGGATGAGCAGTGAGATTTTTGTTTTCATGGTTGTTCATTTTTTATGTTTTGATATGAGATAATTAGAAAGATCAATTATTTTTTTTGTGAGCTGCTCATGTTGTTCTTTAGTTCTTTCTTGTACGGAATTCTTATTTCCGTAGGAAATCATAAAATAGGGATCGTAATTTTCGTTTAAAATGAGCACTCTGCCTTGCAGTAATTGTAAAGTGATATAACCTTCTCCAGCATCTGCAAGAATGATATCCCGTCCCATGATCATGCCTTGAGGTCTTTCTTTTTTTTCTTTTAAGTGATTTGTAATTACTTTATTGTTATGTTTTTTGGAACTGGGAATTGGTCCAAAGGATAAAGGAGTTCCTGAATTTTCATACCCTTTACCAAATCCTTGAAGTTTAAAATTGCATTTATTGTCTGAAGAGCTATTTGCAACAGATATACTAGATTCTGGCAATTGTAATACCTCTGCGAGTTCACTGGATGTGATGTCGCAAATGTAGTTGTCAAATAAACTGCTAAAATCTAAATTAGATGCTTTTGTTTTTGAGACTTCCTTAGTTGAATCGCTATTTGCAACGCTCTCTGTACTTTGTTTGGTTTCTGATTTGCAGGATACCAAAAAAAGTATGACAATGAATGTAAAATAATATTTCATGAGTGTTGAGATTATAATTTATAAATGACAAATTGGAATGTGACAGGTGCTAAGTTGCCCGAAATATTAAATGTGCGTACTTGTATATTACCACTGCTCATAATAATAGATGGACTTCTAAAAGCTGTGGAATATGGCGTTATAATACAAGTCGTATCAAATGGATTCATTATTTCATCATCAATACTAATTGTGATCACATTACTACTTATAGTGGCTGAGAAATTACCTGTGCCATTGAGTACATTGGCATTTGATTCTATGATCCCATAGGCTAGAGGTACTAAATTTGAAGAACTGCTTATGTAATCTGTAGAGCTGCTTAAATAGTTAGAATCTGCATATTCTTTAGTGATTAAAGCGTTATCTCCTGCAGTATTTATTTCTGCCATATCAAGGGAAGGAGCGGTTATGGTGCCATTTTTTAATACGACTAAAGCGTCATTTTTACTTGTGTCAGAAAACCCATTACCAATAACAAATAATCGGTCATTACTGTTCCAGTTCGTAATACCTACAGGAGTGTAATTAGTATTATTTGTACCAATTACAGTTTCTCGGTATGAAGGTGCGTTCGTATTATCTCCCAAAGCTGTAGAATAATTTCCAGATGCCACTGTGTTTCTACCTACAGCAAATGATTGTGTACCCAGTGCACCAGTTGCAGGAGATGCAATAGTTGATTGGCTAAGATCAATAGCATTAGTGCCTATAGATTGACTTTGAGTTAAGCCAATCAACTGCCAACCTGTTCTACCTTCGTTATCTGTATACTGTTCTACGCCTGACGATTCTAAATTTGTATCAGCATACTCTTTGGTGATGAGTGCCTTATCATCTAAAATTTCTGCTAAATCGAAACTAGGAGCGATGATCGTACCATTTTTAAGAACTGTGAGTGCGTTACTGCGATTGCCATCATTATTGCCATTTCCTATAAGAAATTGAGCATCAGCAACATCAGTATTATAATTTCCAACAGCCATTGCAGTTGAAGATGAGGCGATAGTGCCATTTCCCATTGCTGTTGATGAAAAGCCATTAGCGATTGTATTTCTTCCACTTGCAAAAGAACTACTACCAAATGCCATTGTGCCATTACCGAATGCAGTAGAAAAAAAGCCGATGTTATCAAGATTCCATTCATCTCCAGTTTCGTTTGAAACACGACCTGCCCTTAAAGCACCATATTGTCCGCTAAAAAAGAATTTGATATTATCGTTTTCTGTTGTATCATCGTCATCAATTTGGGAGTTTCCAATAATAAAATCGATTGCATTTCCAGCACCTGAATTAAGAGTTAATGCATTTTCACGAATAGGTGTTCCTGCGCCAAAACTACCATTACCTACCGCAAAAATTGTACTAGGGTTATCTACATTAAATTTTCCTACTATAGTTGAAGCAAATCCACTAGCTATAGTGCTCTCTCCCATTGCAGTGGAGTAGGAACCGGTAGCTTCAGTATTATATCCACTTGTAAAAGACGCAAAACCAGACGCTCCAGTAGGATTAGAACTTGAATTCGAGACACTTAAATTGACAGCCCCATCACCAATATCATTATAGCTAGTTGGGTCACTGTTTATCAATCTCCAGCCTTCATTCCCGTTTTCAGTTATTTTTTCTAGACCACTTACATTGCCAGCACTTAAGGCATAAGGCACTGCCATAAATTGAGTGGCGTCAAAATCTAAAGTTCCACCACTATAAGTGATGGTAGTTTGTAGAAAATGAATATCTGCTTTCCAATTTATAGTTTCAAATATGCCTACTGTTGGAGACGGATTTGTTCCAATATTTAATATCACTATACCATTTGAGTCTGAAGTATAATTAAAAGCTTCTTGGTAAACTATGGTTCCAGTGGCACTGGTTTGGTGTATCGTGAATTGGATATTCATAAACGTATTATCAAGGACATTACCAAGATCATCTTTAATGACCGCTTTGTAATTAATCCCATTTTGAGAATAGGTTATTAAGCTTAGTAGTAAAGCAAAGAGTAAAATTTTTGATTTCATAAATTTGATTTTTAAAAAGAATAGGAAACCAATGCAAACTCCACGTTTTTAATTATCGGTTCCCTATATCTCAACTGATTAATAGCATCTTTACTATCGTTTGATAAATTCTATCGTTTTAATAATTTTATTCTTTAATAAGATGTTGAGATTATATGTTCCTTTTTTTAAATGATCGATACTTAGGTATATCTTTTCATTTGTATATTTTGGAACTTCATCCATCTTAAAATACGCTGTGGGATTATTCTAAGTGTAAAACTATATAGTAATGGTAAGAAGAGATAGAAGATATGTTTCAAACCATGTAACATATGTAACATGATTGAATTATTGGTATTAATTAATTGATTTACAATTAATTTAAAAAAATAATTTATTCTGAAATATATTCACTAGGTGTGCAGTTATACATGCTTTTAAAGCATTTAATAAAATAGGACGGTGTATTAAAACCTACTTGATATGCAATTTCCGAAACTGTAGCATCAGATTTTTTAAGGAGTTCGATTGCTAATTTTAAACGCTGGTTTCTTAAAAATTCTGAAGTTGTCATTCCAACAATCGCCTTTAATTTTCTATGAAGTTGTGTACGACTCATGAGCATAGCGTCTGCAAAGGCCTCGCTTGTGAAATCTGGATCTGTAATTTTATTATCTAAGACTATTTTGAGTCTTTTTAGAAAGTCTTTTTCTGTAGAGGTTATTGGTAATTCTGGGTGTATTGTGAAATCCTTACTAAAGTATAATTGAAGTTTTTGTCTATTTTCTATAAGTTTCTCAACTCTTAAAATCAGTTTTTCTCTGTTAAAGGGTTTTGTGATATAAGCATCTGCTCCAGTTTTTAATCCTACAATTTCATTGGTTTCTCCAACTTTTGCAGTTAATAATATAATTGGGATATGGCTGGTGAGTTCATTGTATTTTAAAAAATTACATAATTCAATTCCATCCTGAACAGGCATCATGATGTCACTAATGATAATATCTGGAATATATTGTAAAGCCAGATCAATACCGGTTTTTCCGTTTTCTGCTTCTATGATCTTATAATCTTCCTTAAACATAGAAACTACAAATGTTCGTATATCTTTATCGTCTTCAGCAATAAGTAAAAGTGGTTTATCTGTCTTTATTTTTTCTTTTAAGTCCAATTGTTCAATGGATGGGATATGTGGGGTTTCTGTTTTAATTTCCGAAGCATTGAAAGCATTTTTACTAATTGGCAGACTTACAGTAAATTGAACTTTGTCATGTTCTAATGTGTTGGCTGTAATGTTTCCCTTGGATAGATTTACAAGTTCTTTAACGAGCGCTAAACCAACGCCTACCCCTTCAGAAGCTTCATTATCTTGGTAAAACCGCTGGAATAGTTTTTCAAAATCCTTTTGTGAAATAGAGGTGTTAACGTTAATTATGGAGAGCACCAAGATGTTGTCCAGATCATTAGCGTCTAGTAGGATTTCGGTATTTTCTGGAGCATATTTGATGGCATTGGACAAAAGATTAGAGGTGATTTTTTCAATCAAATCAACATCATACCAAACTTTAGACAAGTTTTGGATTTGGCTAATTATACGAATTTGTTTCTCGTCTGCTTTGTATTGAAAGGCATCAACAATTTGGTTTAGTAGCATGTTTAGATTTCCTTCTTCAACAAATAATCTCAATTGACCAGAATCTATTAGAGATAAATCTAACATCTGGTTGACGAGATTAAGCAACCTATTGGCATTTTGTTTAACGAGATTGAGCTCTTTTCGATCTTCGGAATCTAGATTTTTTTTAGATAATTGATGCTCTATTGGTCCAGATATCAATGTTAATGGTGTTCTTAGTTCATGAGAGATATTTGTAAATAAATTGGATTTTATACGATCCATCTCTTTAGCAATCTCCAACCTGTCTAAGGTCATTTTTTGCTTTAGTCTAAGGTGAAGAAAAAGATAAACTAAAGAGATAAAAAGGGTTGAAAACAAAATGTAGGCTAGGGTAGTTTTATACCAAGGTGATGAAATAATCAACTCTAATTTAGCGGTAGGCGTTTCTACTTCTGATTGATATGAAGCTTTAATCAAAAAATTATACTCACCAGGTTCTAGATTAGTGTAGCTTACTCTGTTGTTGGACGCTTTGCGCCAATCATCATGACTATTTTCAAGGATGTAGTAATAGTTTATTTTCTCTGGAAAGCGATAGTCATGAAGTGAAAAGTCTACTGAAATATCTGTCTGTTTATGATTTAGTTTAATAGTTTGGTTATTTAAAATAGATGCTTTTTGTTTAAAAGACTCCTCACCTAAAACTGTAAAATTGGTAATCACAGGAATTTTATCAATATTTGGAGTTATTAGATTATTTGGGTTGATGATTTGTATGCCATTTTCGGTGCCGAAGTAGAGTTCTTTCCCATTATAGTGGCTAGAAGTGAATAAACAAGCATTGGAATTTAAACCATCTGTTTCTCTTAAATTGATGAGACTTTTTTTCTCTTTGTCATAAATAAATATACCGTCTCTAATAGTACTGATCCAGAGCAAATTGTTAGAATCTGTTTTTATGGCCATTACTTTTTTGTCAAAATCATGGTGCCTTGTTTTTAAGATCTCAAAATTATCGGTTTCAAGATTGTACTTGTTAATGCCAAAGTCTGAGCCTATCCAAATCGTGCCATTGAAATCTTCATGTATTTCATAAAGAACATTGGAATTCAATGAATTTAATTTCCCCTTAACATGTGTATATTGTTTGTAATCAAGAGTGCGTTGTTTTCCACTCACTTCTGCTATTTTAGGAATGACGAATAAACCATTGCCTATAGTTAATACCCAAAGATTACCTGATTTGTCTAAATGGAGCTGTATGGCTTTGAGGTCTTTATTATTTTCATTTGTGTTTAACTTATAGCGTTCTAGGATTTCTCCCTTTTTGTTAAGAAGATAGATGCCTTCCCAAGAACTTACCCAAATAAAGCCATTACGGTCTTCTACGATTCCATACAATTTAAGAAATGTGTTGGAATTTTTTTCTAATGGGTACGAGCTCACCTTATGGTTTTTATCTAAAAAATAAACTTTGCCATACATGTCACCAGCCCAAATACCATCCTCTGTTTTTAAAACAGAAAATATTGGTGTTTTGGCTATTAAGGTTTTGTAGGTTTTATCAATTTTAGAATAGCAATGAAGCCCTTCAATGCCTCCTATGTAAAGTTTGTCTTTATCTTCAATTATTCGCCTTGCATGAACATCTATTGTATTTAAAAACACATTGCCTGCTTTATTCTCTTTAAAAACACCAGTGCGTGTAGCAATCCAAATTATATCTTGACTATCAAGGTAAAGATTATTGATCTCAGCGCTATGGATTTTAGTGCTGTCATAATTTAAAACTTTTAGGGTATCTGTATTGAAGTCATAACTATACATATGTTTTTCGCTCACAAAAACACATTTGTTGTTCTGTATATTAGAGATAAACCATATGTGCTCTGGAATATCGATTGCACGTGGCTCGTTCTTTAAATTGTTAATGTATACAGTCCCTTCATTCCTGTAAACTAATTCATTTTTTGAATTTACCAGTAGTCTGTTTATTGAAACTCCTTCATGTATAGGCTTTAATTTTTTTTCATTTATACTATATTCGTAGATGACATTATCAATGTAAACTATTTCTTTTCTGTCTTTAGTTTCAGAAATGAATACGTTATCAAAATGAGATTTTATTTTTTTAAATACCGTATCATTCGCTGGTTTTCTATAAATACCATTATCTCCTATAACCCATAGGGCATTATTAGACATCGGCAGCGTTATAAAAACTACACTGCTCTTAATTCCGTCAATAGTATTTGATTTGATTTTTTTAAAACTATTTTTCTCTTGATTAAATCTCACTAAGCCTTCACCTTGAGTGGATAGCCAAAATGTTCCATTTTTATCTTGGCTTAAGTGTCGTACCCAATTGGCAGGCAGTGAGCTTGGGTCATAAGGATCGTAACGATATGAGAAAAAGCGATAACCATCATATTTATAAAGACCATCTTGAGTCGCAAACCATATAAAACCATCTTGGTCTTGAGTGATTGAAGATACCCATTGGTTTTCGAGTTCTTGATCTATAGCGGTAAAATTTAAAGACTCATCATTATCTATAATATGAGTTTTGCTCTGAGCAAAGACTGCAAAGTTTATAATTAACGCTATATATAAATGCCTCATAAGCATAAATATAGAGAATTAACTAAACTTTTTGACAGCGATTTCTATGAAGATTGATTTTTTTAAAATTAAAGTGAAATCACTTTTTATGGATTTCTATTGATCTGCATTAAAAATGCTTTAACGTCTCAAAGAAAAGTGACCTGTAAACGTCCTGCCATCCAAAAAAGTAGCCAAGAACCAGTAATCATCACTAGGCAATGGTTGACCATTTAAAGTCCCATCCCAACCAGCACTTTCATTTGTGAACTGGGTGAGCAATTTTCCGTAGCGATTAAAAATTTGAATGTTTGTACCCTGATTAAATTGAGAATTGACCCCATAAATTTGCCAGCGCTCATGAAATGGATCTCCATTTGGAGTAAAAAATTTAGGGAATCCCAATACTGAGATCAATTTTTCTGAAATCCCACAACCGTTTATATCACGAACAAAAATCGTGTGAAATCCCGGAGATACATTGGTAAACGTATTGCTTATTTGAAAAGCACCATCAGGATTATCAACAGCATATTCAAACTCCCCATCTCCAGAAGCAATTATAGTGACCGTATTATTTTGGGTGCCTTCAGAAATGAGCACATCTTCAATAACGGGATCACTTGAAGGCAACACAGTAATGGTTCTACTTGATGAGCAACCGTTGGGATCTGTAACGATAACTGTGTAAACACCAACTTCATTGATATCGTTAAAGGTCGTATTGACTTCCGTAGAGACGCCATTAAATAACCATTCGTAATAATAATTATTTGGTGCATCGTTGAGAACACCTCCAAACAAAGTAATCGTTTCTGGGAAACTGTTTAAGCAATACGTAAACGTCTCATCCTCTGATAAAAGTGGCGTGTACAAAACCGCCAAGTCGGCTGTAGAAATGGAGTAGCATTGATTGTCGTTCTCAACTTTTACATAAATCGTTTGTAGATTAGGTATTGTATTCTGAAATGTGCCAGATACACTATCTGTTTCTGAAAAAGCATCCATTTCGGTTAAATAAAAGGACACAGTTGCATCCACCGGAATCTGACTCGAAATCGCAGTTGTGATGTCATTTAAATTGAAATCTGCAAAGCCATCAACCTCATCACCATCACAGGCTTCCAACGTTGGGATAACAACAGTATTGTTGGAAATCTGTAATTCTACTTCTGCAATACTAAAACAATTGGCTTGATTTTGAACACGTGCATAAACGGTTTGAAACGGAGTTGTATTTTCAAAATTATTGGCACCTACAATTGTGTTTGTATCATTGATTGCGTCATCTTCATTGAGATAAAAATCTGAAATGAACAATGAACCATCTCCATTGGTGACGCTATTTTCCGAAGTATAAAGATCGTAAAACGTAAGTCCATCTTGGTTTTGGTCGCATGCTATCAAAAATGAATCAAAGCCTACTGGATTTTCTGCGTATTCTATAATAATTTCACCATAATAGATACAACCGTTGTCTTGTGTTACTTCAACATTGTAAGTTCCAGGTTCTGTAACAGTATAAGTACCACAATCAACACAGCCACTTGGAGAGGATAGAACGGGAATACCGTCTTTAAACCAATCGTAAGAAGGAGATCCCTCTTGTATAGCAGATAATTGTAAGGTTTCGTCACCACAAAGTGCATTACCATTATTAACTAGTCGATCTGGACCTAAACCTGTTGCGAGTCTAAAACTTCCAGCTTCTAAAAATACTGCTGAGTCAAATCTAAAATTTTGTTCATCTGCAATAACCAATTTGACGTGGTATGTCTCATTAGGTATTACTTGAGCTATGGCGGTTAAAATTTTGGTTTGTCCAGCAAAATTAGTTGGAGACATTGGCGGATTAAAACTTTCAAAATAGTCTTCATTTTCTGCAGGGCAACCACCAGGAATTTCTGGATGTACTGTTGTCACTTTCACAGGTGTATTGGTTCCAGGTACTAATGCTATATTGGTATATGAAGAGCCAGTTGCGGGTCTAATCAAGAAACCAAATAAATCTGAAAAATTGCAGGTATTAGGGTTTCCTTCCTGGTATTCTTCCGAAGCAAAGATGTATCTAAAGCTAATTTCGCTAGCTTCAGAAGTAAAATCAAATTCTAATATGGTTGCGTTGGTCGTGTTGGTTTCTCCAAGTACGGTTTCAAGATCGTTGTCGCCTTCCCAATTTGGTGCGTTGTCATCGCTAAGGCTCGTATTTGGACCTGGAACATTAGAAAGTTTTCCAGTACTCATGACCAGACCGGTTTCAAAAGGAAAGGATGTGCCTGTTGCATCAAAAAAACCGAAACTTTGTTCTGTACCTCCAAAATTGCCACCCACAAAATTAGTAACGCTTACATTGTCAATACAGTCGCTATCAATGAGGATGTCTTCAATTAATTCTTGCGGAGAATAGGTCTGACTATCTACGACAATGTTTTGACCAAAGGTCAATATTGTACAGAGAAAACATAGAATTTTAAGGGCTAATTTCATTTACAACTTTTCCGGTTGCAAAGATAAGCATAGATTGAGTTGCTGTTACTTAAAAAATGTTAAGATTATGCTACAATCGTAGAGAAAAATGACCTTTCACCTCAAAATTAATATCACCTTTCTTAACCTTCGCTAAGAACCAATAATCGCTGGCTGGCATTTGGTGAGCGTTATAGATCCCGTTCCAGCCTGAAGAGTTGTGGGTTAGTGTTTTTAGCAATTTCCCATAGCGATCAAAAATATAAACGATAGTTCCCGGAAGGTTTTCAACACCAATAATATGCCAGGTATCAAAATAACCGTCACCATTTGGAGTGAAAAATTTAGGTGCGTCTATCACGACAACTTCTTTTGTGACTTCTGCACAACCATTTAAATCTATAATTGTAATGGTGTGATAACCTAAAGTGACATTTTCAAATATATTGGATTCTTGCGGAATGCCATCATCAAGTTGATAGAGATAATTGCCTATACCGCTAACGGTAATTGTTATATTATTTGGATCTGAAAAATCAATAGTCTCTGCAACGTCTATGGTAGCAGTTTCTGATTCTATTACATTAAATTCACTTATAGTTTCACAACCGTATTGGGAGGTTACCGTGACTGAGTATGTGCCAATTTCGGTTATTTCTATCTGGGAAGAAATAACTCCTGTTGACCACAGGTAAGTGTCTTCTTCAAACGAAGTGTCTGCATTTACGATTAAAGGTAGGTTATCGATACAAACCACTTGATCTGGAATGGCAACTTGTGGCTTTCTTCTAACAATAGTTTCAAATTCTGTCAAACTATAACAACCGGTTTGGGTATTTTCTAACCTAACGTATATAGTTTCAAATAACGATGCGTCGTAGTTGTTTGGTAGCGAATTTATATTGGTATCTGCATCTTCAACTGTTGTATGGTAGGTTATTGTGAAATCTTCAGGATCTTGGGCACCCAGAATTTCTGGATTTTGTTGTGTTAAGTCAAAATTGTATAGACCATCAAAATCATCATCACAAGCTTCTAGTGCTTCTGGTTGGTTGGCTATTGGCAAGGGATTTACTGTTAAATTGAACTCATGGATATGATAACAATGTGTCGTCGTAAATTCGATGCGCGCAAAAAGTGTATCGTTATTGGTGAGATAGACATAATTATCATCCAACGGGTTGATTTGGTCGAGTGCATCACTTTCCGAAGCATAATAAAAAACAATCACGTTTGCTGTCTGGATTAAGAGTTGTGAATTGATATTTGATAATACTGTTGTTCCGTCTTCATTTTCACAGATATCAAAACTTTCTATAGGGTCGATAGCTGGAGGTAAATTAACATTGAGATCAAAACTTTCGTATTGATAGCAATCTGCAACAGTGTTATAAACTTTTACAAATACGGTTTGAGGGTTTTCTAGATTTGTGTAATTATCTGGATTTGAAATCACGTTGGAATCTGTTTCTAAATCAGATAGATTTTCAAAATAAGTGACAATGTGGTCTGGATTTGGTATCTCAAATAATTGGGATTCTACTTGAGTCAAATCAAAAGTGGTAATCGCATCATAGTCATCATCACAGTTGGTGATCGTACTTGGGGTATTTGGATGCGGATTAATAACCAATTCAAAACTTGTCAAGCTGTAACAGCCAGTACTATTGTTCTCTATGCGCACATGAATAATTTCTCCATTTTCTCCAGTAAAATCATTTGACAACGGTTCTTCTCCTGCGTTGGCATCATTTTCACTAATATGATAGGTTACTGTAAAATTAGATTCGCTTTGACTACCTAATACTGTGGCTGTTTGCTCAAATAGATTAAACGTTTCAATCTCGTCATTAGAATCATCATCACAAACCTGTAAACTATCAGGTTCGTTTGCAATAGGTAAAGGATTAATTATAAGATCAAAAGCATAAATATAAAAACAAGTGGTTGTACCAAACTCTACTCTTACATAAATCGTGTCTGCTGTTGTGCTGTAAGTGTAGTTTGTGGATAAAGCATTTGTACTGTTCTCTGCATCTGTAATGTCTTCATAATAACTAAATAAAACATCTGTATTATCATTTACAATAATAGAGTTGATGGTATTAAGATCAAAACTAGTATTGGTATTGTCGCAAATTTCGAAAGTCCCAAACTCATTAATAGCAGGAGGTAGGTTGACTATTAAGTCTAGTGGCACAACAGAATAACAATTTGCAAGTGCATTAAAAGCCTTTATGTAAACAGTTTGAGGATTTGAAAGGTTAGAATAATTGGTTGGGTTTGTAATTTCATTTTCATTTGTTTCAACATCATCAAGGTTTTCAAAATATGAAATAGTTATATAATCTGGTATTGATGTATATAAATCTGTTTCAGAACTTGTTAAGTCAAAGGTTGTTGTTTCATCATAATCTGCATCACATAGAATTATAGGTTGTGCAGGTTGAGGATATTCATAAATAATGACATCAAATTGTGTGATGCTGTAACAACCTGTGAGATTATTTTCAACTCTAACATAAATAATTTCACCATTGGACGCTAAATAATCATTCGGTAAACTGCTGCTGTTGTCGTTAGCATTTATTTCAGAATTAAAATAAGACACAGAAAATTCCGTATTTGGTTGAGATCCAAAAACCTCTTCGTTTTGAAGCGATAGATCAATAACTTCTTGACCATCATTTGAAATATCATCGCAAGCCAATACAGTGCTTGGTATATTTGCGATAGGTAATGCGTTGACAATTAAATCAAAATTATAGGTTGTCCAGCAACCTGTAATTGGGTTTTCCAATCTAATAAATAAGGTGTCATTATTAGTGAGATATGTATAATTGGTATTTAATGCATTGTCACTGTTTTGTGCATCTTCTAATGTATTATGGTAGCTTATAAGAGTTCCTTCTTCATTTGTAACTTCGGAATTTATAGTATTGAGATCAAATTCACTTAACTCGTTATCACAGATTTGAAACGTTTGAAAATCGATTACGGTTGGTGGAAGATCAACAACCAAATTGATAGGTAAGGTCACGTAACAATTAGAAACGGTATTATTTATTTTAATATATACCGTTTGTGGGTTTGAAATATTGGTATAGTTTTCTGGGTCGAGAATAATCTCAGTATCTGTTTCAGCTCCATCAAAGGATTCGTGGTATGAAATAACGATATCATCTTGTCTTACGTCTAAAATTTCCACTTCAACAAGGGTAAGATCAAATACAACAACACCGTCATAATCTGTGTCACATTGTACCAAATCTGAAGGTGCATTTACCTCTGGTACTTGAATCACGTTAATATTATAACCCACAACAGCATGACAGTACGTGCCATTTTCTATCCTCACGTAAATTTCTTGCGGATTCGCAAAATTATCAAAATCAAGAGGGAATTCGTTTAAATCTTGATCTGCATCATATTGAGATGGATGAAAAGAGATGTTAAGGTCTTGATCTATATCTTCGGAAATTTCTAAAATTTTATCATTGAGATCAAAAGATGCAATCCCGTCGTTAGAAATATCATCGCAGATAAAAATATCTGAAGGTTGGTTAAATAACGGAAGCGATCCTACTTCTAGTTCAAATTGAGATGTTCCGAAGCAATCGATATCATTAAAACTTTCTACCCTAACATGTATTGTTTGTGGGCTCGATGTATTTTGGTATGCGCTGTATTTATCAATACTATTTGTTCTGTCTATAGCATCTTGGGCAGTCTCAAAGTACAATACCTCTTTGCCTGTTTGCCCGTTTAGAATTTCAGCATCTTTTAAATAAAAGAAAAAGTCTGCAACGCCATTACCATCTGCCTCGCAGTTCTCGAAATTTGTGATCGGTATAAATTCTGGAACAGTATTAATATATGCGTAAAAATAAACTACGGTGAAACAACCTGTTGATTCACTTTCAATTCTTATAAAAATATATTGCGAGATAGTGTCATAGCTCTCTGGTGTTTCAATTTCGTTTTCACCACTATACGCGTTATTGTAGTCATCATAAAAAGTAATGTTTAGATCACTTGTGCTTGGTATAGCTTCTGAAATTTTTGTTGTTAAATCAACATTATATACACCATCGAGGTCATCATCGCAAATAATTATATCTGTAGGAAAATTAGCTGTTGGAGCACTGGATATGTTTATTGTTAAAGGCGCAATGTCAAAACAACCTGTATTTGAATTGGTTACTTTTACCCAAACAATCTGCGGATTTGAAAGGTTGTAAAAATAAGGTTCTAGAAAATTCTCATCATTAATAGCATCTTGTTCTGTCAAGAAATATTTTACATTAGATCCATTCACACCTTCAGTCACATAACTATTAAAAGTTTCTAAAAACAGTGTTGTAAAACCATCAGTATCTTCATCACAATAATCTACTTCTCCAAGTCCTTGAATATCAATTGGTGGCGAGACAATTAAACTAATTTCTAAGACAGATTCACAATCTCCATTAAGAGTGGTAACAAATACTGTGGTTGGACTTGTTGAGACTGTATATGGCACGGATTTGTCAATAGCATTTACACCATCGTTAAGATCTTCGAGGGTTTCATAAAAAGTGATTTCAAAACCATCGTAATCGTTGGTCAAGTCAGATTCTACTTCGTTTAAATCAAAATCTTCTATACCATCTGCGGAACTATCATCACAAACATAATACACATCACCACCAAATCCTGTAGTTATAATATTAGAATGCAACTCTAAAGGGATGGTTACAAAACATCCCGTAACATCATCTACAACCCTAATAAAAACGAATTGCAGTCCAGGAATCACATTTTGATAATTTTCGGGATCTGCAATCGGGTTATCTCCCGTTTGGGCATCTCCAGCATTTTCATGAAAAGTAACCGTTACACCTGTTAAACCTTGTAATAAACTTTCGATTATACTGGTGAGATCAAAATCTTCAAAACCATCTCCATCTTGATCACAAGCACTAATCCATTGGTTTTCGGTATTATCTACCATTGGGTTATCCGTAACAGAAATATCTACTAAAGTCGTATTGGTACAGCCAGTCGTTGCATCATAAACCCTTATGTATAATGTTTCATTGGGGTTGATATTACTGTATGGAGAAAATAAAGCATTGTCGCCAGTATTGGCATCTTGTTGTGAATAGTGGTAACTTACATATAGATTAGGATCGCCTCCAGTAACCTCATTTGTGGTGTCATCAAGATTGATCATTGTTAATCCATCAGATACAGCGTCATCACAAACTATAATATCTGCTGGTTGGTCAAGTACTGGAGGAATGCTAACGACCAAATTAAAAGTTGCATATGCCAAACAACCATTCTCTAAATCTTCCGTTCTAACAAAGATTTGCTGAGGTGATGTTGTATTTTGATAATTGTTGGGTAATGGGTTGTCTCCGCTTTGAGCATCTTCCGAAGTTAAATGATAGGTAATATTGTAATTTGATGGAGGGAGTAGAAACTGAACTTCAGCATCTTTGGTAGAGAGATTGAACTCTTCTACACCATCACCCGATGGATCATCACATATCAAATAATCTGAAATGTCTCCTGAAGCCTGTTCAGAATTTAACGTGACTTCAATTTCATCTTCAATAACGCAAGAGGTACTGTTAAGTAAAATACTTATTTCTACGCGATAGGTTCCTGACTCGGTAACTTCTAATGTTGGGTTGGTTTCACCAGCAATTGGAGTTCCGTTTTGAAACCACTCGTAGCTCGCCTGGCTATTCTCAATATTGGCATCTAAATCTACAGATTGCCCGCAAGTTACAAGATCTGGTCCTAAATCTACAGCAGCGTTAAAACTATTTCCCTCAATGAATACTGCGGAATCATAGAACTCATCACCTTGATCTGCAATGACCAATTTAATGCTGTATTCTACATTAGGCTGTATGGTTGCAGTTGCTGTGAGTACTGTTGTACGACCATTATAGTTGGTGTCGCCCAAGTTGTAACCCTCAAAAAAGCCTTCGTTTTCCGCAGGACAAAATCCTACAATTTCGTCATGAATCGTATTTGTGTTTACAGGTATTGAAGTGCCCGGAATAATCGCAATATTTGTAAATGGTCCAGTAGAACTTGCTTCACGAATTAAAAATGCAAAACCATCGGAATAGGAGCAAGGGTTGGTGCCTAAATATTCTTCGGAAGCCAATAAGTAATTAAATTGAATTTGATTTGCCACAGAAATAAAGTTGAACTCAATCGCTGTTGCATTTATGGTTCCCGTGAGACCAAGGGCATTTTCCAAATCTGGATCTGTTAACCAATTGTCTTCTCCTTCATTTAAAGGACTGTTGTTAACTGTGTTTCCTGCGGAATTTATATTTCCTGTGCTCAAAAGAATTCCGTTTTCAAAAGGAAAATTAGAATCTCCTTTTTCAAAAGAACCATAACTTGAAAGTCCATTTACATCTCCGTTTACAGTGGACGTTATGTTTGAAATCTCAACACAACCTTGACCAAAATTCGTTTCTACAAGTGACACGAGTGGCAGTGTGTCATCTGTTGTGATTTGTTGTGCTTGTATGCTTAAAACTGAAATAAATAAAATTGCGATAAAGAAATAGAATCCCCTTTTCATTCTTAATAGCTGATTATATGAATTTTTTAGATGGTTTGACTTACTTAAAAAAAGTAAATTTAGTGCAACAAACTAACTAAAAAATACCTAGTAAACAGTATTTTAGGGTCTAAAAGATGCTTTTTAAGATGAATGACTGTTTTTTATAAGAAATAGTGTATACTATCAAAAAAAATTACAGTCGCAATGCGAAATGACCTTTCACTTGGAACTCGATGTTGCCCTTTTTAACATCTGCAACAAACCAATAATCGTTTGCTCTCATGAGATGGCCATTATAGTAACCATCCCAACCTTTAGAATTAGAGTCTAATGTGGTTAATAATTTTCCGTAACGATCATAAATATATACAATTGTACCTGTTAAAGTTTCAACTCCAGTAATATGCCAAGTGTCAAAGTAAGAATCGTTATTTGGGGTAAAGAATTTTGGAGCATCAATAACAACAATCTCTTTAGTGACTTCTGCACAGCCATTTAAATCTATAATTCTCAACGTATGGTAGCCTAAGCTTACGCTCTCGAAAACATTAGATTGTTGAGGTTCATCATCGTCGAGTTGATAGAGGTAATTTCCTATACCGCTAATGGTCACTATAATATTGTTAGGGTCTGAGAAATCTATTGTTTCTGTAATTTCTATGGTTGCAGCTTCAGATTCTATTACTGTAAATACTTCAGTAGTCTCACAACCGTTTGGTGTCGTTACCGTAACTGAATAGGTCCCGACTTCAACAATTTCAATTTCTGGAGTGGTTTCATTTGTTGACCAATCATAAGCATCTCCAGCATTATTTGTATTTGCGCTAACAATAAGTGGTAAGTTTTCTAAACAGATCACTTGATTGCCAATGTCTAGAATTGGTTTTTCATAGACAAATGTTGTGAATGAAGTTATGCTGTAGCATCCTGTATCATTATTTTCTACACGAGCATAAATAACGTCGCCATCTAATGCGTCGTAGCTTAGACCGATAGCATTTGTGCCTTCTTCTGCCAATACGTTATCTAAATAATAGGTTACGTAAAAATCCGTAGGATCTTGACTGCCTAAGATTTGGGCATTTTGCTGGTTTAGATCAAATTCATAAAAACCATCAAAATCATCATCGCAGGATTCTAGATCATCTGGCTGATTTGCTATTGGTAATGGGTTAACGTTAAGAATGAAATCATGGATATAAAAGCAGTGCGTTGTTGAAAACTCTACGCGTGCAAACAATACATCGCTAGTTGTTAGATATGTGTAATTAATATCTAATACGTTTTCTTGATTACTAGCATCTTCTTCCGAAGAAAAATAGTTTACAACAACATTGGCTGTTTGTAAAAGTAATGAGGAGTTGATTTGAGTTAAATCTGTAGTGCTCGTCTCATTGTCGCAAATATCAAAACTTGAAATTGGGTTTATTGCTGGTGGCAAATTAACGATAAGCTCCAGCGGTACAGATGCAAAACAATCTGAAATAGTATTTGTTACACGTACATAAACCGTTTGCGGATTTGTAAGATTTGTATAATTTGTTGGATTTGAAATCGCATTGTCTTGGGTGAGTGCATCAGCTTCTGTCTCGTGATACGTAATCACAATATTATCTTGCCTTACGTCTAAAATATCAAATTCAGACAGTGTTAAATCAAATGTCGTGATCCCATCATAATCTTCGTCACATTGAGTTAAGGGTTGTGAAGGGTTAACTTCCGGAGCAGCAATAACGTTAAGTACAAATGATGTATAGGATTCACAAATTGAGCCATTATTTATCCTTACATAAATTTGTTGTGGGTTTACGGTGTTGTCAAAACTCAACGGTTGTGCATTGGTATTGTTTTCTGCATCTAGTTGTGATGTATGAAATGTAACTTCTTGAATATCTGGAAAACCCTGAGTGATTTCATTGAGTTGAACATTGAAATCAAAATTTACGCTCCCATCATTGGTCATGTCATCACATACAAATATATCTGTAGGTTCATTGTGGGTTGGATTAGTACCAACTTCTATAGAAAAAGATGATGTATTATAGCAATTTGGATCTGTAATATTTTCAACACGTACATGAATAGTTTGCGGGTTTGTAGTGTTGATGTAAACCTCATCCTTGTCTATTGGATTTGTATTGTTTTCTGCATCGATAGCAGTTTCAAAATAAAATACTTCTTTACCGGTTTGACCATCTAAAATGGCTGTATCCTGTGTTGAAAAGATGAACTCACCAAATCCATCCTCGCCAATTTCACAAAATTTGTATAAGTTGATATTACTAATAACAGGGACAGTATTTACAATAACCTCAAAACTTTCAATTGTTGAACACCCAGTAGTCGCATTTTCTACCCTAGCGTAAATTGTACCTGTACTTGCTGGATAAAATGTTGTTGCTGAAATTGAATTACTATCATTCTCGGCATCTGCAAGAACAGTATGGAAAGTGATGTTTAAATTGGTGGTATCATCAACTAACTCTGAAATTTTAGCATTCAGATTAATATTTGAGATCCCATCTTGATCGTCATCACAAATTATGATTCCGCTAGGTTCGTTTGCTATAGGAGCGGGAAAAACTTCAATTTGAAATTGATTGATATCTGCACAAGATGTTGGCCCGAAAGTGACTCTTGCCCAAAGCGTTTCTGTGGTTGAGGTGTTAGTGTAGATTGTTGGTAAAGGGTCGTTGCCATTTTCGGCATCTTCTTCCGAAGAAAAATACCTTACCGTAAAATTTGGTTGACCAAGCGTGATCATAAGATCAAACTGACTTAAATTTATAGTTGTAATACCGTCTTGATCTTCATCGCAAATTGGCTGATTATCAATTGGACCAAATTCTGTAATTGGGTTGATGATTAAATCAAAATCTGAAATCTCCTCACAAGTAGGACTTACTAATCTAATATAGATCGTTTGTGGATTTGATGTTGGAGTAAAAGAAACTGAAGTATCTATTGGGTTGATTTGATTGTCTCTATCCTCTTCGGTTAAATAATATATGATTTCAATTTCATAATCCATGATCGTTTCTAATTCACCTAGAAATGATTCTGTAATCTCATCAAAATCGAAATTCTCCTCACCATCATTGCCTATGTCACAAACTCCCATGTTTCTTATAAATGTTGCAGACAGTAACAAATTTGAGTGTACTTGAATTGGTGTTATAGATGCACAACCTGTAGCGTCATCTTCAACTCTAATATATAACGTTTGTTGATTTGCTACCGTATTTTCAAAATTTGCTTCGTCCTCAACAGCATTTTCATTGGCATTGGCATCATCTATTGACGTATGAAAAGTAACACTAACACCTGTTAGACCTTCTAAAATATCATCAATAATTGATGTCAAATCGAAAGTTGTAAAACCATCGTTATCTGTGTCGCAGGCATCAATATAATGTTCTTGGGTATTGATCGTTGGGCTGTTGTTGACTTCAAAATCTAAGGTCGTTGTTGTAGAACAACCTGTAATCATATTAGTGACGTTTACAAAAATCGTTTCATTAACACCTGTATTTGCATAAGGTAAAGCAATAGCGTTTTCGCCATTGGAAGCATCGGTTTGAGTTAAATGGTAAGTAACTGCTAGATCTAAATTTCCATTAGTGATCTCTTCATCTTTTACAGATAAATCGATTACAGTAGAACCGTCTGCTGCACTATCTGCACAGGCAATCAATATTGTAGGTTGCGTAACAGAAGGGAGCGGATTAACAACCAAATCAAAATTTTGAAACGCCAAACATCCGTTAATAGTATCCTCAATTTTTACATAAATGGTTTGTGGGTTGGTTGTATTCTGAAATGAGCCAGATATAGCATTTACATCATTTTGAGCGTCAATAGAACTTAAATGGTAAGAAATTATATAATCTGATGCAGGAACTGAAGACAGCACATCTGCATCTTTAATGGATAAATCAAATACCTCAATCTCATCAGCACTGCTATCATCACAAATTTCGAAATCTGGAATTAAATCTGCTGCTTGAGTAGAACTTAATAGAACATTTACTGTATCTTCAATAACGCAGGTGGAATCTGCCAAAGGTATTTCAGCAAAAATAGTGTAATCACCAGATTCTGTGACATCAGCTGTTGGCTCTGTGCCTCCATCAATTAAATTTCCGTTAAAATACCATGAGTAAATAGCGTCTGGATTATTTATATTTCCATCTAGAGTTACGGTACTTGCACACGTTTGAATATCTGGACCTAAATCTATATTGGCGTTAAAGCTACTTCCCTCAATGAAAACTGCGGAATCATAATTTTTATCTGTTTGATCTGCAATGACTAACTTTATACTGTACTGTACATTTGGAGTTATTGTAGCAAAAGCTGTCATCACTTTAGTCCTACCATTATAATTGGTATCTCCAAGATTATAACCTTCAAAATACTCCTCATTAGAAGGAGAGCAAAATCCAACAATCTCATCGTGGATGGTATTCGTATTTACAGGTGTTGAGGTTCCTGGGATTACCGCAATATTTACATAAGGGTCTGAAGTTCCTGTTTGTTTTATCAAAAATGCAAAACCGTCACTGTAATTACATGGAAAATCTCCAAAGTATTCTTCGGAAGCTAATATGTAATTAAAGGTGATTTGATCTGTTACTGAAATAAAGTCAAACTCTATAGAAGTAGCGTTTAACGTATTATTGATTCCTAGAGCAGTTTCTAGATCTGGATCTGTCAACCAATCTGTTTCACCTTCGTTTAGAACATTGTTATTTTGGGTGTTACCACCAGAGATTGGGTTTCCTGTAGAAAGCATAATACCGTTTTGAAAAGGAAAACCAGAGTCTGCACTTTCAAAATAAGCAAAACTGTTAAAGCCATTCACTTGACCATTGACCTGAGATTGGATGTTGTCTATTTCAACACAACCTTGTATGAGGTTGTTTTCAATAAGTTGTTGCTCAGTAAATGTATTATCTATTGTAATTTGTTGGGCACCAGTAATACAGCAAAATAGACATGCCAGTGCAGCGAGGGACTTTTTTAATAGCATAATTGTAGGTCGTTAAATTTGGGTATCAATACTAAAAGAGTTGGGGTTCAGATAGATTGATTATTTAATATAGAGCAATATTAATTAAAAATAAGATGAAATACAAAAAAAGACGATGAAATGCATTAAATTTTAACAGTACCTAGCTCATCAATGATCATTATGGCTAATAGTTGACGTAGACCCAACCAAACATTGGTTTAAAATTGGTGTCGTTTGGATTTAAAATATAAAAATAAGTACCAACCGGTACAGTTTTACCATGATTGTTCAAGCCTCGATTGACGATTCCAAACCATTTTTTATCGTTATCGCCTTCAAAGATTAAAGTCCCATAACGATTAAAAATTTTCAGTTCATGATTTTCAAAGATATCATACAACCCTTGAATATTAAACCAATCGTTAAATCCGTCTGCATTTGGGGAAAAACCGTCTGGCACAAATGGCGGACAATTTTCTACGGAAATCTCAAATTCATAAATATCATAACATGGCGCATTATCTACTTTGACATAAATACGCTGCGGGTTACTTGTATTATTGTAATTTTCAGGATTTATAATGGCATTTTCATTGGCCTGTAAATCTTCAAGACTTATAAAGTATTGGGCTTCAATATCGCTTTCTAAAGCATTTTGGACAAATTCAACCAAATTGAACAGAGCGCTATTAAAACCTTCATTACATGTGACTTGATTGGGCAGTGTTTGTATGTCTGGTATGACCAAAAGTTCTATAATGTCATCATCAATATTGTTGATTTCAACAATTTCAGAAACGATGCCATTACCGGTTCCGTCATCATCAACTACCAAAGTCAGGAGGATGACATCACCAATATCATCGGGCAGCGATAATAGGAATGTTCCACTTTCCGAAGCATCAATAGCAATATCATTTTGGGTTTGTGTTTGGCCAACCAACGTGCCTTCAGCATAAAAAGCTATGGGTGTATTGGCTGGTAAAAAATCTGTACTATTGGTATTAAAGACCGTATAATCAACTTCTACAGTTCTATCACCACAGTTTATACCGTAATTATCTAAAGTGATTGTGGCATCTGGTAGCTGGCTATTTAAAACCGTTACAATATTATTAATGATTATTAAATCTGCCCTAAAAACATCAAACTCATCAAAAGCGCCAGTGGTTAGTTTAATGGTTGCACTCGTGTCGCCAATGTTAATGTTGTCTTGAATGTCATAAACATCTAAATCACAATTATAAAACGTACTGGAATTTGTAAACGTATTGGTGCCATTAAATGCATTGTCACCCAAGTTGAGTGGCGGATTTGAAATGATGTTATCATTAATAGATAGACTTTCACCAAAATTCAAACTATTATCGCCTTCCCAAGCTAGAAAACCAATTTTTGCACCTTCATTATCAATTACATTGAGATTGTCAATCACAATGATTTTTTCCTGGTTATTTCTATTGATGATTTCCAGACCTTGGTAAATATTTAATTGGTTGAGTGGCAATGCATCATCCTCGTAAACGACATAAATGCTCCATCCTGCAAAATTTGTACGGTTGGTACAATAGCGATCGTTATTTATTAATGCTTCGGAAATATCAAGACCAGAAAACGTGTATTCAACATTTCCTTCGGAAATTATAAAATCTGTAATATCAGTATAACAGGAAAAATAGGTAAGCGTATCTGTTAGCTCAACATACTCTACAATGTAAGTATCATCTGCATCAACAGAAAGACCATTGAGCATCACATTGGTGTCGCCACTTCCCGATCCAGCCCAATAGAGGTAAGCTGCAGTAATTGTAGAAGTTGCAGGAATATTTAAAGAAGCACTTGAAGACTCTAAAGGAAAACAGAAACTATTATCGAGATTGTTTTCAAAAGGATTGAGCGTATTCCCAATTGCAGTATAATCATAACGACCATTAAACTGCTCAAATAACTCAATATCCTGTGCAAATGAAGCTGTAGAGATACATATAAAAAATAGATATATAAATGTATGTTGCTTCATGAGTAAACTTAAACTTTTTTATCTTTTTAAAGCGAAATGGTTTTTAAAAACACGTCCATCTTCTAAAGTGACCACAAACCAATAATCACTTGCAGGCATATTAAACCCGTTAAAAGTACCATCCCAACCAGGACCGAGTGGGTCAACCTCTGCCAACAATTTTCCATAGCGATCAAAAATAAGAATTTGTGAGTTAGGTTGAAAATCTGTTGAAATACCTTTGACCTGCCAATAGGGATTATAAGTGTCTCCATTTGGTGTAAAAAACTTAGGGAAACCAATCACCGAAACAATGTCATCTACAATACCACAATCATTCTCCACATCACGCACATAAACGGTGTGAAATCCAAAACTTACATTTTCAAAAATATTGCTTTCTTGGTAAGGACCTTGAGGATCATCCAATGCATATTCGTAAATTCCATCACCAGTTACAAATACTGAAATTGTATTATTTGAGCTCGCATCTGTAACTTGAATATCTGTAAATGTTGCAATGTCTGAGGGTAATACGTTTATCGTCCTGTCCTTAAAACAACCATCTGTAGAGGTGACTCGTACAGTGTAAGTTCCAGGTTCGTTCACTTCAATTTCAAACTCATCTTCTCCAGTGGACCAGTCGTAATAGTAATTGTTAGGCGTATCGTCAATTAATCCGCCAGTTAAGATTATTTTCTGCGGAAAATCATTCAGGCAATAATACACATCTTCTTGAATTACGATATTTGGCAATTCAAAAACGGTGAGCTCAATGGCGCTTATTCCGAAGCATGCATTCATGTTTTCAACACGAGCATAAACGGTTTGGTTATACGCAATGGTGTTGGTAAAGGTTGAGCCAATGGGATTATCTTCTATTAAAGCATTGTCATAGGTTTCATAGAATGTGACGTCGAGATCGGGAGAAATTCCGAAGAGAATAGCATCCAAAGCAGTATTTAAATTAAAATTATAAAAACCATCTTCGGTCCCATCATCGTCACAAACTTCTATAAAGGTATCGTTTGAGGATGTTGAACTTGATTGCAAGGTAAGCTCTGCAATATTGGTACAACCAGTTGTTGTGTTTGTTACCAACGCATAAATGATATGCGGATCAAAATAATTCTCAAATGCATCTGCATTGAGCTCGTCCTCATCGTTTTCTAAATCACTGAGCGAAACATAGAAATTGATTGTTCTATTTGGTGCTCCACCTGTAATATCGTCAAACGCTTCGTTGAGATCAAACGTGGTGAAACCTTCCGGTATTCCATCCTCGTCGCATTGTATCAACAATGAGTCAATAGCTTGTGGAGCATCGTTAACATTGAGGATAAATGAATCTGTAGTGTAGCAATCGTTATTTAGATTATTCTCTAATCTCACGAAAATCTCTTCTGTGTAAGGTGTAGTATTCGTGTATGTATTAGGTAATGGGCTGGTATTGTCATCTGCATCTTCCTGAGATGGATGATAGGTAATTGTATATAAAGTTTCGTCTTGCGCTCCAATAATTCCCGCATTTAATTCATTTAAAGTTAGAGTTGTAAAGCCATCCATACTGTCTGTGCTAAAATCGGTATCGCAAACAGTAATATCATCTAAGATATTTATGACAGGATCTAAAAATACAGATATGGTAAATGAGGTTGTGGCAAAGCAGTTTGGGTTATCATTATTATCTACCCGAGCGTAGATGATTTGCGGATTTTCTTCGGAAGTAAAATCGCCAATAATTTCGTTTTCGCTATTATCTGCATCTTCTTCCGTTCTAAAATACCGAACCGAATATTGAGCTGGGTCTTGCATGTTTAAAATATCGGCATCTTGGATTGTGAAATCAAAAACCGAAGCTTCTGTCAAATCACAATTCACCATATTTTGGGGTTGCGTTGCAGTTGGGATATCAAAAACACCAACAACAGCTTCACCTTCAATTGGACATTCCCCATTATTTGGTTCTATAAAAACCTCGTAAAAACCGGGTTCGGTTATATCCAATTCAAAAGTAGTTTCTGTTAAAACAGCACCATCTTTCATCCATGTGTAAGTACCTCCTTCAACATCTTCTGCTATTAGGGTGTACATATCTCCAGTACAAAGTTTTAGTTCTGTAGTGCTAATTCCATTTTGAATGATATCAATTTGAGAATTGAACAGCGATTGGATAAAAGGAGGCAAGCCAATACGACTCACATTTTGAAATCCACTATTTATATCTACCAAAATCCCATTTTCATTATAGTTTGAAGCAGTACCCGTTGCTTCGGGATTGTTTATTACACCCAAAAAACGACCAGTATTTGGGAAAGCTGAAAAGCTCATCTGTGCTCTATAAATTCGTTTGTCTAATCCCAATTGAAGCGCACCAGCGCTAAGAGAATTGGAACTATGGATTTGCTGTATGGAATTTGGAATGTCATCACTTTCTAAGTCCCATTGAAATATTCTACTAGAAGCATTTCCCTGTATGCCATCGCCAACCGTTGCATACACTTTTCTATTTTCCGCAGAAAACTCAATTCCATATGGGCTGTCATCTTGGTTAGGACTGTATAATTCAACAGAGTTTGAGACAGTACCAGTATCATTATCAAAATCTAATAAATACACGCCACCACCATCGTCTCCACCTTCCGTAGTTGCAAACCCAAAATGGGCAACTGCTAGTTTTGAACCATCAGGCGAAGCTTTGAGATAGCCAAGCGCATTTCTTCTATACCCAGAAATAGGAACTTCTGGCCCAACGGTAGAAATTACAGGTGTGGTCTGTACACCATTGATATCGACCTTAAAGGCATAAAAAGTATCTATAAAATGGGTAATCACCCAAAAAGAAGAACAATCGTCTGCTTTTACAGCAGTAATTTTTTCTGAACATTTAAATCGCTCCTCCAGAGCATTATCTATGTCATAGGTTATAAGAGGCATATTTTTTTCATCATCATCAACATCTCCTAAACCACCATCTAAAGTGATATCAACTAATGAGTACATTAGTCCATTATTAACACCATCATCATTACCATCTGGAGGGGAAGGGTTATCATGATGCGGTTCATCTACCGTGAAAATATAATACAAATTTGGATCTTGAGGTTTTGGCACTATTAATCCAGATGAAGTACTAGAATCATCACCTTTTAGACCAGTATTTAAAGCTTCGCTTGCATTTGCCATTGGTACATGGTTAGCATTCCAAACGGTACGACCATCAGAATAGAAAAGAAGGTTGCCATCGGTGTCTGAAATTGAGGTACAGCCCTCTAAAGTGTTTATCTGTCCGTCGGTGATTGCAGTGACCGTTCCAGCACCAGCATTAAACCGTAATCCTGCATTTTGCCCAAAATACCAATACGATGCTTCTTGTTGAGCAAAAGTAAAGGCAACACAAAACAGTATTGCTAAGGTTAAGAGGGAATTCTTTTTCATGTAATAGTCGCAATTAACTTAGAACTTCTGTTAATAGAACAGTTAGTCACATAAAACCCCTACATTTTCTTCGGAAATTTCAAGTATCCAGATTAGTTCTTTTTCACAGCTACTAAGTTACTAAAGATATTACAAATCTCGCTTTTTAAGTAATCTATACGATAAAAAGATAAATAAGGCTGTCCAAGCCATAACAATGGCAATCTCATACCAATGTACTCCAAAGTCGTACAAAAAGTCTTGTCCGTTTGGGGCTTTAGAGATGGCGATACGTTGAAAGGGTTGGTCAATAAGCTTATACATCGATTTTAGCGGAAAGAAATTTTGAATTTTCGTCGCAGTACTTTCATCTAGTTTCCATGCAAAAAGTCCGTAGATAATCCACTCCAGAATAAACAGTACAAATAAAAATGCTAAAGCAAAAGCAGATCGTTTTACCAACATTCCCAAAAATAAGCACAAACTAAAAAAACCGACAAGTTTTAAAAAATAAGCGAAGAGAAATTCAGTTTCCCTAAAAATCAAATGCACTTCGTCAATACTAGAATAGATGACACCAACGAGCAAACAAATGATAATTACCAATAATGTTGCCATTGCAGAAAAGAATACAATGGTATAAAACTTTGAAAGTATAAATTCCTTTTTGCTCAAACCATCAATTAAATTCTGTTTTATGGTTTTATTACTATACTCATTACCAATCATACTTACCACAACGATGGCAAAAAAGAGCTTAAATTGTGAAGCAAAAAAGGTAACGATGTGCCAAACGATTGGGAAGTTAAAAACGCCATAGTGGCCAACTTCTAAAGTAAAATAATTAAAGACATTAAATCTTATGGAAGAGAGCAGGATGATGAAAAAAGGTAAAATGAACGATATAAATATGAGAACCTTACTAGCTCTGTTGAGCAGTAATTTTTGAAGTTCTAGTTGTAGTAATCTTAACATGATGGTTGATTTTTTTAATTCCGAAGTAAAAAAAACTCTAGAATTTTTTTTGATTGATGATTATGATTTTACTGCTGAATTATCTGTCAATTGTAAAAATTGTTCTTCTAAACTTTCTTTACGCTTAACGAGATGGGAGAGAATAATGCCATTATCAAACATGAGTTTGTTAAAGGTTGGAGCGTCCATAGGTTCGTTTAAAAATGCAGTGATTAGCTGATCTTCGACTTTTATTTTTCCGAAGGAAGTATCATTCTCCAATATGGTTTTGAGCTCATTGTGCTTTTCTGCCTTAAGTTCAAAAAAACCATGACTTGAAATCATTTCGTCCACTCGACCGGAATATAATTTCTCACCTTTTCTCAAAACGACAACGTGCGTACACACTTTCTCAACTTCGTCGAGCAGGTGAGATGCCAAAAGAATAGTGGTGCCATTGCTGGCAATCTCTTTTATGATTTTTCTAATTTGATGAATCCCTTGTGGGTCGAGACCATTTGTTGGTTCGTCAAGAATTAGAATTTCTGGATCATTTAACAAGGCAGATGCGATTGCCAAACGTTGTTTCATCCCTAAAGAGTAGGTTTTGAATTTATGATCCTTACGGTCTAAAAGCCCAACAATTTCAAGCTTTTCTGAAATTTTATCATGACTTACACCCTTAATTCTACATACTAATTTTAGATTTTGCTCTGCGGTCATATAGGGGTAAAAATTAGGTCGCTCAATAATAGCGCCTACTTTTTTAAGAGCATCGTGCGTTGAGGTGTTACCGTCAAACCAGTGGAAACTGCCCTCGGTTTTATTGACAACATTGAGTACGATGCCAAGGGTTGTTGATTTACCACTTCCGTTTGGTCCTAAAATACCGTAAACATTGCCTTTGTTGATTGTAAATGATAAGTCTTTTACAGCAGTGAGGTAGCCAAATTTTTTGGTAAGATTGTTAATGGTTAAAATTTGTTCCAAAATTTGATTGATTTTCTACGGAAAAGCTTCCGTAATGGTTGATTATAAATACGACGAACTAAACGAATAATTGTTACAATTTAATATTGAAAATAGTAAATTAGAGGTTTATTATAGATATGGACGATTTAAAAATTTCAAAAAAGAAACCTGCTTATCCAATAAGCGATACCCTTTATAATTATCTCAAAGAATACAACCGAAATTTTAGATTACCCATTTTTTATGATGACTTATTGAGGTTTCAAGGTTCAATAGTAGTGTATGATAAAAATGATGAAGATACACTTTGGGTACGTGTATATTATAATGAGTATGAGCGAGAAGAGATAGATTTAAGTCTAAAACGTGTGTATTCTAATTTAATATCAGATGGTAACGAAACCATATTTAAATACTTGAATATCGATGCTATAGATTTTTGCACGTTTGGTAATACAAAGCCTTTTAGAATTAAAGTACGAAACATTCTCAATGATAATTACACCTATTTCTATGTCAAAAAAGCGGATGCCTCTCGTGTATACGGATTAGAATTGGAGCATATGCTCTCACCGTATAATCTGAATTTTTTAGTATATAAAAATACCATTATTGAAGAACATATTGCTGGAATTCCTGGTGATGAGTTTATAAAGTCGATGTTGCCAGAATGTAATGCTTCAGAAAAAGCGCAAATAGCAAAAGAGTTCGTGAAATTTAACGAGCGTTGCATGATTAGACTTTTAGGAGATATGCGCTCTTACAATTATGTTATTGTGCCAACGCATGATTTTGATCATGTGATTTTTAAAATTAGAGCCACAGATTTTGATCAACAATCTTACGAAGGAAAATTAAATATTTATAGACCACAATTTTTCAAGGAGAATTTTAAAATGGTAGAGTTGGTTCGCGAGAAAATCCAAAAGGAATCTATAGACCAATATAAAATTGAGGAGCGCTCTATTATTGTGCGTCGTATGATTAGTTATCACGATAGAATAGGAGAGTTGCTAGATTGTATGGAAGAAGATACCATCTCTATTGATAAAAATATAGAGTTGCTAAAACAGCAAATTTATAATTACACCTTGGATGTGGAGTTTAGAAAAAGCACAAATATGGGACAGGTTTTAAGAAACGCACTCAGTTTTGTAAAACGTAACTATGATGGGATAAATATGGGAGGTTTTGGTTGATGTAAACTAAAAGATCATCCTCAAAACCAGTAAAAAAATAATCAAATTAATTACAAACCGAACCCATTTAATATAGGATTTTACAATTTTTTCAAGCCCAGAAAGGAGTATTAAAAAACCAGCAACAATTAAAAGTTGTGCCAATTCAATCCCAACATTAAAGCCTAAAAGAGGCATTACTATTGACTCATCGTCAAAGAGCATCATCTTAATGTAGTTTGAAAAGCCCAGCCCGTGGATTAAACCAAAAACCAACAAGAGTATATAAGTAATGCTAAGTTGTTGTTTGGATTGCTTATTCTTGAGCAGAAAAAAGAAATTGTTCAAGCAACTTAATAAAATAGTGATTGGGATGAGAAGTTCTACGGTCTCACTATCAATACTTACTAGTTCCATTCCAGAGAGAAACAAAGTAATGCAGTGTCCAATCGTAAATGCGGTGACCAGACCCAGGATTTTTTTCCAGTCTTTAAAAGAAAATAGAATGCAAAAGGAAATGATAAAATAAAAATGGTCTAAACCCTCAAGATCTAAAATATGATTGATTCCTAAGTTTACGTAAAACCAAAAGTCAGTCATACCGTAGTGAGATTAGTTCCAGTTTTCATCAAAGTCCAGGTCACTATAATCATCAACGTCTAAATCGTCATCAAACTCATTGTAATCATCATCAAAATTTTCGGCTTCGAACGTTTTTTCTGGAGCAGAGTCTGGGATTTGACCATGAACGAACATGAGGTTTGGATAGTCTGTACCATCTGCTTCTTCGACAATTTCAGCAAGTTCGACAAGAAACGTCCACATGCTTAAAAAATCATAAACATAGATTAATTTTGTTTGCGCTTCATGTACGATCGTGTTTAAGATCGTCTCACTCATCGTCCTCGTGTCATTATGACCTTCGCTCACATCAAACATTGATATTTCCTCACCTTGGTCCCAATCCTCATTACTTATGTAAAAGGACGCCATTTCCAGTCCATCAAATCCAAAAGATTGCGTAATGGCATTGTGAAGATCTTCAAGAGAATCGGTTTCCCTAATTTCGATATCCCTAAAAATATCGTCTTCGGTATCGTTGTCAAGTATGGCTCTAAATCTGTAAATCATGGCAAAAAAATTATTGTGCAAAGATACTATTTAAGAATAAATAACAGCTTAGTTTAAAACTGGTTTTTTGTGCTTGCTCTCCAAAAAAATATAAAACTGAATCCCAAACATAATCAACGCAATAACCAGGTGAAGCGGTTGCGATAAAAATGGGAAATCAAAATAATACATCAAGATACCAGTAAAAATGGTGGCAAGAATACAACCCATTAAAAGATTGGTTTTACGATAACCAAGATTTAATTTTTTACTTCGGAAAAATAACCAACCATTAACAACTAGTACCAAAACAGAAAACGTACGATGAATGTAAAATTTCAAAGTCGGGTTATCCATCCATTGTGATTTTATATAACCAATGTCTTTTATTTGTTGGTCAATGTACTGTCTTACCTGAGTTCCCAAGATGATTTGAACCAATGATAAAACCAGTGCCACCAAGATTATATTTCTAAATAGCAAATCAAATTTTTGATCTTTAAAAGTTGATTTTGAACCATAAATTAAATACAGAATCATCGCCACAATAACCATAGCCATCACCATATGTACCGTGATCTTAAATGGTGCAAGATTAGAATCTACAACCGTTTTTCCCAACCAAGCCTGAAAAGCCATACCAAAAACAGTTGCGACCGATAAAATGGTCAACCATTTGTTTTTTCGCCACAACCAAAAGGAAATAATAGTGAATATTAAAATAGGAATTCCAGAAAGCGCACCAAGTAATCTGTTTATATATTCAACCCAAGTATGTGTAGCATTAAATTGAGCATAATCATGTTTTGTATAAGTTTCCCAATTTTTTGGATTTAAACTTTCCGAAGAACTAAAATCTTTTGATGCCACTAAAAGCGACTCGTCTTTTATAATTACAATCCCTTTTTTGTAGTCGTGGTTGGGCTTAAATTGTAATTCGGAAATATCTGTTGGTGGAATGTAGTAGCCAAAGCATTTTGGCCAGTCTGGACAACCCATTCCAGAACCCGTCATGCGCACAACAGCTCCTGCGATGATTACCAAATACACTAATAAGAGCGCTATTTTTGCAGATTTTCTAAATGTTTTTTGCATGGCTTAAATCAATTTTTTAAAACACAAACTATTATCCATATCAGCATATTGCCCGTAATTAGGAATGATTTGATATCCATTCTTTTTATAGAAAGCAACCGCCTCTTTTTGTCGAATTCCTGTTTCGAGAACGCAGGCTTTGTATTTTAATTCTGAAGCCCAAAGTTCTAAAGCTTTTAAAATTTCCGAAGCCAAACCGTTACCACGCATTTTAGACATGGTGTACATACGTTTTATTTCTACCGTAGCATCATCAAATGTCTTGAATGCTCCACAGCTTACAGCTTCACGATCCATATAAATAATGATGACATGTTTTAGCATTTCTATACCATTAAATTGGTTATAAAATTCATGTTCATTGCCATCGGTTACTTTTAAATAAGCGTCTAGCTCTTTGATGAGTTTGCTAAAGTCTTGGTTCTTTGAGTCTGTTCTTACGATTTTGATCATCTTAAGATTTTACTGTGAGTCCTAATTCTTTCCCTTTTTTGAGCATCAAGTCGTAAGCAGCTTGATACTCATTAGGAATGTCACCTTCTAAAATAGCTTCTTTAATGACTTCTTTGATTTGCCCGATTTCACGAGAGGGTTTTAGTCCAAAAGCGGTCATGATTTCTTCTCCAGAAATTGGTGGTTGAAAATTACGTACGTGATCGCGAGCTTCTACTTCATCAATTTTTTGACGTACAATCTTAAAGTTATTGTGGTATTTGGTGAATTTTTTAGGGTTTTTGGTCGTGATATCTGCTTCACATAAAATCATTAAATCCTCGACATAGTCACCAGCATCAAAAACAAGTCTTCTCACTGCAGAATCGGTTACGATATCTTGCGCCAAGACGATTGGACGCGAACTCATAAATACCATTTTTTGAACAAATTTCATTTTATCATTCAATGGCATTTTTAATCGTTTAAATAAATGATAGACCATTTTTGCGCCTTCAAACTCATGTGCATGGAACGTCCAGCCTACTTTTTTGCTGAACTTTTTGGTTGGTGCTTTACCAATATCATGCAACAAAGCAGCCCAACGCAGCCAAAGGTTATCTGTATTTTTAGAAATATTATCAACAACTTCCAACGTGTGATAAAAGTTGTCTTTATGCGTTTGGCCCTCTACTTCATCAATACCTTTTAAGGCAGTAAGCTCTGGCATGATGTGTTTTAAAAGCCCGGTTTGCTCTAAATGCAAAAACCCGATAGACGGTTTCTCGCTTTCTAGTATTTTATTGAGTTCAACAACGATTCTCTCGTTTGTAATGATTTTTATGCGTTCATTATTTCTGAAAATTGCCTGAAGCGATTCACTCTCAATCGTGAAATTGAGTTGGGTTGCAAAACGGATAGCTCGCATCATGCGCAAAGGATCGTCGCTATAGGTAATATCTGGATCTAAAGGTGTACGGATTAGCCTATCTTTTAAGTCTTGGATCCCATTGAATGGGTCCAGCAAATTTCCGAAGTCATCTTCAGATAGATCTAACGCCATGGCATTGATCGTGAAATCCCTTCGGTTTTGATCGTCTTGCAATGTTCCGTTTTCTACAACTGGATTTCTGCTATTTTCATTATAGGATTCTTTTCGCGCTCCAACAAATTCAATATCCATGTCATTATAGACTAACATGGCTGTACCGTAGGTTTTAAATACTTGAACTTTTGGTTTGTTTGGCAAGTTTTTGGCAACTTGTTTGGCGAGTTTTATTCCGCTACCAATGGCGACAACATCAATATCTTTGTGTTCACCTCGATTTAAAATAAAATCTCGAACAAACCCACCAATGACGTAACTATCAACTCCAATCTCTTTTGCAGATTGGGAGATGATTTTAAAGATGTTGTTTTTTAAGGCTTGTTTTAGATTCATGATGTAATTTTCCAAATATAAACTCAATCACCAAAAATAGTTTCGATGGCATTTGAAAATTGAAATTTGGTGTTTTTTAGATTCTATTCTCTAATAATCTTAACCATCCCAGAATTACTTAATTTGATAATTGTAGATGGTTGTGACTGGCTTTTTTCGTTTTGCAAATTTACGACATAGTCCACACCTTTTAAAATCTCGTCACTTATTTCTTTAAAGGATTTTGGCGTAGGCTTACCGCTAATATTAGCAGAAGTAGATACCAATGGTTTTTTGAGATACCTAATTAGTTTCTCACAAAATTTATGTTTCACGACGCGTATGGCTAGTGTGTTATCTTCTGCAATTAGATTTTCTGCAATGCCTGCAGGATCATCGTAGATAATGGTCGTGGGTTTTACTGCAATGTCTAAAATGGTGTAAGCCATATTTGGCACATTATCTACATGTTTTTCAAGCATTCCGTAGTTGTTAACCAAACAAATCAATGCTTTAGAGTCGTCTCTTTGTTTGAGTTTGTAGATTTTTTTAACCGCTTCATAATTTGTTGCATCGCAGCCGATTCCCCAAATTGTATCAGTAGGATAGAGGATGATTCCTCCTTGTTTTAAAACGGTGAGGGCTTCTGTAATTGATTCGCTTTCGGTCATTAGTAATAGTTAATTTTTGAAACTTAAATTATAAAAGAACGGAATGAGTAAGCTTCTGTACTTTGAAATATGCAAAATTATGCATTTGCAATATGAAAGTTTAATTATAATATTATTTTTAGGACTTGTTAACCTTTTAGTTTCTTAATTTTGTAAAGATGATTAATGTTACGCAAACTTTTTTGCCACCAATTGAGGAATTTCAAGACATTCTAAAGCGTGCGTGGGATAAAAAATGGATGACCAATAGAGGTGAATTGCTTCTGGAATTGGAACTGAAGCTTTCTAAGTATTTAAATGTTTCTAATTTTTTTATCACTACTAATGGCACTTTACCACTACAAATAGGATTAAAAGCTTTAAACATAACAAAAGAAGTAATTACAACTCCTTTTAGTTATGTTGCGACCACATCTGCTATTATTTGGGAAAATTGTACACCTGCTTTTGTAGATATAGAGCAAGATTCATTAACCATTGATCCCTTGAAAATCGAAGCTGCAATAACAGAAAATACTCAGGCAATTCTTGCGACTCATGTATTTGGTAATCCTTGTGATATTGGTCAAATTGAGACCATCGCAAAAAAACATAACTTAAAAGTTATCTATGATGGTGCTCACTGTTTTGGTGTGAATTATAAAAGCAAATCTATTTTTGCTTATGGAGATATAGTAACCACCAGTTTTCATTCAACAAAATTATTTCATACAGGCGAAGGAGGTGCGGTTTTTGTGCCTAATGATATTTTGTATAAAAAATGTTATTACCATCATAATTTTGGACATGATGGACCATTGGCTTATCATGGATTAGGCATTAATGCGAAAGCTTCAGAAATGCAGGCTGCTGTTGGTTTAAGCGTTTTACCATATATGGATCAAATTATAGAAAAGCGAAAAATACTTACCATACAATATGAAAACTCGTTAAAGGAAAATAAGAATCTAACTCTTTTTGAATACAGAGATTCAACAGAGCGAAATTATTCTTATATGCCAATAATTTTTAAAACGGAAGCTCATTTAGAGTCTGTTTTAGAAAAATTGGCTGCGTCTAAAATTTTTCCGAGGCGATATTTTTATCCTTCTTTGAATACTTTGCCATATTTAGAGAGTTTTGTGAGCATGCCAATTTCCGAAGATATTTGTAATAGAATTGTATGTTTGCCTCTATACTACGAGTTGGAAGAACAACAAGTCACGCAAATTTGTAATATTATTAATTCATAAAAATGATTGTACTTGGTGCAAAAGGTCATGCAAAGGATGTGTTGGTTGTTTTAAATGAAACAATGAACGAAACAACAGATCTCACTTTTTTTGATGATTACACAAAGCCTGAAGAGGCTTTATTTTTAGGTAAATATCCTATAATTCATAGTCTAGATGATATTAATTTTAGCGACAATCCTGAATTTGTGTCTGCTATTGGTTTCCCTAAATCTCGTAAATATGTTGTAGAGAAATTTATTGATCTTGGAGGTGTTTATACATCTGTCATTTCAAAGTATGCGAGAATCGGATCTTTGAATGTGGATATTGGAGAGGGTTCAAACATAATGCCATTTGCTTTTATAAGTAATAGTGTGAGTATTGGTAAAGGTTGTTTGATTAATGTGTCTTCAAACATTCATCATGATGTTTCTATAGGTGATTACTGTGATATTTCTCCTGGCGCAAGTCTTTTAGGACATGTTAAAATAGGTGATAATTGCGAAATTGGAGCAGGAGCTATTATATTGCCCAATATTATATTAGGTGATAATGTAACAGTAGGAGCAGGAGCTGTAGTAGTTGCCAATTGTTTAACTGAGAGGACGATTGTAGGCGTGCCAGGAAAAATTATTAAATAATAAAAAATGAAGCCATTATTGACAATTTGTTGTACAACTTTTAATCAAGAAAAATTTGTAGAACAAACTTTGGAGGGTTTCTATCTTCAAAAAACAGATTTTCCTATTGAAATATTAATTCATGATGATGCCTCTACAGACAAGACCCCAGACATTCTTAAAAGCCACGCTCTAAAAGATTCAAGAATTAAGTTGGTTCTTCAGACCGAAAATAAATATTCTCAAAATATTATGCCATGGTGGTATTATAGTTTTCCGCAGGCAACTGGAAAATATATTGCGCTTTGTGAAGGAGATGATTACTGGACAGATCCTCTTAAATTACAAAAACAGGTTGATTTTTTAGAGGCACATTCTAAATGTGTTATTTCTTGGACGAACTATAAGATTTTGAAAGACAATAATATTGAGAAAAACCAATTTAATCATAAAACAGAGCTTAACATTATTGATTATAACACTATTTTTTCACCGTATTGTACTTTGACTTTGACAGCTGTTTTCAAAAAAGATGCTCTTGATTTAGAACTTTTAAAATCGCTTAAGTTTTCTAAAGATAATTCTTTATATATCGTTTTACTAAAACATGGGTACGGTGTTTTTATGGATTTTGATTCGGCAGTCTATCGCATTCACGAAGGTGGAGTATATTCTTTGCAATCCAGCTTTTTTCAAAGTTATTCATCGTACTTGAATTTAAAGGAAATTGTTGATGCTATACCAGAATCTAAAACAAAAAACATTAAAAAAGTTATAAGATCTTTAGGTAATGCAACCTATTTTGAGGCATTAAAATTAAAAAACGCAGATGAAGAAATGTCTAAAGAACAATTGGATTTTATGAAGTCATATTTTGAAAACGCAGATTTTAAAACAAAACTAAAGCACTATAAGCGACAACTTAAATATTTAATTAAAAAAGACTCTTGACCAATATTGAAACTCTATCTATATATTTCATCTGCTCAAAGTAACCAGATTTATTTTTAACAAACTTATAATATTCCTTATCGTAATTATTTGCGTTTCTAAGTGTACGAATTGCTGTTTGTTTAATGTGATTTTCAAAAACAAACTGATTATAATAGTTCGTTTTTTTGTTATTTTTAATAAGCTCTTTTCCAGCCTTAATTGTCTTTGTAATTTCTTCGGAAGATTGCTTACGTTTTAAAGAAATCGAATTTAAATAATAGTCCAAATCTGGATTTGTGGGTTCAATGTGAAGATGTTGCAACTGTTTCGCCCTAATTGCTATTTCCGATTTTTTTAGGTTATTTTTTTTAGTTTGACTTATATTGTTGGGATGCCATCGGTATTGTAATAAGGATTCTGGAATGTTATGAAATTTCGTAGTAGCGATCACTTGGCTCCAAAGACCATAATCTTCTGCAGGAACATAAATTTGCTCGAATTTTAATCCTTTTAAGACAGATTTTCTAAACATAACTGTGGGATTTCCAATCGGACAAGTATTTAAAAAGCTTACTTTAATGTTTTCATGCTCAATACTATGTTTTACAATGTTTTTTTTATCTCCAAAAAAAGTAAACCATGTACCACAAACACCAATATTAGGGTGTTCATTTAGAAATTTAATTTGCTTCTCAAATCTTTTGGGTAATGCAATATCATCTGCATCCATCAAAGCAATTAATTTGGTTTTCGCATAATCAATTCCGAGGTTTCTTGAAGCTGCAGGACCTAAGTTTTCGCTGTTTTTTAGGGCAATAATTCTACGGTCTTGTTGCATGTACTCATCAATAATATGCTGAGTACTATCATTAGAATTGTCATTAACTATAACTAGATTAAAATCTTTGAAAGTTTGATTTAAAATACTATCAATGGCGGATTTTAAAAACTCCTCACCATTATAAACAGGCATAATTACAGTTAATGCAGACATTTTATTACATTTTAGATGTCAAAAATAGATATTTATGTGGCATAATATATATTTGTAAAAAATTAATGCATGAAAAACATCCAAGTTGGTTTTTTATTATCTTATGATTATGAAAAGTTGAAACTTTCTATTCCTCCAGTTTATAACGAGGCTGATGCTATTTTTATAGCAATGGATGAAAATCAACGTACTTGGAAAGGTAATAGATTTGAAATAGAGGATAGTTTTTTCGACTGGTTAAAAACGGTAGACGTAGATAATAAAATTATTATTTACAGAGATAACTTTTATATTCCAGAATTAACAACATTACAGAACGATACTCGAGAACGTCATATGTTATCCCAAAAAATGGGAATGGGCAACTGGCTCATTCAAGTTGATGCAGATGAGTTTTTTATAGATTTCAAGAAGTTTGTAGAGACCCTTAAAAAGCACGACCATTTTTTAGAAAACCCTAAAAAGCATCCAGTACAAATTGCTGGTTTTTTAATAAATATATATAAGTACTTGGATGAAGGTTTGCTTTATGTTAACCAACCAACCAAAGTTATGCTTGCTACCAACTACCCAAACTATAAAAATGCTCGTAACACTAAAGAACGAGTTATTTATACCGATAATATATTGCTTCATGAATGTTTATCTAGAACAGAAGAAGAGTTGAAATTTAAATTTGAAAATTGGGGACATAGTGCAGAACTCAACACTGGGTTTTTCGATAAATGGAAAAAAGCCAATGCCACCAATTATCACACACTCAAAGATGTTTTTTATTTAGACCCAACGATATGGAAGGAGTTAGGACATTTTCCAACCCAGAATTTAAGAGACATTAAAGATTACATAAAAAGTAATGATGAATTAAAATTATCGACCTCCTTTCTAAGAAAAAAGAATTTTGGTCAATGGTTTAAGTTTTTGAAGATTTTTAAACGAAGTAAACTAAATTTTGAATCTTATTTTGAGTCATGAAAAAACGGTCATCCTCATTAATTATTTCAACTTATAATTGGCCAGAAGCTTTAGGTCTGGTTTTAGAAAGCCTTAAAAACCAGACGGTTTTACCAGACGAGGTGCTTATTGCAGATGATGGTTCTACAGCAGAAACCAAAAATTTGATTACTAAAATTTCCGAAGATATAAAAATTCCAATCCATCATATTTGGCATGAAGATGTTGGGTTTACAAAAGCAACTATTTTAAATAAAGCGATTGCTCGAGCGCAAGGAGAGTATATTGTACAAGTGGATGGCGATTGCATTATGCACCCAAATTTCGTGAAGGATCATTTGATGTTTTCTTCGGAAAATTGCTATCTCTACGGAAGTCGGGTAAACATTCAAAAAGCGCATCTAGACACTCTTTTTAAAGACCAGCAAATTCAATTTGGACCATTTTCCGAAGGTATAAAAAAACGAACACGAGCTATTTATAGTCCGTTTTTGGGTCAATTTTACAAAGCAAATCACCAATTTTCAAAAAAGTTTAGAGGTTGTAATACTTCGTATTTTAAATCAGATTTTGTTGCTATAAATGGCTATAACGAAGATTTTAAAGGCTGGGGAAGGGAGGATTCTGAATTGGCGTTACGTTTTCATAACAACGGTTTAAAATCACGACGATTGCGTTATAGAGGCATTGTTTACCATATATTTCATATAGAAAAATCTAAAAGCAGATTAGAACTCAATAATGATATTGAATTGAGAACGATTAACGAAAAGTTATCGTGGACAGAAAACGGAATTGATAAATATTTGAAAGTATTATGATCATAGTTAGATTACGCGGAGGATTGGGAAACCAGATGTTTCAATATGCAATGGGCAGGCGTATTGCAAATGATCTAGGGACATCGCTAAAGCTCGATCTCACTAGTTTATTGAAAACATATAAAAGCCAAATGGTGACCAATCGTGACTATCAATTAGATATTTTTAATTTGGAGCCCATATTCTTAATCCAGCCCGATCTATTGATCAAACTAGATAAGCTGGGACTCAATTTTGTCTCTCAGTTTATAAAAGGCATCAAACTGTTAGGTATAAAAAAGTACAGAGAAAAAACATTTACGGTTGAAGATTGGATTGTAGAAAACCCAAAAGATAATTTTCTATATTCTGGGTATTGGCAGAGCGAAAAATATTTTAAGAGTGCAGAAGATTTACTTCGGAAAGATTTTCAGTTCAAAGACATACTGTCTCCTCAAGCTCAAGACATATTTGACAAAATTAAATCTGAAAACGCAGTTTGTGTTCATATGCGACGTGGCGATTATGTAGATAATCCAGTTTTTAATAGCGGAAGTTTAGATTACTTCACGAGCGCAGCAAATTATATAAATGAACATACAGAGAAACCTCATTTTTTCGTGTTTTCTGACGATCCAGAGTGGTGTCTGAAAAATGTGAAATTTGAACAAGATTTTACAATTGTTGATTATAAAACCAATAAAATTAAATTTAAAGAAGACCTGCAATTAATGTCTTCTTGTGAACATTTTGTTATGTCTGCGAGTAGTTTTTCATGGTGGGCAGTTTGGTTGAGCAATAAAGAAGGTAATATTGTAGTAGCGCCAAAACCTTGGTTTTTGAATTCTGAAAATGATGTAAAAGATCTGGTATCAAAACGTTGGATAAGACTTTAGAAAATTAATAAAAAAGTATTGAAAAACAATTTATGATTCAGCATAAAGTCGTACACGATAATTTTAAGCAAAACGAAACTTTTCTGGATGATATCATTATTCATTATGATATCAAAGGAAAAAATTTTGGTAACCAAGACCGAAATTCTTTAAAATTATTTCAACTCGATGAGAAAACGCTTAATGTAAAGTCATTCCGAATTCCAAATCTTATCAATCAATTAGCTTATCGATTTTTTAGAAAAAGTAAAGCACAACGTTCTTATGAGTATGGAAATTGGTTACAAAGTTTAGATATAGGGACACCACAACCTGTAGCTTATTATGAGTTCAAAACACCTTTTTTGTTTAAAAAAAGTTTTTATATAACTGAACAATTAGATTGTGATTTGACGTATAGGAAATTGACAACAGATTTTAATTACCCTAATCATGAAGAAATTTTAAGAGCGTTTACAAGATTTACTTTTAAGTTACATCAAAAAAACGTTCATTTTTTAGATCACTCTCCAGGAAATACATTGATTAAAAAGCTAGGAGAAAACTATGAATTCTATCTAGTAGATTTAAACCGAATGGAATTCAAACCTTTAGATTTTGAAACGCGGATTAAGAATTTTTCAAAACTCACTATCCACAAGTTTATGGTAGAAATTATGAGCGATGAATACGCGAAAATTTCAGGAAGTGAATACAGCGAAGTGTTTAATTTGATGTGGAGATATACCGAAGCATTTCAAAACCGCTACCATAGAAAAAAACGTCTTAAAAGTAAGATTTTATTTTGGCGTCGTAACAAGTAATTTTTCAAGCGCTTTGTATCTGTAAAAAACACCATATGCATTAAGAGTACAAATAGTATAACCTTCTTTTCCATCTAAAAAACCTAGCCTAAAAATGTAATTTGCTATAAATTTGTAAGCTGGTTTGATATAGAAATGAAACCAATTTGGTCGAATGCCTTTTTGTAGTAATTCTTGAGCTTTTAAAAATCCGTAATGTTCTGTTTTTAGCTTGTAGGATTTATAATCGCTATATGAATAGTGTAACATGTGATTTTTCAAAGTTTTGAAGTCACCATTAAAATCTAATAATTCATGTACTAATTTGTTTTCACGATATTTTGTAATTCCATTTTTAAAGAGCCTAAAAACTTGGTCTGTTTGCAACCCGCTAAAGCGCATTGGCTTATCATTAAAAATAAATTTCCTCGGAAATTTGAACGCTTCAATCCCTTTAGGTTGATTAACGGTTTGTAAAATCTCATTCTGCAATTCTGGAGTTAAACGCTCATCTGCATCTATAAAGAAAATCCAATCATAATTGGCTTGTTGAATCGCGAAATTACGTTGGTCTGCAAAATTTTTAAATTTACGTAACATGACTTTTACATTATCCATTCTAGATAGTACTTCAAAAGTGCCATCGGTACTGTAAGAATCTATAATGATAATCTCATTGGCAAAAGATAAATTGCTTACCACCTCTTCAATGTGTTTTATTTCATTGTAGGTGATCATCAAAGCCGATATGCCATTATTGGTTTTCAAGTTGAAATTTAGAATGTTTATACTGCGTAAAAATAACTATTTTTGAACCAATGAAAAGTATAGATACATCTGTAATTATAAGTACTTATAATAGTCCGCTTTGGTTGCAAAAAGTCTTGTGGAGTTTTGAAGTACAAACCTTCAGGGATTTTGAAGTAGTTATAGCAGATGATGGCTCAGGACCAGAAACCAAGGAATTGATCGATACAATGAAAACAGAACTGAGTTATCCAATTCAACACATTTGGCATAAAGATGATGGGTTTCAAAAGACAATCATTCTCAATAAAGCAACAGTTGCAGCAAAAGGAAATTATTTGGTGTATACCGATGGCGACTGTATTGCCAGAGCAGATTTTTTACAAGTTCATATCAACAATAGAGAAGTAGGTCATTTTTTATCTGGTGGTTATTTTAAATTACCGATAGATATAAGTGAGCTCATTTCCGAAGAAGATATAAAAACACAACGCTGTTTTGAGATAGATTGGTTAAAATCCCAGGGACTCAATTCTTCGTTTAAAAACAATAAAATCACCGCAACAGGATTAAAGCAAAAAATACTAAACAAATTCACGCCAACAACTGCTACCTGGAATGGTCACAATGCTTCTGGTTATAAAAATGATATCATTCTCGCAAATGGTTACGACGAGCGCATGCAATATGGAGGTGAAGATCGAGAGTTGGGAGAACGGTTATTTAATGCAGGACTCAAAGCAAAACAAGTGCGTTATAGCGCTATTTGTTTGCATTTAGATCACGAAAGAGGTTACGTGAAACCAGAAATGATCGAAAAAAATCTAAAAATTAGAGCGACTACAAAGCAAGATAAATTGACCCGAACGCCATTTGGGATTGCTAAACCTTAAAACTGTTTTAAGAACTCTTTTAACTTCGGAAATATCAACTCGGGAGGGAATTCTTTATACAGATTGAATACCTCTCCTTTCATTTCTTTTATAGATTTGTCTTTATAAAGCTCGGGTTTGACATCTTTTAAATGAATTGAAATATTAGTGGTCTCGTTTTCAAACATGTTCCAGGCTTCTTTTAAGATCCATGGAGAAAATACCGTAAATGTTGGAATGTTTAAAGCTTTTGCCATATTAACTGCACCACCCTCGTTTCCAATTAAGGCAGTACAATGATGGGTAATGGATAGGAAGTTTCGTAAATCTTTTCCGAAGACATCAAAATGAATATGCTTTTTTGTTTCTGATTTGCAAAAGTTATAGACGGTCTTAGCCTCATGGATTTGCTTCGGGATATAATTGAATAAAATTTGTCCGTTGGTTTCATTCACTATAAGATCAATCAAATCTGCCATGTGAGGTAAAGGGTAGGTTTTATTGTCTCCACTTCCCAGAACGCTAATCATAAAAAGTGGCTTTGATAGATTTATGTTAGAGTCAATGAGAAACTGTTTAGAGTTTTCAATCTCTTGAGGAGTCAAATATACTTTGGGTTTGATTTTCTTCGGAATATTATCGCAAAGCGGTTGTAGCAATTGTAATCTATTTTCAATCGCCAATCCAGCATTGGTTTTAGGCGTTTTAGCTTCCTTAAAAACGTGTGTGTAATAATGCGAAGTGTACCATTTTTTCTTAGAGATCTTAATTTTTGCTCCTGAAAATTTGGTCATTAAGTTGCTTGAAAATTTAGAGTAGACATCTATTACAGCATCATATTTTTCATTTTTTATGGATTTTAGAAATGAAAGAAATTTAGTTTTGCTTTGTTCGATTTCTGGAGTAACAAATGAAAATTTATCAATAAAAGGATTATTCTCAACCACAGGAAACGTATGTGAATTGATCACATAATGAAGCTCAGCATCTGGATGTTCTGCTTTCAAAACTTCAAAAAGAATGCTTGTGGTGAGGACGTCACCGATCATTTTCTGTTGGATAATGAGAATTTTCAAACCCTAAAAGATATTTGTTATTTATAAGATCACAGCATATTTAAACCGCAACATCATACTCGCGCAAAGCATCATTAAGAGACGTCTTTTTGTTGGTGCTTTCTTTTCGCTTGCCAATAATCAATGCACATGGAACTTGATACTCTCCAGCTGCGAATTTTTTAGTATAACTACCAGGAATAACTACAGAGCGTGCAGGAACTCGACCTTTCATCTCTACAGGTTCGTCGCCAGTAACGTCAATAATTTTCGTACTCATTGTTAAAACCACATTAGCTCCCAAGACAGCTTCTTTTTCTACATGTACACCTTCTACCACAATGCAACGTGAACCTATAAACGCACCCTCTTCTATGATTACGGGAGATGCTTGTAATGGCTCTAAAACACCACCAATCCCAACACCTCCAGAGAGATGTACATTTTTACCTATTTGAGCACAACTACCAACTGTAGCCCAAGTATCTACCATAGTGCCTTCATCAACATAAGCTCCAATATTTACATAACTAGGCATTAAAATAGTACCAGAAGAAATATAGGCGCCATGACGTGCCACAGCATTAGGCACTACTCTAATACCTCTTTTTTGATAATCTCTTTTTAAGGGGATTTTATCATGATACTCAAAAATGCCTGCTTCAAGAGTTTCCATTTTTTGAATCGGGAAGTACAGCACAACTGCCTTTTTTACCCATTCGTTAACTTGCCAACCATCATTGGTAGGTTCTGCTACTCTCAAAGTGCCTTCGTCTAATAAATCTATGACACTCCTAATGCTATCAATAGTAACTTGGTTTGTTAATAATGACCTATCGTTCCAGGCGTCTTCAATATTTTGCTGTAATTGTTTCATAATTATGTTTTACTTACTAATAAGACAAAGATAAATGTATTAATAAATTTTCTCTATTTAATTTGAAAGGTTCTAAGTCGAAAAAAAATAAATTCAACCTATTTGATTTACTGGTTGTTTAATAATTAAAAAAAAAGATTAAAAGATGTGACCTATCGTAAAATCGTGTGTCTTAATATATGAATTATTATTTCCAGATATAGCGCTTAACTTAATATCTGGACCTTTTAATAATTAATAGCTAATTTTTGAAAACCCTCCATTGGAGGGTTTTCTTCTTAAAAGCCTTAAAGTGTGACCCTTAAATAAATGTTGTGTCTTAGTACTAATTGAAATATGTTTTTAACTAGCCTTATTTCCTTTAAGCATAATAGTAAATCCCACAATAAAAGCCTTTCTATGTCCCTAGAGAGGTTTTTTGTTTTTGGTATTTAAATATGTGACTTATCATGTAATAACGTGTCTTAATAAATAACATGAAATGTTTAAGGTAGAGGGTGAATTATTTCATGGATTTAATTAATAATTGATTACTAAACTCTTCTTTTACATATGTGAAGAAGAGTTTTTTTTTAAAAGAAATTCATTTTATAAAGGTAACTTTGCCATATGGCGAGAATTTTAGCATTAGACTACGGAATAAAAAGAACAGGAATTGCGGTCACAGATGAATTTCAAATCATTGCATCTGGACTGACAACAGTAGACACAAAAGAGTTGATAACTTTTTTGAAACGTTACATTTCCGAAGAAAAAGTAGAATTATTCATCGTTGGAGAGCCAAAACAAATGAATTATGAGCCTTCTGAGAGTGAGCAATCCATAGCGAAATTTTTGATTAGACTTGAGAAGGAAATTCCGCAAGTACCAATAAAGCGAGTTGATGAGCGGTTCACTTCAAAAATGGCATTTCAAACGATGATTGATAGTGGTCTCAAAAAAAAACAGCGTAAGGATAAAGCTCTCGTCGATGAGATTAGTGCTACTATTATTTTACAGAGTTATTTGCAAAATCCGACTTAAAAGCCTCTTAAAAATTCTTAGATATTATAAAGAATCGTATTTTTGCACCCGAAAATTACAATATAATGATATTACCAATTGTTGCCTATGGTGATCCTGTTTTGAGAAAAATAGCAGAGCCAATAACTAAAGATTATCCAAATCTAGAGGCACTTATAGAGAACATGAAAGAAACCATGCATGGCGCATTTGGCGTGGGATTGGCTGCTCCACAAATAGGATTGCCAATACGTTTATTTCTAGTTGATACCGAGCCATTTGCAGAAGATGATGTGTTTACTGAAGAAGAGCAATCGCAACTTAAAAATTTTAAAAGAACCTTTATAAATGCTGAAATTTTAGAAGAAGAAGGTGATGAGTGGGCTTTTAATGAAGGCTGTTTGAGCATTCCAGATGTTAGGGAAGATGTCTTTAGACAACCAAAAATAACCATCAAATACCAAGATGAAAATTTTAAAACCCATACCGAAGTGTATGACGGTTTAATTGCCCGAGTAGTACAACATGAGTATGACCATATTGAAGGTGTATTATTTACCGATAAAATTTCTTCATTAAAAAAGCGTTTAATAAAAGGTAAATTGGGTAATATTTCAAAAGGAAAAATAAATGTAGATTATAGAATGCGTTTTCCATTAATGAAAAAAAAGCGCTAATATTTTAAAAATTATATGAGTTTAGATAAAATACTTTCCATTTCTGGAAAACCAGGATTATATAAAATCGTTGCACAAACACGTAGTGGTTTCATCGCAGAATCTTTAATCGATAATAAAAAGGTATCTGTAAATATTCACAGTAATATAAGTGTATTAAGTGAAATAGCTGTGTATACTTTAACAGAAGAATTGCCACTAAGAGAAGTCCTTAAAAAAATAAAAGACAAAGAAGATTCTAAAGAAACCTCAATTAGTCATAAAGATTCTAAAGATAAATTAGAAGAATATTTCTTTGAAGTCTTACCAGATTACGATGAAGATCGAGTATATGCCAGTGATATCAAAAAAATTGTGCAATGGTATAACTTACTTCAAAAACACGATCTACTTGATGCCCTAGAAGAGGGTAGTGAAGTTACTACAGACGAAGAAGAATAAGCTTAGTTAATAGATTGTTCATATTAAGTTTCCCTTAAAATTTTAAGCTGAATAAAAGCATTGTATTTTTGATATGATAAACATATTAAATTTACGAAATGGCAGATAAAACCCAGCAATTAAAAGCATTTGAGCGCTTGCTTGTCATCATGGACGAACTGCGAGACCAATGTCCATGGGATAAAAAGCAAACGCTTCAAACCCTTCGTCACCTTACCATAGAAGAAGTTTACGAGCTTGGTGATGCCATTTTAGAAGACGATCTCCAAGAGGTGAAAAATGAGCTTGGTGATGTATTGCTACACATCGTTTTTTATTCAAAAATTGGAAGCGAGAAAAACGCCTTTGATATTGCAGATGTGTGTAATAGCATTTGCGATAAGCTCATTAATCGCCATCCTCATATCTACGGAAATGTAACCGTCGAGAACGAAGAGGACGTCAAAAGAAACTGGGAACAACTCAAGTTGAAAGAAGGTAAAGGGAAAAAAAGCGTTCTTGAAGGTGTTCCTAAAAGTTTGCCAGCAATGGTAAAAGCAAACCGTATTCAAGATAAAGTTGCAGGAGTTGGTTTTGACTGGGAAGAACCGCATCAGGTTTTTGAAAAAGTTAAAGAAGAATTGGCAGAACTTCAAGAAGAGGTCAATCAAAATAACCAAGATAAAATTGAAAGTGAATTTGGAGATGTTCTATTTTCTATGATCAATTACGCACGCTTTTTAAAAGTTGATCCAGAGAGTGCATTAGAGCGAACCAATAAAAAATTCATTAAAAGATTTCAATATTTAGAACAAAAATCAAAAGATTTAAAAAAATCTTTATCAGAGATGACGCTAGAGCAGATGGACGTTTTCTGGGAAGAGGCAAAAAAAATGTAAATTTTTTTTATATGTCGTGATCCAAATAGAGAAAACCGAACGTATATAAAGCAGATGGAAACTAGAAGTAGTTTCTTTATCATAAGTAGGTAATCTTAATTTAGTAGTTAAGCGGACAAATTAAGATTTAAAATTTAGTTTAGTTAGGGGTAAAATCCTGTCTGTGTATTCAGACAGGATTTTATTATTTTAATGAGAATTTGCTTTCAAAAGCGTTAAGGCAAATTGGAAGTGCAATTCGAATTAATCCCATTGAAAAAAAGGATCTCAAAGCGGGATCTCCAGCTTATAACAAGCTTTAGTGCTTTAAAATAATTTCACTTCTATTTCCATTTTATATTACAACCAATACTAGGTTTTTGATCTTCGGAAATTGGCTTGTTATTCAAAAGGTGATCAAAAGCTGTTCTTATATCTGCACCAGTCAATTCAATATCGTTTCCTGGTCTGGAATCATCAAGTTGCCCTCTATAAACCAATTTTAGCTCGCTATCAAAAACAAAGAAATCTGGAGTGCAAGCTGCCTTATAGGCTTTTGCAACATCTTGCGTTTGATCATATAAGTATGGAAAGATGTAGTCATGATCAATCGCGTGTGTTTTCATTTTATCTGGACCATCTTGCGGATAACTCTCAACATCATTACTGGAAATAGCTATACAATTAATGCCTTTTGAAGCATAATCCTTTGCCAATTTTACCAATTGCGGATTTACATGATCCACAAATGGGCAGTGGTTGCATATAAACATTACTAAGGTTCCTTTGACGCCTTTAGCTTCATCTAAAGTTACTAAAGTATCATCAACTGTATTTAATAATTCAAAATCTGGAGCTTTTGTTCCAAGCTCAAGCATATTTGAAGAGGTGCGTGCCATATTTTTTATATTTTTAGTTTAAATTGTTTCTATGAATAATATAATAACTTTCGAGGACTTTACAAAAGTAGATTTAAGAATCGGTACCATTATAGAAGTGAACGATTTCCCTCAAGCAAGAAACCCAGCATATCAATTAACAATCGATTTTGGAGCATTGGGAATAAAAAAATCGTCAGCTCAAATTACAACGCTTTACAGTAAAGAACAATTACTCAAAAAGCAAATTGTTGCGGTTGTCAACTTTCCGAAGAAACAAATTGCAAAATTTATGAGCGAATGTTTACTTCTCGGTGCAGTTGACGGTAAAGATGTCATACTTCTAAACCCAGAAAATCATGTCAAAAATGGAAGTCCCATAACTTAATAGTATAAAGATTTTTTACCAAATAGCAAAGCTTACTACATTTCTTCCCTAAAAAACACAGCGTTCATCAATAATTTATTGGTACCGTACCAAAACCCTCTAAAATTAGTATTATCTGTAAAGACAATAACAGTACCACGACCTAAACCAACAGATTTGAAAGGGACAGTGGTGGCTAAACTATCTAAATTGTCCTTAGAAATATAACCACTTAAAAGTGGGTTTTTAGTGTATTGAATTGGGTTGTTATAACTTTGCTTATCTGGTTTCATAAAAAGCGTATTATTTCTAAATAATGCGATCTTATCATTTTTATATCCAAAATTAATTGGGTGGGATCGGTCAATATCAGCTTCAAAAATAGCGCCTCCAATTACTTGTGCACCTCTAAAATCTCCGCGTTGCTCATAGTTTATATCCTTAGCTTCGCGTTCCATTTTTTTGAAATCTAATTTTAAGAATTTATTGCCATTCAACCAATTTAGAACACTTCTAAAACCTATCAAAGTTCCACCTTCTTGAACCCAATCTTTTAATTTTTTGGTTGCGCTACCATCTACACGACCGCTTGGCAAAATAATGGTGTTGTAACGACTTAAATCTGCTCTGTTAAGTGAGCTGTTATCCAATTTGGTGAGTTGTATATCATAACGTTGATCAAGCAAATGCCACATTTCACCAGCATCATATGGGCTAATTCCATCACCAACAATCATGGCGATCTTAGGTTGCTCCAAAGCTTTAAAATTATTGCTTCCTAAATCGATCCCCTTGGTTAATCCCGTATCTACTCCATCAATGTCTAAATGACTTTCTTCGGAAATTTGCTGCAAAAGCTCAAAAATTTCTGATGCCGATTTATTTTGATTTTGAACAGGTATCAATATAGTCCCATAATCGTAATCCTTACCGTTCATGCTAAACTGTTTCATCCCAACTTTTGCACGTAAATCGCTATTTAAAATAGCGTTCAATGCTTTTGGTGTATAGTATTCATGCCATTCCATAAGATAGGCGTAGTTGCTTTTTTTAGAAACTTTGCCAGTTTTCATTTTTAGATTTTCTACTTTATCGCCTGCATTTGAAAGCGCAATATCTTCAGTATAATCCAGCCCAAAAGCTAACGGAAACGTCCATGCAGAGACATCGTAAAACAAGCTGTCTTGAAATGTTGTGCGCTTTTCAAACATCGCATTTATCATTCTTGAATTTTTTTGATTCTTCGGAATAACAAAAGCATTTCCTTTCTTAAAACGCTTGCCATTACTTGTAAAGTCGTTCTTTATTTCATGAAATTCTATATTTTGGCGTTTTAGTATTTCAGCTAAATGAAAGGTTTTTGCAGCATCCTTTTCATCTCCAAAAACAATTCCGTTGGTTGCTTCTCTGGAAGCTTCATTTCTTGCGTTTTTGTAAAAGTCATGCTGATATTGTAAAATATCCTCACGCATATTCACTGCTGCCTCCAAAGTAGAAAGCGCTGCAGTAAATTGGTTTCTAATGGTAAAGGGAAATGTAATGATTCCATTTTCACTTTCCTGAATATGACCTCGAGAGCTGGCTTGCTCGAACAAGATCCCAATACCACCATTTATATCTGGAAAGGTTGATCCTTTTCCGTAGTAAAAATCATCAAAACTTTCTTCTGTGTAGTACAGTGAACCAATTTTATCTAAAGCCTTGGCGTGAAAATCACCAATATTCTTGGTCAGCTCTTGGTTGAGTTTTGGAGTTAAGGGATGCGTTCGTGACGGAATTCCAGGTTGGAAAAAGAAACTGGCATTGGTTCCCATTTCATGGTGATCTGTCAAAATATTTGGCAGCCATTTATGAAAGCTGGCAATACGCGCCTGTGATTCTGGCAATTGCACTGGCAACCAGTCACGATTCATGTCAAACCAGTAGTGGTTTGTTCTTCCTCCAGGCCAGATTTCGTCATATTCCCTATCATTGGGATCTGGGTTGAGGTTTTTACTTTTATTGGTATTTGCCCAATAGGCAAATCGTTGTAAACCGTCTGGATTAAATGATGGGTCAAATAAAATTACAGTATTTTTTAAAAGGTTTTTAACTTCATCACTTTGCGCAGCTGCCAAATAATAGGCGACTACCATTGAGGCGTTTGATCCGCTTGGTTCATTACCATGGATGGAAAACCCTTGGTAGACGACAATTGGCATATTGCTGGTGTTGACGCTACTATTGTCTGTAGAAGCGATATGCGTTTCTCTTATGGCTTCGAGATTATCGTGGTTCTCTGGAGATGTTATGGTGAGAAGGAGCAGAGGCCTGCCTTCAAAGGTTGTACCTCGGTTTTCAATTGTAATCCTGTTGGATGCTTTTGCCAGGGCTTGCATGTAGAACATTAATTTATCATGTGTAACATGCCATTCTCCAACTTGATGACCAATTATAGATTCTGGAGTTGGAATATTCTGGTCATAAGTGACCTCTTGAGGTAGATAATAAGAAAGATCGTTTTGGGATTGTGCGTTTAGGTTTAAACCACAAAGTAAAAATAGTACTATTAATAATCTCATAAAGTAAGTTGATTAGTTTATAAAAATAAAAAAACCGCTACTCATTGAATAGCGGTTTGGTATATTTAACAATTCGGGATGTTATATGTCCTCAAAATTGATGTCTGTAAATTTTTCAGCAGAATCTGTATTTGAAGATTCACCACCTTCGGTAATATCATCTGCATTATAGTCTTCTTTTTTGAAATCTTTTTGATGACGTTCACTAATAACTTCATCACCTTTTTCATCAATAATGTAATCGGTCATTTCTTTTAAAATCTCATTAAACTCACTAAAATCTTCTTTGTACAAGTAGATTTTATGTTTTTTATAATGAAAAGAACCATCGTCGTTCGTGAATTTCTTACTCTCTGTAATCGTAAGATAATAATCTCCAGCTTTAGTTGCTCTAACATCAAAAAAATAAGTTCTTCTACCTGCCCTTAAAACTTTTGAGAAAATTTCCTCTTTCTCCATCATTCCATGATCACTCATAACTATTTTTAATTTTTTATTGATTGCACTTCAAAAATCTAAAAAAAAAGAATAGTAAGCAACAAATAACTATAATTCTTTTGTGGTAAGTTGTTTTAAGTACAGTTTTTTGTAGTAACCATCTGCGTCTATAAGGGTTTCGTGAGTACCGTTTTGAATAATTTTACCATCTTTAAGTACAATTATCTTATCTGCATCTTTTGCAGAAGAGACACGATGACTTACAATTATAGTTGTTTTTCCTTCGGAAATTTCTCGAAGACTAGTGAGGATTTTTTCTTCAGTTTCTGTATCAACTGCAGAAAGGCAATCATCAAAAAGCATAATCTCTGGAGCTTTAATGATAGCTCTAGCAATAGAAATTCTCTGCTTTTGCCCACCTGAAAGTGTGATACCTCGTTCTCCTAATTTAGTCTTATAACCATTGTTGAAGGTCTTTATGTTTTTATGTACATCAGCGTTTTTCGCAGCTTTTATGACTTCTTCTTCAGTAGCATCTTCTTTTCCAAACATGATATTGTTTTCAATAGTGTCTGAAAACAAAAATGCGTCCTGTGGCACATAGCCGATGCTATCCCTAAGGCTTTTGAGGTGTATTTGATCTATTTGCTTGCCATCAATTAAAATTTTACCATCCTGTACATCATACAAACGTCCAATTAAATCTAGAATAGTTGATTTTCCAGAACCTGTTTTTCCTAAAATGGCAAGGGTTTCACCTTTTTTTAATGAAAAGCTTACGTGGTCTAAAGCTTTAATATTTGTGTCTGGATAGATATAGGTGATATCCTTAAATTCTATATTGCCATCTATAGAAGTTGGTGTGTCGTTTAAATTTTTTACTTCGGGTTTTTCTTTTAAAAACTGGTTGATTCTCTTTTGTGATGCTTCAGCTTGCTGCACCAAATTGGTTACCCAACCCACTGTCGCAACAGGCCAGGTCAACATATTGACATAGATTAAAAACTCTGCTATGGTACCAATTTCTTGTATTTCTCCATTGATGTATTGCATACCTCCAATATAAGCCACGAGAATGTTACTAACACCAATAAGTAAAATCATAGATGGGAAAAATAAAGCTTGCACCTTAGTTAAATCAATTTGTTTCTGTTTGCTTTCCGAAGAAAGTTTATTAAACTCATCGTAGTTTCTGGATTCTATTCCGTAGGATTTTATAACTGAAATTCCGCTAAAGGATTCTTGGGTATATGCAGATAAATGGGATAAATATTCTTGTACAATCCTACTACGCTTATTAATTACCTTACTTAATTTGTAAATAATAAAAGATAGCAATGGTAAAGGTAAAACTGTATACAAAGTTAATTTTGGAGCGACACTAATCATATATATTAGAGCAACTATAAAAAGTGTTACGGTATTGATAGTGTACATAATTGCGGGTCCTGCGTACATTCTAACTTTTCCAACATCTTCACTAATTCTATTCATAAGATCACCAGTTCTATTGGCTTTATAGAAATTAAGTGATAAGTTTTGATATTGCTGGTAGATTTCATTTTTTAAATCATACTCAATATATCGAGACACATTAATAATGGTTTGTCTCATGAAAAAAGTAAAAATACCAGTGATAACAGCAGCTCCAATAAGAAAACCTATATCTGTGGCAAGTTCTTGTTTAAACACTTCTTGGGTGATATCACCTTTTAGTCTATTGGAAATTGTCGTAATAGCTTTACCAATATATCGTGGTGTAAACAAGGCAAATATTTTTGCGCCAATAGTAATTATGATACCTAACAAAAGTTGGTATTTATACTTTTTAAAGTACTTATTTATATGTTTTAGTTCTTTCATTAAAAAATCGAAACTTGATTATTAACAATTTGACAATTTTAACTGCTTATTTTTGTTAATACTCTAATATTGAATTATTTTTGCACGCTATTTTAAATTAAATTAAAATAGACTTTTAATCTACTTTACAATGACTTCAGATGTTTTAAGTTCAAAAGAACTTTCAAAAATTGACCCTGTTTTTGGGCAGCTATCTTTTGATAATCACGAGCAAATCGTTTTTTGCAACGACAAAGATACTGGTTTAAAAGCAATAATTGGAATACATAACACAGTTTTAGGACCTGCACTTGGAGGAACAAGAATGTGGAATTACAATAACGAATGGGAAGCCCTAAATGATGTGTTGAGACTATCTCGTGGCATGACATTTAAATCTGCAATTACAGGTTTAAACCTTGGTGGAGGAAAAGCGGTGATCATTGGTGATGCCAAAACTCAAAAGACGCCAGAATTAATGAGAAAATTTGGTGAATTCGTACACTCTTTAAGCGGAAGATATATTACTGCAGAAGATGTTGGGATGACCACCGAAGATATGGATACAGTAAGAGAGGTCACGCCTTATGTTACCGGTATTTCTGAAAGCAAAGGTGGAGCGGGAAACCCTTCTCCTGTAACAGCATTTGGAGTATTTATGGGTATGAAAGCTGCAGCTAAGTTTAAATACGGAAGTGACATTCTAGAAGATAAAAGTGTTTTTGTACAGGGTATAGGCCACGTTGGTGAAGCTTTAGTAGAGCATTTAAAAAACGAAGGAGCCAGAGTCACCATCGCAGATTTAAATCAAGAACGATTGGAGGAGGTAAGATCAAAATATGATGTTACTATCTATGGTGGTCAAGATTTATACAGTGAATCAATGGATATTTATGCACCTTGTGCTTTAGGTGCAACCATTAACGACGACACCATTTATAAAATAAAAGCAGATATTATTGCTGGAGCAGCAAATAATCAACTGGCAGATGAGGCTAAGCATAGCAAAATCCTACAAGACAGAAATATTCTTTACGCACCAGATTTTTTAATCAATGCTGGTGGAATCATCAATGTATATGCAGAATTAGAGAATTATGATCGTCAGGAAATTATGCGCAAGACAGAAAATATCTATAACACAACATTAGAGATTTTAGACCGCGCAAAAGCGAATAATATCACAACAAACGTAGCTGCGTTAAGTCTCGCAAAGGAGCGTATTGAAACCAGAAAAAGAGAACAAGGAAAATAATAATATTCCAAACCAAAATAATTTGGTACTCTTAAAATAATAGTATTTTTGCAAAGCAAATTTGTCGTGGATCCAATATAGATGCATTGACTAATTTGCTTTGTTAATTTTTAGCTCTTTGTAACCATGTTAAACAGACGACATATTCGTATTAAAGTAATGCAAACACTTTACGCCTCTAAAGGCAGTGAAAGTGATAATATTAAAACCAACGAGAAATTTCTTTTACAAAGTCTAGATAGCATGTACGATTTATTTATCGCGCAATTATCACTTTTAATTGAGATTTATAAAAAATCTAAAGACTTCCAAGAAAAAAACCAGCAAAAGTTTTTGGCTACAAGTGCAGAGAAGAACCCAAATCTAAAATTCGTAAATAATGAAGTTTTAGCTCTTTTAAGTTCTAATGAAGTGTTGTTGGAGCGTATAGAAGATCAAAAAGAAAACCTTTGGTACCTTGATTTTGAATATGTAGACATCATATTCAAATCCATTCTTAAAAGTGATCTTTATAAAGACTATATGTCTACTAAAACCTCTACTTTCAAAGAAGACAAAGCCTTTGTTATAGATTTATTTACAGATATTATTGCACCCAACGACAAGCTTTACGATTTTTTTGAAGATAAGCGCCTCACTTGGTTAGACGATTTGCCAGTAGTAAACACTGCAATTCTCAAGGTTTTGAAAAAGGTTAAAATTTCTTCGGAAGGAAGATTTTTCACACCAAAATTATTTAAGGACATGGAGGACAAGGAATTTGGTGTAAACTTACTTAAGAAAACCATTCTCAATCAAGCTTCATTTAGCGAAGAAATAGCTTCAAAAACCAAAAATTGGGATGCAGAGCGTATCACTCAAATTGATACTGTACTAATGCAAATGGCTATTTGTGAGTTTCAAAAATTCCCGTCAATACCAGTAAAAGTGACTATAAATGAATATCTAGAAATAGCTAAAGAGTATTCTACACCAAAGAGTAGCAACTTTATAAACGGAATTTTAGACAAAATAGTCAAAGAATATACATCAAAAGGTGAACTCAATAAAATAGGAAGAGGATTAATGTAATTTATAGAATTTGTAAGGCATAGAGTGTTAATGTTTTGTTTGAAAACAGCCTAAAAATTTTAATTAGATGAAATAATTAGTACATTTGACCTCTCAAATTAAAAATTTTTTAAAAATTATAGCAATGAAAAAAACAATTTTAGCGTTAAGCGCATTATGTTTAGTAGCTTTCACATCTTGTAAAGAAGATGCAACAAGCAAAATTAATTCAGAAAACGTAACAGCAGCTGCAGAAAGAGATGCAACCGCTGGAGATTTTCCAGTAATTTCTTTTGAAGAAACTGAACATGATTTTGGAACTATCGTTAATGGTACTCCAGTTGAAACAAAATTCAAGTACACTAACACAGGTAAAACACCTTTAGTAGTAAGTAATATTAAAAGTACTTGTGGTTGTACAGTACCTTCAGATTGGAACAGAGACCCACTTGCACCAGGAGAGTCTGCAGAGTTCACTGTAAAGTTTAATGGTAAAGGTTCTAACCAAGTTCAAAAGTCAATTACTTTAACAACAAATACAGAAAAAGGTTCTGAAGTAGTGAAAATTAAAGCTTTTGTTGAGCCAGATCCAAATGCTCCAGCTAAAAAAGCGGGAACTGCATCAATAAATCCAGTAGGAAAATAATCTATGGGATTAGGAGATATCTTACCTTTTGTAGCCATGTTTGCTGTTGTGTATTTCTTTATGATTGCACCACAGATGAAACGAGCTAAGCAAGAAAAAAAGTTTGCAGCAGAGCTTAAAAGAGGTGATAAAGTAGTTACAAAAAGTGGAATGCACGGTAAAGTCGTAGATCTAAATGATAAAGACAATAGCTGTGTTATCGAAACACTTGCAGGAAAAATAAAGTTTGAACGTTCTGCTATTTCTATGGAAATAAGCCGAAAACTAAACACTCCTGTTGTAGTAAAATAGAAACAGAGTTCACACTTATAAAAAAACTCCGAAAAGTAATTTTCGGAGTTTTTTTATGTTTTTTATTTAAACCGAAAGCTATTCTCTTAGACAACAACTCAACAATTTTTATATTTATCATGCAAACCATTACCATTTAGAATCATGGATTTTATTTTTTCTAATCGAGATATTTTTGTGGTATCACGTTTAGCTTCGGTAATGTGATTGCAATATTCTCTTTGGCACGAAGGGGATAATGCTTGAAATGCTTTTTTAAATTCAGAGTTGACTTGTATCTCGTTATTGATCAGTTCAGGGATTGAGACATCTTTTTTAGTTGTTCTCTTTACTTTAATTTCTTTTCCCAATTTTTGATTTTCAATAGCTTCCTTTACATAGCTTAAAACTACATTTTCATTGATGTCATTAACGTTCTCAAAACGCATTTGTCGCATACCTTTTGTTTTATCTTCTTGTGCGTTGTTTAGTAAATCGTGTTCATCTTTGAGAAATACACCTTGATGATACCAAATACAAAAATGATTTTTAAACGCACCAATACCCAAAACATTTTTACCATTTAAGCAGTAAGTTGGCATGTTCCATTTTATGGTCTCCTCGAGTTCTGTGGAATTAATTAGTTTCCGAAGTAAAATAAGTTCTTCTGAAAATTTTGAATTTTCTGCTATGTATTCTTCTACTGAAGTTACTTTCTGCATGTTTAAATAATTTATTTTTTTGCCTTTTCCGCAGTCAGCTCTGCAATTTTACAAATGACTTCTGTAGCTTTGATCATACTTTCAACGGGCACGTATTCATATCTTCCGTGGAAATTATGTCCGCCAGCAAAAATGTTGGGGCAAGGCAATCCCATATAACTTAATTGTGAACCGTCTGTACCACCTCTAATGGGTTTGATTAGCGGTTCAATTTGTAGAGCTTTCATGGCTTCCTCTGCAAGATCAACGATGTGCATTACAGGCTCTACCTTTTCTTTCATGTTAAAATATTGGTCTTTTATTTCAATTTTGATGACTTCTCGTTCATATTGCTCATTGATATCGTTTGTAAGATTGAGCATCACTTCTTTTCTTGCTTTGAAATGATCTTTATCGTGGTCGCGAATGATGTACTGTAAAACAGTTTCATCAACTTTTCCCTCTATATTGTGGAGATGGAAAAACCCTTGGTAATCTTCGGTATGCTCTGGAGTTTCCAGTCTTGGCAGTGAATTAATAAATTCTGTAGCGATGTACATTGAATTTACCATTTTACCTTTTGCATAACCGGGATGTACGATTTTACCTTGTATAGTGATTTTTGCGCTTGCTGCATTAAAGTTTTCATATTCCAGTTCTCCAATTTGGCTGCCATCCATCGTATAAGCCCAATCTGCTCCAAATTTTTTAACGTCAAATTTGTGTGCTCCACGACCAATTTCCTCATCTGGCGTAAAGCCAATTCTTATGTTTCCGTGCTTTATTTCTGGATGGTTGATGAGGTATTCCATAGCGGAAATTATTTCGGTAATTCCAGCTTTATCGTCTGCGCCAAGTAACGTTGTACCATCTGTAGTGATAAGCGTTTGTCCTTTGTAGAGAAGAAGATCTTCAAAATAGTCTGACGAGAGCACGATGTTTTCCGCAGCATTTAAGATAATATCCTTTCCATCATAATTCTCAATAATTTGAGGTTTTACGTTGGCTCCCGTGAAATCTGGCGTGGTATCAAAATGAGACACAAAACCAATTGTTGGTACTTTATGATCAACGTTGCTTGGTAGTGTAGCCATGATATACGCATTATCATCTATAGTGACATCGCTCAAACCAATTTGTTTTAACTCTTTAACGAGTGCATTTGCCAAATCCCATTGTTTTGCGGTGCTTGGTGTGGTGTCACTTTCTGGATCTGATTCTGTATCAACCGTAACATAGCTTATAAATCGTTTTGTGATGTCTTTTTTGTTTATCATTTGTAATCTAAATTATATGAATATAAAGTTACCGATTTTAATCAAATCTGTATTATTTTTGCAAAAGAAATGATTTCTTATGTACAAGCTTCTATTAAGACCCATATTATTTTATTTTGATCCCGAGAAGGTGCACCATTTCACATTTTCATTAATTAGAAATATTTCAAAAATACCGGGATTTACAGCATTATTCAGAAGTTTGTATGTGGTAAAAGACCCATCTTTGGAGCGTGATTTCTTCGGAATTAAATTCGCGAACCCAGTAGGTTTGGCAGCAGGTTTTGATAAAAATGCGGTACTGTATAATGAGTTGGCGAACTTTGGGTTTGGTTTTATTGAAATAGGCACCGTAACACCAAAAGGTCAAGTAGGAAACCCTAAAAAAAGATTGTTTAGATTGAAGGATGATAAAGGGATCATCAACCGAATGGGTTTTAATAATGACGGACTTGAAGCTGCAATCTCCCAGCTTAAAAAGAATAAAGGAAAATTGATTATTGGCGGAAACATTGGTAAAAATACCGATACAAAGCCAGAAGATTATACCAGAGATTATTTACAATGCTTTAATAGTTTACATCCTTATGTAGATTATTTTGTACTAAATGTGAGTTGCCCAAACGTTGGCAGTCACGCTAAATTAAATGACAAAGATTATTTACTGGAGCTCATTAATGCGGTGCAAAAAGATAATGGAAATTTTGGTGAGCAAAAACCGATTTTATTGAAAATCGCTCCAGATTTGAACGACCAGCAATTGGATGAAATTATCGAAATCATTGCTGAAACAAAACTTGACGGAGTTATAGCAAGCAACACATCTACTGATAGAACAGGTTTAAAGGTGTCTAATGAGCGTCTTGCTGAAATTGGAAACGGTGGATTAAGTGGGCAACCCATTAAAGCAAAATCTACACGAGTTATAAAATATTTGGCAGAGAAAAGCAATAAATCGTTCCCGATCATTGGAGTAGGAGGTATTCATTCCTCAGAAGATGCCTTGGAGAAAATAGAAGCGGGAGCAGACCTCCTTCAGGTTTATACTGGATTTATTTACGAAGGTCCTAAGTTGATTAAAAACATCAATAGAGCACTTATAAAAAAAGCGAATTCACTGTAAAGTCAATTCGCTTTTGAGTTTTAATATTTCCGAAGCATTAATTTTTATAATTGTATTTATAAAACAACTAATTTACTTTAAAAAAATAATTGATAGACTTTAATATCCTTTTATCATTTGCTGTAGCAACTTCAATTCTCGCAATATCTCCAGGTCCAGATAATATTTACGTATTGATGCAAAGCATTGTTAATGGTAAAAAATATGGTTTGGCAACCGTTGCAGGTTTAATTACTGGCTGCTTAGTGCATGCCACATTGGTTGCCTTTGGCGTGTCTGCCATTATAAAAGAAAGTGACATCCTTTTTTTTGTAATTAAGCTATTTGGCGCACTTTACTTATTGTATCTGGCTTACAAAGTCTATAAATCTAGTGATGAGTTGAGTATAAGTAGCGATAACATTCCGAAGAAAAATCTATCGCAACTCTTCAAGCAAGGTTTCGTTATGAACGTTTTAAACCCCAAAGTATCTATCTTTTTTTTGGCGTTTTTCCCTGGGTTTTTATTTAGCGAAACCATAAGTACCGTAATTCAATTTTATGTGCTTGGTCTTTTGTTTATGTTAGTTTCTGCGATTATTTTTTCGTCAATTGCAGTTTTGGCTGGTTCAATTTCAGATTATATTACGCAACATAAGCGTATCGGGTTTTACTTAAAATGGCTCCAAATAATTGTCTTTGTTGGGATTGCGATTTTAATTTTTACTTCGGAAAAATAAAACCATCTTTTCCCCAATATTGCTATCTTTGAACAAGATGAGCAAACCTGTAAAAATAATCGAATGTCCTCGTGATGCCATGCAAGGTATCAAGGATTTTATTCCTACGGAAAAAAAAGTGCAGTACATCCAATCGTTATTGAGAGTTGGCTTTGATACGATTGATTTTGGGAGCTTTGTCTCGCCAAAAGCAATTCCGCAAATGGTGGATACTACAGAGGTTTTGTCGCAGTTGGATTTAAGTAAAACAACAAGTAAGTTATTGGCAATTATCGCCAATACAAGAGGAGCAGCAGATGCTTGCCAACATCCAGAAATTGATTATTTGGGCTATCCGTTTTCAATTTCAGAAAATTTCCAGATGCGAAATACACACAAAACAATTGCACAGTCGGTTGTCACACTTTCTGAAATTCTGGAACTCGCCAACAAACATAATAAAGAAGTTGTCGTCTATATTTCAATGGGATTTGGTAATCCATATGGAGACCCTTGGAATGTTGATATCGTAGGCGAGTGGACAGAACGGTTAAGCAAAAAGGGAGTGAAAATTCTTTCACTTAGCGATACCATTGGTAGCTCAGATCCCGAAAATATTGATTATTTGTTTTCTCATTTGATTCCACAGTATTCTAATATTGAGTTTGGTGCGCACTTGCATACTACACCAACAACATGGCACGAAAAAGTAGATGCTGCGTTTAAAGCTGGTTGTTTCCGTTTTGATGGAGCGATTCAAGGTTTTGGCGGTTGCCCAATGGCAAAAGACGAACTTACAGGCAATATGCCAACCGAAAAGTTATTATCTTACTTCACGTCTTCAAAACATAATAACCTCAATGCGATGAGTTTTGAGAGTTCATATAACGAGGCCACAAAAATCTTTTCCCAATACCATTAAGAGCGTTAAATTGAAATTTTAACATTCTCTAATTTTCAGAAAATTAAGGACTTATATCTTAATTTAAAAAGTTATTTAAATTTAATCTAAATAAACTTTGAGGATTAAAAGATGTGTTTTATTTTTGCAATCGAAATACAATTATTATTTGTATCAAGTCTAAATAAAAACAAAAAGACCAATCAAAAATGAAAAAAATCGCCTTAAGTTTATTAGTTATATCAAGTTTTTTAACATCCTGTTCAAGTGACGATGATAGCAATAATCTAGAACAACAAATTGAAACACCAGCAACCTACAGCTTTGAAAGAGATGGAGCGTCTACGGTAGATTTTAATGGGCAGTCAACAAGAATTGCAATGGCTGGAGAACTAACATCTGCATTAAAAATAGAGACCAATACAGAAGCTCAATTAGATGGTATGTTTGCACACGTTGAAGGAAATGATGATTTTTCAGAAGCAAGTTTAAATGCATCAGATAAAGATATTAGATCAAAAGTAGCTGCATCCCGAGATTATTTTTCTTCAAATGCCACATTGTCTAATGCTATTAAATCAGATTTCGATTTATGGATTGCAGATCAAGCAAATAATGTTTTTTCAAACTGGAATACCATTGCTACTGCGGGAAATGCTGGACAATTACAACAAGCAGGTGGTGGAGCTGTTCGTTATATCAATGCAAAAGGTTTTGAGATTAATCAATTGGTTGCTAAGGGGTTAATTGGTGGTTTGATGACCGATCAAATACTTAATAATTATTTAAGTCCTTCGGTTTTGGATGAAGGTTCCAACATTGAAGATAACAATAGCGATGTTGTTGTAACGGGAAAATCTTACACAAATATGGAGCACAAATGGGATGAAGCTTTTGGCTACCTTTATGGTGCAGAACTAGATGCATCAATGCCAGTGTTGGGAGCAGATTCTTTTCTTAACGAATATCTAGATCGTTTAGAGGCAGATGATGATTTTGCAGGAATCGCACAAACGGTTTTCAATGCCTTTAAATTGGGACGTGCAGCCATTGTTGCAAAAGATTATGACCTTAGAGATGCGCAAGCCAATATTATAAAAGAAAACCTTTCTAAAGTGTCTGCTGTAAGAGCAGTACATTATTTACAGGCAGGAAAAGTAAAATTAAATGAAGGTGATATGGCAAGTGCTTTTCACCAGTTATCTGAAGGTTTTGGATTCATTTACAGCTTACAATTTACAAGACAGCCAAACTCATCTAATCCGTATTTTACAAATGCAGAAGTTATGGATTATATCGCAGAACTTTCCGAAGGAAATGGGTTTTGGGATGTCACACCGGAAACTTTGGATATGATTTCCGAAGATATTGCAGCACGTTTTAACTTTACAGTTGAAGCTGCAAATTAATTATTAAGTTGTCTAAAAAGCAAATGCATCTCATTAGGTTGAACGCATTTGCTTATTTATCTTTGCAAACTGAAAAAAGAAAATTTAAATTATGATTAAAAAAATTGTTTTAAGCGTATTCGCCATCGCACTTATGGTTGCGTGTTCAAAGTCTGATGATTCTGGATCTGGATCACAATCTGATGGTTTTGATAGACAAGCCATGTTGACCAATTGGGCAGATAATATTATCATTCCAGCTTTTCAGGATTTAAATTCGAAATTATTGACTTTAAAAACCGATAAGGATACGTTTTTGGCGACTCCCAATCTAACCAATCTAGATGTGCTTAGAGCGTCTTGGTTAGAGGCTTATAAAACTTGGCAGTATGTGGAAATGTTTGATATTGGTAAAGCAGAAGAGCTTAACTATGCAGATCAAATGAATATTTACCCAACAAGCGTTACACTTATTCAAAATAACATCACGACAGGAGAATATGATCTATCAAATCCAAATCTTAATGCTGCGGTTGGTTTTCCAGCTGTAGATTATATGTTATATGGGCTTGCAAATAATAATACAGATATACTAACCACGTACAATAATGCTGCAAATGCACAGTATTTATCAGATTTGGTTGATCAAATGCAATCATTAACTGCTATAGTATTAAATGATTGGACAACAGGTTATAGAAATGTTTTTGTAAATAGCACAGCAAATACAGCTACGAGTTCTACAAATAAATTGACTAACGATTTTATCTATTATTACGAAAAAGGATTAAGAGCTAATAAATTCGGTATTCCTGCTGGAGTGTTTTCAACAACCACATTCAATGACAAGGTTGAAGCATTTTATAATAAAGAAGTATCTAAGGTTTTGTCTCAAGAAGCACTAAAAGCTGTTCAGAATTTTTTTGTTGGTATATCCTACAACACATCCGTAAATGGAGATAGTTTTAGTTCGTATTTAAACTATTTGAATACTATTAAAAATGGGGAAGATTTGAATGAGTTGATCAATAACCAATTCAATATTGCAGAAGGGAAAATTCAGCAATTAGATAATAATTTTTCTCAACAGGTTGAAACAGATAATACTAAAATGCTCCAAACTTATGATGAACTTCAAAAAGCAGTAGTGCTTTTAAAAGTAGATATGGTTCAAGCAATGAACATCAGTGTTGATTTTATTGACGCAGATGGAGACTAGTAAAGGTTAACATAATACACCTGAGATTCTTTAGTGATAACATTCGCTAAAGAATCTTTTTTTTAAATGACTATTAAAATCAAAACATATTTAAACAAAACTACAAATGCTGCGCCTCTTGCAGTATTTCGCATCTGTTTTGGTTTAATGATGTGTTTTAGTCTTATTAGATTTTGGTACCATGGCTGGATAGAAAAATTATACATTCAACCAAAATTCCATTTTAAATATTATGGTTTTGAATGGATCAAATCTTTAGGAGATTATAATTATCTACTCTTTTTTTTCTGCGGAATCGCTGCGCTTTTCGTCGCATTGGGGTTTAAATATAAAATAGCCATTATCGCTTTCTTCTTAAGTTTTACTTACATCGAACTTATAGATAAAACCACTTATCTCAACCATTATTATTTTATAAGCGTACTTAGTTTTTTAATGATTTTTCTACCTGCCAACGCAAGGTTTTCAGTAGATAATATACTTCGGAAGAAAAGCTACCAAAATATCCCAAATTGGACGATAGATAGCATAAAATTACTTTTAAGTATTGTTTATATCTACGCAGGTATTGCAAAAATAAACAGTGATTGGTTATTAAAAGCAATGCCCTTAAAAATCTGGTTGCCTTCTAAATATGACCTACCAATAATTGGGAGTAACATAATGCAACAAGATTGGTTTCATTTCGCGATGAGCTGGTCTGGTATGTTGTACGATCTCACCATTCCGTTTTTATTATTATATAAACGCACTCGTGTTTTTGCTTTTGTTTTAGTGGTTATTTTCCATGTGTTTACGCGTGTTTTGTTTTCAATTGGGATGTTTCCATATATTATGATTGTGGCGACCTTGATCTTTTTTGATGCCAGCGTTCATGAAAAAATAATTGTTATAATCAAACGTGTTATTAAACCTTTCCGAAGAAAAATAAAAGCATTCCAAACAATTGAAACCTATAAATATTCAAACAGAAAGCTCTTAATCCCAATTGTCGCTGTATTTTTCGCATTTCAAATCCTATTTCCCTTTCGATACCTATTTTACAAAAACGAGTTATTTTGGACAGAAGAAGGCTACAGACTATCGTGGAGAGTGATGCTCATGGAGAAAGCAGGCTTGGCAACGTTTAAGGTCGTTAATTCAAAAACAGGATCGTATTTTTACGTGCAAAACTCAGATTTTTTATCAGCTTTTCAAGAAAAGCAAATGAGTTTTCAACCCGATTTTATATTAGAATATGCTCATTTTTTGGGCGATCATTTCACAGCACAAGGTCATGAGAACGTACAGGTTTTTGTAGATAGTTACGTAGCGTTAAACGGAAGATTGAGCAAGCAGTACGTTGATCCAACCGTAGATTTATACCAAGAAAAAGAATCATTCAAACCCAAAGATTGGATATTACCATTTAAAGATGACATTAAAGGATTTTAAATTAATTATAGCGTTTATTTTATTCAGTTTACCAATTTTAGGTCAGACCAAAGTTTCGGGTTATATCACAAACGGTACAAACAATGAAGTCATCCCAAATGTTCAAATATTTGATAAAGTTTCGGGATTATTGACAACTTCAGATCGTAATGGATTTTATGAATTTTCTACTGAAAAATCACAATTAACGTTAGTATTTTACATTTCAGAATTTGAAATATTAGAATTAGATCAAACTCTTGAAAAGGATACCGCACTTAATGTCAATTTATTGCCTTTACAAGAAGACCTTTCAGAAATAATAATTAGCGCAAGACGAGCAAAAGTTTTTGAGCTCAATAGATTAAAGGATGTTGATGAAACCGCTATTTATGCAGGTAAAAAAACAGAGGTTGTGCTCGTGGATCAATCTATGGCAAATTTGGCAACTAACAATGCGCGCCAAATTTACAGCCAAGTTGCAGGTTTGAATATCTTTCAAAATGATGATGCAGGTTTGCAACTCAATATTGGAGGTCGAGGTCTGGATCCAAATCGAACTGCAAATTTTAATACCAGACAAAATGGTTATGACATTAGTGCAGATGTTTTGGGATATCCTGAAAGTTATTACACACCAGCAGCCGAAGGTTTAAAAGAGATTCAAGTAATTAGAGGCGCTGCATCTCTGCAGTATGGAACGCAGTTTGGCGGACTCATAAACTTTAAAACAAAAGATCCAAACCCAAATACACCCATTGAGTTGATTACGAGAAATACAGTGGGAAGTTTTGGTTTGTACACCAATTTCACGAGCCTCAGCGGTACAAAAGATAAATTTAGTTATTATACGTATTTCAATTATAAAAACGGGGATGGGTTTAGACCAAATTCTCAGTTTGAATCCAAAAATGTTTTTGCACATTTAGGTTACAAATTCAATGAAAAAACGAATATTTCAGCAGAGTTTACACATTTATATTACCTTGCTCAACAAGGTGGTGGATTGACTGATGCGCAATTTAACCAAGATGCTTTTCAAAGTAATAGATCGCGTAATTGGTTTAAGGTCAATTGGTTATTGTATAATTTAAAATTGAGCCATAAATTTTCAGAAAAAACGAACTTCACATTTAATGCTTTTGGACTTAACGCATCACGTGATGCGCTTGGGTTTAGAACCAATCGCGTGGATCAAATTGACCCAAATAACGAGCGTGATTTGATAAAAGGTGATTTTAAAAATTATGGTGCCGAAGCACGTTTACTGAGTAAATATAAATTCTTCGGAAAAGAAGCCACTTTCCTAATTGGTTCTAAATTTTACAAAGCGAATAACAACGAACAGCAAGGTCCAGGCTCTGATGGAAGTGGTCCGGATTTTGAATTCTATAATGATCAATTTCCAAATTATCCATCGCAGTCAAAATTTGATTTTCCAAATTTGAACGTCGCTGTATTTGGTGAAAACATCTTTTACATCAATGATAAATTCTCTGTAACGCCAGGTTTTCGATTTGAATATATAAAAACCGAGAGCGATGGTTTTTTCAAGCGCATAAATACAGACGCAGCAGGCAATGTCATTTTTGAGGAAACGATTGAAGACAATCGTGATTTTGAACGCAATTTTGTGTTATTGGGTGTCGGGTTAAGTTACAAACCAACAACAGCTCTAGAAATTTATGGAAATATATCCCAGAATTACCGCTCGGTCACATTCTCAGATATCAACATCAATAATCCCGCTTTTGCAGTAAATCCCAATATTACAGATGAAGATGGTTTTACCGCCGATTTAGGTTTTAGAGGCAATTATAAAAATTTGATTTCCTACGATTTAGGCGCTTTCGCGTTGTTTTATAACGGAAGAATCGGTTTTATACAAAAAGAATTTGATGATGGAAGAATTATAAGCGAACGTGGAAATGTTGGTGATGCAAGAATTCTTGGTATCGAATCTTTGGTAGATTTCAATTTGAAGAAAATCTTAAAAATGAATAACGATTTCAGCTTTAACTATTTTGTAAATGCATCATTTATTTCTTCGGAATATACCCAATCGCAACAATTGGGAGTAGAAGGCAACGAAGTAGAATTTGTGCCAGATGCAAATATAAAAACCGGACTTCGATTTGGGTATAAAAATCTTCAGGCAAGCGCACAATATTCTTATTTGGGGCGTCAGTTTACAGATGCTACAAATTCTCAAGACGCTAATTTGAGTGGTGTGATTGGTGCGATACCTCAATATGATATTTTAGATGTATCATTATCTTATACTTACAAGCGTTTCAAATTAGAAACAGGAATCAATAACATATTGGACGAAACCTATTTTACCCGTCGTGCGACCGGTTATCCTGGACCTGGAATTATTCCATCAGCTCCCAGAAATTATTATGCGACTTTACAAATTAAGATTTAATAGAGTGTTTACTTAATTCTTTTAATTATGTTGTATCTTTGTGCGCAATTAATTCTAATTGCATCATGACAGCACACGAAAATAAAATTGTTGGAGAAGGTCTCACTTATGACGACGTACTTTTGGTTCCAGCATTTTCTGAAGTTTTACCAAGAGAGGTAAACATCCAAACAAAATTCACACGTAACATAACTATAAATATCCCTGTGGTTTCCGCAGCTATGGATACAGTTACCGAGAGTAAAATGGCAATTGCCATGGCTCAAGAAGGCGGTATTGGCGTGCTTCACAAAAATATGACGATAGAGCAGCAAGCCGAAAAAGTACGCAGAGTAAAACGTGCTGAAAGCGGTATGATTATAGATCCCGTAACGTTGCCAATGACTGCAAAGGTGAGCGATGCTAAAAAATCTATGGCAGAGCATGGTATTGGTGGAATCCCGATTGTTGATGATAATGGTCTTCTAAAAGGAATCGTTACCAATCGTGATTTGCGATTTGAACATGAAAATAATAGACCGATTGTAGAGGTAATGACTTCGGAAAATTTAGTTACCTCAAAAGCAGGCACGTCTTTAAAGGATGCAGAGAAGATCCTTCAGCAAAATAAAATTGAAAAATTATTGATTGTTGATGACAACTACAAATTGGTAGGACTCATCACGTTTAGAGATATTACAAAGGTCACACAAAAGCCAAACGCCAACAAAGATACCTACGGAAGACTTCGAGTTGCAGCTGCTATTGGAGTAACTGGAGATGCAGTCGAAAGAGCTTCAGCACTTGTTAATGCAGGTGTTGATGCTGTAATTATTGATACAGCTCACGGTCATACCAAAGGTGTGGTGATGGTACTAAAAGACATTAAAAAGAAATTCCCAAAATTAGATGTGATTGTTGGTAATATTGCCACAGCAGAAGCTGCAAAATATTTGGTCGAGGCTGGTGCAGATGCAGTAAAAGTTGGTATTGGACCAGGTTCTATTTGTACGACTAGAGTTGTTGCAGGAGTTGGTTTTCCGCAGTTTTCCGCAGTATTGGAAGTCGCAGCAGCAATAAAAGGTTCTGGAGTGCCAGTCATTGCAGATGGTGGAATTCGTTACACTGGTGACATCCCAAAAGCGATTGCAGCAGGAGCAGATTCTGTGATGTTGGGATCTCTATTGGCAGGTACGAAGGAAAGTCCGGGAGAAACGATTATTTACGAAGGACGGAAATTCAAATCGTATCGAGGTATGGGATCTGTTGAAGCGATGAAACAGGGCAGTAAAGATCGTTACTTCCAGGATGTAGAAGATGATATCAAAAAATTAGTGCCAGAAGGCATTGTTGGTCGTGTGCCATATAAAGGTGATTTGGTAGAGAGTATCCATCAATTTATTGGCGGACTTCGTGCAGGAATGGGTTATTGTGGAGCAAAGGATGTGGCGACTTTAAAAGAAACAGGTCGTTTTGTAAAGATTACAGCTTCAGGGATTAATGAAAGTCATCCTCATGATGTTACGATTACCAAAGAATCTCCAAATTATTCTAGGTAGATATTAGTTTTGATAAATTAAAAGAAAGCTGGACTAATTTAAGTTCAGCTTTTTTATTTTGTTATTGAGATCCCTATGTTTTACTAAAATTTATAATGAAATAATTGGTACGAATTTCAAGTTTCGATAGACATCGTTATGGATTCTAGATAGGTAAGTTTTTGAAAAAATTTGATTAATTAAACAATTTAGAGAGGTTTTATTTTTGGGTGTTCGTTTAACGATTTTGTGTATGGTTAGTTGCGTGTTTCAGTAACTAATTTAGTAAAAATTACCGACCAAGAAAGTCCGCGAGGACTTTCGTAAGTAGGCAATAAGCCAGCAATAAATCATATACGGTGTTGTGTACAGTTTTTACTTATGATGCATTATTATGATTAGTTTACAATTCCAAAGCAGCTTTAATTATAACCATTATTTGCAAAGCTATATTTTCCATACCATAATCTCCGGGATGGATTCCAATGCCACCAGATTTCCATTTACTTTTATCTCCAGGGTAATCCAATTCATTTTTTGAATAATTTTCCTTTTCTAATAATACTAAATGAGATAAATCTGCAATAAAGCTGTTAGTCTTTAGTGCAACATTATTGATAACTTTATTTTTTTCTAACGAAGGAAAGAATGGCGTAGTACAAACAACAATAGGTTTATTGTTAGCTTTAACATAATTAATTAATTTAATATACTTTTGCTCAAAGAGAATTGGTGTTTTGATTGAGTCAAAAGACACATTTTCACCTAATTGGAAAATAATAACATCAGGTTTATAACCTTTTAAACTATCCATTTTTTTATAATTAAAAGTGTCAAAATTTCTTTCAAAACTTGCACCACCTGCAATTCTCATTGAAACTTTTCTTTCTGGCATTAAATCTGTTGTTTTTTTTAATATTATATGTACATAATCATTTCTGATATTACTTGCAGCCATTCCACTCTCATGTGTCCAACCAATTGTTTCCGAAATCCCATGATTTGTAATGCTATTTCCAATAACCAAAATTTTAAATAGTTTTCCGTCGTTTGTATTAATAGTATCTTTAAATGCTGCCATTTCAACTTTGTTCATTGGACTTAATTGTTTTTCAATATCAGAGTTTTCTTGGCAAATTAATAGACCATGAAATAGAAGTATAAAAATTATTATAATTAGTTTTTTCATATTATTTTTTTAATTGTAAACAATGCTCTGATAAAAAATCGTTTCAATGTTTTTTATCAATTGTTAAACGAAGTTCGTTTATTTTCTTGACAAAGTCAAATTGTATAATATTAGACGTTTGATACTAAAAATTAATTTTAATAGTTTGCTCAAATTATTGCATCCCACCACTTTCAAAGTCCTCATAACCCAACATATCATCAATAGTATTAACTGTCACACTATGATAGTTAGGTCTAGATTTTTTGTAAATAGCTAAAGCTTCATCCACTTTATCTGCACGCTTAAATGCCTTAAATAAAGTAGATACATACCAACGTCTCCCAACATGTATTAAGAAGTCTTCAATTTTTTGATCCACATTATTGCCATGATAATCATGGTTTATGGCTTGCTCGTACCAAACCATGGCGATATGTGAGTTTGTCGAGTTCGTAAAATTAAAAGCCTCATCTAATCTTGCTAAATCATCTGTAGTTATGGTTTCTGGGAAATTTCGAATAAAATGTACCCATTCTTGAGTCGTCCAATCTTTTGTTTTCGAAATGTCAATAGATTTGGTGTCTAAAAATTCTTTTAGCGTTTGTTCTGCATTTTCAAATTTATTGGATACAATTATTGCTTGGTTTGATGGGATACCTGGCTCGTAAACCCACTCTTTGACCTTAAAGTCAATGTTGTTAGGCTCTAGCAGGTTGGTGTTTAGATAGTCAACAAACTCTTCCGTAGTAACTGTAGAAAAGGCATTGGTTTTAAAATATTTTTTTAAGAAGGCATCAAATTTTTCCCTTCCAACTTTTTCTTCTAAAGTTCTTAAAAACAGATAGCCTTTATCATAGGCAATACTGTTCATGCCATCATCGGGATTTTTACCATCTAAATCCAATTTAAGTTTTGTCATATCAGGTTCATCCTTAAAGCCCTCAACTTCTTCTTCCAGATCTTGCCTCCCAATTAAAGCAATCATATTGGCGCGATCTTTTCCGTAGAGCGCTTCCATGATTCTAATTTCAAAATAGACCGTAAAGCCTTCGTTAAGCCAAAAGTCGTTCCAGGTGGCATTGGTCACCAAATTCCCAGACCAAGAATGTGCAAGTTCGTGTGCAATAAGCGACGTCAAACTTTTATCTCCTGCAATAACGGTAGGTGTTGCAAAGGTTAAACGCGGATTTTCCATACCACCAAACGGAAAACTTGGCGGTAAAACAATCACATCAAATTGATCCCAATCGTAATCGCCATATAAATTTTCAGCAGCAGCAACCATTTTTTCCATATCGCTAAATTCGGTTTGTGCCTTATCAATCATGGATTTCTCAGCATATACACCTGTGCGGTTACTCACTGCTTTATATTCAAAATCTCCAACAGCCAACGCAATGAGGTATGGCGAAATAGGCTGTTGCATCTTGAAATTATAAATCCCGTCACTTGATTTTTGCTTCGGGTTCTCTGCACTCATCACAGCCATGAGCTGTTGAGGTACTTTTACTTTTGCAGTATAGGTGATGCGAATTTGTGGACTATCTTGAATAGGAATCCACGTGCGTGTCAAAATCGCCTGACCTTGGGTGAATAAAAACGGATTGGTCTTATCTGCGGTTTGCTGCGGGTTGAGCCATTGCAAAGCCTCGGTTTTATGGGTTGTTTTATAGGCGATTGTTATGGTTTTTGTGTCTTCGGAAATTGGAATGCGTAAAGCTTCTCCCAATTGTTCATCAAATGCGTCTAACTTGAAGTCAACATTTTTTCCGTCTGCCTTGGTACTGATAATGTCTAGAAATTTGGTGTCCAAGACGATTTCCGAAGCATTATTGTTTGAAATTTGATAGGTTGCGGTACCTTCAATAATCTCTTGTTCAAAATCGACAACGATATCCAAATCCAAATGGGTAATTACGGAGTTGTTAGGTTTTGCGAAAGAGTGTGTTTCTTCAACATATTTAGGTGTTGTGCTCATATTCTTTTTTTCGGATTCGCAGTTAAAAATGAGAATAACGAGTAGGTATAAAAATGTGTGTTTTTTCATAAAAGTTTTATTCATTGTATAATTCTCCACGATGTGGTTTTAGGGCATCTCTAACAGGTTTCATTTCATCGTCTGTAACCACCATAAACGCGATGCTATGTGCATCACTAAGTTGTTGAAATCCTGTAATGTTGAGGTTTGTTTTTCTTATAACGATAAATTCCTTGAGATGTTTTTCATGGTGCTCAGCGATTTTTAGGGCATCAGGTCCTCTAAAATCCCAGATTAGTTTAAGTTTACGCATGGGCGACAGAAGTTCCTTTTTCTACAAAATTTTTAAAATCCTGCATGTATTTTAATGACTGTTTTTTAAAAGCTTTTGGCATTATAAAAAGCATGCAGCGCATCATGAAATTTAAAGGAAAGAACTCACTAACAGAAATCCATTTTGTGAATCCGTCACTGGTTTTTTCAAAATAGTTTTTTTGGACGTTATGCATGGACTTTGTGGTGTAATTGGCATGAAATTCTTTAGGGAAGTTACGCTTGGTGATGGTTTCAATGACCTGCATTTTTCGGTTTCCTAATTTAAAGGTGAGTTGCATTTTGGCTCCTAATTGACCCAAATCTCCAGAGATATGGGCTACAGATACCAAACCGCGTTGCCAGTGTTTCATGTTTTCAACACTGTCCATTTTTTTTATACATTCTTCTAAGGGTGCATTTACCTTTATTTCGGTAGAATATTTCATTTTGATTTTGAGAGGGATTGTTCAAATTTAAAGATAGTTAATTTTTAAAAATAGTAATGTATTGAAAGTTCAAAAACCATAATATTAGTTGAGCGGTAAAAGATAAAGCAATACGATGCTTTTTCTTACACTAATTAGATTGTATTAACGTTTATTAAAACCAACTTGTTTTATATCCTAATTGTTTTATTTTTGCTGAAATTGGATATACCAAATCAATTTATAGTTTAACAAACATAATCACTTCAAACCTTCTTTTGGCATAGTGAGTGATTATACTGCAACAAAAAATATATAATATTATATGAAATCATTAATTACGACCCTTTGTCTTTTTGTCGCATTATGTGCACAAGCCCAGGTAAATGAAAAAGATGTTCTGTTTACTGTAGATGGAGATCCTGTATTGGCTTCAGAATTTGTTAGAGTGTACAACAAAAATTTAGATTTGGTAAAAGATGAGAGCCAAAAAGATGTTGATGCATATCTTGAGCTTTTTATCAATTATCAACTTAAGGTAAAAGAAGCACGTCGTTTGGGATTAGATGAAGATGCCAATTACTTAAGAGAATTTAATAACTATAAAAAGCAACTTACTAAAAACTATATGTCTGATAATAAAGTAACAGACGCTTTAGTGATAGAAGCTTATGATCGCACAACCAATGATGTCAAGGCATCTCATGTCTTAATTAGGTTAGATCCATCTGTTACAGATACACTTGCAGTTTATAACCAAATGTTGGAATTACGCGAGCGAGTGATAAAAGAAGGTTATGAGACCGTGCAAAAAGAGGTCCATGACGGTAAAACTATTTTTGCCGAAGATCTAGGTTACTTTGGTGGTTTTAAAATGGTTTATCCATTTGAAACTTCAGCTTTTAATACACCTGTTGGTGAGGTATCAATGCCTTTTAGAACACAATTTGGATATCACATTGTGAAGGTTTTTGATAAGAGAAAAGCTTTAGGTGAAGTTACCGTATCACACATTATGGTGTCTACGCAACAAAAGGATAGTACTGTTGATCCAGAAACACGTATCAATCAAATTTATAATAAGATTAATCAGGGAGAGAAGTTTGAGTCGCTTGCAAAGCAGTTTTCAGATGATAAGAGCTCTTCTAATAAGGGCGGAATGTTAGCGCCTTTTACTGGTGGACAATTACGTTCTAAAGAGTTTGAAAATGTTTCGTTCTCGCTTGATAATAAAGGAGATATTTCAACACCTTTTAAAACAGATTTTGGATGGCACATTGTTAAATTGGTTGATAAAAGAGGAGTGCAGCCATTTGAGGAAGTGAAAAATGAACTTCAAAATAGAGTAAAAAGAGATTCTCGATCTGCACTAATAAATTCTGCTTTAGTCAAGAAATTAATGGATAAGTATGAAGTTAAGGAAAATAAAGAAGGTCTAGCATATATTGAAAGCATTCTTAATGAAGACTATTTTAAGCAGTCATGGAAAACACCAGAGGATATTAAAAAGGGGACACTTATCTCAATAAGGGATACCAAAATAACATTTAAGGATTTTGCAGATTATCTTATGGCAACTGAGCGTAAATATATGAATAGGTCTGTCGATTTTAAATCTTTGGTCAAAACTGAATATGATGCATTTTTAGAAAAAAAGGTTTTGGAGTTCCATGAAAATAATCTCGAATTTGAAAACCAGGATTTTGCATTTGTGCTGAAGGAATATAGAGATGGATTACTATTATTTGATCTTATGGAAAAAGAAGTGTGGAATGCAGCTTCAAAAGATTCAGTAGGTTTAGAGAATTATTTTAAAAATAACGCTTCCAAATATGTTTGGAAAGATAGAGTAGAAGCTGTCATATTATCTTCAGCTTCAGAAAAAGCTATTGAAAAGGCTCAAAAGGATTTAGAGAAAAATAGTTCCGTAGAAAATATAGTGACAAGTTTAAATGAAGATAAAAACTTAAATGTTATTTCTACAGCAGATACTTACGAGAGAGGAAACCAAACCTTGCCAAACGATTTTGAATTTAAAGAAGGTGTCTCTGAAATTTATGAGCATAATGAGGCATATCACGTGATTTTGGTCAACACCTTTTTGCCAGCGCAACCTAAAACGTTGGATGAAGCTAGAGGCAGTGTGGTGAGTGATTACCAAAATGAAATTGAAGAAAACTGGGTAAAGACATTACGTGATCGTTTTAAGGTAAGTGTAGATAAGCAAACTCTAAAGCGTGTAAAAAAGCAACTTTCTAAATAATTAAATTGAGACAACTTATAATTTTCATACTGTTCACCTCACTGCTTGTATCGTGCGACTTTTTCAAAGAAACCGATGATAGAATACGTGTGGCTAGAGTTGGTGAAAAATATTTGTATGAAGAGGATATTAAGGATCTGGTCGCAGAGGGAACACCTGTAAATGACAGCATACAAATTATAAGTAGTTTTATAAACCGTTGGGCAACCCAACAACTGTTATTGGCAGGATCGGAACGTAATTTATCTGAGCAAAAACAAAACGATTTTAACAAGCTTGTAGAACAGTACAAGAATGATCTTTATACAAAAGCTTATTTGGAGGCTTTGGTAAAAAAAAGTATTGACACATCGGTTAACATGACTCAAGCCAAAGAGGTCTATGAAGCCAACCAAGAAACCTTTAAACTTAATGAGGAGCTGGTAAAGTTTAGATATATTACAATACCTCAAAACGCAATCAACGAAGATGAAATAATAAAACGCTTTAAGCGGTTCAATATTGAAGACAAGCAATTTTTAGATTCTATCTCTGTGCAGTTCAAAGGATATTCACTAAATGATTCGTTATGGATTAAGGCATCTCAAATCACCGAGAAAATTGCGGTATTAAATTCTGAAAACAAAAAAGAACTGTTAAAAAAATCTAATTTTGTACAACTCAAAGATTCATTAGACCTATATTTGATGCAAATAGAAGACGTCCTTTCACAAAACGATTTGGCGCCTTTAGAGTACGTAAAACCTACAATTAAACAGATTGTCATAAATAAAAGAAAATTAGAGTTGATCAAACAACTTGAAAAAGATATTACTAAAGATGCAATTAAGAATAAACAATTTGAAGTCTATCAATAAAACAATGGTTCTAGCGCTGATTTTTTCAGTTTTTGCTATACATGTAACTACCTCACAAGAAATTATCGAAGATGTCGTTGATACATCAAAAAAACAAAGAGACACAACCAATACAGGCGGTCGTAAAAAGGTAGATGGTGTAGCAGCTGTAGTTGGTGATTTTGTGGTTTTGGATTCTGATATCGATAAAGAATATATCCAATTACAGGCAAGAGGTGTATCTATCAAGGATATTTCTCGTTGTCAACTCTTCGGAAAATTGCTCGAAGACAAATTATACGCTCACCATGCCATACAGGATAGTATAACCGTGAACGAATTAGAAATTCGATCTAATATAGAACAGCAAATCAGTGCCTTTTTAGAAGAAAAAGGAGGTTCTATGGCAGAGCTTTTAGAGTTTTATAATAAAGATAGCGAGCAAAGTTTACGTGAAGAAATGTTTGAGATCAACAAAAACAATAAGCTTGCTGGCGACATGCAAAGAAAAATTGTAGAAGATGTTGAGGTCACACCAGAAGAGGTAAGAGAATATTACAATAGTATCCCTAAAGATTCCTTACCAATATTTGGAACGGAACTTAAAGTAGCTCAAATTATTGTCATCCCAGAAGTGACAGAGGAAGCTAAGCAAAACGTTATTGAAAAACTTAAAGAATATAAAGCAGATGTTATAGAAAATGGCGCAAGTTTTACCACTAAAGCTGTATTTTATTCAGATGATACTGCTGCAAGATCAAAAGGTGGTGCTTACACGTTAAATCGTAAGCGCCCTCAAATGGTAAAAGAATTCCGTGACGTTGCATTTTCTTTACAGGAAGGTGAAATTTCAGAACCTTTTGAGACAGATTTTGGATATCATATTATTTTGTTGGAAAAAATTAGAGGTCAGGAATATGATATCAGACACATCCTGTTACGTCCAGAAATAACAGAGGCATCAATATTAGAAGCAAAAGAGGAAATTACCAATGTAAAGGAACGTATTGAGTCTGGCGATTTAACTTTCTCAGATGCTGCTCGTGAGTTTAGTGATGAGAAAGAAACAAAATTTGAAGGTGGTCAATTAATCAACCCATACACTCAGGATTCTAGTCTTGAGCTTACAAAAATGGATCCTGAACTTTACGGTCAAATCCAAGATTTAAAAGATGGAGAGATTAGTTTGGTTCTTCAGGACCAGGATCGAGTAAACCCAATAAAATTTAAAATATTAACCGTTACAGATAGAATTAATGAGCATGTCGCAGATTTTGCTCGTGACTATCTTAAAATCAAGGCACTTGCTTTACAGGAAAAGCAATTTAAAGCAATTGAAACGTGGCAAGAAGAAAAGATTTTTGATACGTACGTAAAAATCAATGCTGATTACAAAGGTTGCGAATTTAAAAGTAACTGGTTAAAAACAGAAAAAGAATAATTTATGTCTGATGTTGCTGCAATAGAACAGTTTGTAAAAAAATATAAAGCCCTAAAAACCGAAGTAGCCAAAGTCATTGTTGGACAAGATGAGGTTGTGAACCAAATTTTGATTTCTATTTTTTCTGGTGGTCACTCCCTTCTAATAGGAGTTCCAGGATTAGCAAAAACTTTAATGGTAAATACCATCGCACAGGCTTTAGGATTAGATTTTAAACGTATTCAGTTTACACCAGATTTAATGCCTAGTGATATTTTAGGTAGTGAAATACTTGATGAAAATAGACAGTTCAAATTTATAAAAGGGCCAATCTTCGCTAATATTATCTTGGCAGATGAGATCAACCGTACACCTCCAAAAACACAGGCAGCCTTGTTGGAAGCTATGCAGGAACGAGCTGTTACAGTTTCTGGTCATCATTATAAATTAAGTTTACCTTATTTTGTCCTGGCAACCCAAAACCCAATTGAGCAAGAAGGTACCTATCCTTTGCCAGAAGCGCAATTAGACCGTTTTATGTTCGCTATTAATTTAGAATATCCTTCGTTTGCAGAAGAAGTTCAAGTTGTAAAATCTACAACTACAGATGTTAGAGCAACCGTAAATGCATTATTTACCGCTCAAGAAATTATAGACTTTCAAAATGTGATACGTCGTATTCCCGTTGCAGATAATGTGATAGAATATGCGGTTACTATGGTTAGTAAAACACGACCAAAAGCATCAACCGCATCCAATCTTGTTAAAGAATTTGTAGATTGGGGAGCAGGACCAAGAGCCTCTCAGAATTTGGTTTTAGCTGCAAAAACACATGCTGCGATTAACGGTAAATTCTCACCAGATATTGAGAATATTCAAGCTGTAGCATCTGGAATATTACGCCACAGAATTATCAAAAACTACAAAGCAGAAGCAGAAGGCGTAGGTGACGAGCAAATTATCAAAAGTTTATTTTAAATAAATTTAAGGCGACTTATTCCTGCGGGTATTATTTTACTGTTGGGTATTGGAGCAACAATAACAGGTTCGCTTTTTAAAATCCAGCATTGGCCTTATGGCTCAGAAATTTTAACTTTTGGAACACTTTTAGAACTGGTTGGTATTATATTGGCAATTGTTGTATTGATTAAAATGTATCGAGCTAAATAGATATCAGTTCATTAGAAATGGCATATTGCATAAATTCTTTTTCTTCGGAAAACATCTCAATTTAATTCCTATTCTTTGATTCGCATTGGTGGACTAACAGAAGGTCTGGAGGTGAAAAATAAATTCATAGTCTGTGCTTTTCTTATTGTTTAATCACCTTTTATATACTTTCTATTCTTATTCATAAATTCAGAATATACCAACAAGTCCTTATACAAGAAATCGGTCATAAATTTAAATATGCGTTTCGTAGCCAAAAGCGCATCATCAAAATTCCGTAGTAATGTAATTGATGAAAAGTTTTTTTCTTCGGAAAGTGGATCAACTTAAAAAGTAACTCTCTATTCAATTGTATATTTTATGGTAACACTACTATTGTCGTACTTGCTACAGATAGGTTTTGAGAGACTAATGACAGATCTTAGCGATAAATCGAAAATTAAGAACCATTTTAAATAAGAGATAATTGTTAATTTAATAATTATAGTGATGATTTGATGTTAAAAATTTAATTTTATGCTGTATTACTTCCGTTTTATTGATTTATATTTATGTTTATTCACATTTTGTTACATATTTTCAAATCTCCTTTAATTTTTGTAATTTTGTTAACCCGAATTCTCGGGATTTAAAACAAATAATCAACCTTTAAATACAACTTATGGCATTTGATATAGACATGATTAAAAAGGTTTATTCTAATATGACAGAGCGTGTAGATACAGCTCGTGATATTGTTGGTAAACCATTAACACTTTCAGAAAAAATATTATACTCACATCTTTGGGATGGAAAACCGAGTAAAGCGTTTACAAGAGGTAAAGATTATGTAGATTTTGCGCCAGATAGAGTAGCGTGTCAAGATGCAACTGCCCAAATGGCATTATTGCAATTTATGCAAGCTGGTAAAAAAAATGTTGCTGTTCCAACTACAGTGCACTGTGATCACTTGATTCAGGCAAAAAATGGAGCATCAATAGATTTACAACATGCAATAAGTACAAGTAACGAGGTTTTTAACTTCTTAGAGTCTGTATCCAATAAATACGGAATCGGTTTCTGGAGACCAGGAGCAGGTATTATTCACCAAGTTGTTTTAGAAAACTATGCATTTCCAGGCGGAATGATGATTGGTACAGATTCACATACAGTTAACGCTGGAGGATTGGGTATGGTTGCCATTGGAGTAGGTGGTGCAGATGCTGTAGATGTAATGGCTGGTATGGCTTGGGAGTTGAAATTTCCGAAGTTAATTGGAGTGCGATTAACCGGAACCTTATCTGGTTGGACAGCACCTAAAGACGTGATTTTAAAAGTAGCAGATATTTTAACCGTAAAAGGTGGAACAGGAGCTATTGTAGAATATTTTGGACCTGGAGCAAAAGGAATGTCCTGTACAGGTAAAGGAACCATTTGTAACATGGGAGCAGAGATTGGAGCAACAACTTCAACTTTTGGTTATGACGAATCTATGGAGCGTTATTTACGTGCTACAGATAGAGCAGATGTTGCAGATGCTGCAAACAAAGTTAAAGAGTATTTAACTGGAGATGATGAAGTGTATGCAAATCCTGAGCAATATTTTGACCAGGTTATTGATATTAACCTTACTGAGTTAAACCCATTATTAAACGGTCCTTTCACACCAGATTTGTCTACAGCAGTAGGTTCTACAATGGGCGAAAAAGCTAAAAAGAACGATTGGCCTATAAAAGTAGAATGGGGATTGATTGGTTCTTGTACCAACTCTTCTTATGAAGATTTATCTCGTGCCTCGTCGATTGCACAACAAGCTTTGGATAAAGGTTTGAAAATGAAATCTGAGCTTGGAATCAATCCAGGATCGGAAATGGTTCGATACACCACCGAGAGAGACGGGATTTTAGAAATTTTCGAAAAACTGGATGCTAAGATTTTTACGAATGCCTGCGGACCATGTATTGGTCAATGGGCTCGTTATGAAGATCCTAAAAATGCACCAAAAAACAGTATCGTTCACTCTTTTAATAGAAACTTTGCTAAGCGTGCAGATGGTAACCCAAATACACATGCTTTTGTGGCATCACCAGAAATAACTGCTGCGATTGCTCTTGCAGGTCGTTTGGATTTTAATCCAATGACAGATAAATTAATCAATCAAAACGGTGAAGAGGTAATGCTTGACGAACCAACAGGATGGGAATTACCTCCAAAAGGTTTCGCAGTAGATGATAATGGTTACTTAGCTCCAGAAGAGGATGGTAGTCATGTTCAAATCGTGGTTGATCCAGATTCTGAGCGTTTAGAACTGTTGACACCTTTTGAGCCATTAGGTAATGACATTACTGGTGCAAAACTGTTAATTAAAGCTTTTGGCAAATGTACAACAGACCATATTTCTATGGCTGGACCTTGGTTACGTTTTAGAGGACATTTAGATAATATTTCTAATAACTGTTTAATTGGAGCGGTTAATGCCTTCGGGAAAAAGACCAACTTTGTTAAAAATCAATTGACTGGAGAATTTGGTGGTGTGCCAGATACAGCAAGAGCTTATAAGGCTGAAGGAATTAAATCGGTTGTTGTGGGAGATCATAATTATGGAGAGGGTTCATCTCGTGAGCATGCTGCAATGGAGCCAAGACACTTAGGTGTTGCTGCAGTGATCGTTAAGTCCTTTGCACGTATACATGAGACCAACCTTAAAAAACAAGGAATGCTAGGTCTAACGTTTGATAATGAGTCAGATTACGATTTGATCCAAGAAGATGATACATTTAACTTTATAGATTTAAATGAATTTGCTCCAGATAAGCCACTTCATATAGAAGTTGTTCATGCAGATGGAAGCAAAGACACTATAAAATTAAACCATACCTACAATCAAACACAAATTGATTGGTATAACGAGGGTTCTGCTTTAAATTTAATTAAAAAGCAAAACGCAGCATAACATAATAATTTCTTCGGAAATGAGCCTTTGAGAAATCAAAGGCTTTTTTATTTACTAAAACATTTGATTTTAAAGAGTGAAAACTGTACAAGTCTCTAAGCTTAAATTTTAAAATTAGCACCGAAACTTATTTAAAAAAAAAGAAATGTCAAAACCTAAACGAATTAAAACCTCAAGTATCCTATTTATAATAATAATTGCATTAATGATCATACCTCAAACCAGAAAGCCCATTCAAGTATTTTTACAAAAAGGAATTGCAATGATAGTTAAACCGAATGTTATTGATGCTTCGGAAAGATTAAAACTCGAAAATTACGACTGGAAATTAAGTGATCTCAACGGAAATGATTTCGATTTTTCCTCTGCCGAAGGAAAGGTAATCGTCATCAATTTTTGGGCAACTTGGTGTCCTCCATGTATTGCTGAAATGCCTAGCCTTGACAAATTGTATCAGAAGTATGAAGACAATGAAGGCGTTGTGTTTCTATTTGTCTCAAATGAAGAAACTGAAGTCATTGTAGATTTTATTAATGAGAAATCATATACTTTTAAAGCTTATCAGCCTTTGTCAACTTATCCCGAACAATTTAATATAACTTCAATACCAAGAACATTTATCATAAGTAAAACTGGAGAAATCGTGATTGATAAATCTGGTGTTGCAGACTGGAACAGTGAAAAGGTAATAAGTACAATCGATGAATTACTTAAAGCGTTTTAAAGAAAGCTTTGATAAAGCTCCAAGAAAATAGGGACATCATGATTTTTAACTCTTCAGCAAAAGTAGATTCCTCGTCCAAAAAACGAAACATGGTCTGTACAGAGTTTTTATCATAAAACTGTTGGAAAATCCATTCACCTTTATAGTTTTCATCTTTGAGAACTTTTAAAAATACCTTATCATAAAATTTATATTTTCTTCGGAATAATCCTTTTGATGGTACATTCCCAGATCTTAGATTATCGATAATTATCGCTACTTTTTTCTCGGTGTGCTTAAAAGAATAACCTGTTGAACCTTTTACCCAACCACCGCCTGTACCGATTTTTGTAATTTTATTTGTGTTGAATTTTGAAAAATCATAGTTGGTCATTGGGATTTGACCCATTTCGGTCTCTATGATGGAGTAGTTTTCTGTTTTTAAAAAATCGTTTATATAAATTTTGATAAATGAATCGTAAACTGCTTCTTTAACTGTACGCTCTGTAAAATAGGTGAATTCTACCAATGCTTCGTTTTTAGAGAATGGAAGTACGTAGGTAAAAGTGGTCTGATTTCCGTCTTTGAGACGATAATCCATCATTATGACTTTGTTCTCGTCAAAAGTATCTTTATCGGTTTTTATGACCCAACCTTTAAAGTGCTGAATAATTGAAATGGCATCTTTAGATTCCGAAGAAAAGTTTTCAGGAATTCTACTATCAAAAACATGGTTGGCTGTGTAAGAGTTTGTCTCTGTTTCTATATTGACAAGAGTTTCGGTTTCTATAACTGCTGTTGCGCTATCGAGTATAAATTGGATATTTGGCTTTTGTTGGAGCTGTGCTTTAGCTTCCGTATAAAAATCTATGGCACGAATGGTTTTATAGTTATATGGTTTGAGGTTTAGCTCTATGTTTTTTTTGGAGGTTATGACTGTGGCTTTTTCCCATGATTTATGAATGATATGATTCCATTGTGATGGTTCTTGCTCCCAAAAACTCCATGTCTTGTCATTAATAGCTTTGGTTGAGGGGTCTATTAATGCTATTGTTTTTTGTTTAAGGCTCGTTTCCGAAGTTAACTTTAAGGCTAATTGAAGTCCTGCCAGTCCATTTCCTATAATGATATAATCGAAATGGGAACGTAATGTCATAAAAAATAATTAGGTGCTATCTTTTGAAATACTTAAATGGTACAAATAACATCCCAAAGCACTCACCTTTATTTTTGCCAAGATGTTTGTGGTGTATTTTGTGGGCACGTCTCACGCCTTTGGCATACCAGTTATTTGCGTTTCTAAACAATTTAAAACGTTGGTGTATAAAGATGTCGTGCACAACGAAATATGCTGCTCCATATGCCATGATTCCCAGTCCTATAGGTAAACAATACCAGACGCCTTCATAGCTCCAAAGGTAGAAACACACCATACTTACAATGGCATAGAAAATGAAAAAGGCATCGTTGCGCTCAAACCAACTGTCATGGTCTTTGTGGTGGTGATCTTTATGTAGACTCCATAAAAAGCCATGCATGATGTATTTATGTGTAAACCAAGCCATAAATTCCATAATGCTAAAAACGCCTAAGAAAATTAATATCCAATATATAGTTTGCATGTAATTACATTAAATTTAATTGATATTTGACATAGCTCCTGGTGAGCAATTCAAACTTTTTATAATTTGGTACTCTAATTCGAGCAGATTTTATCTCTAAAGCAGGTGTCTTTTTGAGTTTTTTAAGTAGTTGGCTGTAATAGCGATATGCCATAAAAACGCCAAATTTCGCTTCTAAGGGCAAACGTTTAATACCTTCAAGTCCAGCGGAAAAATCATTTTCAATATCCAAAATTATTGCTTGCTTAGAATCTTCGTCTAAGTGGTTTAAATCTGTATTTGGAAAATAGGTACGACTTAAGTCTTCAAAATCTGCTTTTAAGTCTCTAAGAAAATTAACTTTTTGAAAAGCAGACCCCAAACTCATTGCAGAATCTTTCAAGGACTCATATTTTTCGTTATCACCTTTAACAAAAACCTTTAAGCACATAAGCCCAACAACATCTGCAGAACCGTAAATGTACTGTTTGTATTCATCATCTGTTAAATAGGTGCTTTTATGTAAATCTGTACGCATACTTTTCATAAATGCGTCTACTTGACTTTTGTCTATATTGTATTTATGATAGGTCTCTTGAAAAGAGTTTAAAATGGGATTTAAACTAATTTTTTGCTCTAATGCCAATTCTAAATCTTTGGAGAAATTATCAAATAATGTCTGTTTATCGTAGTCGTGAAACGTATCAACAATCTCGTCAGCAAATCTTACAAAGCCATAAATATTATAAATATCCTGACGTATTGAGTCTGACAACATTTTAGTTGCTAATGAAAAAGAAGTACTGTAAGATTTTGTTACGGTCTTACTGCACTTATGGGAAACAGAATCAAAAATTGACTTCATATTAATTACTGTGGTGTTTTTTAATAAGTTCTGCCACTAATTTTCCTGAAATTAATGAAGGCGGAACTCCTGGTCCTGGAACCGTTAATTGTCCTGTGAAATATAGGTTGCTCACTTTTTTACTTTTCAATTTGGGTCTTAAAAATGCAGTTTGTAAAAGCGTATTTGCCATACCATATGCATTGCCCTTATATGAATTGTAATCTTTGATAAAATCATTTACACAAAAGGATTCTTTAAATATAATATTTTTTTTGACGCTTTGAGAGGTTAGATTTTCAAATCTATCAATAATCTTGTTAAAATATGCTTCACGTAGCTCTTGAGTGTCTTCTAATCCTGGTGCTAACGGAATTAAAAAAATGCCAGCCTCTTTGCCATCTGGGGCAGAGCTTTCATCTGTAATAGATGGGAAACTTGCATAAAATAAGGGGTTGTCTGGCCATTTAGGGTTGTCATAGATATCTTTGGCGTGGACATCAAAGTCTACATCAAAAAATAAGGTATGATGGTTTACGTTTTTTAATTTTTTATCAAAACCAACGTAAAATAATAGAGAGGAGGGAGCAAAGGTCTTTTTCTCCCAATAATTTTCAGAATATTGAACGTATTTTGAGTCTAATAGTGTTTCGGTATGATGATAATCTGCTCCACTCAAAATAATATCACTTTTATAAATGTCTCCATTAACAGTTATACTGGTTGCCTTACCATTATCTACGTTAATTTTATCAATTGAGTTTTCTGTTTTGATCTTTACGCCCAAGCTTTTAGCGAGACTTTCCATTGCCAATATAACTTGGTACATTCCTTTTTTAGGGTGAAATGTGCCGATACCAAAATCGGCATAATTCATGAAACTATAGAAGGATGGCGTGTTATCTGGTTTGGCACCAAGAAACAAAACGGGAAACTCTAGAATCATAGCCAGTCTGTCATTTTTGAATTCTTTTCTAACATCCTTTTTTATGGTGCTGAAAAACTGACCTATTTTTTTTATGGTTACGGGAGTGACCAATTCAAATGGAGATACTCCTGGTCTATAAACTAAGTCTTTTATGGCAACGTCGTAATTATTTTGAGCGTTGTCTATAAATTTCATTAACTTTTTGGAACTTCCTTTTTCTTCCGCTTCAAATGCAGCACAAATTTTTTCTAAGGTGTCCTCAATGGTGATGTAATCCTCTTTTCCGAAGTAAACGCTATATGCAGGATTGAGTTTTTCTAAGGTATAGTAATCTTCTGGTTTTTTATTGAAGTCTGAAAAGAATCGTTCAAAAACATCTGGCATCCAATACCAGGTTGGACCTATATCAAACGTAAAGCCATCCTTTTTGAATTGTCTAGCTCTACCACCAATAGTACTGTTCTTTTCGAAAATAGTGACGTCAAAACCATCTTTTGCTAAATAGCATGAGGCAGCCAAAGCAGAAAATCCTGAACCAATAATTGATATACTTTTTTTCATTGTCTAACAAATTTAAAAAAAAGTTAAACAAAGTTAACTTTAGCTGTGAAATTTTATAGTTTTTTAACTAAATTTTTTATGGAATCAAAAGCTTGAATTTGCTTTGGGAGAGTTTTGATGTCTATTTCACTTAACATTCTGCCCAAAATCCAAAATTTTGTATGCGGATGGTTCAATATTGTATTAGTGAATTCATCAATATAAGATTCAATATTATTTTTATCTGGCTTAACTGTAAAGTAAGAGACATATGTAATATCGTCATAGTAGCCTAAAATATCTTTTAAGCTTTTTATTGGTACACTCTGGCCGAGATAGATACTTTGATGGCCACTTGCAATTATTTGATAATTGAGAAACATGAGACCTAGCTCATGAACTTCATTATCTGGTAAATAGAGTACAAATACTTTTTTGGATTTAATTTGATTTTGAGATTGAATTTTCTCTGTGTTTATTAATATCTTTTGTCGAATTAACGTTGTAGCAAAATGTTCTTGAGCGGGTGTAATGGTGTCTGTTTGCCAGAGCATGCCAATTTCAGAAAGTAGAGGGATGAAATCTTCGTAAAATATAGATTCAAAAGATTTTACATCTACTAAGCTGCTATAGGTATCATAAAATAGCTTTTGATCAAAATTAACCATTGCGAGCTTAAAAGTACTCAATGTATGATTGTTGGTTTGATCTTTAATTGCTACTTCTTTTACCAGATCAGGAATTTTCGAACTTTCATAAGATGCTATTTTTGAGATTTTATAGCCATTATTATTTAAATAACTAATATTTAAAAGTTTTTGTAGGCTGCTTAGCGAATAGCATCTAATGTTGGTGTCAGTTCTTTCTGGTTGGAGTAGATTGTACCTTTTTTCCCAAATTCTAATAGTATGAGCTTTTATGCCAGTAAGATGTTCGAGATCCTTTATGCTAAAGGTGCTTTTTATATTGTTCATATTTGGTTTAAGAAGGTTAAACAAAAATAAGCTTTTTTTAACATTTTTCTACTGTTATTTCAGATATAATCAAAAGAATACAACTTATGAACTATTGAAATGAGCAATTGAAATTATATGATTTGGGAAAAATAGACCTTGATAAATATCAATAGAATTGTGATTTTATTAAAGGTTTTAAAGTGATTTAAATAAAGTGCGCACGAGAAGACTCGAACTTCCACGGACTAATGTCCACTAACCCCTCAAGCTAGCGCGTCTACCAATTCCGCCACGTGCGCATTATTTCAGTAAAGATAAAAAAAAAGTTAAGCGAAGTGCTTAACTAATTTTTTGTGACCAGTCTGGGGCTCGAACCCAGGACCATCTCCTTAAAAGGGAGATGCTCTACCAACTGAGCTAACTGGTCAATAAGTTTCTCTAACGAGGGTGCAAATATAAAACGTTTTATTAAAAATCCAAACGTATTATTAGATAATTTTTTGTTTTTTTGTTTAAGTATTAGTTATGTTTTTAATAATCAATTTATAAGAAAAAAATGATTTTATTTTTAGTTGGGTATATGGGTTCTGGAAAATCGCTAATTGGTAAAAGCTTAGCCAATATTTTGGATTTCGATTTTATAGATTTGGATCATTATATAGAAACAAAAGAAAATGCTTCGATAAAATCTATTTTTGAATCTAAAGGTGAAATATATTTTAGAAAAATAGAAAGCCAATCTCTCTTAGATATGCTTTCTTTGAAAAATACTGTTGTTTCTTTAGGAGGTGGAACACCATGCTATGGTAATAATTTAGAAATAATGACATCATCAAAAAATATAAAAACTATATACTTAAAAGCGACTATAACAACATTATCAAAAAGATTGTTTTTGGAAAAATCTAAAAGGCCCTTGATTTCTCATATAGATGATATTGAGGAATTATATGAATTTATCGGAAAACATTTGTTTGAACGTGCACCATATTATGAAAAGTCAAATTATAAAATCAGTACAGATGATAAATCTGTTAACCAAATCATCGAAAAAATTTTATTAGGTCTATTTTAGTATGGCTTTATAATTTTTGCCTGATAATTCAATCTCAATATGCTCTTGAAGAGAAGTAGATAGTGAAATGCCTTTAAAATCTGCCTTAACAGGATATTTTTTGTGATTTCTATTTACTAATACAGCGGTTTTAAATTGTTTTAAGGGTACATCCAGAAAATGTTTTACGCCATAAATCAATGTGCCTCCAGAGTTGAGAACATCATCAATTAGAACTATAGATTTATTTTTATATTCTGCTTCTGTAAGTGAAGTGGACACATTGTTCAAGGGATTTTTTTTGTCAATCACCACTTTACAAAGAATAGGTTTGAGATCAGAAATTTTCTCAAGTGATTGTTTTAGTTTTTTTGCGAGGATAAATCCGTTATCCGCTATCCCAGCAAGAATAATTTCCTCTTCATAAACATTAGCTTCATAAATTTGATAAGCAATACGTTTAATCTTGTTTTGTATCTCTTGATGGTTAAGAATAATGTCTTGAGTAGTATCCATTTTGGCGGTTTATTTTTTCAAAGTTAATAAACGGTTTTGTTAATTTTATAAATCTTCTTCAGGAGTTTCGTAAAAATCATCAAGATCACGTCTGTCTTTTTTTGTAGGACGCCCAACGCCTTTTTTCCTATAGTATTCTTTAGAGTACTTTAGCATTTCATTTGCTTCAAACGCTTCTTTTGGAGTGACGTCGGTAACATATAAATTGACAATTTTAGCGCCAACTCTGCTTTCTGGTAAGTCATTGACTATAAGTTGATAGTTTATTTGGTTTTTTCTGAACTCTATTTTATCAGTGGCATAGACATCTCTACTTGGTTTTGCAGTTTGCCCATTGATTTTTACATGACCCTTTTTACAAGCATTTGTTGCAATACTTCGTGTTTTACAATATCTGGTACACCAAAGATATTTATCTATTCTCATATTAAAACTGTGAAATTGACGTTAATTGTATAGCGCAAAAATATTATATTATTGTATCTTGCGCCTTAAAAATAAGCAATAATCAACAATTCAAATCTCTTTTGAATTTAAGACCATTTAATGACTATGAATTACAAAAATATATTCATATTAATAACCACAATCGCTGCTGTGTTTTTTGCATGTACACCAGATGATGATGAAGTAAGCATTCCACCTCCACGTGATAGAGGAGAACAGCAAATTACAGATGATGAACTTCTTTTAGAATATTTGCAAACCCATTATTATAATAAATCTTTTTTTAGTGATCCTACTATAGATTATTCTAAAGAAGATATTATTATATCAGAATCTCCATTAGATGAAGATGGTAACCCTAATGAATTGTTATGGAATGATGTAACATTAGGTATGACATCATATCTAGAACAAGATTATGTATACTACGTTTTAGATTTAAATCCTGGCTTAGGAGGTCCTCAACCAAATTTCACAGACAATATTAGCATAAATTACACGGGATTATTACAAGATGGAGATATTTTCGACAGTTCTGTCAATCCAGCAGTATTTAATTTGTTAGGTGTCGTACCAGGTTGGAAGGATGTTTTACAGGATTTCAAAACTGCTGAAAGCATATTTGAGAATTCTGATGGTACCGTCACCTATTCTAATTATGGTTTTGGTGTCATGTTTTTACCATCAGGTTTAGGATATTTCAACCAAGGTCAAGTAGGAATTCCTTCCTATTCGAATTTGATATTTAAGTTTGAATTATATGATTCTAGTCCTGTAGATAATGATAGTGACGGTGTGCTCACTCATATAGAAGATGTAAATGGTAATGAGAACATTGCAGACGATGATACAGATGGTGATGGCGTGCCAAACTTCCTTGATGTTGATGATGATGGCGACGGTGTATTGACTATATACGAAGATCTTAACAATGACGGTGATCCAACTAATGATGATTCAGATGGAGATGGGATCCCAAATTATTTAGATGCAGATTCTACTGAGAGTAACCAAACAGATACCTAAATAATTTTTTTTGTTCTAAATAAGAAAATAAAAAAGACGCCATTAGGCGTCTTTTTTTTACTTTTTTTAAATCCGAATCATTACAGGGCAATAGACAAACTCAAAATCAATTGATCTGGTCTGGTATCAATTCTACTAACAGCGCCCTCGCCTAAATTATTACCAATAAAAGTCGCTTCATTTTCACTAAATCCTCTTTCGTATCTCAAATCGATTCCAATTTTATTAAAGTTTAATCCAATTCCAAAATTTAAACCAACCGAAAAATCATCTTCAACATTACCAATATCTATTCCATCAAAATCAGTATCCAAAATATATTGAAAAGAAGGTCCAGCAAACACGCTAATTGGACCAATAATCTTAGCGCCAACTAATAAAGGTGCATCAATCTTTTTAACAACAAATTCATCACTCTCATAATCACTTTTTGTGTTTGTATAAATAAGCTCTGGTCTTAAATAAAAATCATTTCCAATCTTACCAAAGACACCAATATGGTAACCAATGTTGCGATCTGGGTTTTTGGCATTGTCTCCAATAGATTCAAAATAATCGCCATTGGCACTATAATTTAAACCTCCTTTTATTCCAAAAGCGCTCCCTTCTTGCGCATTGGCAGTAAAACATAATAACGTTAATAAAAACGCACTCATAACTAATTTCTTCATAATATTCGTTTTTTGTGATTTAGATGTACAATATCAAAAACGCTGCCAAAGGATAATTATTTCTTTTTCTTCGGAAAAATTAAATCTCAAATAATGTCATAAAACAAAAAAATCCAGCTTAAAGAAACCGGATTTTTTTAATAGGATTAAGATAGATTATTTTCTTTTCATCACTTTTTCTGAAGCTTTTACAATAGCATCAGCATTGAGTCCGTATTTTTCCATCAGGTTTTCTGGAGTTCCAGATTCTCCAAATGTGTCTTGTGTTGCAACAAATTCTTGAGGAGTTGGTTTTTTAGTTGCCAAAACTCTAGCAACACTCTCTCCCAAACCTCCTAAATAATTGTGCTCTTCGGCAGTGACAATGCATCCTGTTTTTGAAACAGACTCTATAATTGCCTTGTCGTCTAAAGGTTTTATGGTGTGGATATTTATGACTTCCGCAGAAATTCCTTTATCATTCAATGTTTTAGCAGCTTCGAGAGCTTCCCAAACCAAATGGCCAGTAGCGACAATGGTAAGATCATTTCCTTCGGTAAGTTTAACAGCTTTTCCTATTTCAAATTTTTGATCTTCCGCAGTGAAATTCGCCACTTTTGGCCTTCCGAAGCGAAGATAAACAGGTCCATGGTGATCTGCAATGGCTAGGGTTGCTGCTTTTGTTTGATTGTAATCGCAAGTGTTGATTACGGTCATTCCTGGCAGCATTTTCATTAAACCAATATCTTCAAGAATTTGGTGTGTTGCACCATCTTCTCCCAAAGTTAATCCCGCGTGAGATGCACAGATTTTTACATTTTTATCTGAGTAGGCAACACTTTGTCTAATTTGATCGTAAACACGACCTGTAGAAAAGTTTGCAAAGGTACCCGTAAATGGAATTTTACCTCCAATGGTCATTCCTGCTGCAAGCCCGATCATATTGGCTTCGGCAATTCCTACCTGAAAAAAACGTTCGGGATGGTTGGCTTTAAATTCATCCATTTTTAAAGATCCAATAAGATCTGCACAAAGTGCAACAACGTTTTCATTGGTTTTACCTAATTCTGTTAATCCCGCTCCAAAGCCTGAGCGCGTATCTTTATTTCCTGTATTTGTATATGTATTCATAGTTATGCCCACTTGAGTGGTTATCTATTTAATTAAAAGTTGTATTAGTAATCTCCTAAAGTTTCAGCATTTTGAGCTAAACCAATTTCCAATTGTTCATCATTAGGAGCTTTACCGTGCCAAGCATGGGTGTGCATCATAAAATCTACTCCGTTGCCCATAATTGTTTTAAGGAGTACGCAAACAGGTTTTCCTTTGCCTGTCTTTGATTTTGCAACTTCCATTCCTTTTAGGATCTCATCAATATTGTTACCTTGATTGATCTCAACAACTGTCCACCCAAAAGCTTCAAATTTTCCTTTAATGTTTCCCATTGGCAAGACAACATCTGTTGGGCCATCAATTTGTTGACCGTTTAAATCAATTGTTGAAATGATATTATCAACATTATTTGCTGCAGCATACATGATGCCTTCCCAATTTTGGCCTTCTTGTAATTCACCATCACCATGCAAGCTATAGACTAAATGTTTGTCGTTATTTAATTTTTTGGTTTGCGCAGCACCTAAGGCAACGCTGAAGCCTTGACCTAATGATCCTGAAGCTACCCGAATTCCCGGTAAACCTTCATGGGTTGTAGGGTGTCCTTGTAAGCGGGAATTTATTAATCTAAATGTGCTAAGTTCATCTACAGGGAAATAGCCAGATCTAGCTAAGACACTATAAAAAACTGGCGAAATATGACCATTTGATAAAAAGAATAGGTCTTCTCCAATTCCGTCCATATCAAAGGTGTCTTTTCTATCCATAATCTCTTGGTAGAGTGCTACAAAAAATTCGGCACATCCTAAGGAGCCTCCTGGATGACCAGAATTTACTTTGTGAACCATTCGTAAAATATCTCTACGAACTTGTGTTGTTAAATCCTGTAATTGTTGTGTGTTTGGCATATAATGAGTGTGATTATTTTCAGCTTCAAAAATAAAGTTTTAATGAGGCTAATCAAAAATAGAGAGCTTGCACTTATTAACGATTTTAGTCAGTTGCTAACAATTTTTATTTAAATGAAATATGAAAACTAGATTTTATGTTTCCGAAGCATAATTTTATTAAATGTTTAAGACCTAAATACGTCTAGATAATTATCTTTGCGCGTTGATGGGCTTTTTAAAGAAGAATATATTTGGCATTTTAGCGATTATAATTGGGATAGTTCTCCTTATCAATTCCATATTGGATATTGATGAGATTCAGAATTTCAATGAATTCATTAAAGTAGGAGAATACATCTCAGCAGAAAAAAACGTTGTGCCAAATCTAATGACTGGTATACTAAAGATGAGTCTTTGGTTTTTACTGTTTTTATTGGTTCCCGTTGTGCTCTCTATCGTTCATAAAAGAAGACAAGCAAATAATAAAATATTGTATGTAGCTATAGTTTTTGTGTTGGCCAATTTTTTGGTTTTCCCTTATTTACTAACCCTATTTTACAATTCAACTCAAAGTATTTAATGAATTTCGAATTAAAAGCAAGTGACCCTCAAAGTAAAGCTCGAGCTGGTGTGATGACAACAGATCATGGTAAGATTGAGACACCTATTTTTATGCCTGTTGGTACGGTTGCCTCTGTGAAAGGTGTACACCAGCGAGAACTTAAAAATGATATTAATCCAGATATTATTTTAGGAAATACTTATCACTTGTATTTAAGACCTCAAACTCCAATTTTGGAAAAAGCTGGTGGTTTGCACAAGTTTATGAACTGGGACCGCAATATTTTGACCGATTCTGGAGGTTATCAAGTCTATTCATTATCTGCCAATCGAAAAATTAAAGAAGAAGGTGTAAAATTTAAATCCCATATTGATGGGAACTACCATGTTTTTACTCCGGAAAATGTAATGGAAGTCCAACGCAGCATCGGTGCAGATATCATCATGGCTTTTGATGAATGTACACCTTACCCATGTGATTACAATTATGCTAAACGCTCGATGCATATGACGCATCGCTGGTTAGAACGGTGTTTAAAGCATTTAGATAAAACGCCTTTTAAATATGATTACGAACAAACGTTTTTCCCAATTGTTCAAGGAAGTACGTATAAAGATCTAAGACAACAATCTGCGGAATATATCGCAAACGCTGGAGCTCAAGGGAATGCCATTGGAGGCCTTTCAGTTGGAGAACCAGCAGAAGAGATGTATGCCATGACAGATGTAGTTTGTGAAATATTACCTTGGGAAAAACCACGTTATTTGATGGGAGTTGGCACGCCAATAAACATTTTAGAAAATATTGCACTTGGTGTCGATATGTTTGATTGTGTAATGCCAACTCGAAACGCCAGAAATGGGATGCTCTTTACAGCTCACGGTAGCATTAACATAAAAAACCTAAAATGGGCAGACGATTTTTCACCTATAGATGAAATGGCAATTACATTTGTAGACACTGAATATACCAAAGCCTACCTCAGGCATCTCTTCACGGTAAATGAATTATTAGGAAAACAAATCGCGACAATCCATAACTTAGGGTTTTATTTGTGGCTTACAAGAGAAGCAAGAAAGCATATCATAGCAGGAGATTTTAGAGAATGGAAAGATAAGATGGTGAAACAAATGGATAAAAGATTATAGGTGAAAATATTAGATTGGTACATATTAAAACGCTATTTATTTACATTTTTGATGATGTTGCTGCTGTTTATTCCCATTGGGATTACAGTAAATCTTGCTGAAAAAATTGGTAAAATATTAGAACGTGAAGTGCCTTTTGGAGCAGTGGCGCAATACTATCTTGATTTTACGATTTATTTTGCCAATCTTCTATATCCAATATTTTTATTTATTTCTGTGATATGGTTCACCTCCAAACTCGCCAATAATACTGAAATTGTTGCATTTTTGAGCTCAGGCGTTTCATTTTGGAGATTTTTAAGACCGTATATGATTGGTGCAACCATCATTGCGAGTTTGGCCTTAATTATGGGATTATATCTGGCGCCAAATGCAAGTAAGGGGTTTAATGAGTTTAAATACAAGTATCTAAAAAATAATGCCAACGTTACCAAAACCACAAATATTTATCGACAAATAAACGATAATGATTACATCTATGTAAGTAGTTTTAATCCTGTAACAAAACGAGGTTCTAATTTTACATTAGAACATTTTGAAGGTAATAAGCTCATCTACAAAATTACTGCGCAATCTATTACAGATCGTGACAGCACATATCGTTTAATAAATTATACAAGGCGAACCTTCGGCAAAACAGAGGATATCATTGAAACTGAAAATAGAAAGGAGATGCAGTTTGAGTTTGATACAGACGATCTAACGCCAGAAGAATATATTGCCGAGACCCTTCAATATGATGAACTTACAAAATTTATAGAAAAAGAGAAGCGCAGAGGATCATCAAACATTGGACGTTATCAAGTGGTGAAGTACAAAAAATGGAGCTTACCGGTTTCAGTATTTATATTGACGATTATTGCAGTTTCCGTGTCTTCGATTAAACGACGTGGCGGTATGGGAATCAACCTTGCTTTTGGGATCACCGTAGCCATGGTATTTGTGTTTTTTGATAAAGTTTTTGGTGTTATGGCATCTCAATCCAGTTTTTCGCCAATAGTTGCTGTATGGTTACCCAATGTTGTTTTTGGTATCTTAGCAGCTTATCTGCTCTTCAATGCAAAACGATAAATTAAAGAATTATCTTCATTTACACCTGCTTGTTTTTATTGCTGGTTTCACTGCTATTTTAGGAGAATTAATATCTATAGGTTCAACTGCTTTGGTTTGGTACCGAATGCTAATTGCAGGAATTTTAATGTACCTATATATTAAAATTGTTAAGCTGAAAATTAAAGTCTCAACAACAGCCAAGCTAAAGTTTTTTGGAGCAGGAATTATCATAGCACTTCATTGGATTACCTTTTTTGAAGCCATCAATCAATCCAATGTTTCAATCACATTGGCCATGTTTTCAACAGGCGCTTTTTTTGCGTCTTTTATTGAGCCTTTAATTTATAGGCGAAAGATTATTTGGTATGAGATCATTTTTGGAATCATCGTAATAATAGGAATATTTCTAATCACGCAAAGCGAAATAAAATACATAAATGGTATTTTACTCGGTATTTCTTCAGCATTGTTCTCAACGTTATTTGCAGTGATCAATGGTCGTTTTATAGCACAACATCGTGCCACCGTTATATCATTTTATGAGTTTATTAGCGGAGTTGTGTTTCTGACATTTTTCATATTGATATTTCAAGGTGGATTTTCTGCGGAATTTTTCACCCTAAAAACATCAGATTGGATGTATTTGCTAATACTGGCATCTGTTTGTACAGCCTACGCGTTTATTGGTTCTGTTGGCGTAATGAAAAATTTAAGTCCTTATACAGTGATATTGACCTATAATTTAGAACCTTTATATGGTTTAGGATTGGCGTTATTTTTATTTCCTGAAACCGAACTTATGAGCACACAATTTTATTATGGTGCATTTTTGGTATTGACCACAGTATTAGCCGATGGCATACTTAAAAATTACAAGACTTATAAAAATCGAAGAGCCTTTACAAATAAACCAGATTAAAGTTTTTATATTTGTATTAACTAACTAATTTTAATTTAAAACTATCAAAATTTCTATGGAATATTTAGATTTTGAATTACCAATAAAAGAACTTCAAGAACAACTTGAGAAATGCGAGTTAATAGGCGAGGAGAGTGATGTTGATGTCACCCAAACCTGTAAGAAAATTGAAAAAAAGCTTCTTGAAACCAAAAAAGAGATTTATAAAAACTTAACAGCTTGGCAGCGTGTGCAGCTGTCTAGGCATCCAGATAGACCATACACTTTAGATCATATTAAAGCACTTTGTGGAGAATCATTTTTAGAACTGCATGGTGACCGTAATGTCAAGGATGATAAAGCGATGATTGGTGGCTTAGGTAAAATAGGAGACCAATCTTATATGTTTATAGGTCAACAAAAAGGTTTTAATACTAAAACGCGTCAGTATAGAAACTTTGGAATGTCAAATCCCGAAGGCTACCGTAAAGCATTACGTTTAATGAAATCTGCCGAAAAATTTGGAATACCTGTGGTCACTCTAATTGACACACCAGGAGCATATCCAGGGTTGGAAGCAGAAGAGCGCGGACAAGGAGAAGCCATTGCCAGAAATATTCTCGAGATGACAAGGCTTAAAGTGCCAATTATTACAATTATAATTGGTGAAGGTGCATCTGGTGGAGCACTAGGGATAGGAGTAGGAGATCGCGTTTTAATGTTAGAGAACACGTGGTACTCAGTAATCTCACCAGAATCTTGTTCATCCATTTTATGGAGAAGCTGGGAATATAAAGAGCGTGCTGCAGATGCATTAAAACTGACTGCTCCAGATATGAAGAAACTCAAGTTGGTAGATGATATTATAAAAGAACCATTAGGAGGAGCACATACAGATAGAAGAGCTGCTTTTTTAGCAGTAAAAGAAGCCATCGAAAAAAATTATGAGATACTTAAAAACTTATCACCAAAAGATTTGGTGAATCAACGTATGGAAAAATACTTAGAGATGGGAGTTTTTAAAGGCTAATCCGTTTTAAAATATAGCATTCATTTAACCGAAGCATTATGTTTCGGTTTTTTTTATGGCTATTAACAATATTAACAAGTTATCAACAGTTAAATTGTTGATGACCTGTTAAGATTGAAGATTTTAAAAATTCAATTTTAGTTTACAATTTATTTACATTCGCAGTTATGAAACAACCTAACCAACTACAAGGCTACAAAGTCGATAAAAGCACTATCATTAGTTTAGAGAAAGGAAAAATACCACCTCAAGCTATTGATTTAGAGGAAGTTGTGCTTGGTGCAATGATGATTGATAAAAAAGGTGTTGATGAGGTTATTGATATACTAAGTACAGATGCTTTTTATAAAGATGCCCATAAACATATCTTTGAAGCAATTTTCAAATTATTTGAAAACAGTGAACCGGTCGATTTATTAACCGTTTCCAGTCAATTAAAAAAAGACGCAAAGTTAGATTTAGTTGGTGGTGATTTTTACTTGATTTCATTAACTCAACGTGTATCGTCATCTGCGCATATTGAGTTTCATGCACGTATTATTCTTCAAAAATATATTCAGCGTAGTTTGATTAAAATTTCCAACGAAATTATAGAAGAAGCATACGACGAGACTAAGGATGTTTTTGATTTATTGGATAATGCAGAAGCAAAATTGTATGAAGTTACGCAAGGTAATGTCAAAAAATCTACCGAAACCGCACAAAGCTTAGTTATCCAAGCCAAAAAGAAAATTGAGGAAATCTCCAATAAAGAGGGGATGAGTGGGATTCCAACAGGTTTCACCAAATTAGATCGATTGACTTCGGGTTGGCAGCCAAGTGATTTAATCATTATCGCAGCACGTCCAGGTATGGGTAAAACCGCATTAACCTTAACAATGGCGAGAAATATTGCAGTAGATAGTAATATTCCGGTAGCGTTCTTTTCATTAGAAATGTCATCGGTTCAATTGATAACGCGTTTAATTTCTTCGGAAACGAGCCTTTCTTCAGAAAAGTTAAGAACAGGAAAATTGGAAAAGCACGAGTGGGAACAGTTGAACGTTAAAGTGAAAACTTTAGAAAAAGCACCGTTATTTATTGACGACACACCATCACTTTCTATTTTTGATTTACGTGCAAAGGCTAGACGTTTAGCTTCACAATACGGAATCAAGGTCATAATGGTAGATTACTTACAGTTAATGACAGCTGGAGGAAGTCAAAAAGGAGGAAATCGTGAGCAAGAAATTTCAACAATTTCCCGAAATCTTAAAGCTTTGGCTAAAGAATTATCTATACCTGTTATAGCGCTATCGCAATTGTCACGTGCAGTTGAAACCCGTGGAGGAAGTAAACGTCCGTTACTTTCAGATTTACGTGAATCTGGAGCGATTGAGCAAGATGCAGATATTGTAAGCTTTATTTACAGACCAGAATACTACAAAATTGACGAGTGGGATGATGAGGAACGTTCACCAACCGAAGGTCAAGGAGAATTCATAGTCGCTAAGCATAGAAATGGTGGATTGGAAAACATACGATTAAAGTTTGTTGGTCATTTAGGTAAGTTTGATAACCTTGATGATTTTGATACACCATTTGGCGAATTCCATTCTAAAATGAATGCAGCAGCAAACGATGATACGTTTACTCCAGATAAATTTCCGTCTGCAAATGATGCTTTTGGTGCACCAGAAGAGGATGATAATGATGTGCCTTTTTAAATTTTAAGATAGTCTTAATTCAATTAAAGACATTTTCCATTAAATTTGCATTTGCTATTAAGAAAACAAACATTGCCTCATGTTAGAACAAAGACGTACTACTAATGTGCTACTATTATTTATAGTGGTTCCTTTGGTATTTTATCTACTCAAGATTTTATCATTTATATTTATTCCTTTAATTTCTTCGATGTTTATTGCATTATTGTTTTTGCCATTAATGCGTTGGTTGGGACGACGAAATGTACCAAGATTAATAAGTATCATCATCGTGATTTCGCTCATTGTTGTTGGCGTCATGATAGGAGTGGAGTTGGTGCAATTATCAAGTAAACAAATTCTATCAAATAATACAGGTTTTTTCGCTAAAGCAGAAGTTAAAATTAATGACTTAATGCTTTACATGCAAGATAAGGTTGGGATGGAGTATAATCCAGACGGTAATTTTTTGTCACAATTTTTTGCAAAAGATAATATAGGTTCTACAGTGGATTTCGTTAGAAAATTTCTAACCAATATTTTGATGATTGTTTTTTTTACTATTCTTTGGTTATCAGAGTCTATAAACATGCATCAAGTTTTGAACAATACGATTTTAAAGCGCAAGCATACCTCAGTAAAAGCGTTTATAAAAATAGAAAGAGATTTAATCACCTTTATTAAAGTTAAGTTTTTAGTTAGCGCTCTTACGGGATTATTTACTGGTTTAGCTTGTGTATATTTTGAAGTGAGCTTCCCTATATTTTGGGGTCTCTTTGGATTCTTAATCAATTTTGTACAAATGGTAGGCTCATTTATTTGCGTTATCCTGTTATCTATTTTTGCTTTTGTAGAATTAGATCCTACAAGTGCCTTATTGTTCTTTATTATTTCAATAACAGGAGTTCAGGTTGTTTTTGGAGCTATTTTAGAGCCTATATTTATGGGTAAATCATTTTCGATAAATGTTATAGCTGTGCTTATTATGCTCATGCTTTGGGGATTTATCTGGGGAATTCCAGGATTGATTATGGCAATTCCAATTACTGTGTTTATTAAAATTATTTTAGAGCAATTTCCAAATACCAAAACAATTGCGTCTCTACTCTCTGGTCCCGAGCGTTCCATAAAATCAATAAAAAAGTAGTATTTAATTACTTTGTAAATCTTAAAATTCTCTCACAAAATAATTATCTTTCTAGAATCAATTTAAGTATTAAATATGGTTCACGGTACGCACAATGCTGTCGCAGATGACAGAAATAAAGACATAGAGATTTATGTGAATGGAGACTATTTCCGAAGAGAAGATGCAAAAATATCTGTATTTGATAGCGGTTATCTTGTTGGAGATGGGATTTGGGAAGCGTTGCGTTTGCATAAAGGTGTTCTGGTTTTTTTAGAAGATCATTTAGATAGATTGTGGTCTTCTGCAGCAAGTGTTGGTATGGTATTTCCGTTTTCTAAAAAAGAACTGACTGCAATTGTCTGGGAAGTTTTGGATAAAAATAAAATGACAGATCATGTTCACGTTAGAATTATGATTACAAGAGGCATAAAAAAAACACCATCACAAGATCCTAGACTTACAATTTCCGGACCTAATATTGTTATTATACCAGAGTATAAAAAAGCTTCCCAAGACAGTAAAGAAAAAGGAATCACGCTTTTTACATCTACAATTAGACGTGGTTCGCCAGATTATTTAGATCCCAGACTTAATTGCCACAGTAAATTACACGAGGTCCAAGCGCTCATTCAAGCCATTGAAGCTGGAGCAGATGAAGCGTTAATGCTGGACGTCAATGGATTCGTTTCAACCTGTAATGCAACAAACTTTTTCGTCATAAAAAACAACGAAGTATGGACGTCTACCGGTAAATATTGTATGAACGGGATCACGAGAGCTAAAGTGATTGAGGCCTGCGAACGTAACGATATAGAGTGTCATGAAAAAGATTTTTCATTGTTTGATGTTTACGGAGCAGATGAGGCTTTTGTTACAGGAACTTTTGGAGGTCTAACTCCAGTGACAAAAATTGATGGTCGCACAATTGGTGACAAATCATATGGCGATATGACCAAAAAGTTAAGTAGATTATACAATGATTTAATTGCAGAAGCTGTTTTAAATGTCAAATAATGTAAAGCGAATTTCGGTTTGGTCTGGACCGCGTAATATTTCGACAGCTTTGATGTACAGTTTTGCACAACGTAAGGATACAAAGGTTTTTGATGAGCCTTTATATGGTTATTATCTTCGGAATTCTAAAGCTAGTGAATATCACCCTGGAGCAGAAGAGATATTAGCGACAATGGAGAATGATGGAGCAAAAGTGGTGGATATGATGCTTAATTCTTCGGAAGCAGAAGTGCTTTTCTTCAAGAATATGACGCATCATTTGTTAGATTTAGACCGTTCATTCATGAGCAAGTTGACTAATGTCATCCTTACTCGCGATCCAAAAGAAATGTTACCCTCGTTTGATAGAGTGATCAAAAACCCAACAATTGAGGATGTTGGCTATAAACTGCACGTAGATTTAATTAAAGAGTTTAAAAGCAAGAACATAGACTTTGTAGTTCTTGATGCCAAAAATGTATTGTTAAATCCTCAAAGTGTCTTGAGGAAATTATGTGATCATGTAGAAATTCCATTTGATGAACATATGCTTAATTGGCAACCCTCAAAACGTAAAGAGGATGGCGTTTGGTCTACATATTGGTATGAGAATGTGCATAAATCTTCTGGTTTTGCGAAATATGAGCCAAAAAAAGATTCATTTCCGAAGCATTTAAAATCATTATTAGAGGAGTGTTTACCTTATTATAATGAATTAAAAAAGTTAGCCTTAACCTAAAAAAAAGGTTTTAGCCAAAAAACTTTTAAAACTATATTAAACTATTAAGCTTCGGAATAATTTTTGAGTATATTTCAATTATGAAAAAGATAGTAACCCTAATTGTATTTTTATTTATTGTGGCACATTCTTATGCGTCGTATATATTAATCCCTATGGATGCTGAAGGTCAAAGCAATCATTTAAAAGCGTATGGTGTAACCTATTGGACGCTTGAAAAACAATTGAAAGTAAAATGGCTTTTAAACTATAAAGGAGGATCATTTTTGTTGCCAGATAGTGAAGAAATCCAAAGGGAATGCCAAATTAGAGGTGTGAGCTTTGAAGTGATATCTAATAGTAAAGCTGAAGAAATTCTGAATATGATTGCCAGTCCGTCACAAAATATGGAAGCGGTTGTCTTGGAAAAAGCCCCAAAAATAGCGGTTTATACACCTAAAGGTTTACAGCCTTGGGACGATGCTGTGACCATGGTTTTGACATATGCTGAAATACCTTACGAAACCATATACGATGAAGAAGTATTGAATGATGCTCTCCTTTTATACGATTGGTTGCATCTTCACCATGAAGATTTTACTGGACAATATGGCAAGTTTTATAGAGCTTATAGATCTGCTTCTTGGTATATCCAAGAAAAGAAAGAAGCTGAAGCTTTAGCAACAAAGTTGGGTTATTCTAAAGTTTCCGAAGAAAAATTAGCGGTTGCTAAAAAAATTAGGGAATATGTTATTGGTGGCGGTTTTATGTTTGCAATGTGCAGCGCTACAGATAGTTTTGATATTGCGCTGTCTGCCGATGGAGTGGATATTTGTGAACCTATGTTTGATGGTGATGGGAGTGATGCTGGCTACCAAAACAAGATTGATTATTCCAAAACCATGGCTTTTAAGGATTATTTGTTAGAAACAAGTCCCAATGTTTATGAGTTTTCTTCTATTGATATGACTAGAAAACGACGAATTCCGAAAACTACTGATTATTTTTCTCTTATGGAGTTTTCAGCAAAGTGGGATCCAATTCCTGCAATGCTCAATCAAAACCATACTGCTTTGGTAAAAGGTTTTATGGGACAAACGACCTCTTTTACTCGAGAAGAAATTAAGTCAAATGTGTTAGTATTAGGTGAGAATAAAACCAATGGCGAAGCTAAATACATCCATGGCATAAAAGGAAAAGGTTTTTTTACGTTTTATGGAGGACACGATCCTGAAGATTATACACACAAAGTAGGTGACCCAAAGACTGAATTAGATTTACATCCAACATCTCCTGGATATCGATTAATACTTAATAACGTGTTATTTCCAGCAGCAAAAAAGAAGAAACAGAAAACTTAATATGAAGTGTTTCTGGATTTCTTTTGTCTTTATATTTTTTCAAGTCTCTTTTGCACAAAATGATAGCTTATTTATTGATGGGCAACAACTTATTTATGAAAATAAATTTGATGAAGCTATCGACTTTTATAAAAATAGATTAGCAGAAACAGAAAATAGAGAACAGACTTTCGAAAGCTATATGGGATTAGCAGAAGTCTATAAACTGAATCTCGATTACAACCAAGCCAATGATTTTTATTTAAAAGCTTTTGAAATTGTCAAAGAAACCGATAACCCTCAACTTAAGTTTCTTTACCACGTAAAAATGGCGGAGTTTTACAGAAAACGAACGCTATTCAAAGAAGCAAGTACCGAGTTAGATAAGGCATCTTTAATTTTAAAGTATAATACGATTAGTGATGCGAGTCTGGTAAAATTCTACAGCAGGAAAGCAGCACTTTTCACTGAATATTTCCATAAACAAGATTCGACTTTGTTATATGCCGAAAGGGCATTAAAATTGGCCAAAAAAATCAATGATAAGGATAATATATTTTATTCTACCCTTGAAATTTCGGGAGTTTACGAAGATCAAAAGGAGTATGGTAAAGCCATTAGCTATCTCCAGGAGTTAATTGTATACGCACTAGAGAATAAACTTATTCAGCAAAGAGCAGATGCTTATGTTAATTATACAAGACTTTTAATAAAAGATAACCAGTTAAATAAAGCACTAACCGAAAGTCTAAAGGCTTTAGACTTTGCGAAGAAAAATGAATTGTTATATAACGAAATTCTTTTTACAGACAATACGCGTAATATCTACGAAAAATTAGGCAATACAAATAAAGCTTACGAATATCTGAAAATCAGGCTTCAACTTACAGATCAGTACTATCAATTGGAGCATAATAAATTTTTATTCGAACTCGAAGAAAAATATAAACTTGAAGACAAAGAGAACCAAATTAAAATCAACACACTTGAGATCGACAATCAAAACAAGGCTTTAGCAACTAACAAAACTAAGTTGTATGTAAGTATTGTGTTCTTGGTGTTTGCAATAGCTATTGCAATTTTAATTGCTCATTTCTTAAAAAAGGAAAAAAACAGTAATAAACAATTACAGGATTTATCACAAGAAAACGAGTTTTTATTAAGCGAGGCCAATCATCGCATAAATAATAATTTGCAATTGGTGGTGATTCTTATTTCAGATCAGTTAAAGAAAACTAAAGGTCAAGAAGGTTTTCAATTGAAAAATATCTTGACCAAAGTAGAAGCAATATCAACATTACACAAACATTTATATAAAAATGAAGACAAGAAAAAAGTTGATATTCATGATTATTTGAATGATGTTAAAGCTACCTTTTTTGAAGTTTTCAAGGAAAATGATATTCAGAATAAATTTCATATAGCATCCGCAGAAACTCCTACAGATTATGCCATGTATTTAGGTTTATTACTGACCGAACTTTACATCAACTCCATAAAACATGCTTTTGGATCACAAGATCATAAAGAAATTGATTTTGAATTAAAGTACGACGAAAACAATTTTTTATATTTCAATTATTCAGATAATGGAACACAGGCTAAGGGTAAAAAAATACAGCCAAAACTGATAGACAAAATCTGTCGCCAGTTGAAAATTGAATATGATATAGATACTACTAATGGTTTTAATTTTTCCTTTGAAAAAAAACTAAACAATGACTAACCAAAACTCCATTAAAATTCTAATTGTAGAAGACGATATCATCATTGCAGATTATATTGCAGAAATTTTACAAGACGCACATTTCAAAAAAATTAAAATTGCCAATGACCGTGAAAACGCTTTATTAGAAATGGCTTCTTTTTTACCAGACATTATTTTAATGGATATTAATTTAAGCGGTGTTAATTCTGGGATTGAACTTTCTAATTTAAAAAACAATAATGCAATCGTCATTTTCGTAACAGGTCAATATGATTTTGCTTTGATGAATGAAGCTTTAAAAACAAATCCTGATGCTTATTTGACAAAACCAATTAAGAAAGTAGATGTTTTGGCATCCATAAATTTAGCTTTACAGAAAAAACAAATACAGACCTTTCGGTTCAAAGATGGCTATGATACTGTTAATATAGAGTATTCGGATATTTTATATCTAAATGCAGATGGTAATTATGTACACATTGTTACAGATAGAAAAAAATATACCATCAGGCAATCTCTCAATGCAATGTTGAATAATCTTCCTTCGGAATTATTTAAACAAACCCACAGATCGTTCGTTGTAAATAAACAAAAGGTTCAGCGTCTATCAGCTTCTTCTGTAGTTATCGATAATGTGGAAATTCCTTTGTCTCGATCCTTTGCTAAGCAGTTCAAAAGTTTGTAAGACATTAACCCTAATATTAATATACTTTCTTCAATATTAAATATTCAATTCAGAAAACAATATTTTATCGTTTAAGTGTAAGTTATAACGATTAAAAGTCATTCACATACATAATATTGCACTTCAACCCTGTTTATTTGTATTTCATAGAGTTTGATTTAGTTTTGAGTAGTATTAAACTAATCTAAACAAATACCTATGAAATTTAAACTTTACTTTTTTTTATTGGCTTTTATAAGTCTAAATTTTGCGGTAGCGCAAAATTACGATCATGTATACAGCAAGGTCATTGGGATATATCAGCAACCGAGTTGGGTAACTGGACAAGAGTACGAAATCGAAAATTTTTCAAATTTCTCAAAATGTCACACAAATATTGATGTCAATTACACATTTAATCTCGAGGCAGGTGCTACTGGAGTTATTAAAATGTATGCGGTAAATAGTACTGGTGAAAATTTAATAAATTCTATAAATGTAACTAACAATCCTGTGAGTGGTTCCTTTACAATACCAGCAGGTTTATTGCCCATAGATCAATTTTTAATTAAATGGCAAATTGGTAATACCACTTCATCTAATTTCATTTATGAGAATTTCACGTTTACTGTTAATAGTCCAGAAGCATCGATGCCAACGGAGCCAGTTGTAGAGGATGTTTATTACTCTGTTGGAGAAGTTTCGACGGAGTTGTCTGCTAATGGAACAGACCTTAAATGGTATACGTCAAATACAGGAGGAATGCCAAGTACAACAGCGCCAATACCAAATACAAATTCTATTGGTATTACTACTTATTATGTAACTCAAAGTGATGCAGGAGGTTGTGAAAGCAGAAGAAAACCAATAAATGTCTATGTAGCAGAGCTTGCCACTCACTTAAATTTTGATGGTATAGATGATTATGTTGCTTTACCAAACAATGTCGGTAGTACATTAAGTGGTGGTACAGAGTTGACTATTGAATATTGGTTCAAAGGAAGTAGAGTACAAAGCGCTGTTCGTTTTCAGAATAATCCAAACGATTTTATAGTAGCTGGTTGGGGTGGAGGAAATCCTCAATTTATAGTTTCTACAGATGGAGGTGTTAATGGCTTAGAAATAGGAACTACATCAGAAGTTGAAGACAATACATGGCATCATGTCGCATGTGTATGGAAAAAGAATGATGTTTTCGCAACTTATCTGGATGGTGTTTTACAAAACTCCCGCCCAGCTGCAGATGTAAATCTTCCTGTTTTTTCAGGAAGTGTTGGGAATCTAGGAAATTTACCAGGCTTTAGTGAATATACCAATGGTAATTTAGATGATGTACGTATTTGGAATGTTGCTAGAACAGCAGAACAAATTAGCGCAAGTAAAAATTGTGAATTACAAGGTAATGAAACGGGATTAGTAGCCTACTATAATTTTAATCAAGGTTATGCTGAAGTAGCAAACCCAAGTATTAGTTCATTAACAAATGCTACTACCAATGTTAATGATGCAACATTAACAAATTTTGCATTATCAGGTTCGAGTTCAAACTGGTTAGCTGGTTCTCCAGTAACAACAGGTTCAATAATTCCTTCCGAAGCAACAGTAACTACAGCAGTTATTTATACTCAAGGTGATATAGCCCAAGCCCTAACAGCTTCAATAGGTACAAACGGTACAGGATTGTTATGGTACACATCAGCAACTGGTGATACAGGTTCTACAACAGCACCTACACCAGATACAGCAACAGTTGGGTCAACGTCTTATTGGGTATCAAGTACTAACGCCAATGGTTGTGAGAGTGAAAGAACAGAAATTATAGTTGCAGTGGTGTTACCTGCAACACATTTAAATTTTGATGGAGTTAATGATTATGTTCCTTTATCTACAACCCCAACCAATATTCCAAGTGGAAATTCAAACTATACCATTGAAGCAATGATAAATCCATCTCAAATAGGAGACAGAGGTATTGTTGGATGGGGAGATTATGGTATTACAAATAAAACAAATGCTTTTCGACTTACTACAACTGGTTTAGTTAATTATTGGTGGGCAAATGATTTGTTTATTCCATACACTTTTATAACTAATACATGGTATCATGTGGCAGCAACCTATGATGGAACAACAAGAAGTATTTATGTTGATGGAGTTTTAATAGGTTCAGACACTCCTACTGCTTCTTCACATAATTTAACTAACACAAGTAATGTAACCATTGGTAGAACTTTGAATTCTGAATATTTTAGCGGTTCTATAGATGAGGTTCGCATTTGGAATGTTCCAAGAACAGCAGAACAAATTAAGGGTTCAAAAAATTGTGAATTACAAGGTTCTGAAACTGGGTTAGTAGTCTACTATAAATTTAACCAAGGAAGCGATGCATCGGGAAATACGAGTGTATTAACTCTAGCAGATGCTAGTGCCAATGCAAATAACGGAACTTTAACTAATTTTGATAACAGGAACAACTTCAAATTGGGTTGCTGGTTCTCCAGTAACAACAGGTACAATAATTCCTTCTGAAGCTTCAGTTTCTACACCAGTAATCTATAATCAAGGTGATACTGCAGCACAATTAACAGCTACAACAGGAGCAAATGGTTCAGGGTTACTATGGTATACTACAGCAACTGGTGGTACAGGCACAACAACAGCACCAATACCAGATACTTCAACAATAGGTTCAACATCCTATTGGGTATCTAGCACAAATATTAATAATTGCGAAAGTGAACGCGAAGAAATAGTAGTAAATGTTGAAGAAACTTTGGGTGTTGAGGAAAATGAATTATTTAGTAATATTCGTGTTTATCCAAATCCAACAAACGGTTTACTTAATATATCCAATGCTTTGGAAGCTGATTTCCAAATTTCGGTTTACGATATTAATGGAAGATTGCTGTTAAGTAAAACTTGCGAACAAACTTTAAATACAATGAACATTTCAAGTTTAAGCAACGGAATGTATCTTATAAAAATAAAATCGGAATTTGGCGAAATTTCGAAAAGAGTGATTAAATTTTAGGGATAATCATAACTTGGGAAAAAGGGCGCAGTGATGCGCCTTTTTTTTTCTGGTAGCAAAGAGATATTTTTAAATATAGTTTTATATCAATCCTTCAAAAAGTAGAAATAAAAAACTTCCATTTTTAAAAAGTATGTTTGGTAAACTAATTAAAAATAAGATTATAAAGTAATAATAAAGTCATTTGAATCAATTTAAATGGCTTGTTTTATTTAATTTTAATGCTAAAATTAATACGATGGCAACAAAAGAAATCATTTTAAACAAAATCCAGATTCTAATCACAAACCATTTTAAAACTCCTGAGGCTGCTTTCGCGTTTTTTGACGAAAATAGCGATGGTAAATTATCCAAATCTGAAATTAAGGAACTTTTAAAACAGGCAGAGATAAGTGGCTTTATAAGAGGAATGGTAGCTGGTAAACTTATAGAAGGATATGATAAGGATGGTGATGAATTAATTGATTGGACAGAGTTCAAGCTTGCGATTAATGAAATTTCAGATACCAACAATAAATAAATAACTCGTGATATTCGCCCTAAAACAATTTTTTAAACTCTTTTTCTATTCGATTTTATTCTGGTCGTTTGCTTTTTGCTTTTTTATTTTAATAAGATATTATGGCAGGCATCAGGAGCAGGTGAGCGCTGTTAATTTGAGTAAATCTATTTCAGTGATAGAGTATTTGATGTTTGGCGTTATTTTGGGTATAATGGTAGCGATAGTTTATAGTATCATAGAATTCCTTTTTGACAAACTTCTCTCTAAGATACTGCACTTAGGACTTATAGTTCTTTTCAAATCGTTTATATATTTTATTTTTTTAGTTTTTTCTCTAACACTAGTAGCTCATTTAGCAGAAGGCTACATAAACGTAGATTTTCCCAATCATAGAGGCTGGTGGTTGACTAATAGAATATTTTGGATGGTTACAGCATATTTTATAATATGCTCTTTGTTGTTTTCCTTTTTAAGAATTGCTAATAATAAATTTGGAAAAGGGGTAATCTTAAACATGATTTTAGGGCGTTACAGAAATCCTAGAGAAGTTGAGCGCATTCTTATGTTTATTGATTTGAAGTCGTCAACTACCATAGCGGAAGAATTGGGTCATTTAAAATACAGTCGTTTTATTCAAGACTGCTTTTATTATCTTAATAGGATCATTACTAAATATGATGCAGAAATATATCAATATGTAGGTGATGAAGCAGTAATAACCTGGAAACTCAAAAAGGGGATTAAAAACTTAAATTGTATTAATTTGTTTTTTGATTACGATAGGAAGATAAAGAAACATTCTAAATATTACATTAAAAAATATGGTGTAGTACCAGAGTTTAAGGCTGGATTACATTCAGGAAAAATTATTATAGCAGAGGTAGGTACCGTAAAAAAAGAATTGGCCTATCATGGAGATGTTATCAACACAACGTCAAGAATACAGGAGCAATGTAATGTGTATAAAGAGTCTTTGTTAATTTCTGAAGACCTATTAAAGCTAATAAATCTTTCAGGAAAATACCAATCAATCTCTTTAGGTGATGAGCTTTTAGAAGGAAAGACCGAAGAATTAAAATTACATGCAGTTCATAGATTGTAAATCATTAATTCAAGAAATTCAAATAAAAAAACCGACTCAGAAGTGAGTCGGTTTTTTTTATAAGCGAATTGTTATTGTTATTAGGCGAAAGCCTTTATTTAACTTTGTTTATTATTGCTTCAAAAGCTTCTGGATGATTCATAGCTAAATCGGCAAGAACCTTACGGTTTAATTCGATATTATTAGCTTTTAATCCTCCCATAAATTTTGAATAGCTCATTCCATGCTGTCTTGCACCTGCGTTAATACGCATAATCCATAACGAACGGAATGTTCTCTTTTTAACTCTGCGGTCTCTATACGAGTATTGCATCGCTTTATCAACCGCATTTTTTGCTACTGTCCAAACGTTTTTACGTCTTCCAAAGTAACCTTTTGCTTGCTTAAGAACCTTTTTTCTTCTGGCTCTTTTTGCTACTGAATTTACTGATCTTGGCATTTCTTAATTGTTTTTTTGTAGTAGGCGACCGAAGTTTTCGATACTTGCTAAATTTTTTTGCCTAACTCCAGGGTTTATAATTTGTTTTAACCGCTTAAAACAATATTACTTTAAACGTAACATTGTTTTAATGTTATCCTCATCTGCTTTGTGTACTAAAGCATCATGGGTTAACCTTAGCTTACGCTTTTTAGATTTTTTTGTCAAAATATGACTCTTAAAAGCGTGTTTCCTTTTAATTTTACCAGTACCTGTAAGCTTAAAACGCTTTTTGGCACTAGATTTTGTTTTCATTTTAGGCATTGTTTCCTATTTTTATTTACGATTCGCTTATTATCTTTTATACTGTCTCGAAGCGTCGAGTTCAGTTTACTTTACTTTTTTTGGAGCGATGAACATTGTCATTCGCTTTCCTTCCAATCTAGGCATTTGTTCAACTTTACCCAATTCTTCCAAATCTTGGGCTAATCTCAATAATAAGATTTGTCCTTGTTCTTTAAATATGATTGAACGTCCTTTAAAAAACACAAAGGCTTTTAATTTTGCTCCATCTTTTAAAAACTTTTCGGCATGTTTCTTTTTAAACTCGTAATCATGATCATCTGTTTGAGGACCAAAACGAATTTCCTTGATTGTTACCTTAGTGGCTTTAGATTTTAGAGCTTTATCACGTTTCTTTTGTTCATAAAGAAACTTCTTATAGTCCATAACCTTGCACACTGGAGGATCAGCTTTAGGTGAAATTTCAACAAGATCTAACCCTTGCTCATCCGCAATGGCTAAAGCGTCTTTTGTTGCATAAATACCAATCTCTACATTGTCGCCTACAAGTCTTATCTTTTCGGCTCTAATTTTAGAGTTAATTTTGTGTTGATCTTCTTTTACTACTCGCTTAGAGTTGTGTCTTCTACGTATTGCTATGGCTTATATATTTTAATTAAACTTATTTATTTAAATGTTTTTAATGTCTTTTTGACTTCATTATCAATAATTTCTGAAAACTCTTGTACACTAATCATGCCCAAATCTTCACCACCATGTTTCCTAACAGAAATCTTATTGTCATTCTCTTCATTCTCGCCAATAATAACCATGAAAGGTATTTTGTTCATTTCCGCCTCACGGATTTTCTTACCTATAGTTTCATTTCTATTATCTGCAAGGGCGCGAATTTCGTGATTTTCTAGCAAATTTAAAACTTTTTCAGCGTATTTTTCATATTTCTCACTTAATGATAACACAATAACCTGCTCAGGGACCAACCATAGCGGGAAATTCCCACCGGTATGCTCTAGCAAAATAGCAATAAACCGTTCCATACTTCCAAATGGAGCACGATGAATCATAACTGGCCTATGTAGTTCGTTATCACTTCCTTTATATGTCAAATCAAATCGCTCAGGTAAATTATAGTCTACTTGAATTGTACCAAGTTGCCAATTTCTCCCTAAGGCATCCTTCACCATGAAGTCTAATTTAGGGCCATAAAAAGCAGCTTCTCCAGTTTCTACAACATAATCTAATCCTTTATCTATCGCTGCATTTAGTATCGCATCTTCAGCTTTTTTCCAATTTTCATCGCTTCCAATATATTTCTCTGGATTTTCAGGATCTCTTAATGAAACCTGAGCTTTAAAATTTTCAAATCCTAAAGAACCAAAAACATACAATACCAAATCGATAACATCTTTAAATTCTTTATCTAATTGATCGGGTGTGCAAAAGATATGAGCATCATCCTGAGTAAATCCTCTAACCCTTGTAAGTCCATGTAATTCTCCACTCTGCTCATATCTATATACAGTGCCAAATTCGGCATATCTTTTAGGAAGTTCTTTGTAAGAGAAGGGTTTTGTGTTATAAATTTCACAGTGATGAGGGCAGTTCATAGGTTTCAGCAAAAATTCTTCACCCTCATTTGGTGTTTTTATTGATTGAAAACTATCTTCACCGTATTTTGCGAAATGTCCTGAAGTCACATAAAGTTCTTTTTGTCCAATGTGAGGAGTTACCACCATTTCATAACCTGCTTTTTTCTGCGCACTTTTTAAGAAATTTTCAAGTCGTTCTCTTAAAGCAGCTCCTTTCGGTAGCCATAGAGGCAGACCTTGTCCAACTTTTTGGGAGAAGGTAAAAAGTTCCAACTCTTTTCCTAGTTTTCTATGATCGCGTTTTTTCGCTTCTTCAAGTAACTCCAAATACTCTGTTAATTCTTTTTGCTTCGGAAAAGAGATACCATAAACTCTAGTCAGTTGTTTGTTGTTTTCGTCACCTCTCCAATAAGCACCCGCAACGGATAGTAATTTTACAGCTTTTATAATTCCTGTATTAGGAATGTGACCTCCTCGGCATAAATCGGTAAAAGTGGAATGATCACAGAAGGTGATTGTACCATCTTCTAAGTTTTCAATCAGTTCAACTTTGTATTCATTATTTTGAGACCGGTATAATGATAAAGCTTCCTCTTTTGAAACAGATCGCATTTTAAATTCATGCTTACCTCTTGCTATTTCTAGCATTTTATTTTCAATAGTCTTAAAATCTTTCTCTGAAATTGAATGGTCACCAAGATCAACATCATAATAAAAACCATTTTCAATAGCAGGGCCAATTGATAATTTTATACCTGGGTAAAGTTCTTCAAGTGCTTGCGCCAATAAATGGGAAGACGAATGCCAAAAGGCTTTTTTGCCTTCTTCGTTTGACCATGTATATAATATTAATGAACCATCTTTATATAATGGAGTAGAAGATTCAATAGTGTCATTATTGAAATTTGCTGAAATCACATTTCTAGCAAAGCCATCACTAATGCTCTTTGCAACATCCATAGGGGTAGTACCTTCTTCAAAAGTTTTAATTGTACCGTCAGGTAAAGTAATATCTATCATAATAGTGACCAAATAATTAAGAGGTCAAAGATAGTGTCTTAAATATTTACATACAATATATATTATGTATTAATATGTTGATATTATAATTAACCTTTTGGAAAGAAATATTCCACCTAACCAGTTCAGAATAAGGGTGTGTGGTTTGGTTATAAAAAATAATCAAAAAAAAGGCACAAAAAGTTTTGGTCGTAATAGAAAAGAGGTTGTATATTTGCACCCGCTAAGCGCATAAGCTTAGTCAAGTTCTTTAGCAGGTTTCGTTTTTTATTGGGTTTGAAAAAAAAAACAAAAAAAACGTAATAAGTTTTGCGGGAATAAAAAAAGGGTTTTATATTTGCACCCGCTAAAGCAGTAAAGTGCTTTTGCAAAGAGAAGATAAAGTTCATTAACATATTGAATTGACAGCGTAAGTAGGTAACCGGAAACGGTTTCCTACAGACAAAAGAACAGACCATTTTGAGTACTGAAATTAAACAATTTCGATTAGTTGTTAAGACACAGTCGCAAGACTAAAAATTTAACGATGAAGAGTTTGATCCTGGCTCAGGATGAACGCTAGCGGCAGGCCTAACACATGCAAGTCGAACGGTAACATTGGTGCTTGCACCAGATGACGAGTGGCGCACGGGTGCGTAACGCGTATACAATCTACCTTTTACAGGGGGATAGCCTTTAGAAATGAAGATTAATATCCCATGGCATAACGATATGGCATCATATTGTTATTAAAGTTTCGGCGGTAAAAGATGAGTATGCGTTCTATTAGCTAGATGGTGTGGTAACGGCACACCATGGCAACGATAGATAGGGGCCCTGAGAGGGGGATCCCCCACACTGGTACTGAGACACGGACCAGACTCCTACGGGAGGCAGCAGTGAGGAATATTGGACAATGGAGGCAACTCTGATCCAGCCATGCCGCGTGCAGGAAGACTGCCCTATGGGTTGTAAACTGCTTTTATACAGGAAGAAACCGCCCTACGTGTAGGGCTCTGACGGTACTGTAAGAATAAGGATCGGCTAACTCCGTGCCAGCAGCCGCGGTAATACGGAGGATCCAAGCGTTATCCGGAATCATTGGGTTTAAAGGGTCCGTAGGTGGATAATTAAGTCAGGGGTGAAAGTCTGCAGCTCAACTGTAGAATTGCCTTTGATACTGGTTATCTTGAGTTATTATGAAGTAGTTAGAATATGTAGTGTAGCGGTGAAATGCATAGATATTACATAGAATACCAATTGCGAAGGCAGATTACTAATAATCAACTGACACTGATGGACGAAAGCGTGGGGAGCGAACAGGATTAGATACCCTGGT